>JACRLN010000024.1 GCA_016215115.1 Nitrospirota bacterium
ATCAAGGATAGTTTTTTAAAGATAGTTTTTCCCTGCTTGAACAAATAATATTATAGTGGTAAAGTTTATTTATTTTTTCAGGAAAACATCATGAAAAAGATATTTTTACTAATCATTGCAGCCATAACAATTATTGTTATTACTCTGATTTTTTTCATCAAAACCTATGTAACGCCCGAACGGATTAAGACATTCCTTATTCCATATGCTGAACAAACATTAAACCGTAAAATAAGTATTGGTGAGATAAAAATAAACCTGTTGAAAGGCATAGTTGTAAAAGATTTTGCAGTTAAGGAAACAGATGAAAAAACAGACTTTGTGAAATGCAGGGATTTTATCCTTAAATTTCAACTCCTGCCGCTTCTTTCCAGAAAGGTGGTTATTGATGAACTAAAGATTTTGTCTCCTGAAGTAAGAATTTCACGTAACAATAAAGGCAGGTTTAATTTTGAAGACATCGGGGAAAAAGAAAAGACCGGGAAGGTAAAAGAAGAAAAACAGCCGGCTGAAACACAGGTGCTTCCAATCTCTTTGCTTGTAAATAATATTTCAGCCAAAGACTCAAGCTTTTCCTTTACTGACTCAACAAAGGGATTACCTGATATTAAAGGTTCTTTTGCAATTTACGCGAGCATAAAAAGCGCAGATGGAGCAGAATTGTTTTCTGAGGGTAAAATAGATGCGAAATTTGATGAAATTGTTTTACAGACTTCAAAAAAGGAGATAAAAAATATCAAGGCCTCGCTTAACTATTCAACCCGAATAGACCTTGAATCAAAAAATATCCGTATAGATAAAGCTGAGTTGAAAATTCAAAAAATATTACTATTAGTAACAGGAATGATTAAGAGTTTCGGGAAGGAACCTGAAATCGATATCACAGTTTCAGTGCCAAAGACAAAATCCGCTGATTTACAAAAATTAATAACCTCTTTTACTGATATGAAAGGCCTTGCGCTATCAGATAGTTTCTCGGCAGATTTACGACTCACGGGTAAACCCCAAAAACTTGATTCTTTAAAATCAAACGGGGAGATTAAAATGAAATCGCTTACATACAAGAGTATGACCGTTACTGATTTTTATACAAAATATACGCTCAAAGACAGCAAATTTGAGATTGTAAAAATGACCGCTGCTGCAGGCAATGGCAAATTAGATGTAAACAGCGTTATTGATCTCTCAACGCCGGAATATGTCTACAGTCTTTCAGGCAGCATTGATTCCCTTCATGTGGATGAGGTGGTAAATTCCTTTTTCCCGAAGGCAAAAGACACTGTCTTCGGACTCCTTTCCTTGAATCTTAAATTAAACGGGTCAGGGACATTGCCTGAAAATATCAAGAAAAATCTTGTTGCCGATGGAGATTTCAATATAAAAGACGGAAAAATAACTAATGCCAAAATAGCCGATAATTTATCAGTGTTGCTTAAGACTGATGAATTGAAAACAATAAATATGAAACAGGCAAACGGGACAGTAAAAATAAGAAACAGCGCAGCACGCCTTGACAGTATGTTTTTATCTGATGATATTTCAATGAACCCGTCGGGCCATATCGGCCTTGATGAATCCCTTGACCTTGTATTTGACTTAAAACTTTCTCCCCGTCTATCTAAAAAGGCGCTGGGTTCGGGTGTTGCAAAATATATAAAGGACGAAGAAGGCTGGGGAATAATTCCCATGAAAGTTTCCGGTACCTTTTCAGATCCGTCATACAGCGTTGATGTTGCAAAGGCTGGCACGCGGGTGATTGAAAAAGGACTTATTGATAAGTTGTTCAAAAAAGATAAAGGAAGGAAAAGGGATAAAACACAGGAAGATAAAAAGCCTGTTGAGGATTTACTGAAGGGGATATTCAGGTAACAGGAGCGATTCATGAATCGCCCCTACAATTCACAGCCTGCCCACAAAAGAATCTATCTTCCCCAAAAATAACTCCTGTGACGTGAGAAATGCATCATTATGTCCGCCCTGCAGTTGAACAAATTCTTTTGGCTCAGGAGCTTCATCATATAGTCTTTTGCCCAGCTTGAATGGAACAATCTCGTCATCAGGACTGTGAAAAATCAATTTTGGTGACTTAATGTTTTTTATTTTTTTCAAAGAATCAAATTCGCTCTTATAAAAGGATGAAGGGATGAAAGGTAAAACAGTTTTCCCTATATCTCTTGCTGATGTGAACCCTTCCTCGATTATTATCCCTCCCAGCTCATGCCTGCTTGCCAGATCAACAGCAACAGCGCCGCCGAGAGATTCGCCGTATGCGATGATTTCCTGCGGTACAAAACCTTTTTTGTTCAGCAAATACGCATAGATAGCTTCTGCATCGTGATAGAGACCTTTTTCAGAGGGGCTGCCTTTGCTCTTTCCATACCCGCGATAGTCGAAGATAAGGACGTTCAGATTAAGAAAGTTAAACATATTTATCTTCTCAAGGCGGTGGCTGATATTCCCGCCGTTGCCATGACAGAATAATAACGTGGCCCGTGGTTTTCTTGCAGGGATGAACCAGCCGGAAATTTGAACGCCGTCTGTTGTTGTTACAACGATATCTTCATAATCGAGGTCTATATCTTTTGGAGTAGCTTCGACTTTTTTGAGAGGGAAGTAGAGACTTTTATATTCAAGGAACCTGATAAGGAGAAAGAGAATGATCAGTACAGCGGCAATTGAGAGAACAATTTTCATAGAAACAATTCAACCAATGAAACCAATAAAACTAATTGAACCAATCAAACCTTCAGTTACTGGACTACGGTATCACCTTATTTAACGGATACTCTATTATCCCGGATGCTCCGACCGATTTGAGCTTTGGGATAATATCGCGCACAGTCCTCTCGTCAATCACAACCTCAAGCGCGTACCAGCCCTTGTCTGAAAGCTGTGATATCGTTGGAGAATGCATGGCAGAAAGGAGGGTCATCACCCTTTTCATGGATTTCTCAGGCACGTTCATTTTCAGACCCACCTTTTCTTCGGCAGCAAGAGCGCCTTTTAGAAGAAGAACAATATTTTCCATCTTCAGCTTTTTCCATTTATCCTTCCATGCCTTCTTGTTGGCAATGAATCTCGTGCTTGATACAAGTATGGTTTCAATTATTCTTAAATTGTTTGCCCGCAATGATGATCCTGTTTCTGTCAATTCTACAATTGCATCTGCAAGATGAGGAGGCTTCACCTCTGTCGCACCCCATGAAAAATCCACCTCCGCTTTGATGCCTCTGGATTTGAGATATTTCTTTGTAAAACCGACTAGCTCTGTTGCAATGCGTTTGCCGTTTAAATCCCTGATGCTTTTTATTTTTGAATCGTTGGGAACAGCGATAACCCATTTCACAGGTCTCAGGCCGCCCTTTGCATAATTCAGTTCAGCAACTTCCTGCACATCAGCGCCCTGTTCAAGGATCCAGTCCTTTCCTGTAAGTCCTGCATCAAGGACGCCATCATCTACATAACGCGCCATCTCCTGCGCCCGTATGAGCAGCGCTTCTATCTCTGCATCATCGAACACAGGATAGTATGAGCGTGAGTCCACGGAAATATTGTATCCGGCCTTTTTAAACAGCTTCAGTGTTGATTCCTGCAGGCTTCCCTTCGGAAGGCCGAGCCGTAAAACATTTTTCATTATATTAAACCTCTTAAGACTATTTTGTGTTTTCTATAATACAAGGGGCAGAAAAAATATTCAAACCGGCTTGCTGACCCGCTTTATCTTTGATAGGATATTTATACAAAGTCGAGATAAGAACAATGACTATCATCCCGAGCCCAAGTTACAGTATAACGATCCGGGTGGAAATTGAAAACCGGATCGGCAAGTTTTCCCTGATAGCAAATGCTATCAGTCTTTCCGGAGGTGATCTGGGTGCAATCGATATTGTCCGTGTAGAGAAGGGGAAGGTAGTCCGGGATATCACGGTCAATGCACGCGATGAAAGACATGAAAAAGAGCTCGTAGCCTCCATAAGAGACATTGACGGCGTTAAAGTGCTCCGGGTAATGGACAGGACCTTTTCTGCACATGAAGGGGGGAAAATAGAGATCCACAACAAAGTTCCGATTAAGGACAGGGAGGACCTGTCCAAAGTTTATACTCCCGGTGTGGCGAGGATCTGCAATGATATCAGGGAGAATAAGGAACATGCATACCGCTACACAATAAAAGGTAATTCTGTAGCGATACTCACTGACGGAACCGCGGTGCTCGGCCTCGGTGATATAGGACCTGAGGCTGCAATGCCGGTCATGGAAGGCAAGGCGATGATCTTTAAAGAGTTTGCAGGGATTGATGCCTTTCCCATCGCCCTCAGGACTAAAGATCCGGAAGAGATTATAAATACCGTAAAAAATATTTCTCCTGCCTTTGGAGGCATAAACCTTGAAGATATATCCGCACCCCGCTGCTTTGAAATAGAGACGAGACTGAGAAGAGAACTCGACATACCGGTCATTCATGACGACCAGCACGGAACCGCAGTTGTGGTGCTGGCAGCCCTTATTAATGCAGCGAGACTTCTGAAGAGAGACATCAGGAAGTTCAGGGTGGTTATAGCTGGCGCAGGCGCGGCTGGTTCGGCAACTGCCAGGATGCTTTTATATTTTGGAATAAAAGACATAATTGTCTGCGATAGAAACGGGGCTGTGTATAAAGGCAGAAGGCAGGATATGAATCCATACAAAAGGATGCTCGCAAAAATAACCAATCCCCGGAAATTCAGGGGGAGCATATCTGATGCGATGAAGGGGGCGGATGTCTTCATAGGTCTTTCAGTCCCCAATATAATAACACCGGATGATATCAGAAAGATGTCAAAGGAACCGGTTGTATTTGCACTTGCAAATCCAGACCCTGAGATAGCGCCTGAAGAAGCCCTTCCCGTTGTAAGAGTGCTTGCAACCGGCAGATCCGATTATCCCAACCAGATAAATAACATGCTCAGTTTTCCGGGGATATTCCGCGGACTGCTGGATGCCAGGGCGAAAGGGGTTAATGAAGAGGTGAAGTTAGCGGCGGCTACCGCCATTGCCCATATCCTGAAGGATGATGAGCTGCATGAAGATTATATCATTCCCAGCGGATTTGACAGGAGGGTGGTTGCCGCCGTGGCCCATGCGGTGGCTGAGGCAGCGAAGAGAACAGGACTTGCGGGAAGATAAGGCGTGTATTATGAATCCCGGGGCCTTGCTATTGCACCTTAAGAAGGTTGTCTGATAACCGCTTATTCCGGTAATAGAGTAAAATGTCAATAAAAACCATAAGACCATTGACGGCATATAAAATAATTACGAAGTCGTAATTATAAATAATTTTGTGCATGATACCTGCTGCATACCCTGCAAGGACTATATATAAAAAGACGACGCTCTTGCCGCTGTTCGTCCTGGACCTGTATGACTTGTAAATGGAAAAAGGCCAGGCAAAACCAAAACATAACAACATGGCGATTTCAAATATGCTCATTGATTTACTCACCTCTAAGCAATCTTGAACGGGTCTTTATCCCCCTCTTTGGAAAAGAGGGGTTAGGGGAGATTTTTTCAATTGAAGCATATTTTAGAAAATCCCCCTTCATCCCCCTTTTACAAAGGGGGAAATATCTTCACACAATTCTATGAAGAGTTCATTATTTTACACGTTTGTAATAAAAACGTTAATTTGCTATTTTTGAATATGATCAAAAAATGGAATGATATTTATAACCGAGCATGGTTCCCGCGCGTTCTCCCTTTTGCGGTTTTTATGGCATTTGTCATGATGGAATCAATATTCACATCTGACGTCTATCTGATTTATATCGCAAAAAGCATTGTTGTTGGCCTTATATTACTTCATTTCAGAAGCAAATATTCAGAAATAAATCTAACAGCATCGTTTAAGGATATCTGCATTGCTGTTGTTTTAGGGGTCTTTGTATTTATCTTATGGATAAATATGACGTGGGACTTTGCAATCATAGGCTCGCCCAGGTCTAATAATCCTTATAAATTGCTCAGCAAGGAAGCTTTTTTTATCGCCATATTTTTCCGTATTTACGGATCGGCAATTGTGGTTCCCGTAATGGAAGAAATTTTCTGGAGGTCCTTTGTAATCAGATGGATTGATAACCATAATTTTACATCGGTTCCCATAGGTACTTTCAGCATTACTTCCTTTATCACTACTGTTCTGCTTTTCGGCTCGGAACACAGTTTATGGCTGGCAGGCATCATTGCAGGAATTCTTTATAATCTGCTTCTTTACTACAGAAAAAGTATTTTTCTTTGCATTATTTCGCATGCTGTTACAAATTTTATTCTTGGGATATATGTGCTTTATTCGGGAAGATGGCTGTTCTGGTAGAGCGTTCCCCGCTTTCCATCCTGAGCACTTTAATTTTTTATTAACGTATCTTTAATTATTTTATTGTCTTCCAATTTTTGTAAATCAAATACTCTTTCTTGAGCTATAGGATGAGAGGAGAATACAGATTCTTCAGGATAACTATGCACATTTTTTGTGATACGCATCAAAATGTGCTGATAGGGTTTTGTACTCCATCCTTTTTGAATCAGATAAAGGCCAGCTGTTTGATCTGCTTCTCTTTCGAATTCCCTAGAATAACCGGATCTCGCAAGCAATGTAGGCAAAGTTGCTCCAATTGATGTTATTGAAGTTACATCACCAAAAAGTGAAGATATAAGTAAAAAAATCCCTGAATTCTGAAAAACACTCCTTAAGCCATGCCTGTATTTAACATGTGCAACTTCGTGTGCCATTATTCCGATCAGTTCTTTATTATCTTGTGATATTTCGACCAGTTCGTCTGTTATTAATATAAGCCCCGAAGGCAGTGCAAAGGCATTGGGTCCGATTAAAGGACTTTTTCGGAATTCCAGACGGTAATAAGAGCCAGGGTCGATTTCTTCATGAAGCACGAAAAAGATATCTTTCAGCTCATTTTTAACTTTGTCATCGAGCACCGAAGTTTTCAGGTATTTGTAATCCAGAATTTCCAAAGTTGATCTGCTCAATTCATCCGTTAGATGGTGGGGCAATGAAAAGGCAATTTTTTTTGAAGCCAAAGGAATCGCATATTTTGATAATATGAGTACAAATATAACAAGTCCAATCAGGCATATGCCGACCATCTTCCAGCGACTTTCGAGACAATTTACAAAGTTCATCAGACTTTTACCGCCGTGATTTTTCCACAATGTCTCGACGGCAGCAAGATCCACTGTCTCACACTGCGCTCCGTTAGGAAACCTGATGGTCCGGCTGGTTTTGCCGAGAGGCGGAGAAATCTCACACTCTCTCAGGGGAACACTTAAAAGAGGTAAACCGTCTTCACTCTGAATGTAAATTGTTGCACCTTGTAAATTGATATATACGGGAAGACCACAGGATCGCTTTCCGTCAAAATAGGAAGCCTTAAACATGATCATAGCCCTATATCAAAGTCAAAGGCTTCCGTGGCGGACACGCCATATGCACTGACATCAGACTCGATAAATGCCTTGAAATCATCCAGTTCTTTCTCAGACATTATAGTAATGTTATTTAATATGTACCGGGTTTTCCTGATCTTTGCCCAGGGAATCAAAAGGCCGATAGACAGAATGATTGCAAGTATATTTGTAATCCGGATAAAGAACAATGTACCGGCCTTTAAGGTGCTCCGGAAGCGTAAACTGCCAAGGTTTGAATGTTCCCAGCAATAGTTCGTTATCCGTGCATAAATGAACTGCTGGAAGTAGGTTACCACAACTATCATTAAAGCATAGGCGATTATTACGTTTTTCATAATAAAACTCTTATTTGAGACGTCAGCTGATGTAAGGCCTGATTTGATAAGTACCGTAAAAAAAATAAAACCTAATATGAGTATCGAAATTATAAAAATAACAAAGGCAGACAGATAGATCTTGTAAAAACGTTTCGCTTTTCCATTAAATGAATTGGCTGTTGCTCCAAATGCGAAATTATTAAAGAAATACTCTTTCTTTTTAAATGCCCAGTAAGGGATTATGAGCCCCAGAGTAAATAGTATCAAAATCGGATAAAAAATATATATTCTGTAGCTTTCCTTCATGTTACCAAGAAAACGGAATCTGATATTACGATAGGCGGAATTATGCGCGATGAATTTTAGTGATTTAAAAATCAGAAAGGGAAGAATTAGGTAAAATAAACCGACCACGATAGCGCTGTACATCGGCTTGTAGAAATACGTCAGAAAATAAATTATAGCTCCGGACGCTACTATCAGATTGCCTTTTAATATCGCAACAGGATTTGCCGTATATTCGAAGGGCTGATCGTCAAGCAAAGTATTTTTATAAATGTACTGGCGGTTTCGCACTTTTGCCCAGGCTGCATAAATACCCAACGTAATGATTGTTAAAAAAGTATTGACAATCCATATCTTAAAATATTCGTTTGCAGAGCCGGTAAACCTGGGATAGTAAAGGCGTGACTCTTCAGACTGCATTTGAATATCATCTGTTCCGTTTTCTTTCTTATAAACCTCCGTCTCCAGGCTGCTCCCACAGCCAGGACATATGTGAGAAATACCTTTTAAATCGACTTTACTCGTGGATAAGCCACAGTTCTTGCAGATTAAATTATCCATTTAGTTATGCCTTCCTTTCTTACTTCCGCGCTTTTGCACTTTTTCATTCTTGACATTTGGAGGCCTTATAAAGTGTTAGGCTTTTCAATTAATCGTTATTTTTTCATTCAGTCATTTATTTACAATTACCATCTTTTTTTGCCCAATATAAGCGCTGCAGTCCCCTGTAACACTTTTGCTCTTCTATGTCACACGTCAATATTTACCCAAAACTTGTTGATTAAGTCGGTTTGCTAAAAAGCCCGCTCCAAAGTAGGAATTGCCACGCTGTACAAAGAACTTGTGAATTAATAAGAGCGTGCTTTAAGTTTACAGTAGGGTAAGAGGGAATGGCAAGAAAAAAATGGGGGTAATTTGTTATCAGAAGGGGACATCATGACGGTCAATTAAAATTTCATGGTTGTGCAGAAGCCCGAAAGAGCAATTCATGAATTGCCCCTCAATCAGGCTTAGAGCTTCCCTCGTCTCACCCTCACCGTATTTCCATGCGCCTCAAGCCCTTCAACATCAGCCAGGGTTTTAACTGTACCGGCAAGTCTGTCGAATCCAATTTTCGTGGCGTTAATCAGGCTGGTGCGTTTAATGAAGTCATACACACCGAGCGGCGACGAGAAGCGCGCTGTTCCGCCTGTCGGGAGCGTGTGATTCGGCCCTGCAGCATAATCGCCGAGAGGTTCCGGCGTCCATGGACCGAGGAAAATAGCGCCTGCGTTTTTAATTTCCGGCAATAAACGCGATGGATTTTGGGTCATTATTTCAAGATGCTCGGGTGCAATCCTGTTCGCAAAGTCCGCCGCATTCTGAAGATTTCCGGTAATGATTATAGCGCCGTACCTCCGGAGAGATTTTTTTGCTATATCTTTTCTCTTAAGGTTTTTTAATTGTCTTGCAAGTTCAATATGCACTTTCTCTGCAAGATCTTCAAAATCGGTAATTAATATTGATGATGCCATTTCATCATGCTCTGCCTGGCTGAGCAGGTCTGAAGCGATAAAGGAAGGATCGGCTGTTTTATCGGCAATTATCAGTATCTCGCTGGGACCGGCAACCATGTCGATCCCAACATCTCCAAATACCATCCTTTTTGCAACTGCCACAAAGATGTTGCCCGGACCTGCAATCTTATCAACTTTTCTTATTGTCTCAGTGCCATAAGCAAGCGCTGCCACTGCCTGCGCTCCTCCGATTCGATATACCTCTTTTACATTGAGTAATTTTATTGCAGCAGCAACATGGGGATTAATTTTCCCTTGAGGAGTTGGAACGCACATTGCGATCTCTTTTACGCCTGCAACCTGTGCCGGGATCACATTCATTAAAACAGTAGATGGATACGACGCCTTGCCTCCGGGAACGTACACGCCAACTCGATTTATAGGTCTTATTATTTGTCCGACCGTGATGCCGTTTTCTGAAAAGCCCCATGATTTCTCTTTCTGGCGCTCATGGAATTTTTTAATCCTTTGGGCTGCGTATCTCAGAGCCTTTAAAAATTCTTTTTCCGCTTCTTTGGCAGATGTGTCAATCTCTTTTTGACTGACAGCAAGTCCTTTCAGTTTTATTGAATCAAATTCTTCCGTATATCTTTTCACTGCCCTGTCACCCTGTCTTTTGACATCCGAAATAATCTTCCTGACTGTTCTTTGGATATCGTCTTCAACGATTGAGGCAGAAGCCCTCTTCTTCAGCAAATCTATAAAAGACTGCACGCCGTTATCTCTTATTATCCTCATTTGACTCTCCTGATCTTTGCCCCAAGCATTCTCAATTTCTCCTCTATTTTTTCATATCCCCTGTCAAGATGATAAACCCTGTCAATAACGGTCGTTCCGTGTGCTGCAAGGCCTGCGACAACAAGCGATGCGCTGGCCCGCAGGTCTGTTGCCATAACAGGCGCGCCTGTAAGCGATTCAACGCCTTTCACCGTTGCAGTCGATCCTTCAACCTTTATATCAGCGCCCATCCTTTTCAGTTCTGCAACATGCATAAACCTGTTTTCAAATATACTCTCTGTAATAAGGCTTGTACCGTCAGCTATTGCCATCAGGGCCATGAACTGCGCCTGCATGTCAGTTGGAAAACCGGGATGAGGCATAGTCTTTATGTCAATGGATGACAGTCTTTCCGGTCCTTTAACAATTAGCTTATCGTTCTTCTGCACAACCCTTACTCCGGCTTCCTTTATTTTATTTATAACCGCTTCCAGATGCTCCGGTCTGCCTCCTTTAATCTTTACATCTCCCCGGGTAATGGCAGCAGCAGCTATAAATGTCGCCGTCTCTATTCTGTCAGGTATAACCGTGTAATCAAGAGGCCGAAGTTTGTTAACTCCATTAATTTTGATACTACTCGTGCCTGCACCCTGAATATCCGCCCCCATGGAAATTAAAGCATTGGCCAGATCGACAACCTCCGGTTCACGGGCCGCATTTTCAAGAATAGTTGTTCCGTCTGCAAGCGCTGCAGCCATCATAAGGTTTTCTGTACCTGTCACAGTCGGAATATCGAAGTAAATAGTTGCTCCCTTTAGCCGTTTTGCACTCGCTTCAATGTATCCCTCTGACAACGTTATTTTGGCCCCCATTTTTTCAAGCCCCATGATGTGAAGATTTATGGGTCTCGCACCTATTGCACAGCCGCCGGGCAGAGACACCTTGGCCCTGCCGGTCCTTGCAAGCAGAGGACCGAGAACCAGCACAGATGCGCGCATGGTTTTAACAAAATCATAAGGGGCCTCAATAGATGTTATCTTTTTTGTCTGGAGTAGAATCTGGTTGTCTTCAAGGTGAAATCCAAAGCCAAGATGTGCAAGCAGTTTGCCCATAGTCATTACATCACGAAGATTCGGGACATTCCTGATAATATTTTCTCCGGAACTCAAGATTGCAGCAGTCATGAGCGGCAGGACAGCGTTTTTTGCACCGCTGATTGTCACCTCGCCGCTTAATTTTACACCACCGATAATCTCTATTTTGTCCATTTTATTGTTGTGCTCTCTAAAATTTTAAACTTCACTATAAGCAAGTCGATAGAAAAGGCTGGTGAAGAATTTCTATACGACACCTTAAAAGCTGATAGCTGACAGCTTATAGCTTAGAGCTAATTTCTCTGAGACAGCCTTTTCGCTCAATACATAGAATATCTGACTAAGATTATACTAAATTATGCGCAGATATTATTCTTTCTATCCCTGCATAATCCTTTTGAACAACTATATCTTTATATCCCGAACATTCAAACATCTGAGCCACTGTATCAGCCTGACTTATTCCGATTTCAAGCATAAGTATACCGCTATCTTTAAGAAACTGACGTGCAATCGGTATTATCGCCCTGTAAAAATCAAGTCCGTCTGTGCCACCGTCGAGAGCGTTTAGCGGTTCCCAGTCTTTGATTTCAGGCTGGAGATTTCTAATGTCGTCAGATTTTATGTAAGGCGGATTGGAGATGATAAGGTCGAAAGAAAAGAGTTTTGAGTTAAGGGTTAAGAGTTTGGTAAAAGGTTCAAAAAGATTCCCTTGTAAAAATGTAACATTGTTTATTCCGTTCAAATCAGCATTCCGTCTTGCATATCTGAGCACAATTTCTGAGATATCGCTGCCATAAACATGTGCATCGGGGTATTCCTGTGCAAGCGAAAGGGCCAGGCAACCACTGCCGGTGCATAAATCCAAAATTCTCTGTGAGGAA
Source organism: Nitrospirota bacterium (assembly GCA_016215115.1). GTDB lineage: Bacteria > Nitrospirota > Thermodesulfovibrionia > UBA6902 > UBA6902 > SURF-23. The sequence continues at coordinate 12,312 of JACRLN010000024.1, forward strand.
TTTAGTTTTGAGTTTTGTGTTTTAAGTTTTGAGTTTTCCTGACTGCTGACTGCTGACCGCTGACCGCTGACCGCTTTTATTGCATATTCCGCCATCAACTCCGTCTCGGGACGGGGAATTAAGACACCCTTGCCAACTTGCAATTTCAATCCCAGAAAATCTACATGCCCGAGTATGTACTGTAACGGTTCACGGCTGGTTCGTCTGCTGACGACACTTTCAAGCAACGACATCTGTTTATCGGTAAGTTCAGGGTCGTCCCTGTAAATGTCGATTACGTTCATATTAAGAGCATTTCGCAGAATTATTTCGGCTTCTTTGTCTGTAAATTCGATGCCTGCAGTGCTGAGGAGTTTTGAGATGGCTTGCAGTTTATATTTGACTTTCATGATTTTGAAAAGCTGTCAGCGTTCAGCTATCAGCGTTCAGCTTTTTTGAATCTTCTGCTGATAGCTGACTGCTGTCTTTAAATCTCCTTCAACTTCTCTGCCTGGTAATGGGTAGTCAGTGCATCAATAATTTCATCGAGGTTGCCTTCGAGAATTATTGAGAGCTTATGGAGTGTGAGACCTACTCTGTGGTCGGTTACACGGTTCTGCGGGAAATTGTAAGTGCGTATCCTTTCACTTCTGTCGCCTGTGCCGACCTGTGACTTCCGTTCCTTTGCTATCTCTCTTTCCTGCCTTTCTATTTCAAGCTCATATAATCTTGAGCGCATGACTTTCATTGCCTTTTCTCTGTTCTTAATCTGGGAGCGGCTGTCCTGGCACGATACTGTCATTCCTGTTGGAACATGCACGATCCTTACAGCAGAATAAGTCGTATTTACTCCCTGCCCTCCGGGACCTGATGCACAGAATGTATCAACCCTCAGATCTTTTTCTTCCACCTTAATGTCAACTTCCTCGGCTTCAGGCAGCACGGCTACAGTGGAAGCAGAGGTATGAATCCTCCCGGAGGTTTCAGTCGCCGGCACTCGCTGAACCCGGTGAGTCCCGCTTTCGTATTTCATCCTGCTGTAAGCGCCCTTTCCCTGAATAGAAGCAATGACTTCTTTGATGCCGCCGATGCCGATCGAACTCATGTCCATTATCTCGACCTTCCATCTTTTACTCTCAGCGTACTTGGTGTACATCCTGAAAAGGTCAGCGGCAAAAAGCGCAGCCTCATCGCCGCCTGTGCCTGCCCTGATCTCAAGAATGATATTTTTTTCGTCGCGAGGGTCTTTGGGTACCAGCATGAGTTTGATCTCATCTTCGATACGAGGCTTTTTCTCTTTCAATTCTTCAAGCTCCGCCTCGGCAAGTTCCTTTAAACCGTCGTCTCCTCCGGCGTTTATTATCTCCTCTGCCTCGCTAATGCCGGACAATACCTTTTTGTACTCATGTATCTTTTGCACAATGTCTTCAAGCTCCGACCGTTCCTTTGAATACTTCTGGCTCTTTGAATAATCTGAAAAAATCTCCGGATCGGACAGTAATTTTATCAGGTCGTTGTATTTGTTTTCGATTTGTTCAAGTTTATCCAACAACATTGATTTCCTTCTCTCCTGTTTCCAAAACTTCTTTCAGCGCCCTGACAGCGACCTCAATCTGGTCGTGCGACGGTTTGCCTGTGGTTAATTTCTGAAGCCACAGCCCCGGCGCTGCCGCAAAACGGACCAGAGGATTCTTCATCCTCTTTGATGAAAACTTTATAAATTCATATGAAACTCCCGCAATAAGCGGCATAAGGATTATTCTCGATAAAAACTTCTCCATGAAATGCCATTCCTTTGGAATCATTGAGAAGATCAGGATGCTCATCATCATGACAATGAGCAAAAAACTCGTGCCGCAGCGCGGATGCAGAGTGCTGTATTTATCTGCATTTTCCGGTGTTAGCTCCTCGCCCGCCTCATATGCGTGGACCGCCTTATGCTCTGCTCCGTGATACTGAAAGACCCTCTTTATGTCCTTGCTCATATTTATGGACAAAATATAGATGAGAAAAACCAGCACCCTGATAATTCCATCAGCGAAATTAAATATGAGGGAGCTGTTATTTATGGACAAAAACAATAACCCTAACAGTTTTGTCGCATAGAGAGGGAATAACAGGAATAACCCGATACCTATCACAAACGCAACAAACACGGTGAAGAATAATGATACTGAAGAAGGCTTTTCCTCATCATGTCCGGATGCTTCAGCAGAGTACAGAAGCGCCCTGATGCCGATGGAAAGGGATTGAATCAGCGCCACAACTCCCCGCAGCAACGGCAATTTCAAAGGCCTGGGCAATTGCCTGACGCCTTCTTTTTTTATTACGATCTCTTTTTCCGGATTTCTGACAGCAACCGTCCACACATTTCCCGCCCTCATCATTACACCTTCAATTACAGCCTGTCCACCTATGTCTTTCATGTTCTCCTTCTCTTGATCATATGTTTACGCAAATGATTATATTTTTCCGAAAACGCTCACCGGCTGATAAGTACGGAAGTTTTTTAAGCGCGGAAGCCCGGAAGTAATGGACTTTCGTACTTCCGCGCTTACGAACTTATGCGCTTTTCAAAGCATCCATCATCGGCTGAAAACAAAAAAAGAAACCCGCTTTTTAAGGATAAATCAGAAAGCGGGTTTCCCTTTTAGTTACGCTACTTCTTTGCGTATTTCTTTTTAAACTTCTCGACCCTTCCTTCGGCATCAACGAGCTTCTGTTTGCCTGTAAAAAAGGGATGGCATTTCGAACAGATATCAACGTGTATTGAGCTCTGTGTAGATCTTGTCGTAAAAGACCCCCCACACGCACAAACAGCTTTTACCTCTTTAATTTCCGGATGAATTCCCTGTTTCATGATAACCTCCAACCAAAATTATAACAGAGAAAACAATTTTTTTTCAACAGGCTGGCTATCATTGCTTACCAAATTAAAGAAATCAAAGAATCGATATCGGTCTGAATACGGTTAAACTTGCACCATATAACATCACACTCCTCTGAACGATAGCAGTAACCGTCCTTCACAACCACATGGATATTTATCTCAGTCCTTTCACGATAAGGACAGGGGATGTGGAGCTTTCCCGTTTCAACAGCGAACTGTTTCTTCATAAACGGGTCTTTCATAATTTTATTTTATTCTTATTTGTATGTCTTTGCAAAGTGGTTATTTAGTGTTTGTCCATAAATTGCCATTTTTATTTTTGTCATGCCCGAAGCCTGCCCTCGAATGTCGTAATCGGGGGTCTTTAATCGGGCATCCAGAACTTATTAAAAAGACTGGATTCCCGCTAAAAAGACTGCGGGAATGACGCTTCAGTGTTTGACTTTATGGACAGACTCTATTTAGAGCCTGTTTATAAACCCGGTAGGGGCAATTCATGAATTGCCCCTACCTCTTCAGAATACGTTGCTGTTCCGCCTGAAGCTCTTTTAAAAGGTTAAAATCTTTTTTTGCCTCCGCTTCTCTGATTTTATTCTGAAGTTCCTGCAATAATATCTTTCTTTTATTGCCCCTCATCCTGTTAAGGCAATCCTCGAGGGCCTTTTCCGGATTTTCAGAATCCTTTTTCAACGAAATCTCCGTGAGAAAATCTTTTTCCTCTCCTTCACACTGCGACAGCAGTTCATTAAAATCCGCTGCCCCTGCCTTAATTTTCTTAAATACCGACCTTGTCAGCGCGTGTTTGAAATCATCTTCAGAAAGAGTATCCGTAATTTCACCAACCCTATCAGACAATTGAAGGAGCAGTTCTATGAGAGATACTTCTTCCGAAGGCTTTGTCTTTGATTGAGGTTTTGGCGGGGCTGCTTGACCCCCTTTAGCAGATAAATTTCTTATTTTTTTAAATTCCTCTCTAATATATATTTCGTTAATCATCAGTTTTTCAGAGAGCATTTTCACATAATGTCCCTGCAAAACCTTGTCAGGAGCTTTTGAGATGGTTTCAAGCGCCTCATGCGCTATTAAACGTTTATCCCCTTTCTGCTGCATAAAAAAGTCGACGATTGATAATGGATTATCAAGCAACTGCTGAAATGCCTCTCCACCGTTCTTTCTCAGAAAGCTGTCAGGGTCTTCCTTGTCGGGAAAAGAAAGTATCTTAACATTGAGACCGCTTTCAAGAAGTATGTTGGCAGCGTTTTTTACCGCCTTCCTTCCCGCCTCATCACTATCGAAAACAAGGATTACATCTTCAACAAATCTTTTTATCAATTTCCCGTGCTCTTGTGTAAAGGCCGTACCTAAAGGCGCAACAGAATTTGAGAAACCATACATGTGCGCGGTAATAACATCAAGATATCCCTCCATGAATAATGCATACCCGGTCTCTTTTATAGAATCTTTTGCCCGGTGAAGCCCGTAAAGCACCTTCCGCTTGTTAAAAATAATTGTCTCCGGTGAATTCAGATACTTGGGTTCGTCCCCGTTTATAGCCCTTCCGCCAAAGGCTATCACATCTCCTTTCAGGTCATAGATGGGAAACATTATGCGGTCCCTGAATGTATCATAAACGCCTTTAGTGCCCTGCGTGACAAGCCCGGCTTTCTTAATCACGTCAGCCTTATATCCCTTGCCTGTAAGGTAATTCAGCAACGCATCCCATGTCTTAGGGGCATATCCCAGAGAAAAGAGTTTCTGCGCCTTAATATCTATTCCGCGTTTATTGAAATACTGTTTCGCCTTTTCACTCCTGGTAAGCTGCTGCTGAAAAAAAGTTACGGCGTCTTTATGTATGTTGAGCAAAATTTCTTTTTCTCCGGTTTTGACTGCGTCCTTTTGAGAAGCCTTCAGGATAACGCCCGCTTTCTGGGCGAGAATATTGACGGCCTCAGGGAAAGAAACATTTTCATATTTGACAAGAAACGAGAAGATGTCTCCCCCGCTGCTGCACCCGAAACAGTGGTATATCTGTTTTGCCGGACTGACAGTAAATGAGGGTGTTTTTTCAGTATGGAACGGGCAGAGTCCTTTCCAGTTCTGGCCTGCATGTTTCAGATGGACATATTCAGATATGAAATCAACGATATCAAGCCTGCTTTTTATCTCTTCGAGGACACTGTCGGAAGGCATGGTTTAATGATACAAGATGCAGGATGAAGGATACAAGAGCTTTGCAGAAAGTACTATTTACTGTCATACATTGCCATGCCTTTCATTTCTTCACCACTTCCCAGTATCCGCCCTTGTCCGGGCCGATGCGTTTAAGGATACCCTTTTTTCTAAGTCTGGTTATGTGGTATTTTACTCCGTCTTCTGTTATCCCTATAGCTGCTGCCAGATCTTTTTGTGTGATATCTGATCTTCTGGTAATAGCTTCTATGATTTTCTGGGTAGTTTCTACGACCTTTTCTACGACCTTCTTGCCCTCATAGTAGCTCTTCCGCTTGAATGTAGTGATAAACTTGGTTCCTATTTCACTGAACCCGGCATCCGGCTCTTTTGATATGATAAGTTTGATTCCCCGTCCCCACTTCTCGATAAAATGAACGCGGTGAAACATATCGGCGAGCAACTCGTTTCTTCTCAGAGGTGCTTTTCTTCAATTCCAATGTTTCGGATTCAATAAGTTTCATATTCCAATTATGCCGGTTCTATCATGAATTCCCGACATTCGCGAAACAGGTTGTTTCGCAATTTGAACAGGCGAACTTGTTTGATTGTAAAACAGATGCCATTGGCGTATGAGTTCAAGATTCCTCCTGGAAATGTCTTGCGTTATCACCATGGTCCCCACTCAAAAAGGTTTTATAATGATAATACGCTATGCCTGTTAAAGACAAGAACTATTTATTCCTGTCAAGTAATTGTGCAAAGCGCAGCTATTTTGGTGTTTGTCCATAAATTACCATGTTTCATTTTTGTCATGCCCGAAGCCTGCCCTCGAATGTCGTAATCGGGGGTCTTTAATCGGGCATCCAGAACTTATTTAAAAGACTGGATTCCCGCTCAAGAGACTGCGGGAATGACGCTTCAGTATTTGACTTTATGGACAGACACTACTTAGGGAGGACAGAAGCCGGAATGACAGAATGGCAGGTTATAAGTTTTTTAATTTCTGCTGAATCTTCTAAAGCCTGAGCAGGGGATTATCTTCACTTTCCCCTTCTTCTCAACATCATCGAGTATCAGATTCATTCCAAGATTGTCGCTTGAGATGTGCCCGGCAATCACGACATTCATATGGCGTTTGTCCGCTTCTTTCCGGTGTTCTTCGCTGAGGTGCATTCCAACAATTGTATTTACACCAGAATTTGCAATGCTCTCAAATATATCTTTTGCCCCTTCGGTTCCGCCAGTCATATCAACAAAAATTTTGCCGGCACTTCTGTCTTTGGAACCGAGGAGAATCTTCGGACCAGTGTTATTTTTTGCTGCCTCGCGATATTCTGGAATCTCTTTCAGGATTTTAACAACATCATCAAGTGTATCAGGTTTTTTCTTATCAAAGGTTTTCTGAAGATGGTCTACAACCATGTTGTCCGCCGGTGTATGTACACACATAAACGGGATATTAAGCAACTTCGCAACATCCACTGCGCGAGTATGGTTGGCAGGTGAGAGTTTTCTTTCAACTTCCTTGATCCTGCCTTCAAGCAGCCCCTCTGCAATGTTTATAGGAACCCCGAATTTACTCAATATGCCTGCCTGCATGTACATGACTTCGTAAAAATTGGCAAAGGCCTTCCCTGACGGATGATGTGAAATAATCAGGTCAATTTTTGTCCCTTTTGACGACAGCCTGTCAGCCAGAAGGATTTCCGCCATTTCCATATCAATGCCGACAAGCGCGGTCTTTATTTCCTCACCGCCTGTCCCGTGGAGTATCCTTGTATCAGCATATGGATTAGTAAGAGTTTCGGTATCAAAAAATTCCTTTTCATCCCCTTTAATTTCCTTGTATGCTTTTTTCTGTTTTTCGAGAGACTTCAGGACTGCTTTTTTACCTCGCGGGTCCGCCTCCATTCCCTTGGAAATAAAAGCTTCGTAAATCTTTTTAAGCTGCATTTGTCGTTTCCAGCATTTCTTTTACAAGATTATTGACAAGCTTACCGTCAGCCAGTCCTTTTGTTTTTGACATTACGGCTTTCATTACCTTCCCCAGGTCCTTTGTCCCTGCTGCGCCTGTTTCATTAATAGCGTCTTTAATTATGATCCTTATTTCGTCTTCTGTAATCTGCTGAGGGAGATAGCTCTGGATAATAGCAAGTTCTTTTTTTTCTTTTTCAACGAGATCTGTCCTGCCGGCTTTTGAAAATTGTTCTATTGATTCATGTGCACGTTTAACATAAGACCTGAGAATGCCGGATATCTCGTCATCCAAAAGGGGGGCTCTTTTTTCGATCTCCCTGTTTTTTACGGCGGCCTTGACCATCCGCAATATGGAAACCCTGTCTTTATCCCCGGACTTCAGAGCCTTTTTATAATCATCAGATATTCTCTCAGACAGATGCACTCTACCTCGCAGACGGCGTCCTGAATTTTTTTACAGCCTTTTTCCTTGCAGCAATTGACTTCTTTTTTCTTTTTACACTGGGCTTATCGTAATGCTCTCTTTTCTTTATCTCGGAGAGGATGCCTTCCCTTTCGCACTGTTTCTTGAACTTGCGCAGGGCATTCTCAAAAGAATCATTGTCACCAATTTTAATATATGGCATTCAGTTCACCTCCCTTTTGATAAGATTAAGAATAATATACATTTTATCAATGAGTTAAAGCAAGGGTTACACTTTGCGGAAGGATTTACTTTACCATCCTGTTCTTTTCGTCGAGTTTAATAATCAAAGGAGAAAAATCCCTTATATCTTCCTCCGGATAATACCCGTAAGAAAAAATTATTATGACATCGCCCACAGTGCCTTTTCTTGCAGTGGGGCCATTAAGGCAAATTATTCCGGAATTTTTCTTGCCGGGAATTACGTAAGTCTCAAACCTCTCGCCGTTATTGAGATTGCTGATCATGACCTGCTCATAAGGTTTTATCTCTGCGGCTGTAAGCAGGGCCTCGTCTATTGTCAGACTACCTTCATAAGCAATATTGGAATCTGTAACAGTAGCCCTGTGTATTTTCGCCCTCAGCATGCATCTTAACATAAGGCCCCCTGCAATAGAGTAAAGTTATTAAGTTTTGAATTTTGAGTTTTAAATTTTGAGTTGGGAGTTAGGAGTTCGGAGCAAGTCCGGAAGTTAATAAATTGAGAAGTCAAGAAATTTAGATTCTCTATCTTCTTGTTTTTTTTCTGAATTCTGAATTCTGACTTCTGACTTCTTTTTGTCATTCTATGATCTTTGGTACCCTGTAAAAACTGCCGTCTTTGTCCGGCGCATTCAGCATGGCCTTATCTTGAGGGATGGAAACGCTTAACTTATCTTCCCTGAGGATATTTTTCATGGAGAGTATGTGAGCTGTAGGTTCAACATCGGTTGTGTCCAGCTCATTTAATTGGTCTATATACTCAATAATGCTGCCAACCTGTCTGGAAAAAAGTTCTTTCTCACTTTCAGTAAGTTTCAGTCTTGCAAGCAAGGCAACATGTTCAATATCCATTAAATCTTCTCTAAATTGGCGAATTTCAGGGAAAGCCTTTTTATACCAACAGACGGGAAGTTTACCATAACCTTTACATCGTCTGTCTCTCCATAACTATCCCTTACTACACCTATCCCCCATTTAGGATGTCTAACTCTTGCTCCTGTTGCAAAGGGTGAAGCCTTTAAAAAATTTGGAGACATTTTCACAATAGAAGAAGAAACTGCGTCTGCCCTCGGCCTTTTTTCAATACAATGATAGCATCCCACAGGTATTTCAGAGAGAAATCTTGAAGGTTGCTGTTCCTGTACAGAGGTGTACAGTCTTCTTTTTTTGGCTCCTGTAAGAACAAGCATATCCTGTGCCCTTGTTACACCAACATAAAAAAGTCTTCTTTCCTCGGCAAGCTCTTCAGGATCATTTATAGCGTGAAAATGCGGCACAAGCCCATCTTCAAACCCTGAAATAAATACAACAGGAAATTCAAGACCTTTGGCGTTATGAAGGGTCATGAGTGAAACGGCGTCATTAGTATGAGGTTCATCTAAACTGCTGTAAAGTGAAGATATGTCAATAAAACTACCGAGGTCCTTATCTTCTGCAAAATTTATAAGTTCTGAAATATTGTCTGCTTTTTCTTCCCCTATCCACTTTAAGTATCCAGTTTTCTTGCAAATAAGTTTTATCAGTTCAGGCAAGACAACATCCTTATGAGCAATTAATTCATCAATAACATGTATAAAACTGCTGATCTTATCCTTTAGAGACGCTGTATATGCATTGCTCTTAATAATATATTTCATAGTACTGTAAAGACTCTCTTCTCTTTTGCGGGATTCGTTCTCTACCCTTGTAATAGTTGCAACTCCGATCTGTCTTGGAGGACAGTTAACAATTCTCTTCAGGCTTACAGAGTCATCAGGATTTGAAATAACTTTCAAATAGGAAACAATATCTTTTATCTCTTTTCTATGGTAGAAACTGATCCCTCCAACGATCCGATATGGCTGTCCATTTTCTCTTAAAGCTTCTTCCAGGGCCCTTGACTGCTGGTTTACCCTGTAAAGGACAGCAATGTCTTTACAGGAATATTTGCCTTTAAGGTACAGTTCTTTTATTAAGCGTGATATGTACCGGGCCTCTTCAAGTTCATTGCTTGCAATACAATAATAGACCTTCTCCCCTTCTCCTCGTTCAGTCCAGAGCTTTTTGGGCATCCTTGCCGGGTTTTGCGCTATGACGCTCCCTGCAATATTCAGTATATTCCGGGTGGACCTGTAATTTTGTTCAAGCCTTATAACCTTTGCTTTTGAAAAATCCTTTTTAAAGGTATGAATATTTTTTACTTCTGCGCCCCTGAACTTATAAATGCTCTGGTCGTCATCTCCTACAACACAGATATTTTTATGTTTTGAGGCAAAAAGCTTTGCAAGCCTGTACTGGGAATGATTAGTATCCTGAAACTCATCAATCATGATGTGTAAGAATTCATTTTGATATTTCTTCAAAACAGCCGGTTGTTTCTCAAAAAGTTTAACACAGTACATTATCAGATCATCAAAATCAAGGGCGTTATTTTTCCTGAGCTCATCCTTATATCTGACATAAACTCTTGCAAATTTTTCATCAAAACCATAGCTGTCTTCATTTGCAAGCAGTTCTTCGGGATCAATAAGAGAAGCCTTAAGTGAAGATATCTTTGATAAAATGCCTTTATAAAGGGCTTCATGGACCTTAAATTCTTTTAAAATTGAACGGATGATGTTACCGGAATCTTCATTGTCGTAAATGCAGAAATCTTTACGTAACCCAAGATGGTCTATTTCCTTTCTCAATATACGGGCTGATAAAGAATGGAAAGTGCCAAGCCATAAACCTTTGCTGGACTTCTTTGTAAGATGCTCGACCCTTTCCCTCATTTCTTCTGCTGCCTTATTGGTAAAAGTCATTGCAAGAATCGACATATTAGGGACCTTGTGTGCAGTATTGAGATAAGCAAACCGGTGCGTGATAACCTTTGTCTTACCGCTTCCCGCCCCTGCAAGGACCAGGATAGGCCCGTTGATGTGCAGAACAGCTTCTTTTTGTTGAACGTTAAGATCATTTAACAAAGCGTGCTTCATCATTCGACCCCCAAAGGTAAAATTCTTGATAAAAAACTAAAGGAAGTTACACCTACCAATTTAGTAAAAATTATTATATCAGATGTCATAGAAAATTGTTATCTATTTATGAGGGCATTGGTAAAATTAATATAATGTTGTCAGTTATTAAAAAACCATAAGTAAGAGCACATTACTTATTTAGTCATTCCCGCAGTCCTTAAGCGGGAATCCAGTATTTTTTCCCCTGGATTCCTGCTTTCGCAGGAATGACTGCTTATAAGGTTTTACCAATGAACTCATTAGCAATTTTTAAACGCTGTTTACTCAACTGTTACGCTTTTTGCGAGATTCCTTGGTTGATCAACATCACATTTTCTCAGCACAGCCATATGATATGCCAGCAAATGGAGCGGGATGGAAAAAATAATTGGGGTAAGGTAGTAGTTTGTCTTTGGCAAGGATAAAATATGTGATGCACGTGAAAGCACTTTTGTATTTCCTTCTGTTGCAACTGCTATCAGCTTTCCGCCCCTGCTTTTTACTTCTTCCATATTTGAAAGTATTTTTTCCAGAACATTGTCATCGGGCGCCAGTGCAAGCACAGGCATATTATTATCAATAAGAGCTATGGGCCCGTGCTTCATCTCTCCCGCCGGATATCCTTCGGCATGAATGTATGAAATCTCTTTTAATTTCAGGGCCCCTTCAAGGGCTATCGGGTAATTTATTCCTCTGCCGAGATAAAGAAAATCTCTAACACGATAAAACTGCTTTGCTATTTTCAGAACAGCGTTGTTCAACCGGAGGGACTGCTCTACCTTTTCAGGAAGATAGAGAAGTTCATTAAACAACTCTCTTATTTCGTGAGCCCCGAGTTTCCCTTTTGACTTTGCAAGTGCAATTGAGAAGAGGTAAAGTCCTGTGAGCTGGGTAGTAAAGGCCTTTGTAGAGGCAACCCCAATCTCAGGGCCTGAGTGTGTAAAAAACACACTGTCAGCATCTCTTGAAGATGTGCTGCCGACAACATTGCAAATACTGAGAACCTTTGCGCCAAGTTTCTGTGATTCCCTCTGGGCTGCAAGGGTATCTGCTGTTTCACCCGACTGCGTAATAACAATAACAAGACTGCCCCTGGGAATAAGCGGCTTCCTGTATCTGAATTCAGATGCAATATCAACTTCACAGGGCACTCTTGCCATTTCCTCAATCATATATTTTCCCACAAGCGCGGAATGCCAGGATGTACCGCAGGCCACAAGGAATATCTTGTTCAGTTTCTTCAGATCACTTTCCTTCATGGAAAACTCTTCAAGGTTTACTTCGGCTTTTTCGAGTGAGAATCTGCCCCGGATTGTATCTGCAATGGCTCTTGGCTGCTCGTGTATCTCCTTGAGCATGAAATGCCTGTAACCGCCTTTCTCCGCCATAGCAGGGCTCCAGGTAATCTTTGTAATTTCTTTTGTTACCGGCTTCCTGTTACTTATTTTGGAAATTGAAACCCCTTTATGTGTAATTGATGCCATTTCACCGTTATCAAGAATTATCACATCCTTTGTATATTTAAGGAATGCCGGTATGTCTGATGCTATAAAAAATTCTCCCTTGCCAATCCCTATAACAAGAGGGCTGTCTTTTTTTACAGCCAATATTTTCTGCGGTTCTTTTTCATTTATAATCCCGACTGCATAGGCTCCTTCCACGTGTTTTAAAGCTTCCCGCGTTGCATCCTCGAAATTAAGTCCATTTTGTGAATAGCTGTGGATAAGATGACAGATTACCTCTGTATCAGTTTCCGAAGTAAAAACATGTCCTTTTTTCTTCAGTTCTTCTTTCAGTTCAAAGTAGTTCTCAATAATTCCGTTATGCACTAAAACTATTCCGCCGGCTCTGTGAGGATGTGCATTTTCTTCAGAGGGCTTTCCATGCGTGGCCCACCTTGTATGCCCCAACCCCGCAATGCTCTTAAGTTTTTCTCCCTTTATGGAAGCCTCTAAATCTTTTATCTTCCCGGCACAGCGCCTGACTCCTATCCTGTTATCCTGAAAAAATGCTATACCGGCAGAATCATATCCTCTGTATTCCAACCGTTTTAGTCCATTAATAAGGATTGGGATAGCGTTTTGTTTTCCTATGTAACCAATTATTCCACACATAAAAAAGTAATCAGTAATCAGTAGTCAGTAGTCAGTAGAAAAAGAAACAAGTCTTTTCTCCTAAGCTACTATCTGCTACTTACTTTCTTTTCCTCCTTTCACTTCCGCACTATTGCACTTCTGCTCTTCTGTACTTTTCTCTTTCTTTCCGCCCAGCCTTTCAGGTTTTGCTGTTTGGTCCGGCTTATTGCAAGAGACCCTGCCGGGACATTTTTAGTGATTGTAGCGCCGGCGGCTACGTAGGCCCCTTTTCCAATTTTAACAGGGGCGACAAGCTGGGAATCGCTTCCTATAAAAACGTCCGATTCAATTATAGTATTAAATTTGTTTTCTCCATCATAGTTGCATGTAATAGTGCCTGCGCCTATATTTACGTTCCTGCCAACAACGGCATCACCGAGATATGTCAAATGAGATGCCTTTGTGCCATCGCCAATGCTGGATTTTTTTGTTTCTACAAAGTTCCCTATTTTAACATTACGGCCGATTGTGCTGTGAGGTCTGAGATGTGCAAACGGCCCTATTACAGTTCCGCCTCCGATCCTGCTCTCTTCTATTACGGTATTATCTTTTATGATAACTCCGACTCCCAGAATACTATTATTTATTCTGGTACCTGGATATACAATGCAGTTATTGCCAATTTTTGAACTTCCTTCAAGATATGTATTTGGATAAATAATTGTGTCCTTGCCGATAGATACTAACGGATGTACAAATGACGTATCAGGGTCGATGAACGTAACCCCTTTCCCCATCCACTTTGCGATTATTCTCTTTCTTAACATATCTGATATTTTAAATAATTCCTCCCTGGTATTCACCCCCCGGATTTCTTCCGGCGGACCATTATAAGCCTCAAGCTTTTTCCCGGCTTTGGCAACAATATCTACTATATCAGTCAGATAATATTCTCCTGAAAAACTGTTCTTCCTGATTTTATTGAGATACCCCAGCACTTCAGTTTCCATTATATAAACACCGCCATTTAATTCATTGAATCTCTTTTTTTCAATCGGGGTTGCATGCTTATCTTCCACAATCCTGACGACACTGCCATTTTCATTGCGCACTATCCTTCCGTAACCTGATATTGAATTATCCACGAAGGAAAGAAAAGACAGCATATTTTGATCGGACTTGTGTTTATTAAGAAGCATTTTCAAGGTCCCTGTTGTGATGAGGGGACAATCTCCGTTAAGGACAAGGACCGAGCCCTTTTTTAATTCTTTCCTGGCGATTGCAAGTGCATCCCCTGTGCCGAGGAGTTTTTTCTGGATAACAAAAGATAGATGGTCTTCAGCCTTCATCCGTTTTTTAACTGCCTCTGCGCCGTTGCCAATAATAACAACCGTCTTTTGAGGTTTCAATGTTTTTACGGCATCTACTGCATACTGCAGCATCGGTCTTCCTGAAACCTCGTGAAGAACTTTAGGGACAAGGGAATTCATCCTCTTGCCACGGCCTGCAGCGAGAATAACTACATTTAGATTCATTTAATATGATAATATTTTCAGTGTTTGTTTGCAATTACTAAGTAGTTCATAAGAAAGAATACATAAGCGTCATTCCCGCAGTCTGTTGAGCGGAAATCCAGAAAGGCACGGGATGCCCGCTTACTACCTGCGGGCATGACAAACGTGTCTTTATACTAATGAACTGATTAGTATAATTGCATATATTCCCTCAACAGCGCAGGATACATGAAAGGATTGAATAAAATATTTGTCATAAAATAACATTCGTGTGTACAGTAACAATTTCTATCCTGTATTGAATGCAGGATTTTCTGTGCCTCATCGTTTCTTAATATTCTCATTAAATCATAATTATTGTCCCTCACATTACCCATTTTCCCGGTAAAGGATTCACATGGGAATACATCTCCTGCCTCAGTGAGAACAAGGTTCAATCTTCCAGCATAGCAGGGAATTAACTGCTTTTTCCGTTCCAGTGTTTCATAAATCAGACTGCGCTGCAATATATCCTGCGCTGCTTTTAATTTCGCCCCCTTGAAACGATAGATGCTTGATGACTTTCTCTTTAAGTTGGAGGACAGCTTATTAATGGTTTTGAGATATTTTCCGGCTTCAATATTTTTAAGTTCTATTTCTGAAACATTCCCTCTTATGAGAGACACCGTATGAGTCTTAATGCCTCTGAGCCCGCTGACAAACTTAATGAGTTCATCCATATGGTCCTGATTTGCGGAAGTGAAAACAGTATTAATGCCGAGTTCAAAATTAGGATATGCTTCGAGCAATTCTTTCAGGGAACTGTAAGTTTGCATGGTTTTTTGAAAGCTTCCTTTCATTCCCCTGATCGAATCATGCAGATATTCCATTCCTTCCAGTGAAAGCTTAATAACTATTGTGCTCCTTTTACAGTGTTGCAGAATCGCCTCAATCTTTTCATTGATTACATCAGTGAGAAGTCCATTTGTAGGGAAGAGGATTATGGCCGGTTTGTTTCTTTCATAAAATATTTTTGCTATTTCAACAATGTCGTTCCTCAGAAATATTTCGCCACCTGAGAATGCAAGCCATAGTAGTTTTCCCATTGAGAAAGATATTCTTTCGATCTCATCAAGTGATAGTTCAGGCAAACTTTTCTTTAAAGACTTTCTATCAGAGAGGTAAAAGCAGAAAGGACATCTCAGATTACACCTTCTGGTAAGAAAAAAGGTAAGTTGAATTGGATTGCGTTTCCAGAATACTGATCCTATATGACGGAAAGGGGAGTAAGACATATGTTATGACCTTTTTAACATGAAGGTTATTATTCCTGCAAGCGTCCCAAATCCAACGGGAAGAGGATAAAGTAATGTGTAAAATAAAAATGCCTGCACGCCAAACAGGATTCCTTTTGTCTCATAGAATGTCTTTAACAAGCGTCGGTTTACAACTGTATTCAGTATAAAAAGAAACTGCAAGAAATATAAAAATACCGGTTGTTGAAAAATAATCCACAGGATTACACTTATCAGACTTAAAAAATAAAAAACAACATTGGTTTTCAATTCTGTTGACGCAGAACCTGAGTCGGCTAATAAATCTTTATTCTTGAGCGAATACATAACCCAATACTTCGTTTTTTTAAAAGCGTTGTGCATTGATTTTAAAAAAGTAAAATTAAATATATGCTGAACCTGTATCTCGGGATTTACTGTAAGTTTAAACCCTGTTCTTCTCAAACGATGAGTAAATTCGACGTCTTCGATAATCGGCAAAAAAACTTCGGGAAAACCTTCGCTCTTATTAAATGCCTCTGCGCTGATAATCATTGCATGAGCAGCGATATAATCAGGGGTAGCTGTCCTGGTTTCAGAGTAATTTACAAATACTGACTGAAAGATACTGAAAAAACTCTTATCATAAGGTATCCTCGTATAGGTCCCGCCTGTAACAATCTTAGAAGATTTTTGCTCTAAAAACCCCCCTTTATCCCCCTGTATATCTTCCTGAGCCATGAGCGTTCGGTTTACAATCGAAAGCGTATCTTTCTGCAGGAGACAGTCAGCGTCAATAAAGAAGATATATTCACCCCTGCTTTCTTGTGCGCCGGTATTCCTCGCCTTTGAAGCCCCTGCATGATTTTCAAGGCAAACCAATCTGCACGGAAACTGTTTAATAATTTCTACGGAATTGTCTTTTGACTTATCATCAACAACGATGACCTCAAAATTTTTATATTGTGAGGCAAAGGCAGCCTCAAGACATTTCCCTATCGTTGCTGCATTATTGCAATTCGGGATAACAACAGATATATGTTTTTCCATTTCAATTGTATATTATAATATATACAAAGCCATGATGACGACCGGCATACAAAATTGACAAATTATTTTATATCATTCTAAGATTATACAAATCCATATAATTTCGAGAGGTACCCATGCTACAGGAAGTTGAATCAATATCGCCAACAACAAGAAGGCTTAAAATCAATATCCCTTCAGATGTTATCAAATCTGAGACTGACAATGCCTACAATAAAATAAGGGCCACTACAAAAATAGCGGGTTTCAGGCCCGGCAAGGCACCTCAGGCTATTCTTGAAAAAAAGTTCGGCAAAAACGTTGAGGCAGAGGTTATTGAAAAGATTGTCCCTGAATACTATTTCAAAGCTATCCAGGAAGCAAAATTAGAACCCGTCAACTATCCGAATATTGAGAACAAGCTGGAACTGGTGTCGGGACAGCCGCTTTCGTTTACTTTGACAATCGAAGTTAAACCGGAGATAGAGGACCTTAAATATGAAGGTATTGTATTAAAGGAAAAAACTATTATAGTAGAAGATGATGAAATAGAAAAAACTATTAAATTAATGCAGGAAAGCAAGGCATTATATTCGGTTACTGAAGAGGCTTTAAAAGAAGATGATATGGCAATTATCAATACTGACGCTTATGTTGGTGATAAATTACACGAAGAACTGTCTTACAAGGATTATCCTTTACTTTTAAGTCCCGAGGCCATGCCTAAAGAGTTTATTGATGCACTGCTTGGGAAGAAAAAAGGAGAAGCCGCCGAAGTAAAAATAAACTTCGAAGATGATCATCCGAATAAAACCCTGGCGGGAAAAGAGATTTTATTTAAAGTGCACATAACAGAAGCCAAGAAAAAAAATATCCCGCCGTTAGATGATGAGTTTGCAAAGGAATCTAACTGCAGCAACCTTGAGGAACTGAAAAACAAAATACGGGATAATCTTGTCAATATGAAAAAAAGCCAGACGAATTTAGAATACAAGAAAGAAATTCTAAACGATCTTATCAAAAGACACAGCTTTGATGTTCCTGATTCCATGGTACAGGGAGAAATTGAGTCCATTATTTATAAAGCAAAACAGGATGCCGAACGGAAAAACGAAGCCATAAAGTCTGACGAAGAATTAAGAAGAGACTTTGAGGCAACAGCAAAGGACAACGTCAAAAGCGTGATCCTCCTGGAAGCCATTGGTAAAAAGGAAAAAATTGAAGCAACTGAAGATGATGTTAAAAAAGCAATTGCTGAGACAGCGATCCGGAATAACCTTAAGCCAGAAGAGGTCACAAAGCTTTATGCAGCGAGAGAAGGTTCAATGGATGCGCTCAGGAGCCGGTTGTTTGCTGATAAAGTTTTGGAGTTTATATTGGAGAAGGCAACGATTCAAAGCTCATAGCTGACAGCTAAGAGCCAAAAGGAGATGATATGAGTTTAATACCTATAGTAATTGAACAGACCGGAAGGACAGAGAGAGCCTACGATATATATTCCAGGCTGTTGAAAGACAGGATTGTATTTATCGGCAGCGCAATAGATGATATTGTGTCAAATACAGTTATTGCACAGTTACTTTTTCTCCAGACCGAAGACCATGAAAAAGATATCAACATATATATAAATTCTCCCGGAGGCATTGTTTCTTCAGGTCTCGCTATTTATGACACGATGCAATATATCAAACCTGATATTGCAACTTACTGTATTGGACAGGCGGCAAGCATGGGAGCTCTCCTGCTTACTGCCGGGACAAAGGGGAAAAGATTTGTCCTCCCGAATTCCCGCATAATGATTCACCAGCCCATGGGAGGGTTTCATGGTCAGGCAACAGACGTGGAGATCCATGCAAGGGAAATCCTGAAGATGAAAGATACTCTGAACAAAATTCTTGCCAAACATACCGGTCAGCCCTTTGAAAAAATACAGGTCGATACCGAAAGAGATTTCTTCATGTCTGCGCAGGAGGCAAAAGAGTACGGTATTGTTGACGAGGTTATAGAAACGCTGAAAAAGCAGGGGTAATTCACATGAATGATAAAAAAACAAACAGTAATAATATAATCCTGAAATGTTCTTTCTGCGGAAAAAGCCAGAAAGAAGTAAGAAAACTTATAGCAGGGCCGACAGTTTATATATGCAACGAATGCGTAAACCTCTGTAATGACATAATGGCTGAGGACCTTGATACATCCTTTGATATCAATATCACTCAAAAACTTCCAACACCCAAAGAAATAAAAAGTTTTCTTGATGAATACGTGATAGAACAGAACCGGGCCAAAAAGATCCTTTCGGTCGCAGTACACAACCATTACAAACGAATATACAGTCCCAAACAATCCGATATTGAATTACAAAAAAGCAATATTCTTCTTATAGGATCTACAGGCACTGGCAAAACCATCCTGGCCCAGACGCTCGCAAGATTCCTTGATGTGCCTTTTACCATAGCTGATGCTACCACCCTTACAGAAGCAGGATATGTTGGCGAGGACGTGGAAAATATCATCCTCAAGCTCATACAGGCAGCTGATTATGATGTGGAAAAAGCTCAGAGGGGAATCGTATATATTGACGAGATTGACAAGATAAGCCGGAAGACAGAAAATGTTTCAATAACAAGAGATGTATCAGGAGAAGGAGTTCAGCAGGCGCTTCTGAAAATTATAGAAGGGACCATAGCAAATGTTCCGCCCCAGGGTGGAAGAAAACATCCCCAGCAGGAATTTATCCAGGTAAATACGTCTAATATTTTATTTATTTGCGGCGGCGCATTTGTGGGCCTTGAAAAAACAATAGAGGAGCGCAGCGGCAAGAAAGTGGTCGGCTTCGGCTCTGAACCAAAAAATATACATGGAAAGAAGATAGACGATATCCTGAAGTTGGTACAACCTCAGGATCTAATCAAATACGGACTTATCCCGGAATTCGTGGGAAGACTCCCTGTCATAGCGACACTGGAGGAACTGAGTGAAACTGCGCTTGTCAAAATTCTTACAGAACCAAAGAATGCAATTATCAAACAATATCAGAAGCTGCTTTCTTTTGATAACGTTAAACTGAAATTCACCGACACCGCATTGACGGCTATTGCCAAAGAAGCCATCAGACGCAAAACAGGCGCAAGGGGACTGAGGGCCATTCTCGAAGATGTAATGCTTGACATAATGTATGAAATGCCGTCACAAAGCAGCGTAAAAGAATGCCTGATAACCGAGGAAGTGTTAACCAAGAGGGAAAAACCGCTCTTTATTTACGAAGAGTCCGCGTAATTACATCTTCCCCTTCATCAAACCATGCACAATCAATGTCCTGAATTTCTCCTTCAGTTCATCGTCCTTGAGATTTTTAAGTGTATTTTCGATATACCTTAAATCATCTTCGGTCAAATTAACTTCTTCAGCTTTCTTTTTTTCATGTGCTGTTTCCGGTAGCCTTCCGAGTTTAAACCGTATCTCGCTGACATTAAAATGCTCAAGTTTTCCAGTAATTTCTTCTTTGAAAAAACTCAGATGGTGCATCCATTGGGGTGTATCAACGATAAGAGTAAGAATTTTATTTTTAATAGTATCAGGGTATGTATGTACTGCTATGGTATGTCCGACAAGTTTTTCCCATTGACTCCTGATGCCATTCAGTACCACCCCGCCTTCCAGGCCATGATCTCTGACAAATGTCTTGAGGATGTTTTGAAGAGACTGCATTTAAAGTTAACCACAGGGAACACAGAGGTAACTTTTGTTAAAAGAAAGGATTAAATCCTCTGCTTTTCTCTGTGTAATCTTTCTATTCAGAAGTAAATCTTAACACTTTTAAAAATTTATATTGCAGAAACACAGAGCGTTAAATAAAATTCCTAAATTTTAAATTATCTCTGTGCCCTCTGTGGTTCTCAAACTACCTTTTTAACATTCCCGGAGCGAATACATCTGGTACAGACATACGATCTTCTTATGCCATTTGCTGTTTGCATCTTTATCTTTTGCAGGTTCGGCATAAATACCCGTTTTGTCCGGTTATTGGCATGACTGACATTATTACCGGATACCTTCTTCTTACCACAAACTGAACAAACTGCCATTGATAAATTACCTCCTGTTATACCCTCTCCTCTTGCGGGAGAGGGTTAGGGAGAGGGGTATTTTAGAAGGATTCTTCACCCTCCCCTTAATCCCCTCCCGTCAAGGGAGGGGAGATATAAATATACTGCGGTCTTCTTAACGCTACTCATAAGCAACTGCAATTGCTTTAAAAAGAGAAGTTATGATAACATTAAATCAAATAAACTTACAACCCGATTTAACCCAAGGGATTTTAAGACTGAAAAAAATAAATTTGCGTTTTACAGGTTGATAACTATCAATATTATTAAGGAAAAAATGACTGGAATGAGAATATATGAGCTGTCAAAAAAAATAAACGTAAGCAACAAGGAGATTATTGCCAAGCTTGCAGGAATAGGGATACAAGTAAAATCCCATATGTCGAATATTGATGATGATGTTGCTGAAAAGCTGATGAATATATTTGTAAAAATAGAAAAACCGAAGGCTGAGGGAAAACCTTTTCCTCCTAAAAAAGAACCTCTGGCAGCTAAAACGGTTGCTCTGAAAGAAACTCAAAAAACGGTTAAGCCTGCAGAAAGACCAGCGGGAGAAAAGGTAAAAGAAGCTGCAGTAAAAGAACTTCAGCCTGAAAAAACAATTAAACCCGTTACAGGAGAGAAAACAAAAGAAGTTAAACAACACGCTGAGAATGAGCCTGCTGTGTTCCCCAAAAGTATAGAAACTCCTTCAATAGAAGAAGATGAGATAATTGTTCCTGACAGATTTAAAAAAGAAATAGAACGCGGGAATATGGCAAAATTCAAGGCCAAACCCGGTATGCAGAGGGCCTTTGATTCTATAAGAAGAGTTGATGTCACAAAAAAAGCTCTGGATTTTAAACCTCATTTTAAGAAACACGACAGAAAACCATTTGCCCAGAAAATTGAAACAGTTCCTGCCCCGACTACACAGCCGAGGAAACGCGTTCTTAAATTCCAGGAAGGTTCCACTGTAAAGGAATTTGCGGAACTTATAGGGCAGAAGATCAATGAAGTTATAAAGAAATTCATGGAACTTGGTTACATGACAACCATTAATCAGCCCCTGGATGCTGATGCAGCTCAGATTGTAGCGGAGGCATTTGGTTTAAAGCTTGAACTGACGAATGTTGAAAGTGAAGAATCTCTTCTTGAAGAAGCAGAGGTTGACGAATCTGTCCTCAGTCACCGCCCGCCGATTGTTACCATTATGGGTCATGTCGACCACGGGAAAACAACACTGCTCGATGCAATAAGACAGACAAAGGTTACCGAGACAGAAGCAGGAGGAATAACGCAGCATATCGGTGCATATAAAGTAAAACTGAAAGACAAGGAAATAACTTTCCTTGATACCCCTGGTCATGAGGCATTCACTATGATGAGGGCGAGAGGCGCAAAAGTAACCGATATCGTCGTTCTTGTGGTTGCAGCTGATGACAGTGTTATGCCTCAGACTATTGAAGCGATTGACCATGCCAAGGCTGCAAACGTGCCTATTGTTGCAGCAATAAATAAAATAGATAAACCAGAGGCAAATATTACAAGAGTTAAAAATGAACTGGCCCAGCATGGGGTGGTTTCTGAAGAATGGGGCGGACAGAATATATTTGTTGAAGTCTCTGCAAAGAAGAAAATCGGAATCGAAAAACTGCTCGAAATGATTTTGCTTCAGGCAGAGGTAATGGAACTGAAAGCAAATTACAACAGACTTGCAAAGGGGACCATTGTTGAAGCAAAACTTGACAAAGGCAGGGGACCGATAGGTACGGTTCTGGTCAATACAGGAGTGCTGAAAGTTGGAGACTCATTTCTTGTAGGGACTGTTGCCGGCAGGGTAAGGGCTCTTATTGACGATACCGGTAAAAAAATTGAAAAGGCCGGGCCTTCGACGCCTGTGGAAGTTATAGGATTCCCGGATGTCCCGCAGGCAGGCGATATCTTTATTGTCATGGAAGACGAAAGAAAAGCAAGACAGATAGCGATGAACAGGCTCCAGAAACAGAGAACCGCTACTGCTGCACAAATGAAGAAACTAACGCTGGACCAACTTTATGAAAAAGTAAAACAGGGTGAAGTACGGGAGCTTAACGTAATTTTAAAAGCAGATGTTCAGGGTTCTGCAGAAGCAGTTAAAGATGCCCTTTCCAATATTTCACATCCAGAGGTTAAAGTGAACGTGATCCACTCAAGCACAGGCGGTATAAACGAATCAGATGTCATGCTCGCTACTGCATCAAATGCAATTATCATAGGATTTAACATACGTCCTGACGCAAAGGCGTCTGCCCTTATAGAAAAAGAAGGCGTTGACGTCAGGCTCTATAATGTGATTTACGAAGCGATTGAAGATGTTAAAAAGGCACTTGAAGGACTCCTTGCACCTACCATCACTGAAAAAGTTATCGGCAGGGCCGAAGTGAGAAACCTGTTCCATATATCCAGGCTCGGAACGGTTGCCGGCTGTTATGTGCTAGACGGGAAAATTACAAGAGCAAATTCAAGCGTAAGGATCATAAGAGACAATGTCGTTGTTTATGAGAGCAAACTATCATCGTTAAAGAGATTCAAAGAAGATGCAAGAGAAGTGCAGGCGGGATTTGAATGCGGCATAATGGTTGAAAACTTCAATGACCTAAAGGTCGGCGATATAATTGAAAATTATGTCAAAGAAGAAGTCGCCGCCAAGTTTGAATAAACTTATTCCTGATTAATATCATCCCTTATTTAGCAATGCTGAGTTTCAAAATCCCCCTTAATCCCCCTTTTCCAAAGGGGGAGATTCAACCCCTCTTTGAAAAAGAGGGGCAAGGGGAGATTTTATAATAATATGATCGTCGGTCTCCTTACTTTGGATTTACATATACAAGAGTCCCATTCCCTGAAGGAGAAACGCTTCGTTATAAAAAGCTTAATAGACAGGATAAAAAACAAATTCAATGTCTCTGTAGCAGAAGTTGACGCCAATGATCTCTGGCAGCGAAGCGTTATCGGAATAGCTTATGTCTCAAATGAGACAGTAATGATAAACAAGGTCTTTGAGCAGATTAAAAACCTGGTTGTCAGCATCCATTCGGTAGAATTGATCAATGCCAACATGGAACTGCTGTGATGTGGAATAGAGTTAACGCATTGATACATACAAGACATCCTCTTGCGAGGCAAAGAAATATCTTAAGGATAGGTTTATTGGGAAGGCTTGACATTGGAAGACAAGAGTAGTATATTGGTAGTATGAAAGTTAAGACATCTATAACTCTTTCAGAAGACCTGATTCACAGCATTGATGAGAAAGTTGGTAAGCAGAAAAACTTATCGGAGTTTATTGAGAAGGCAGTATGGGATTTCATTGAAAGACAGGAACGAAAGAAAAGAGACCTGAAAGACCTTAAGATACTCAATAAAAAGGCTGAGAAACTTAACAGAGAAGCAGAAGATGTTCTGTCTTATCAGGCTGATTTATGAGACGAGGCGAGCTTTATCGCGTGCATAAGGGAACGCCTCATGATCCTAAAAAGTTTCGTGTATTTGTCATAGTAAGCCGCCAGGTGCTTATTGATTCAAGGCTCTCAACAGTAATCTGTGCGCCGATTTATTCAAGTCATGACGGCTTATCTACTCAGGTAAAAGTCGGTATTGAAGAAGGTCTGAAACACGACAGCAGTATCCACTGTGATGAACTTGTCAGCATCCCAAAGTCATTATTAACCTATTATGTAAGTTCTCTTTCTCCTGAAAAAATGCAGGAACTGAATGACGCATTGGGAGTTGCGTTAGGTTTACATTAGGCAGCACACCCACGCCCACTCAAACAGCGTAATTCCAGTGTAACAGGCAATAGTCCAGTAAACATTGCCTATAATCAAGCTGCCCGTGAATATCTTCCAGTCTCTTCCACTCATGCCGTTGAATTTGCCGTGGCGCATATAGGCAGTGGTAATGAACGGGTCGAATTTTATAGATAAAAACAGGAACACTACCGGAACGCTCTTTTTCATGATCCACGTAGTCAACCGCCCTATTCTTTTGCCGCCCTCATATCCTTTGATTCCTTTTATCGCCTCAATGCCGAGCCAATCCTTTTTTGACCAGTCGTAGAATTTCATAGACAGGATACAGACTATAAATGAAAGAACTGTCATCACAATGCCGCCCTTGAGAATGCCGAATTTATAAATGATATAAGGATAAAGAACGTAACTGAAAGCGCCTCCCATCAGACCAAGAGCGGTTATGCCGATAGTTAATTCAGACATTCTGCCTTTATAGGTCAGGACTTTTTCGATAAACTTGTTCATGCTATTACCCTCTGAAAGAGGGATGAAAGGAGATTTTACAGAATTATTTCAATCTATTAATCCGCTGCAAACATTTGTTCACTTCTTCCTCCAGATGCACTGGATAACACCGCCAGTATTTATCAGCAGCTTTATCCGAAGGCAGTAATTGTACTACTAATGGTTTAACGCCAAAATGCTTTATTACCTGTTCATAGGCAGGCATAACAACTGTGTTTAAAAATATTTCTTCTTCTTTTGACGTGACAAAGTTCTCAAAAAGGACTCCGTGACATATAAAGAGGGAAAGAAAATATTTATAGTATTCTTTTGCCTTTTTACCGTGTGTTTTATACCATGATGAAGCATCATATATATCAATAGTCGGCAACCCCGATTTTAATAACCTGTGATGAAAGTCAACAAGATTCTCACCAAAGATCGTCTTAATTTCGTTTAACATTTTCTTTTCAGCCGTCATAAGGTCGATGATTTTTCGGTAGTGAAATATCATATGCTCTTTTCCATTTCTTCTATCAAGAAAAGGCATCTTTCCCAGAGCGACCTTGTCTGCATTTCTTGTACAAAACTTATCCTCTAAATATTCCCAACCAAGTGGTTTGAGATTTGTCTTGTTAGCTAACCCCTGAAAATGCATATTTTCAATATTAGATGTCATTATATGTCTAAACAGGACAGCTCTTGGTTCTTTTTTCAATGCTTCAGGTATTTCACCTAAATAATCCAAAACCTTCTTACTGAGTGATACATTATTCCAACGTTTCCAAACTTCTACTTTTGCTTCTTCAAGAGATGTATATATGCCCATTATCTCTTTATGCTGAGAATTCTGTTTATTCGTTGCCGGGTTGTAATATATCGCTTCAATATAATCCGCCGGTTCTTCATGATTGTAATAACGCCACCTTTCAACCCTTCTAATCTGAGTAAACAGATATTCTTTATTAAAAACTTTTTGAATCACCTTACTTAATCCATTACTGACTCTTGCATGCATTGAAAACTTGTTAACTCCAAATCGTTTCTCCGCTTCATCCCTCATTTTATAAAGCATTCTGGAAAAACCACTTCCTTTTTGAAATTCAGGAAGTATTACCAAAGTTTCAACATAATATCTTCCGGAATCTTCTTTCATCTCAGGATCATCTTCCCCTATTTCGCAAAAAGCTTCATTATGAGGGATTGCGAGGAGATAGCCCGCTGTCTTTCCATTATCCTGCAGAAGAATATTTATGTTCTTATCTTTTTCAAGCATACTGCCGTAATATTCCTTTTCATCGTCATATGTCCAGCCATTAGGGAATGCCTTGCCCCTGACAAGTATAATCTCTCTCAGCGCCTTCTCATCAAAGCAATTTAGAACTTCAACTGTAAGCATAGTTTTAGCGTTTATACCAGTAAAGAGACTTTTTATTAATTATTGTGATGGGAGCTATTGTTCTAATAGATATAATTTAAGCTCGATAATAGCCCTAATGAATACAATTCTATCCCCAATAAGAACTTATTGTCAATAAAATAGTTCTTACTAAGCCGTTCATATTTTGTTTCTTTAAAGGGTATTTTTGAAAGGAGAAATAAATATGAACGAAAAGAAATTAATAGGACGACGGATTAAAGAGTTAAGGAGAAGTAAAGAATTATCTCAGGAGAAGCTCGCAGAATTGGCAGAAACAAGCCCTAATTATCTAAGCCGTATGGAGCGAGGCACGGAAAACCCCACGCTTGACATGCTCATAAAACTCTCCAATGCCCTTGAAGTGGAAATGTGGGAGATATTTGACTTCGGTCATGTCACAGAGCGCAAGGCTCTGAAAGAGTCCCTCCAAGCATTCCTCAAAACCGCAGACGAACCTACCCTCCGCCTCGCCCTGAAAATCATCAGAGCAGTTGCGAGATAGAATAGTTTTAGTCTTCTGCTCATTCGATTTAATAAATATGCTACAATTAAACAACTGGAGGTGTATGATGCCGACAACAAAAAAGACATTTTATCGAGAACCTAATGATACATATTTCAGAGAGCATTTATCTGAATTTGTTAAAGAACACGGCGGCGACTATGTTGTCATTGCAGGCGGACAATTAATAGGATTTGCCCGTAAGGATAACATCTCCTCACTTATGAAGAAAGCACGGGAAATGTTCCCTGCCGATATACCAATGTTATCTCCCATACCACGAGAGGAAGAATTAGAGTGCATTCTCTAATATTCCCCTACCAGTTAATAAATAAAAGGCATATTCCAGTAATCCCTTTAATTCTTCATGGTTCTCGAAATACAAAAATAAGAACAGAGGCATTTGTTGATTCCGGCGCAACATTCAGTATTTTTAATGTAGATATTGCAAAAAGTCTGATGCTCAATCTCAAAAATGCACGTGAACAGTTTTTCGTAGTCGGAGACGGCAGCTTCATACCTGCAAAGGTTATAAAAATACCGGTTGAGATAGGCAACGAAAAAATTATCTCAGATATTGCCTTTTCTGAAAAACTGAATATCGGCTTTAATTTGCTCGGCAGAAAAGGAATATTTGAATATTTTGATGAAATAGCTTTTAATGAAAAAGCAAAAGAAGTTATTTTTAGATGGAAAGCGAGATAGTAAACTATGCACCCATATAAACGTTCAGCAAGGGTCGGTGATTTAATACGGGAAGAAATCGCTGACATTATATTGAATAAGATCAAACACAAAACACTCGGCTTCATTACAGTTACCGGAGCAAAGGTTAGCGATGACCTGAGAAATGCAACAGTATTCCTAAGCGTTCTTAATAGCGAAGACGCGGACAAGACAGTGCGGAAACTCACTGAATCATCGGCTTTTATCAGAGGCGAACTCGGCAGAAGGCTGAAGATGAAGTTCGTCCCGTCTCTTACTTTCAGGATTGACGAGTCAATTCAATACGGGATGAAAATTGACAAATTACTCAATAACATTAAATCAGAAAGGAACGCACCTGACGAAGATGAAGATCTCTTCTAAACTGCTCAATGTTATCAGGCAGAATAAATCTTTTCTTATTGTGGGACATATTAATCCGGAAGGCGATGCAATCGGTTCAGTATTGGCGCTTGCGCTCGGATTGAAAAAGATGGGAAATAATAACACCTATCCCCTGAGCAAAGACGGCGTGCCTGAAATCCTGAAGTTCCTGCCCTCATCAAGAACAATAAAACAAACTCCCCCTAAAAAAGAAGTTGATGTCTTATGTATAGTAGACTGCAATACACTGGAACGAACCGGCTTTAAGGAATTAAAAGCGAAACACACCGTTATTATCGATCATCATATCCCGCCTGATGATGCGGATAAATCCGAACTGTACAGGAAATCGGCGGCAAGCGTCATTGATACCGGAGCCGCGGCAACAGGGATGCTCATTTATAAGCTTTTGTCTGCGCTCAAGATATCCATCGATAAAAACATTGCCACAAATTTATACACAGCATTACTTGTAGACACCGGAGGATTCAGATATTCCAACACCTCGCCTGAAGCCTTAAAGATTGCATGTCATCTCATTCAGGCCGGCGCAAGACCGTGGGATATAGCAAAAGAATTATACGAAAGCATCCCCTTCAAATCAATGAAGCTTTTAGGCCTTTCACTCGCTACCCTTGATAAAAAAGACGGCATAGCGTGGATTACCGCTGCTACGGACATGTTCAAAAAGACAGGCACAACCTACGAGGATTCTGAAGATTTTGTCGATTTTCCCAGAAAGGTCAAGGATATCGAGGTGGCTGTTTTTTTCAGGGAAGATGATAAAAATGTATTCAAGCTCAGCCTCCGTTCAAAAGGCAGGATTAATGTCGAAAAGATCGCAAAAAGTTTCGGAGGCGGCGGACATTTCGCAGCCGCAGGATGCAAGATAAAAGGGACTTTGCAGGAAGTACAGAAAA
Organism: Nitrospirota bacterium; assembly: GCA_016215115.1. GTDB lineage: Bacteria > Nitrospirota > Thermodesulfovibrionia > UBA6902 > UBA6902 > SURF-23. Next base: position 41,142 of record JACRLN010000024.1, read on the forward strand.
AGGTCTTTGCGGAAGTAAGGAAAGCTATAAAGGATGCGAAATGAACTACTTAGTTGAAATCGGAGCTACAAGTTTGTCATTCCGTACTTGATGCGGAATTCAGTAGGGGCAATTCATGAATTGCCACTACATATTCTCTGGATTCCCGTTTACACAGGAATTACAGAAGAACTGGAATTACTTGTTTACAACCTCATGGACCTTATAATCGCCCTTAACAAACCCAAAGATATCACATCTCAAGACGCTGTTACAAAAGTAAAAAAGATTTTAAAAATAAAAAAGGCCGGCCATACCGGCACGCTTGACCCGATGGCAACAGGGCTTCTGCTTGTATGTATAAACAGGGCCACGCGGCTTGCTTCATATTTTTGCAACCTCGATAAAGAATACAGGGCTGTAATGAAACTCGGTGAGACAACTGATACGCAGGATGCTTACGGTAAAATTATTGCTAAGAGCGATAAAATTGAAATCGGCAACACCATAATAGAAGAGTGTTTAATATCATTTAAAGGCAACATATTACAGCAGCCACCTATGTTCTCTGCATTAAAACACGAAGGGCAGCCGCTCTACAAATTGGCAAGAAAAGGAATTGAAGTTGACAGGAAACCAAGAGAAGTAAGCATATATGATATTGATCTTATTAATATTAACTTTCCATATGTGACGTTCCGTGTTGTGTGTTCAAAAGGAACTTATATAAGAACACTATGCGATGATATAGGCAAAAAACTTGGTGTTGGCGCACACCTTTTTGAACTTGAGCGCACAGCAATAGGGTCCTTCAGAATTGCAAACAGCTTAACTATTGAAGAATTAATAAGTTTAAATATAAATGAACCAGACGGAAAAGGTGTTTACACAATGGATAAGGCTTTATCATGGATGCCGGCATTTAAAATAGATGATGCAACAATAAAAGCTGTCAAGCATGGAAATCCGATCAGGATTCTAACTCTTTCTGATGATTACAAAAAAGCAGAAGGCATAAGAATAAAATCACCTGATGATGAATTTCTTGCAGTCGGCAGTTTTTCCCCTGAGAGAAATACTATTAAAATGGATGTGGTATTTGCATGTGAAAAAAACTAAATTACAAAATAAAAACGAATTAACCCTGAAAATTAAAGTTGAACCCCGCTCATCCAGGGCAGGCATCATCGGTCAATACGGCGATGCCCTGAAAGTCAAACTCACCTCCCCTCCTGTTGAAGGAAAAGCAAACAAGGAACTAATTGAAATCCTTGCAAAAGAATTTAGCATTGCCAGAAAAGATATTGAAATAATTTCGGGGCAGAGTTCCAAAAATAAAATTGTAAAACTCTACGGTGTGAAAAGCGTTAAGGACAGATTGGAAAAATGAGAATCCTGTTTTTACAGAAAGGTTCCTTTTTTATTCTTTTTATTGCTGTACATAAGTTTATCTGCCTCAGCCAGCAGCTCATCGGCAGAAAGAGGCGATGTCGGATCAAAACACGATATACCGACACTGATTGAGAGCTTGTAACCGTGTTCTTCCTGTACATTGTAAGCATCGATGTTTTTCTGCAGTCTATCCATAATTATTTCAACATGGCCCTCTGAGGTCCCTACGGGGAAAACCACAAACTCATCGCCGCCGATGCGGGCGATAATGTCGGATTCACGGTACGTTGCTTTCAGGATATTGGCTGTCACAAGCAACACCTCATCACCATTATTGTGTCCCAGGGTATCATTGATTTCTTTCAGATTATCCAGGTCCGCATAAAGCAGCATAAGTTTCATGTTTTGACGTTTGGCTAATTTCAGATGATGCTCAATCAGTTTGAAGAAACCCCGTCTGTTGTAAAGCCCTGTCAGTTCATCGGTAATTGAAAGGCTGTGCAGTTGCTTTTCTATCTTCTTGCGTTCAGTGATATCCCTGACTACATGTATCAGACCTGTTATCTTATTATTTCTGTCCCGTCGCGGGATCGCCCGTATTTCCATAAACATATTTAAATGAGGCTCAAATATTTCAGAATTGCAGGGTTCACCTGTAGTTAGGGAATTGCAGCTCGGACACCCCCGCAAAGGCTTTTCTGTGCCATGATAATGCGTATAACATTTTGAATTAAATATCTTATCCAGGACAGGCAATTGAAACTTTTCCAGCGCTGACCTGTTGGCCCGTATGATATTAAAATCCTTGTCATGAATTGTGACAATGTCTGTGATGGAATTGAAGACGTCTTCCCAGTCTTGCTTGGCCTGAAGGATGGTTTCTTCCGCTTTCTTAAGCTCGACTATTTGCCGTTGAAATGGCTTTATCAACAAAATGTAAATTATCGGGAATATTGTTAATGTCAATAAAGACGCATCAAGGAGAGCCCCCCGAAACTTCAATGAAAAAGACAAAATAGGAAAAACAAGCATGACAACAACTTCTGTCAGGAATATCGACACCACAGCAATGAGAAAGAGATGAAGAGGTTTGCTGTAATTTAATTCAGTCCTTAGGGATAGTGAATCCCTTGAGTCCTTGTTTGAAGAATTCATATTTGCCATGTATTCAGATTTCATATAATAATATCCCGTCGGTCTGCTATTTGTGACTCTTATCGGCATTTCAATCACCATACATTAGCATGAGAGTTAAAATAAATATGGTTATGCGGGAAAGAGGGTGGATACACTATATTGAGGACAGGATATTAATGACAGGTATCAACTAAGGATTCGGCAAGACCCTTACAAATTCATTCCAGTACTCAAACAGTTCCTTTGTAGCGTACAAATCTCCGACACAATATTTTGCAATTGCAAGGTATTGCTGCTGCTTGAAGAGATCATTTACCTGATACCCTGTTACACCTTCTTCCTTTGGACTCTTGATTCCAAAGGCCCTGCACCACATGTGAAGGCTGAATTTCCTTCTGACGGAACCGTAGAATGTCAGCTGATCAAGCAGGTCTACATGTGACAGGTTATAACGGTTGGGCATAAGTTCTTTCGAGGGCTTTATCCTGTGGACCGCAGAGCGCAGCATTATAAAAGGGGCGTCAAATCCCCTGCCGTTAAAGGTTATTATCTGATCATAATGCTTAACCGTTTCCCAAAATCTCTTGAGAATCCCTGCCTCTGTGTCAGCTATATACTCTATGCCATCTTCTTTCAGGGGTTCCTGAAGGACCTCGGGTGACTGGAAATATACAGCGCCGTTGCCGGTGTCAGGATTGAGCATGCCTATTGCAACTATCTCACCTGTCAGCGGGGAAAAGCCAAGCCCCTCTCTGGCTGCCTTTATATCTTCCTCCGACTCAGCAAATTTCAGCAGATATTCCTTTGATATTTCATCGAGGGAATCAAAATCTTTACCGACTGTCTCGATATCAACGACGAGCTTCCTGGACATAGAAGGTTTTAACATTTTTCATGGAAAAGATGCAATGGGTTTTGCAATCAAACCGCTTTGGGCAAACCCTTGCAAATAATTCGTATTATAGGCTATATTAAATTTTCAAATTTTTTATCTTTTTTTTTGCAGAAAAAATATCGGAGGATAATGAAATGGCAAAAACAATTGAGATTCGCTGGCACGGCCGCGGTGGTCAGGGAACGGTTACTGCTGCAAAGGTTCTGGCTGACGCCTGTCTGAGCGGCGGGAGATATGTTCAGGCGTTCCCTGAATACGGACCTGAGAGGGCGGGCGCTCCGATCAGGGCCTTTAACAGGGTTAGTGAACATGTAATAAGAATGTATGGTCCTGTTCTCCATCCGAAGGTGGTAAGCATCGCGGATGCCACACTGATGGATGCGATAAATGTTACTGAAGGGGCCCCGGACGATGCGATATTTATTGTAAACACATCAAAAGACCCTAAAGAGGTAAGAGAGAAGCTGGGCGCCAGGGATACCCAGAAAGTATTCACAGTCAACGCTTCGAAAATTGCTGTAGAGTGTTTTGGAAAACCGCTCCCGAATTCCTCGATGCTGGGAGCGATCATTAAGGTGACCGGGATTGTTGAAATGGATGCGCTTCTGGAGAACGTCAAGAAGAGCTTTGGCAAGAAGTTTGCCCAGAAGATCATTGACGGAAACCTCGACGCCACAAAACGCGGATATGAGGAGGTAAAAGAAGGATGAGTAAGAAATTTTGGGAAACACTTCCACAGGGCTCTGTTGTACTGGAGGCCGGAAGTTCAGCTAAATTCAAGACAGGCACATGGAGGTCGGTGAGACCGAAGTGGATAGAAGAAAACTGTATACAATGTTTATTCTGCTGGATGTATTGCCCTGACATGTCGGTCAAGGTAAATGCGGAAGGTAAACGAGAAGATTTTAATTACGATTACTGCAAGGGCTGCGGGATCTGTGCCCTCGAATGCCCCGGTAAAAAGGGCAAGAAAGCAATAGTAATGGAAGAGGAGGGGAAATAAATGGGTAAGATTGTTGCAGTTACAGGAAATGAAGCATGCGCACAGGCCCTGAAGCAGATCAACCCTGATGTATGCGCCGCATACCCTATCACACCGGCAACTGACCTAATGCAGAGGTTTTCCGGCTTTGTCTCGGACGGCAAAGTGGACACAGAGCTGGTGCTTGTAGAGAGTGAGCATAGTGCGATGAGCGCCTGCATAGGCGCCGCGGCAGCAGGCGGACGGGTTGCCACAGCAACTTCATCACAGGGTCTGGCCCTGATGTGGGAGATGCTTTATATAGCAGCAGGGACAAGACTTCCTATAATCATGCCTTTGGTGAACAGGGCCCTTTCAGCTCCCCTGAATATTCATGGCGACCATTCCGATGGTATGGGCGCGAGGGACACGGGCTGGATCCAACTCTATTCCGAGAATGCCCAGGAGGCATATGACAACACAATCCAGGCCTTCAGGATTGCGGAGCACCTGGACATCAGACTGCCTGCAATGGTCTGCATGGATGGTTTCATAGTCAGTCACTCTATCGAGAGGGTCGAATATATTGATGATGCGGATGTAAAAAACTTTGTGGGAAAATTCCAGGCGGTACATCCGCTGCTTGATCTGGACAACCCCAAAAGCTACGGTCCTCTGATCCTGACCGACCTGTATCATGAGTACAAGAGGGCCCAGCATGAAGTCATGACGAAGGTCCCGAAGGTTGTGCTGGAAGTAGCGTCTGATTTTGAAAAAATGACCGGCAGAAAGTACGGTCTCTTTGAAACATACAGACTTGAAGATGCAGAAATAGCAGTCGTAGTCATGAGCTCGGCAGCAGGTACCACCAAAGACATAATCGACCAGTACAGAGACAAAGGCGTCAAAGCCGGCCTCCTGAAGCCCAGGATGTTCAGGCCTTTCCCGTATCTGGAAATAGCCGACGCCCTTAAGCATCTGAAGGCGATAGCTGTTCTGGACAGGGCTGATTCCTTTGGCGGCTACGGACCATTGTTCATGGAAATCTCAAGCGCGGTTATGTCCATGGATACAAAACCTGCCATGATAAACAAAATCTTCGGTCTTGGTGGAAGAGACTACCTCCCTGACCAGGCAGAGCAGGTGCTTGATGAACTGGTAAAGGTAGCTAAAACCGGAAAAGTCCAAACCGTAAAAGAGTATATCGGAGTAAGAGAATAAAGCTGACAGCTGTTTGCTGATAGCTTATAGGAGAGATAAAAATGACAACTAAACCGCTTAAACTTAGAGAACTTGCAAAAGGAGAAGACAGGTTCACACACGGTCACAGGATGTGCTCAGGCTGTGGAGCTCCGATCATTGTCAAACAGGTGCTCATGGCAACCGACTATCCCATTATCGCATCAAATGCAACCGGATGCCTTGAGGTATCCACATGCATTCAGCAATACACCGCGTGGAAGATCCCATGGATCCATAGCGCCTTCGAAAATGCGGCAGCAACAATATCCGGAGTTGAGGCCATGTACAAGTCTTTAGTGAAACAGGGGAAAATAGAGGACAAACAGGTAAAGTTTATCGCCTTTGGCGGAGACGGCGGAACATATGATATCGGCTTTCAGAGCCTTTCAGGCGCTATGGAACGCGGACATGACATGATGTATATATGTTATGACAACGGCGCATATATGAACACCGGCATACAGCGTTCAAGCGCCACTCCGTTTGGAGCCAACACAACAACCTGCCCAGCAGGGGATATTATACCCGGCAAACCGCAGCAAAGGAAGGACCTGACCAGGATCATGGCTGCACATGGCATTCCTTACGTGGCCCAGGCATCACCGGCACACTGGATGGACCTTATGAAAAAGGTGCAGAAGGCCTTTGAGATAAAAGGCCCCAAGTTCATGAATGTTATTTCACCATGCAACCGGGGCTGGCGCTCAAGGACGGACGATGCAATTATGCTGAGCAAGCTCGCTGTTGATACATGCTACTGGCCGTTGTATGAGGTTGAAAACGGTGTTTTGAAAATTACTGTTAAACCGAAAGAGAAAAAACCGATTGTAGACTTCCTGAAGCCTCAGGGCAGATTCAAACACCTCTTCGCCCCGGAAAACGCAGCGATGCTTCTGCAGATCCAGGCGGACATTGACAGCGAATGGGAAAAACTCCAGAAGCTTGCAGCCTTCTACGGCACTGAAGAAAAGCAATAGGAGCAAAAATAGAGTAGAATAAGTACATAAGCGCGGAAGAGCAGAAGCGCGGAAGTAAAGAAAATAAAAAGACTTTCGGGCTTTCGGGCTTACGAACTTCCGAGCTAAAAATGTTCCCGGGTAGCTCAGCCGGCAGAGCAGGTGGCTGTTAACCACCCTGTCGGGGGTTCGAATCCCTCCCCGGGAGCCATTTTTAGGTTATTGTACCCCTTATTTAGAACCTACCCTGTTTTAATGCTTTTTGTATTATATTTTATACTCCTTGCAGTTAATTTCTATACAACTTTAGAAAACAAAAAACCAGTATCCATTCCAACACTTTAAAGATTTCAAAGAAAAATACCGAATATAATTTAGTCAAAGTTATATATAGTGTAATGAGTGGAGAGAATACTAAAAGGCGTACTCTCAATGAGGATATTATTCTAATAATATAAAGAGCTGCCATGAAATTATCATTGAAAAAAAGTTTTACTCTTTTAATTTTTCCGATTGTAGCGCTCATTGCTATATTGTGCATCGCAGTATTTCCCTCTATCAGAAACATATGGTCTGACTGGGGCGTTATTGTTTTCTTTCTTATAGTCAGTGCAATTTGTATAGGAAGCCTGATTTTTTTTTACAGAAAAACAATACGTCCCGTTCTTAAACTCAAAACTGCAACATCAAAGATAGGTGATGGAGATCTTGATGCCGGTTTAAATATTTCTTCAGAAAATGAGCATGGAGAATTGGCACAATCTTTTAACAGGATGACAAAAACTCTTAAAATTTCCAGAGATGAGCTGGAAAGCGTGGTCCGGAAACGTACTCTTGAACTTACCATTACCAATGAAAAGTTACTGCAGGAAATTAGCGAGCGTAAGCGTGCGGAAGAGCAATTACAATATGATGCATTTCATGATTCTCTAACAGGCTTGCCCAACAGGGCCTTATTCATGGACCGCCTGGCACATCTTCTGATTCTTTCAAAACGACGTTTAAATCATCCTTTCGCAGTTTTGTTTTTGGACGTCGACCGTTTCAAGATTATCAATGACAGCCTCGGTCATACAGTTGGGGACCAATTACTGATTGCGATTGGTCAACGGCTGCTGTCAAGCCTCAAGCCCGGAGATACGGTTGCACGTTTTGGAGGAGATGAATTTGCAATTCTCCTGGAAGACATAAGTGATCTCAACAACATTTTAAATGTTGCTGAACGCATACAAATGGAGATTTGCAAGCCCTTTAATATGAATAACTTTGAAATATTCACTACAGCAAGTATCGGTTTGGCAATGAACTCAACAGATTATGAGAATCCTGAACAGATATTGCGCGATGCTGATATTGCAATGTACCAGGCAAAAGCCAAGGGAAAATCCTGCGCGGTAGTTTTTGAAAAAGGTATGCACACCATGGCTGTCGAACTTCTGAAATTGGAGACTGACTTGAGAAAGGCAGTTGAAAGGAATGAATTCGTGGTTTATTATCAGCCTGTCGTATCATCTATCGCCAACTGTGTCATTGGTTATGAAGCGCTCGTACGCTGGAAACATCCGGAACGCGGACTTCTTTATCCAGGGGATTTCATCCATATAGCAGAAGAAACCGGCCTCATTGTATTTATTGACAGATTTGTCCTCAGGGAAGCCTGCTCGCAGATGAGCAAGTGGCAACGGCAATTTCCTCAAAGTGCACTCAAGTTCATCAGCGTAAACATTTCGAATAAGCAGTTCCTTCAGCCTGACCTGGTTGAATATGTTACAGGGGTTATTAATGAAACCAACATTGATAAGAAAAGTTTAAAGATCGAGATAACAGAAAATGTCATCATAGAAAACCCTGAAGCTCTGATAGAAATATTTTCCCAGTTGCGAAATATCGGCATTCAGCTTTATATTGATGATTTTGGCACAGGATATTCATCGTTAAGTTATCTTCACCGCTTGCCTATTGACGGTATAAAAATTGATCGCTCTTTCATACAACGAATTGGTAATAAGGGAGAAAATCATGAAATAATTAAAACGATCATGCTGCTGGCGCAGGATATGAATGTGGATGTTATTGCTGAAGGCATAGAAACAGAAAATCAGCTTGCAAGCATTAAAACGTTGAAATGTGACTATTGGCAGGGATTTCTCTTTTTTAAACCTGTGGACAGCGAGCATGCAGAGGCTTTAATCAAAACAGCTCCGAATACAAATAAACCTGCAGATTACAATCTACATTCCCAACAGAAAAAAAGTATAATTTCAGACATTGCGAGTGATGTTTGAGCTTGTTTGAGCTTTGACTTTTTAAAAACTTTCCTTTAAACTTCAATTGACAAAAATGCGATTTGACGCAGACAAACGCTAAAAACACAAGGATCAAATTTTTATGGATTCTCTGATTTAATCCTTGTGATGACTTATTAAGGTTCTCATAATAGTCTGAACATTATTATAAGCGTCATTCCCGCATGTCGTTAGCGGGAATCCAGTAATTTCTATCCTCTGGATGCCCGATTAAAGTCCTCGGGCATGACAGACAAAGGCCGACAGTTTGTAAATACTGTTTTGCACAGATTATTGTATATATGCATTCATCAGATATTAAACTATGAACGGAGATACGGTACTAACACTCATATTTAAAGCAGGGCTGATTGTTAAGTTTGTCCTTTTACTATTATTGTTTTTTTCTGTATTCTCATGGGCCATAATATTTTACAAATTAAGATTACTGTCAAAAATCGAAAAAGAATCTAAAGAATTTTATCAGGCTTTTCTAAAAGACAAGCAGTGGGATGCATTATATAAATCCACAAAAAAACTCACGATCAGTCCTCTGGCAAACCTGTTCAGGGCTGCATATTCCATCGAAGATGCGGGCATAGATGAGATAAAGAGCACATTAAAAAAGATTGAGTCCATGGAAGCGGCCCGGATCGAAAAATATCTTACATTCCTTGCAACAACCGGTTCAACCACCCCGTTCATCGGTCTTTTCGGCACAGTCTGGGGGATCATGAATTCATTTATGGGTATCGGCAGGATAGGCGCTGCCTCCCTTGCTGTGGTCGCCCCGGGTATTGCGGAGGCCCTTATAGCCACCGCTGCCGGTCTTGCTGCTGCAATCCCTGCTGTCATTGCATATAACTACTTTCTAAGCAGGACCCGCAGTATTATAATCATGACGGAAGATTTTTCACAGGAATTAATAGATCAACTCTTGAGGAAGCATGGTGAAACGCAGACAGGCTCTTTCTGAAATTAATGTTACCCCTTTTGTAGACGTTATGCTCGTCCTTCTTATTATCTTCATGGTAACAGCTCCACTGCTTCAGCAGGGAATTGACGTAACTCTTCCCCAGGCAAGAGGGAAAGAAATGCCTCCTGCAGAAAGGGTCATCATAACCGTAAAAAAAGACGGCAATATATACCTGGATAAAACAACTGTGACTTTAGAGACCCTCAAATCAGCCTTAAGAAAAACTTCTGACAAGGAAGTTTTTCTTAAGGCTGACAAAGATGTTCCTTATGGTATTGTAGTGACAATCATGGGTGAATTGAGGGAAATCGGCATAGAAAAATTGGGGATGGTGACGGAGCCGAAGGCTCGTATTCAATGAGGAACACCCTGAATATTGGTAAAGAACCAAATTTCCAGATAATAGTCATAACATCTGCAATCCTGCATCTGCTTCTGATTACCCTTATAGTCGTTCCGCTAAAAACAAGGAAAGATGAGTATAAAAGCTATTTTGTGAATCTTGTAGGTCCCATTGAATCTGTCAGAGAAACAAAAGGCAATGAAAATAATCACCTATCCCCTTTAGTAAAAGAGAATGAACTAAGCAAACCTCTGCCAAAAGCGGATATGTCTTTGGAGCCTTCCGACAAAGTATCAAAAGAAATAAGTAGGATGAGCGCCATAAGTGTATTATCAAAACTGAAAAAGAAAAAAGAAGCGGGGACGGCTCATGAGATAGAAATTATAAGGCAAAAAATACAGGCAAGCGTTGCAAAGGGTCCCGGTATTCCAGGTGCTGTACAATCAATGAAATCCGATTCATATTATTCATTGATTACTCGCAAGATTTGGAGTGAATGGATTTATCCTGAAACCGGTTCTGCAGGACTTGAAGTGATTATAGCTGTAAAGTTAGACCGGGAGGGAAAGGTTATTTCACACGAAATTGAAAAATCTTCCGGCAACAGCCTCTTTGACCGCTCTGCCTTAAAAGCAATATCGAAAGCCAGCCCACTGCCGCCGCCTCCCGTTGAAATTGAAATAGGCGTGAGGTTTTATCTGTGAAAAGTCAGCAGTCAGAAACAAGGAGTAAGGGGTCAGGAATAAGGGGTTTAATTTCAAATTTTAAATTTCAAATTTTTATTTTTTTACTTATTACTTGTCACTTGTCGCTTGTCACTGTTTCTGACGCCAAAGTCTACATCGACATCACATCACCTGCTATTCAGAAGCTCCCAATATCAATAACAGCTAAAGGCGCTCCTGAGGCAAAAGAGATTGAGTCGATCATAATAAATGACCTTGATTTCACAGGACTATTTTCTTTTGTCGCTCCGGAGGTCCCCGGGGCTGAGATCATTGTGCGATCTGATGTTGATGTTTCATTAAATGAAATAACTGTTCTCTGGTCTATCATTGATTTAGTTGAAAACAAAGAAGCGCTCAAGAAACGAAATACCGCATCCAGAAAAAGTATCCGTGCAATAGCCCATAACATATCAAACGATATTTATAAATTTATAACTGAAAAGGAAGGGGTTTTCAGGACAAAAATTTCCTATCTTGTATCCGTATCACCGGGGAATAAAGAACTGTATTTAATGGACTGGGATGGATATAGCCCGATAAAGGTAATACCGGTCGGTTTAACCTCAAGTCATGCATGGTCGAATGACAGCCGTTTTCTCATATATTCATCAGAGAGAAACAGGGCCTGGAAGATATATTTCTTCGATATTAATGATTTCAGAGAAATTGTGCTGTTTTCCTCAAACGGACTAAACCTTGTCGGGAACTCCTCACCGCGGGATGAGATAGCGTTCTCATCATCCAAAGACGGCAATTCAGAAATATATACTATAAATAAAGACGGAAGCAATCTTCGAAAACTTACGCATTCATTCGGAATTGATGTTTCCCCGGTGTTTTCTCCTGATGGATCCTCCATAGCCTTAGTATCAGACAGAGGAGGTTCTCCGCAGATATATATAATGGATTCAAATGGAAGCGGGATAAGAAGAATAACGTTTGAAGGTTCATATAACACATCTCCCACATGGTCTCCTGACGGAAAATGGATAGCTTATACCGGAATGAAGGATGGCAAAAATCAGATTTTCATGGTAAAATCTGACGGAACAGGACTAAGACAACTTACTTTCAACGGTAATAACGAAAGTCCATCATTGTCTCCCGATGGTCTGTTTTTAGCATTTGATTCTGACAGAGATGGCAAGCGCGGTATTTACATTATGCGACTCAATGGAGATGAACAGAGAAGGATTACACCAAAGGATACAAAAGCCATGGCGCCAAAATGGTCGCCGTATTTTAATTAAAAAAACACATTTTTCTAAAAGGAGGATTTTGCCATGAAAAAAACCTTGATTGTACTTCTGATGATCTTTGCAGCCGGCTGTGCAAAAAAACATTTACCACCACCTCAAGAACCTGCGGTGCAAAAAGAGACAGTAAAAAAAGAAACAGTCGAGCCGGTAAAAAAAGAATTCGTGAAAGAGGTTGTTGAACCAAAAGAAGCCAAACTGCAGGAGAGCGCTGTAATTGCCAAGGCGGAGGAACCTTCTGTTCTCAAGGATGTATTGTTTGATTATGACAAATATAACATAAGAGATGATGCCAGACCTGTTCTGGATACAGTTTCTTCTTTTCTCAAGAAAAATGGAACCATAAATGTCGTAATTGAAGGACACTGCGATGAAAGAGGAACAAACGAGTACAATCTTGCACTCGGTGAAAAAAGGGCGAAGGCTGCAAAAGATTATCTCACATCCCTCGGGGTCATGCCCGCAAGGTTATCAATTATAACGTATGGAGAAGAAAAACCTCTCTGTACCGAGCAGAATGAAACCTGCTGGCAGAAAAACAGAAGGGCACACTTTGTGGTTACAGGGAAATAACATTCAATTAACCACAGAGAACACTGAGGATCTGAATAGAAGATATGAAGTTGAGAAGTTAGGAAGATGAAAAGGAAATTATATATGAGATTAAAGAATCTTAAAAACAGCCTTTTCATTCTATCCGCTGTCTTCTGTCTTCTTTGTTCTGTTCTAATATTCACCGGATGCGCTACAACAGAAGATGTGAATAGAACGCAGTATGATACCAATTTATTAAAAACCGAGGTCCGGGATATAAAGGAAAAATTATCTTCACCGCTTCAAAAGGAAAAACTTGTCACGCTTGACAAAAAACTGCAGGAAATTCAGAGCACACAGGAATTAACTTCTAAATCAGTTTCAGACCTGCTGATTCAATTCCAGTCTCTCACAACAGAATTCCGTGTTCTTACCGGCCGCTTTGAAGAATCACGCTATTATGCTGAAAAAGTTTCGACAGAAATGAAGTCTGAAAAAGAAAAACTTGCCGCTCAATTGAAGGAGTTGGAACTCTCAATTGATGATTTAAAGAAAAGGGTTGCATTAGCGGAAAAAATAGCCTCTCCTGACTTGAAGGAGGAAGCAAACCCGGCAGAAGAGAAGAAAACTGTTGAAGAAGCAAAGACGGTCGAGGAAACGAAAAAGGCTCAGGAGTCAGAAAAGAAAGGGCTCGAGAAACCTGAAGATAAAAAAGAAGCTCAAAAAACTGAACGCAAGAAAGAAATAACAAAAACGGATGTGAAAGATGTCTATCTAACCGGTTATCAGGCCTTCAAGGAAGGCAAAACTGCGGAGGCAAGAGAAAACTTCATGTCTGTGCTCAAAGATTATCCTGACAATGAATATTCGGACAATGCGCGTTTCTGGATGGCTGAAAGTTACTATAAGGAAAAGAACTATGAAGACGCCATCCTTGTATATGAAGAACTTTTAAAAAAGAATCCTAAAAGCGACAAGGCGTCAGGCGCATTGTGGAAGCAGGGATTGTCTTTTTATGCTTTGAAAGACGAAAAGACAGGCAAGATAGTTCTGGAGAAACTGATAGAGCAATTCCCAAATTCTGAACAGGCACTGCTTGCAAAAAAGAAGCTTGGCAAAACCCCCCCTTCAAAGAAGAAATAATCGCAATAGTGCCTTTTGGGGGTTAATCGAAATAATGCCCAATAGCTACCCGCCTGGATTTTGTGTATAATACCAATTAACAAATAAAATTAACTTCGGATGAACAGTTTTGTTGCAATCCTTTGGAGGTATTAAATTAATGTTTACTTATGATGAGTTAAAAGATAAATTAAATGAACTTCAAGCAAGAATCGATACCCTCAGGAGGTATCTTTGATGTTTCCACTCAACTGGCGCGTCGTGAAATACTGCAAAAAGAACTCTCGGTTGAAAATTTATGGGAAGACCCTGCAAAGGCACAGGAACTGCTTAAGGAAAAATCAGTTGTAGAAAATTTCCTCCAGCCTTTTAATTCGATAGAGAAAAAATACGAAGACCTCCATATCCTGCTTGAACTTTCAGGCGAAGAAGGCGGAGAGGGTTTTCTACAGGATGCAGAGAAGGATATCGGGAATCTGATATCTGAAATGGACGATGTAGAATTAAAAAGCACTCTCTCGCTGGCAGAAGACAAAAATAACGCAATAATGACCATCCACCCCGGCGCAGGCGGTACCGAGAGCCAGGACTGGGCGCAGATCCTGATGAGGATGTATCTCAGATGGGCTGAGCGGAAAGGATTTAAAGTGGAAATAGTAGACCTGTTGTCCGGCGAAGAGGCTGGGATAAAGAGCGCCACTTTGACCATTAGCGGGCCCTATGCATACGGCTATTTAAAATGTGAAGCCGGTGTTCACCGCCTGGTGAGAATTTCACCATTTGATGCCAATAAAAGACGTCATACTTCATTTGCCGCCATCCTTGTTTATCCGGAAATCAGCGAAGACATTGAAATAGAAGTAAAAGAAGATGATCTGAAAATAGATACCTTCAGGGCCTCCGGCGCAGGCGGTCAGCATGTAAATAAGACCTCTTCTGCGGTCAGGATAACCCATATTCCCTCCGGTATTGTTATAAGCTGTCAGAATGAACGCTCCCAGTATAAGAACAAGGCAACAGCACTGAAGATCCTCAAGGCACGTCTCTACACCATGAAGAAAAAAGAACAGGAGGAAAAAATCGAAGGATACATAGGGGAGAAAAAAGACATTGCATGGGGCAGCCAGATCAGATCATACACCCTCCAGCCATATCAGCTTATTAAAGATCACAGGACCGGTTTTGAGGCAGGAAACGTGAATGCCGTACTGGACGGAGGTATAGACGGTTTTATTAAAGAGTACCTGTTGTTTAAAAAAGAAAAGAAAAATATGCCTGCATAAAAATCTATGCTCAAACTCCTGATATTTGACCTTGATGGAACACTTACAGACACAGCTCAGGACATAGCGGATGCAATCAACTATGCATTAAAACCCTTCGGGCAAAAAATCTATTCGGTAGAGGAGACCAAGGCGATGGTGGGCTCCGGTATTTCAAAGCTGCTTGAATCTCTGCTGCCGGTAAAAGATAACAGATCAAAGGAAACAGTTACCAATAGATTCCTTGAATATTATTCCGAGCATCTGCTGGATAATACAAAAGTCTATCCGTATGTAAAAGAGACCTTGTCAAAACTGGATAATTACAAAAAGGCGGTAGTGTCTAATAAGAGAGAAGCTTTTTCAAAAAGTATACTCGAGGGACATGGAATCTTAGAGTTCTTTGATATAGTCTTCGGCAGCGACAGTGTGCCGGAAAAGAAGCCTTCTCCGGTCCCGATATTGAAACTTTTGGAAAAATTTCATGTCACTTGTGACGAAGCAGTAATAATAGGAGACAGTAATTATGATATTGAAGCAGGTAAGGCTGGGGGGATCAAAACCATTGCTGTTACATATGGCTTTCGCAGCAGGGAAGTCCTGAAAGACGCAGACTTCATAATTGACAGTTTTGATGAATTGTTGAATGTTCTTCCTAAAATCAATGAATAGATGTAATCATCTTTATAAAATCTCCCCTTACCCCTCTTTGCCAAAGAGGGGAATTAGTTCCCCCTTTGAAAAAGGGGGAGAAAGGGGGATTTTTTGAAACAAGAACAAAACGAAACCCTTGACAGCATAAAAGACATAAAGCTGTTTCAGGCAAAAAACGGTTATCGCTTCAGCGTAGACGCCCTTTTACTTGAAAATTTTATTTCTGCCAAGCGGCTTGAAAAAGGCATTGAACTTGGTACCGGTTCAGGCATCATATCAATCTTACTTGCAAAGAGGTTGAAAAGCACAAAAATTATTGCTGTAGAAATTCAAAGCAATCTCGCTGAACGTGCAATAAGAAATGTGAGTCTGAATAGTCTTGATGAGAGGATAGAGATACTTCAAAAAGACATCAAGGATTTGAAAAAGATTTATCCGGCCAATAAATTTGACTTTGTATTTTCAAACCCTCCTTTTAGAAAAACAACGACCGGTCGCTTAAGTATCTACGAAGAACGTGCTGTCGCAAGACACGAGGTTGAAATAACACTCCCTGATTTAATCAGGACAGCATCTTATCTGATTAAACATTCAGGGAAGTTTTTCCTGATCTATCATCCCTTCAGACTTGCAGAATTAATAAGCCTCTTGCAAAAAGCAAAACTTGAACCGAAAAGGATGAGATTTGTACATTCAAAAATGGGCGAGGAGGCTAAAATGGTTTTGATTGAAGCAGTAAAAGGTTCAGGCACATGGCTTAAAATTGCCCATCCCTTATTTATCTATGAAAAAGGCAGTGAATATACTTCAGAGTTAAAAAAGATTCTTTCGGTACCCTGATATCAGCTCTCTCTAAGTCCTGAAGAAACTGGCTCCGATCCCTCCCAACAGCGCACCGACAAAGTCAGCAAAAGCATCACCGATACTGGAATCCCTGCCGGGGACAAAGGATTGATGAAACTCGTCTGTAACTCCATAAAAGACTGTTAAAATAACCGCTGCTAAAAAGACATATCTTTTAATACCGCTTCTGTTGAGCGAAAGATAAAACAAAAAAGCGAGCGGGAAATAAATACAAACATGAATGAACTTGTCAGAATTATCGGGAAGTTCAGGTAGATGGAAATTCCGGGAAGATAAATAAAAAATAATACCCATATATCCTATTGTAATAAACCAGAAAATAATGGCTTTCTTTGTATATGTCTTTTCTGCCCTGTACATTATGTCTAAATCCTTTGGTCTTCTCATGGCAAGTTGCTACTACTTAGAATTACATAGCAAACGAGCCTCTTGCAAAAGTATCGTGAAAATCGCTTTTGCCGTCATACCCGCGAAGGCGGGTATCCAGAAGTCTTTGGTTTTATAGAATACTGGATTCCCGATAAAGACATCGGGAATGACGAATAAAGACTATTGCAAGAGCTTCAAACTACAAGATTAGTTATAATTTATAAGTTGATTTAATAATATATAATTATAACTAAACTTATTTATTTTAGCTCAATTGAATATTTTTATCCATAACAAAAATCTGTGAAGCAGTCCGCCTACAAGGAATGAAAAGGGAAATACAAAACCGGCAATTGCCAAAGCTGCTTTTAATCCTCTCTCCTTTATTATCATGAACAGATTGGCAATACAGGGTATAAAAAGTGTAATGGTCGCAAGACTCACTACCACCTGTTCTGTATTAAGAAGTCCCTGTTCCTGCAAAGCAAAAAGTCCTGCGGCGCCATAGTCACGTCTTAAAAATCCCATTATAAACGATTCAGTTGCCTTTGCAGGCAAACCCAGGACATTGACAATTAAAGGAGATGCTGCATCCTGTAAAAAAAGGAGTATTTTTAATTTTTCAGCAATAAATAATATTACAGTGCCGAGTATAAAGAGCGGTACAGCCTCTTTGAGATACCATTCGATACGGTTTAAAGTTTTTAAAAGAACGTTTGAAAATTGAGGCATCCTGATTGGAGGCAATTCAAGGATGAAATCCGTCCTCTGTCCCGGAATGATTCTTGCAGCGATAAATCCGACAAATAACATTACAATTATCAGCATGAAAATCCATACGAGCAGCGCTTCAACAGGCTGTTTCCCGAACATGCCGAGAACTACGCCAAGCTGTGCTGAACAAGGGACCCCGAGGGCCAGGAGCAGCGTAACTATTATGCGTTCCTTCTTCGTATCAAGGATTCTGGTTGTCAAAGTAGCCATAGTATCGCAGCCGAGCCCGAGGACCATTGGAAGGACAGCCTTGCCGTTCAGCCCCATTGTCTGAAATATTTTGTTCAGCATGGCTGCGAGTCGCGGCAGATAGCCGGAATCTTCCATGATGGAAAATGCGATAAAAAAGGTGGCTGTTATCGGTAGTATTATGGCAATTGCATATGTAAGTGCCATTGTAACAATACCGTAAGGACCAATGAGTAGTTCCTGCAAGATTTGCACAGGAATGAGAGAGGTCACAATTTTTCCTGCCCACGGGTTCAAATATTCACCAAACACAACTTTTTCCAGATAATCGACCAAAACTTTAGCACCAAACCTTCCGACAAATTCATACATAAGATAAATGATAAGAACAAGGAAAGGTATGCCCCATACAGGGTGTGTTGTAATTTCACCAAAAAATCTGGAAATGCCTTTCTTTTCTGTTGCCGCTTTTGTTAGTACTTCTCCTGCAATGCCGTCAACTATTTTGAGTCTCTGTTCACTGATGATATAGCTCAACTGCATAGAATATTTTTCTGCGGCACTGTCTCTAAGAGATTCAATCAGGTTTATTTTTTCTGTTGATACATTCTTGAGAAGCCAGTTCTTTAATGTTTTGTCTCCTGAAAGTATCATTATGGCAATGGACCGTTTTGATATGTTCGATAGGGGAAGAAGGGGCTCTATTTTTTTGATGTGCTCCTCAATATTGGGATCATACGAAAACTTGTAATGAGAGACCTTTGGTTGAGCGGTGGTCTTCTTCAGAGAAGATATCCCTTTCTTCTGAACAGCAATAGTTGAAACAACTTCCACCCCAAAGATGTTACTGAGACGGAAGTCATTAATCTCGATTCCCCTGTTTAATGCTTCATCTTTCATATTAAGGTCCAAAACGAGCGGCACTCCCATCTCAATCAGCTGCAAAGTAAGAAAAAGCGCCCTTTTAGTGTTTTTTGCATCGATAACCTGAATTACTGCTCTCGGTTGTTCTTCGAGAAGTATATCCCTTGTAACTTTTTCATCCTCACTCATGGGGACAAGGCTGTTGACACCGGGGGTATCTACAACCAATAACTTTTCCTTGTGAATTTCCATTTCGCCTCTTGTTATCTCAACAGTAGTGCCCGGATAGTTTGAGACAACCACGTACCGGCCGGTTAAGAGGCCGAAAATCGCGCTTTTCCCGACATTCGGGTTGCCTACAAGAAATATTTTGGGCCTGTCAGTCCTTATCTCTTCCTGCTTATGAGAATGATCATGCATTGTTATTATCTCCTGTCAAATCGTTCTCCCCTTAAAACGTCCTTCTTGCACATCCTGCAATATCCGTATAATTCCATTTTGTGTGTAACCGTGTTAAAACCGAATTCATTCGCAATCCTTTCCTGCAATTTTTCAATCTTGGGGTTTTCAAATTCAGTTATTGACCCGCAGTTCAGGCATATAAGATGATCATGATGGTCCTCCGCAGAGAGAGACTCGTATCTCGTAAGATTATCGGCAAAAACCCTTTCTGTTGCTAAGCCTGATGCTGCAATGAGTTTTAATGTTCTGTATACGGTTGTAAATCCGATATTTTTGTGCTTATTGCTGATTTTTTTATAAAGTTCTTCTGCTGTAACATGCTCACTGCACTTGAGAAATTCACCGGCAATAATATCCCGCTGACGGGTAGACTTGAATCCCTTCTGTCTTAAGAATTTTCTTAACTGTTCTTTCTTTTCAGCGATCGTAGGGACGGCAGCAGGCTTGCTTTCATCAGAATGTATCATGTTATTAGTATTAGCACAGCAGCTGTCGTTTGTCAAGGAAATTGAAATTCATTTTCAATTATTTTACTCGGCGTAAGTTATAATCTGGGTTATTTTAATTTTGAAATTGCTTCGTAATTCGAACTGAGGAGTTCATAAGTAAATAGAGTCTGTTTATTAATGTCGTAAATGTTCAAACGCGTGTCATGCCCGAAGCCTGCCCTCGAATGTCGTAATCGGGGGTCTTTAATCGGGCATCCAGAACTTATTAAAAAGACTGGATTCCCGCTCAACAGACTGCGGGAATGACGCTTCAGTGTTTGATTTCATGGACAGACTCTAACCTGGATTTGAAAATCAGGCAAAAATTATTGGAAAGTTATGGCCTCTGACGGGCATGTATCAGCAGCTTCCTGGCAATCACATGTATCACATTTGTCCTCTGCTTTAACAAAAGCTTTCCCATCGTCACCGAGTTCAAATACCTCAGGACATATTTCGACACATGTGCCGCACCCTGTACACGCATCATAATCAACGACTGGTTTTTTCATATACACCTCCTTAAATAATTAATTACTGCATCTGTCTTGTAAGACATAGTGGATTTTTTAAGCCAGAGATAATAATACCATATTTTACAATAATTAAGTTTAGTTAAAATTTGACGGAACAATAAAAAATCTTTTAAAATCAACCATGCGCCCATAGCTCAATTGGATAGAGTGCCGGACTACGAATCCGTAGGTTGCAGGTTCGACTCCTGCTGGGCGCGCCATTTTTTTGTTTTCTCACCTCAAAGTTTACAAAAACTGTCTCTAATTGTTATTATTTAAATTCAGATTGCATGCTTTAACCGTTCAGTAGCTTCTGTAACCACCAATATGTTTTAAGGAATGGTATAGACGTTTTTTTATCTGGAAAGACGAGTGAGAAGTAGAAAGTGGGAAGTAAAGAAAGAAAAATTTAATATGCCTTTTTTACTTCTTACCTCTTACTTCCTACTTCTTACTTAAGGAAAGAAAACATGTGCAGGCTTGCTGCTATAACATCATTTGAATATTTTTCACCGATAGAAAATATCATGGCCCTTGAAACCATGAAGGAAGGGCATGACGGTTCCGGCATGGGGCTTATCCTGAAAAGGCTCGGCGGTGAATTTGAGGACCTGAAAGACTATCCAATCCTGTCCGGCATTTGCTCTAAAGACGGGATGAAGACCCTTGATGATTACATGAACAAGCTCGGGTTCAAACTGAAGTACACCTGGACCCCCAAGATCAGAACTGTCAGAGGGATCACAGGCCGGGACCATTATTTTGCGCGGGTCTATGATTATCCCGACGTCTACAAAGACAGGGCTTGGGGCGACAAGGAAGACCTGCTCCTGAAGACTAGACTGGCCCTCAGGAAATTCGGGGAAGGCGATGAGTCAATCATTGTATTTTCTTTCTACCCGGATATACTTACGCTGAAAGAGGTCGGCGACCCTCTGCAGCTTGCGGAGTTTTTCGGCCTTGATAAATCCCCGCTCAAAGCAAAGATTATCTTTGCCCAGGGAAGACAGAATACCAATTATGCCATCAATATGTATGCATGTCATCCTTTTTTTATTCAGGGTTACGGTTCGATGACAAACGGAGAGAATACTGCGTTTGTGCCTATAAGAGAATTTTTAATGAGCAGGAATTTCCCCGGCTATATCGGCTATAACAGCGACAGCGAGGTGTTCTGTCATATTCTTCACTACACCTGCAAGCAGTTAGCTTATCCGCTTACGTACTATAAAGACGTAATCACACCGCTAAAACAGTCGGAAATCGACAAAAGGACTGACAGCGAGGTTGCAAGATTGTTGAAGATATCGCTAAGGCCGCTTTGCATAGACGGCCCCAATTGTGTTATTGCATTTACTCCCGACGGGACCTGCCTTATGGTTCAGGATGCCAAGAAACTCAGGCCGGGCATTGTCGGCGGCATGAAGGGCAAATACGGATTCATGTCCGAGGAGTGCGGGCTTGACAGCGTAATACCTGAGAGAGATAAATCTCAGGACGTATTCCCCATGAAATACGACATGGTTATTGTCAAGCCGGACGCACAGGAGGTGATGGTATGGAACCAGCTTCACGGTTAGACCATAATCATGAGCTTTCAGTAAAAGATTTACCATATATAGTCAGATGGCGTGACGACAGGTGCAAACGCTGCGGCAGATGCACAGCCGTTTGTCCCATGCTTTCGATAGAACCGACTGTTGTTGTAAAACGGGTTTTACAGTCAGAGGGGGTGACGCCTGAACCCAAAGCAGCGCGGGCCGTCACTACCATGGTCAAACAAACTACCAACATCGAACGCTATTGCATAGGCTGCGGCACCTGCACTCTTGTTTGTCCAAACGAGGCGATAGAGCCGGAGTATAACCCTCAGCATAAATTTAACTTCCATAAAAACAAGGGCGGGCATCCTTACAGAAGGGGCGGCAGGAGAAACGACCCGAATCCTTCCACGCTTGACAGGCTCAGGTTCACAAGAATCTCCATGCTCACTGACCCTGCGCTTGATGCGGGAAGACACGAATTCAGGATAAGAACGTACCTGGGCAGGATACTTCCTGCAGAAGAACTGCCGTTGAAAATGATTGACGGCAAACTCGCTGCTGATAAAACTTCAGGAAAATTTATACCGCCTGTCCGTGAAATATATCCCGTGATGATAGGCAGCATGTCCATAGGCGCGCTTTCTCCCACCATGTGGGAAGGGCTTGCAATGGGCATCACGTATCTTAACGAAGTTGAAGGCATGCCTGTTGTGATGTGCTCAGGTGAAGGCGGGATGCCGCAGAGACTTCTTAAGTCCCGGTTCATTAAATATTTTATTCCGCAGATTGCCTCAGGTTATTTCGGCTGGGATGAAATAGTGAGGACGCTTCCCCACATGATTGAAGACCCCTGCGCAATAGAGATTAAATACGGTCAGGGCGCAAAGCCCGGAGACGGCGGACTCCTTATGGCGCACAAGGTTCTGAAATTAATCTCTGAGATCCGCGGGGTGCCGATGGGCGTAGACCTTCCGTCGCCACCAACTCACCAGACCAAGTACTCGATTGAAGAGTCTGTCGCCAAGATGATTCAGTCAATGTCAATGGCGTGGGGCTTCAGGGTGCCTGTTTATCCGAAGATTTCAGGAACAAGGACTGCAAAGGCAGTTCTGAATAATTTAGTCAGAAATCAGTATGCCGCTGCCCTTTCAATTGACGGTGAGGACGGAGGGACCGGAGCGGCTTACAATGTCTCGATGGATACAATGGGACACCCCATTGCATCAAATATAAGAGAATGCTATCTCGACCTTGTAAAATATGGCAAGCAGAATGAACTTCCCCTTATTGCGGCAGGCGGCATCGGGAAAAAAGGGAACCTCGCGGCGAATGCGGCAGCCCTGTTCATGCTTGGCGCATCCGCTGTTTCAATAGGGAAATACATCATGCAGGCGGCAGCGGCGTGTTATGGAGACGAAATGAACCGCTGCAATGTGTGCAACCTTGGCAAATGCCCGAGAGGAATTACAACACAGGATCCGAAACTCTACAGAAGGCTGGACCCTGATGTGGTTGCGGAGAGAGTTGTTGAGGTATATAAGTCATTGGATGTGGAACTGAAAAAGATATTCGCTCCTATGGGAAGAAGTATGGAATTGCCAATAGGCATGTCCGACGGCATCAGCACAGATGACCATGCAATTGCCGAGAGGCTGCAGATAAATTATGTGTGTTGAAGATAAAACAAAGAACAAAGAACACAGAGCACAGACTAAAAACATGTCATTCCCGCAGTCTGTTGAGCGGGAATCCAGAGTCTTTTTAGAGGGAACTGGATTCCGGCTTAAGGACTGCCGGAATGACAACTTTAATAGTATCTTCGGGACAGCGACATCAATTTAACAATGAAAAAGATCACTTTAAAAGGAAACATTAACGGTAAGCGTACTCCTACCCGGATTTTCGAAGAAGAAATTCAGGACGCGGTTCGCCAGGGCGCGCGTGAACTCCAGGTTATTGCTGACGGACAACACGGCCTCGGCGGCAGGGTTTGGCCCAGAGGCGAGGTTGTAAGGATAACGGTAGAAGGCCCTGTGGGGCAGAGGCTCGGCAGCATGGGCTTTTTCGGAACCGAAATAGTGGTGAAAGGAAGCGCCTCAGACGATGTTGGCTGGATAAACTGCGGGGCCACGATAACCGTTCTTGGTGACGTCACAAACGGCGCTCACAATGCCGCTGCACAGGGAATCCTTTATGTTCAGGGCGGAGGCGGCGCACGCTGTGACACGATGACAAAGCACAATCCCAAATTCGAACCGCCGCAGTCATGGTACTTTAGAGACGTGGGTGATACATTTGCAGAATTCAAGGCAGGCGGAATAGCAGTTGTTTGCGGAGTAAATCCCAGAAATCCTGAAAATATTTTAGGCTACCGCCCTTGTGTCGGAATGGTGGGCGGAGTTGTATATTTCCACGGCCCGATTCAGGGCTACAGCGAAGGCGATGTCAGGCTTCTTGAGTTGACGGACCAGGACTGGCAATGGCTCACTGAAAACATGAAGCCTTATCTTAAAGCGATAGAGCGCACTGAATACCTCGATCCCCTTATCCGCTCAAAAGATGATTGGAAAAAACTTGTCCCTTACTCAGCGCAGGAACGCGCAAAGAAGAAAGTCTTCAAGATATCCGTTACCGAGTTCCGAAACAGTATTTGGGAAACAGGAGTCGGCAAGGGCGGAATTTTTGCGGAGTATTTAAACCATCCTTTCACTGTTCTTCCGTATATCACAACCGGCAAGGACAGGAGATACAAGCCTGTATGGAATAATTTCAAGTACGCTCCACCCTGTGAATACGCGTGCCCGAGCGGAATACCCACGCAAAAACGCGCTCAGCTTATAAGGGCTGGAAAACTTCATGAGGCGTTGGAGCTCGTTCTCCAATACAGTCCGCTTCCCGCTTCAGTATGCGGAGAGATTTGTCCCAAT
This sequence comes from Nitrospirota bacterium, assembly GCA_016215115.1. Lineage (GTDB taxonomy): Bacteria > Nitrospirota > Thermodesulfovibrionia > UBA6902 > UBA6902 > SURF-23. The sequence goes on from JACRLN010000024.1 coordinate 65,860, forward strand.
CTCTGTATGCAGACATGCACAAGGGCGCAGGTTGACACGCCTTTCAATATCAAGGAGCTTGGCAGGGCGAGTGTTGATTTAAAGCTCCCGAAGCGTGAGAAAAAGACAAATAAAAAGGTTGCGATTATCGGCGGCGGCCCCGGCGGATTATCTGCCGCATGGCAGCTTGCGCTGAAAGGGCATAACATTGACCTTTACGAGGCAGCGGAAAAGCTCGGAGGCAAACTCGAACTCTGCATCCCGCGAGAGAGGCTGCCCCGGAAGGTGCTCAGGAAAGAACTATCACGGTTTGAAGAAATCGGCGTGAAAGTCCATCTGAAGGCAGCAGTGAATAAAAAGAAGTTTGAGGATATATACAAAAAGCATGATGCAGTTGTTGTCGCCTGCGGAGCGCACAAACCGAGGATGATGAATATCCCCGGCGCAAATGATACGGTTTCCGCATATGACTTTTTGAAAGGAATAAATACCGGCGCTGCCCCGAAATTGAAAGACAAGAGAGTGGTCGTCATCGGCGCGGGAAATGTCGGCATGGACGTTGCAGCTCAAGCCTTCCACTGCGGCGCAAAAGAGGTAACCGCAGTTGATATTCAGAAACCTGCTGCATTCGGCAAAGAGCTTGAGATCGCCCAGGCGCTTGGAACAAAAATCCTCTGGCCGAAATTCACCGGGAAATACGTTAAGAAGGAAAAGAAGATTTTCTTCACCGACGGCTCATCGCTTGACGCAGATGTTGTCGTTGTATCCATAGGCGATACGCCGATGACGGAATTCCTTCCTCCATCAGTTCATACAAACAAACAGGGCTGGATAGAGGCAGACGAAGTCGGGCACACATCCGACCCGAAGGTCTATGCAATCGGCGACGCTACAAAGCCTGGACTTGTCACTCATGCAATCGGCCACGGCAGAAAGGCGGCGGACGCCGTTCACGCCCTGCTTACGGGAAGGTCTTATTACATGCCCGCCAAAAGACCGATGGTCCCGTATGACAAGATAAAAACCTCCTATTACGACATCTGCAAAGGCGAACCCTTCAAGCCGGATACAGAGGCAAACCGCTGCATGTCCTGCGCCGTATGCAGGGACTGCCACATGTGCGAGGCGACCTGCTATTACGGAGCGATCACCAGGAAGGATAATCCTGACGGCTCATATGAATACGTGGTTGACGAAAACCTCTGCATCGGATGCAGCTTCTGCGCGGGAATCTGCCCCTGCGGCGTGTGGGAGATGGTGGAGAATATTTAAGATTCCAGACACCAGTTCTTTTTAATTTTCAGGAATCCATAGAAACCAGAATAATCAGTTTTCCGTACATTTCCAGCCTTTCACAGTATGAAACATTGCCCCAATCCCGATAATCTCTCAACATTACATACCTTAACCCAGAAAATGCATTTTTTGGTTAAGTAATATCCGGATTTGACCGAATTATATATATTTACTGTTAATAACGGGGCAATTGCGTAATTTGAGGTAATAAAAAAATGAAGCTGCGCTATAAAATAATAGGCATATGCATGGTCTTCTCCTTAATTGCCGGTATTACTATATTCTTCAGTATTGACACAATCATTTCTTTGAAAGATAATTTTTCGAGGGTTACAGATGAAACAATGCCGGTTATCAAAAGCCTCGAGGATTTAAGGTTCGCAGCTCTCAGGATAGTCTCTTCTACACATGAATTTGGCCTTATCATCGCAGAAACGAAAACAGCTGATAAAGCTGAAAAAAATCAGGAACGGAAAGAAGAGAATCATATAAAATCTGCAAAAGAACTATATGAAAACGCCCTTAAGAGGTATGAATATTTAACAAATATGAATTCTCCGGGAAAAAGAGATCATGTGAAAAACGTGCATGAAGCGGGACAGCATTTTCTACAACTGAGCGAACAATTCATAGAAATGAAAGAACATGGTTCTGCCGGTTTAGAAATCCTTGAGATAATGAAACAATTTGAAAATGCAAAAATATTTTTCCTGAATACAATAAACATGCACCTCGATCAGGAAGGAAAAGAGCTTCAGGAACGAAGAGCGAAAGTTGCATCCATGTATGGGAATGCGATTAAAACAATATTTATTGTGAGTGGGACCACATTTTTCATGGCCCTGATAAGCAGCTTAATAATGTCAGTGTTCATCACGCGTCCGATTGAGAAATTAAAGCTTGCTGCTGCCATGATAGGACAGGGCGCTTTAGACACTAAGGTAGATATAAGATCTAATGACGAGATTGGAGAACTGGCAAGGTCTTTTAACAAAATGACCTGTGACTTGAAAAAATCACGCGATGAATTATCTTCAACAACCGAAAGGCTAAAACAGAGCAACAAAGAACTTCATGAATTTCTTTTCATCGCTTCGCATGATCTTCAGGAGCCCTTACGGAAAGTCATGGTATTCGGAGATCGGTTGAAGGACACCGACTCAGAAATTCTCAGCGAAAAGGGACGGGATTATATTGAGCGAATGCAGAATACAACAAGGAGAATGCAGGTACTTATCAATGACCTCCTGTCATTTGCAAGAGTAAGCATTAATACCAAACCCTTTATCCCGGTTGATCTTTCCATGGTAGCTAAAAATGTGACAACTGATATAAAAGCTCTTATTAAACAAACAGGAGGGAGTGTTGAAGTCAAAGAACTGGCTGCGTTGGATGCTAACCCTGTCCAGATGCATCAACTGTTTTTTAACATTATTGACAATGCTTTAAAATTCCGTAAAAAGAACGAACCACCTGTCGTTACAGTGCAAGGCGCATATATTCCAAAAAATGGAGCTGACCAAAGCAGCAGTTCTAACGAATGCGGATTATACCAAATCACAATTGAAGACAACGGCATAGGCTTTGATGAAAAGTATGCAGAACGCATCTTCAGGGTTTTTCAGAGACTGCATGCCAGAAATGAGTATTCAGGGACCGGTATCGGTCTTTCAGTCTGCAAAAAGATTGTAGAGCGCCATGGCGGAAGTATTTCGGCGAAAAGTGCGCCTGGCGATGGCACGAAATTAATTGTAACCTTACCAGTCAAACAGAGTAATGGGGGATAACATATGACTAATTATAAGGATAGAGGCATTGAATGTTTAAATCAATAAAACTAAAGATACTTGCCGCGCAAATTGTTATGAGCCTGCTTACGGCTCTTACGATAACCATCTTCAGAAATGCTGCAATTATTTTCCTCATAGTACTTGGCATAAGCATTATAATCTCCCGGAAACTGTCTTATAGCATAACGGCACCGATTATCAAACTCTCCAGGACGACTCAGGGCGATTTTTTACAAAAAGTGCATATCGACTCAAATGATGAAATCGGCTTCCTTGCTGCCTCTATCAACCGGTTGATGGAAACTCTCCAGAAAACAATGAGGTCCTGCGAGGCATTTCAGGAACAAAGTGAATTCCTCAAGCATGTTGTCAATTCAATCCCCTATCCTTTTATTGTCTTAAATGCTGCAGACTTCTCTGTTAAACTGGCAAACTCAGCCGCTTCACAATCAGGAGACTTCAAAAACATGCCCTGTTATGAAATAGCTAAACTGTCTGACATGCCATGCGTAGGCCATGAGCACAAGTGTTGTCTCGAATCAATAAAAGAGACTAAAGAACCGGTAATCATAGAGTGTCTGCATCATGATAAAGATGACAATAACAGATATTACAGAATCCATGCTCATCCGATTTTTAATGACGGGGGGGACGTTACAGAGATAATCGAGTACTCAATTGATGTTACTGAAAGCAAGCGTGCAGAGATTGATATCATAATGTATGCGGAAAAACTTAGGATAAGCAACAGGGAATTTCAGGAATTTTCCTATGTGGCCTCCCATGACCTTCAGGAGCCCTTACGGAAAGTGACAGCTTTTGGTGACCGCCTGAAAGCCACATGTGGAGATGCTCTCGGGGAGAAAGGCAGTGATTACCTTGAGAGAATGCTGAACTCCGCAAAACGAATGCAGAACCTGATAAACGGTTTATTGGCTTTTTGCCATGTTACAACAAAGGCCCAGCCTCTTGTTCACGTGGACCTCTCCGTAATAACAAAAGAGGTTCTATCTGATCTCGAAGTGCGTATCGAACAGACTGGCGGACGGGTTGAAGTCGGAGATCTCCCCACACTGAATGCAGATCCGCTTCAGATGAGGCAATTATTACAGAACCTTATTGGTAATTCCCTTAAATTCCACAAAAAGGACGAACCTCCTGTTGTCAAAATTTCAGGATCTTTTATAAACAGTAATGGAAATAATCCAACTATTGGACTTGATGACGGGAAACCCTATCAGATCATGGTTACAGACAACGGCATAGGATTTGATGAAAAATATGCAGAGCGTATATTTGGCGTATTTCAGAGGCTGCATGGCAGACAGGAGTATGAAGGAACCGGCATCGGTCTCTCTGTTTGCAAAAAAATTGTCGAAAGACACGGCGGAACCATAACTGCAAAAAGTACCCCGGGAGAAGGAACAACATTTATAGTGACGCTCCCTGTAAAGCAGTCAAATTGAGCATATAACCTGCTTTATCCATTTATTTAAGAAATTAATATTTTTTGCCGATATATAAAAAGTTGCAAGGGGACATAATATTACCTTACAGCAAAATTAATAACAGTTAAAGTGAAATGACTGACAAAGTAATAAAAATACTGCTGGTGGACGACGATGAGGATGATTATATCATGACCCGGGACCTGCTTTCCGGGGTCGAAGGCACACACTACGAATTGCAGTGGATTAAAACCTATGACAGCGCCGTTGAAATTATTGATCAGAAAAATCATGATGTTTATCTTTTTGATTATCACCTTGGCGAACACACTGGACTGGAGCTCCTGCTTCAGGTAATCAAAAATGGATGCAGGGCGCCGATTATCATGCTGACCGGCCAGGGGGACAAGGAATTAGACATGCAGGCAATGAAAACAGGCGCAGCAGATTACCTTGTGAAAGGACACATCAATTCCCCGCTGCTGGAACGGTCTATCAGGTATGCCATTGAACGAAAGCGCTCAGAAGAAGATATATACCGGATGGCATATTATGACATCCTGACCAATCTCCCGAACCGTCTTCTTTTCAGGGACCGACTGAAACAGGCGATCGGCCTTGCCGAACGTTATAACAGGCTGGGTGCGGTAATGTTTCTTGATCTCGACAACTTCAAGCGTATCAACGATACCTTTGGCCACTATACAGGTGACCAGCTATTAAAAAGTACCGCTGAACGTCTAAAAAACTGTATGCGCAAATGCGACTCCCTGTCCCGGCAAAACGTTGATGATTCGGTCGACACAATTGCCCGTCTGGGCGGTGATGAATTTACAATAATACTTACAGAGATCAAGCACATCGAAGATTCTGCAAAAGTAGCACAGCGGATTCTCGGCAGCCTGTCAGAGCAGTTTGTGCTGAACGACCATGAAATATTTATAAGCGCAAGTGTCGGCATAGCCATATATCCGCATGATGGAAAAGATATTGACAGCATTCTAAAAAACGCAGATGCGGCGATGTATCATGCAAAGGCAGAGGGGAAAAATAATTACCAGTATTACAAACAGTCCATGAACGCTTCCGCACTTGAAAAACTTACGATGGAAAATGACCTTCGGAAGGCGCTTGAACGGAAAGAGTTTACTCTCTATTATCAGCCACAGATTGATATCGCAAAGCGTAAAATAGTCGGGCTGGAAGCGCTGATAAGATGGCACAGGACAGACAAGACAGTAGTTTTACCTGCAGATTTTATTCCACTGGCCGAAGAAACCGGCTTAATAATTCCAATAAGCAATTGGGTAATACATACGGCCTGTGAGCAAAATAAGGCGTGGCAGGCTGCCGGTTTTTCAAATATTCCCATATCAGTCAACATTTCCAATCTGCAGTTTCAGCAAAAAAATTTCGTAAATACTATTGTTCAGGTTTTGAGAGATACCGGCCTGCGCCCGGGAAATATCATACTGGAAATTACCGAAAGCACAATTATGCATAATGCAGATATGGTATTTGCAACATTATATGAACTGTCTTGCATGGGATTACGGCTCACAATTGATGATTTCGGAACCGGTTATTCGTCCCTGAGCTATCTGAAACGCATTCCTCTTTATTCCATAAAGATCGACCGTTCTTTTATAAAGGAACTACCTGACAGTCCTGATGATGCAGCAATTTCAAAGGCGATCATTTCGATGGCGCATTCTCTGAAACTAAGAGTTGTTGCAGAAGGCGTTGAAACAGAACAGCAACTGGCATTTTTATCTAAACAGGGATGCGACGAGTTTCAGGGATTTCTTTTCAGCCGTCCCTTGCCTGCAGACGAGATTTTTAAATTATTGACCGGGGAAAGAAATGGTGCGGGCCTCATGTTGTCATCTTTGCACAAAATATCGGAACCCGTGCAGAAGACTTAAAAAACAGAAATCAAAATTATATAAGGAGGCAGAATCAAATGGAAAAAGACCCCAAATCTATAACAATTCTCATGGCTGATGACGATGAGGATGACCGTCTTATGGCGGAAGAGGCGCTGAAAGAAGCTAAACTGTTAAATCCCGTACGCTTTGTTAAAGATGGTGAGGAACTGCTTGATTATCTATATCAACGCGGCGAGTATTCAAACGGAAATAGCGCTCCCCGTCCCGGATTAATCCTGCTTGATTTGAATATGCCAAGAAAAGACGGCCGTGAGGCGCTCATGGAAATCAAGCAAGACCCTGAACTGAAGCAAATACCAATTGTAGTGCTGACAACATCAGTGTCTGAAGAAGATATTTATCGTACTTACGATCTCGGCGTAAATTCATACATTACAAAGCCGGTCGCCTTCGAGGGATTGGTGGAGGTAATGAAAAACCTGGCAAACTACTGGTTTAATATTGTAAAACTGCCATCTTAAGGCAGAGGCATGAAATAGAAGAAGTTGAGAAAATTGGAAGATGAGAAGTTGTGCCCTTTTGCCTTCATAATTTCCGGACATTCCCTTAAGCTTTAACATATTTAATCCGATATAAATAAACGAGAGGAGAGCGCTCGTTTTTCAGCGTGTATAATGCATGTGCAGTCTGAAAAAAGTACATATTAAGTGGTAAAAAAATGGCAAAGAAATATTTATTAACTCTGATATGCCTCCTTGTTATTGGAGCATCAGGTTGCAGCAGAAACGACGATGTTAAAAAAATAAACCTTTCTGAAAAGATAGACGTAAAAAATACCGGGAAGCAATCAGAAAAAAGTCCTGTCCGCATCGCAGTCGGGGGTATGACTACTCCCAGGGCAGGATTTGTTTATTATAAACAGCTTCTGAATTATATAGGTGAAAAACTCGGAAGAAAAGTAGAATTTGTTGACAGGGAAGACTATGCGGCAATCAACAACATGCTGCAAAACAGGGAGATTGACGTGGCCTTTGTATGCGGCGGTCCGTATGTTGACGGACATGAAGAGTTCGGGCTTGAACTTTTAGCCGCTCCTGTGGCCTACGGCGGGACAGTATATTACTCATATATTATAGTGCCGAAAGACAGTCCTGTTAAGAATTTTAAAGAGCTGCGCGGTAAGACCTTTGCCTTTTCCGATCCTTTGTCCAACAGCGGGAAATTAATCCCCACATATATGCTGGCCAAAATGAATGAGACGCCGGAGAGTTTTTTTAAAAGTTTTTATTATACACATGCCCATGACAAATCCATAAAGGCTGTGGCCACCGGGGTCGTGGACGGAGCCGCTGTTGACAGCCTTATATGGGAATATGCAAATCATACGAATCCCGAGTTTACATCAAAGACAAAGATAATTGAGAAGTCTTCACCGCATGGAATTCCGCCAGTTGTAATTCGTCACGGAATGGACCTTGAATTAAAAGAAAGACTGCGGCAGATTTTTTTGAACGCCCATAATGACAAAAAAGGGCAGGAGATTCTCAAGGGGATGATGATAGAAAAATTTGTCCCGATAGATAATAAAGCGTATGATTCTATAAGGGAAATGAAGCAATGGGTGGATAAACAAACAGCAGGAAAGAAATGAAACTACGCAGTAAAATCCTCTTACACACTGTCGGGTTAATTGTGTTTCTGGGACTGACAGTGATCGTTTTTTTAAAAACCACATTCACCCGGACTCTCATGTGCGAATTTAAGGAAAACAGCATTTTTCAAACTCAACAATTGGCAAATTTGATTATCAACGATTTGCTGACAGAGAGCAAACTTAGACTACAGTTACTGCTTGATGACTACAAAAGAGAAGATGCACATATTCAATATATTTTCATTATGAATGCAAACAAGAAACTGGTAGTTCATACTTTCAAACAGGGATTCCCTGCAGCTCTTTTAACCCTCAATAACTCCAACATTAAAGAAGGATATCATATCGAACACGTTGTCACAGAAGACGACGATATCTTTGATGTTGCTGCGCCTGTATTGGGAAGTGAAGCGGGAATACTACATATTGGTTTTACAGAAGAACCGCTCCACGAAAAGGTTAACGAAATTGTTGCGTTAATTATCGGGATAATAACTGTTGTGTTAGCTTTAGGCGGCACAGGAGCGTTTGTTTTCGCCTCCAGGATTACAAGACCTCTCTATGACCTCTCAGAAGTGGCAAAAGATATCGGCAGCGGCAACTTGGACCGCAAAGCAGTGGTCAGAACAAAAGATGAAATTGGACAGCTTGGAACGACCTTCAATAAAATGATGAGGGATTTGAAAGGCACCACTGTATCGCTGGACACGCTGCAGAAAGAAAGAGATAGGGCGCAAAACTACCTGGATGTAGCAGGCGTCATGCTTATTGCGCTTAATACAAAGGGAAATGTCACACTGATAAATAAAAAAGGCTGTGAGCTTTTAGGGTATGAAGAACATGAAATTATAGGTAAAAACTGGTTTGACAATTTTATCCATGATAGCCTGAGAGAAGAGACAAAGACTGTCTTTACCGGTCTTATGGATGGAAGGATTGAGGCTAATAAACAATATGAAAATTCTGTATTAACCCGGAACGGTGAAATAAAAATTATAGAATGGAGAAATACCGTTCTAACCGACACAACAGGAAAGATCATAGGCACTCTCAGTTCAGGAGAGGATATAACAAGAAGAAAAGAAGCGGAGAAGGAAGCGTATGAAAGCCGTCAGATGATTATAAAAGAGCACGAAGAGTTAAATACAGTCTTTCATAAAATAGAAATTGCAAAGAAAGAATGGGAAAAAACCATAGACTGTATAGGTGACATGATAATGATTACTGACAACAGGGGCAAAATAAAGAGGGTTAACCGCGTAGTTAAAGATTTTGTAGAAAAACCCTATCCTGAGATTCTCGGTAAAAACTGGGAAGAAATAATAAAAGAAAAGGGACTGGAAAGCCGCACATTTTATGCCGGGGGAGTGGAATTGTATCAAGAATCTACCGGGAATTGGTTCCAACTTAACTCATATCCTTTCAACTCCGAGGATGTTGGATATTCAGGGACGGTCATAACACTTCACAACACTACAGAATTAAAGCAGATTACGGCAAAGCTTGAGGAGACTACAAAAGAGATTAACGAAGAGAGGGAAAAACTCTCGATGGCTCTTGAACGTATTTCCAGTCTTATTCAAAATGTCACCCATCAGAAGCAGTATGAAATGGCTCTTGATAACCCATATTTAACGACATGCTATGAATTGAAGAATTGCAAAAAGGAAGATTGTCCCTCCTACGGCAAGGGGGCGACAAGATGCTGGCAGACAGCAGGGACTTTCTGCGGCGGAAAGGTGGAGGGGGCATTTGCCCAAAAATACAAAAACTGTACAGAATGTAATGTGTTCAAGGCCGCAACATCAAACCCTATTCACCAGATAGGGGAACAGTTCAACAACATGATGCATGTGCTTGAAGCGAAAAACAGGGAACTTGAGAACGCCTATGCAGAGCTCAAGGAGACTCAGGCGCAGATACTGCAGCGTGAAAAAATGGCTTCAATCGGGCAGCTTGCCGCCGGGGTCGCGCATGAGATTAATAATCCCATGGGGTTTATCTCAAGCAATCTCGCCACTCTTGGGAAATACGTAAATAAACTAACCGATTTTATCAATACACAAAGTGTGATTATCGAATCTCTTAAATCAGCAGAGGCGTCAGAAAGCCTGAAAGAACTTAAAAAAAAGCTTAAGCTCGATTATATCTTTGAAGACATCGGGCAGTTGATAAAAGAATCTCTTGAGGGGGCGGAGAGGGTGAAGAAGATTGTGCAGAACCTCAAGAGTTTCTCAAGGGTGGACGAGGCGGAATACAAATTTACAGATATCAACGAATGCATTGAGAGTACGTTAAATATTGTATGGAACGAATTGAAATATAAAGCAACGGTGACAAAAGAATACGGAGAACTGCCGCAGATTAAATGCTACCCCCAGCAGATTAACCAGGTCTTTATGAACCTCTTTATCAATGCGGTTCAGGCTATTGAAAAACAGGGCGAGATAAAGATAAAGACCTGGAACGGCAACGGGCTGATCAATATATCAGTATCAGATACAGGAAACGGAATTCCCCAGGACAAGCTCAGCAGGATATTTGAGCCGTTCTTTACAACAAAACCGGTGGGGCATGGGACCGGGCTTGGATTGAGCATAACCTACGACATAGTAAAGAAGCATAAGGGAGAAATTACAGTCGAGAGCGAAGTGGGCCGGGGAACTACTTTTACAGTAAAACTCCCGATCGCTGAGGAGGAAAATAAAAATGGATGAGCAGGTAAGAATTTTATGCGTAGATGACGAGGAAAATGTCCTAAGGTCCCTGAAAAGACTTTTCCTGGACAGCGAATACGAGATCCATATCGCAGCCTCGGGGGACGAAGGACTTGAAATCCTCAGAAAAACAGAACCGGTTCAGATAATCATTTCCGATTACAGAATGCCAAAAATGAACGGAGTGGATTTCCTGAAGGAGGTGTACAGGCACTGGCCCGATACAATCAGGATAGTCCTCTCAGGTTATGCTGATACAGCGTCTATAGTCGAAGCAATAAATGTAGGACATATTTACAAGTTTATCCCCAAGCCGTGGAATGACGCTGAACTAAAGGTTGCAATATCCAATGCCCTGGACCGCTATTTTATAAAGCAGAAGAATATTCAGCTCACAAAGGAACTGGAAGCAAAAAACAGGGAGCTTCAGGAAATCAACAATAATCTTGAAGTGCTTGTTACAGAGAGGACCGCTGATCTAATGATGCAGAATAAAATACTGAACTGCTCCCAGAATATCCTTGACTCGCTTCCTGTTGCCGTTATAGGCATAGACCCGGAAGGGCAAATAGTACAATGTAACAAATTAGGGCTGGAATTTTTCAGCAGTGAAAAGGGATATATCATGGGAAGGGACAGATGGGATTCATTGCCTGATGAAATAAATACCTTTATTGAAGACGTCACTGAAAAAGGAGCCCTTTCTGCAAATATACCCAGGAATGGCGCTGACATCAGGATCAAAGGGGTTCACATGAAATACTCCAATGGACAGGAGGGGATCATCCTGATTTTTGACAGAAACCGGGTAAATGTTAATGGAAACTGCAAATGAAATAAAATCTGAAACTCCGGTAGAAATACTCTTTGTCGATGACGAGAAGAACGTACTGCAGTCGCTCAAGCGGTTGTGCATAGAAGATGATTATTCCGTTATATTGGCAAATTCAGGAGAAGAGGCGCTGGAGATATTGAAAAACAATTCAAATATAGGACTTATAGTCTCGGACCAGAGGATGCCGGCTATGACAGGCTCCGAATTTCTTGAAAAAGCAAAAGAGATGCTGCCTGATACCATCAGGATTCTGCTCACCGGTTACGCAGATATCAACGCAGTCGCTGATGCCATAAATAAAGGCGGCGCCTACAGATATATAACAAAACCCTGGAATGACGAGGAACTCATTCAGATTATAGGAGACGCTGTCAGGAGATATTCACTCATAAAGGAAAACAAGAGATTACAGGAAATTATCAGAAAACAGAACGAGGAACTTAAAAGATGGAATTCCCAGCTTGAGTTTTTTGTACAGGAACAGACAATCGAGATACAAAACAAAAATAAGGAACTCGAAAAATTCAATGAGAACCTGAAGAAAAATTTTAAAAACTCTATTTTTGCCTTTTCAAGCCTCATTGAACTTCGGGACAAAAAAACTGCAAACCATTCAAAAAACGTTGCAGAGCTTTCAGTAAAAACAGCGAGAGCCATGAACTTATCAGGCAAAGAGATAGAAACTATTACCGTTGCAGCGCTTCTTCATGACATAGGGAAGATCGGCATCCCTGATGCACTGCTCTTGAGGGAAGAAGATGAGATGGACAAGGAAGCCCTGCGCGAATATATGCGGCATCCAGTGAGAGGTCAGGCGGCAATTGATTCTATAGAGGACCTGAGAGAATCCGGAATTTTAATAAGACACCACCATGAATGGTATAACGGAACGGGATTCCCCGATCAACTCTCCGGCAAGAAGATCCCTCTTGGTGCAAAGATCATTGCCATCGCTGACTTTACAGATAAAACTATAAGAAATCTGGACAGGGATAATGCCATAGAAATTAGTTTAAAAAAAGTGAAAGACAAGCTTGGTACACGGTTTGATTACGAGATATACCCGTATATCGAAGCATCGGTGAGAGAGGTATATTCAAAAGTCCTGCAACAGACCGGAACCAATATGGTTGAGATGGAACTCAGCGTAAACGACATAAAAGAAGGTACGCTGCTTTCGAGAGACGTAAAAAGCGGAACCGGTCTCATCCTTTTGCCTAAAGGGACAATATTGAACTGGAGAAACATTCAGGCGCTCAGACGTTACTATCAGCTTGATCCGTCAAATACCGGGATATTTGTGCTGGTGAAGAGGTGAATTTATGAAGGAGGATAAGACATGGAAGATTCCATACTAATAGTTGATGACGACCCTAATGTAATATCGGCGATCAGTAGGTCATTAATGGAAGAACCATACAGTATCTATGCGGCAAATAGCGGCGTTGAGGGTCTCAACATACTAAAAGGACATAAAATTAAGCTTGTGATCTCTGATGAAATGATGCCGGGGATGTCAGGGACTGAATTTCTGTCAGCAGTAAAAAATATATTTCCTGAAACCATCAGGATTATGTTAACAGGACATGCAAGCATTCAGGCGGCTATGAAAGCTGTCAACAGCGGCGAGATTTACAGATTTTTTTCAAAACCCTGGGATGATATTGAACTGAAGCTTTCCATTCGCTCTGCCATTGAAAAGTATAATCTTGAGGAGGAGAACAGAAGTCTTCTTAAGACTGTAAAGCGTCAGGCGTCAGAGCTAAAACAGCTTGAAAAGATGCATCCCGGAATTACAAGCCTGAAAAAAGACACTGAGGGGCACTTTATTCTTCCTGAAATATCAGACACTGACGAAGACATTTCTGAAATAATAGCACAGTCCAAAATTAAAAAAGATTCTGCTTAAACAATCCTTCCTTCCCCTCTTTATATAAGATAAAAATATTCCCCTGTTTTATGATATAAATATATAAACTCACACAAGGGGGATAAATGATACATTACAAAGGAATCAATCATGTAGCCCTGGCAACAAAAGATTTGGATACCACCATCCGTTTCTGGAGGGATCTGCTCGGGATGAAATTAATCGCGGGAATCGGGAAACGAGGAAATAGACAATATTTTATCGAGCTCTCGGATAATGTGCTGATAGCCTTTTTTGAATGGCCGGAGGCTGAACCGGTGCCTGATAAAGACCCCGGAAGGCCAGCAAAAGGACCAATTATATTTGACCATTTATGCATTGAACTGACGGATAAAGAGCAATTCTGGGCGCTCAAAGACAGATTGACAGCAGCCGGAATATGGGTCACGGAAGCCATTGATAATGGTTTTATTCATTCTATATTTTCCACCGACCCAAATGGGATACAGCTTGAGTTCTGCTATAAAATTGATAAATTTGATGTTCGTGATAAATTCAGAATGAAGGACCCCTCGCCTTCGGATGTTACAAAAGAAGGTCCCGGGCCATTCCCTGACAAATGGCCTGCGGTTAAAAATCCAACCCCGGAAAATGATAGAAAGGTTTATCCGGGTGAGTTAAGGAAGCTTTTTGAGGGGGAATAAGAAAAAGTTTGTAAGATCGTAGTAGGGGCGATCCGGTGGATCGCCCCTACGAGAGGACACAAAAAGGGCACGTCGCGACGTGCCCCTACAGGGCGTATGCCATACGCCCCTACTTTATTGCTTACGCCCTTCCCCGCTTTTGCACTTCTGCTCTTTTGCACTTTCGCGCTCTTGACATTGTTCGGAAATAGCGTATGATTTAATATGTAAAGCAAAAAAACAGGAGGTGTGCGATGAAAACTGTAAAACAACTTTTGTTTGCCGCCCTCATAGGGCTTCTCATGGTTTCCGTGGCAATGGCACAAGAGAAAGCAAGTCAAACTGCCGAGCCGGGCCCAACCACAACCTATCAGGCCAAGTTTCCAATCACCATTCAGGGCGGAGAATATGATATGAAAACCGTCATAATAGATTTCCCTCAAGGGGTGGGGATGCCTACACATATGCATGGCGGACACGTACTTGTGATAGTACTGAATGGTGAGATGACACTCAAAGAGAAAGGCACAGAGAGGATAATAAAAGCCGGAGAAAGCTGGACTGAGAATCCCGGCAATCACCACTCAGTCGTCAATGCAGGCTCTACCACTGCCAGGGTTGTGGTTAACATGCTGCTGCCAAAAGGCGCTGAGGCTACCACGATAATTAAGTAGGGGCGATCCGGTGGATTGCCCAAGTGTGGTATCGGGGAAAAAAGGGCGACCCGCCGGGTCGACCCTACGAAAACAAAAACCCCGTTAAAAATCTTCATTCTTAACGGGGATAATATTTTAATCCTGATAAATTAATGAAGCTCAGGCCAGGAAGCGGTCTGCTCTCTTACAGCAATCGCTATCTTGTAAAGAATTGTAAGCACTAAAAACCCTATGGACCATATACCGAGAGTGATCAACGCCTCTGGCAGTGATGGCCAGTACTCTGTCACCCGCTCGAACATATTCGGAACAAACCCGCCTACGACCAATCCAAAACCCTTGTCGATCCAGAGGGAGATGAAAACCGCTACACACGCGAACGCAAGCATATTCTCTTTCCTGCGCATGTTAGGATTCACCAGAATGATAAGCGATACAATTGCAAGGATAGTTGACATCCACATTAACGGAACCAGTTTTGAGTATCCATCCAGACCGGCATACAGGTAAACGAACGGATGCATGTGACCCGGTATCTGGCTGTAGAACGCAGTGAAGAACTCAAGTCCGAGAAGGAACACATTCGCAAACATTGCATAGGTGACTATCTTGCCCAGCGCCTGAATTGCCTCTTTGCCGGGATCAAATTTACTGACCTTCCTAACTATTAGACACAAGATAATAAGGAGCGCAGGCCCTGATGCAAAGGCTGATCCAAGAAACCGCGCTGCCATAACGGCTGTCAGCCAGAAATGTCTTCCGGGAAGTCCGGCATATAAGAATGCTGTTACTGTATGAATGCTGACTGCCCATGGAACAGACAGATATATCAGGGGCTTTACCCAATCCGGCGGCGGAACTCCTTTACGGTCCGCGGTCAGAGTGGTCCAGCCGACTATTAAGTTAATAAAAAGATAACCGTTTAAGACCATTGCGTCCCAGAAGAGGATCGAGTTAGGGGTCGGATGCAGTATGACATTCATGACCCTCATAGGCTGGCCCAAATCAACAAAGATAAACAGGATACACATGGTAACGGCTGCTATGGCCAAAAATTCTCCAAGGATTACAACTTTCCCGAATGTCTTAAAATCATGCAGATAATACGGGATCACCAGCATTACTGCCGAAGCCGCGACCCCGACAAGGAACGTGAACTGGGAAATATAGAACCCCCAGGAAACATCCCTGCTCATCCCTGTGATACCAAGGCCGTAATCAAACTGACGGAGGTAATTGATAAAACCAACTCCGATAATAGCAAGCAAAATGAATATCCATGTCCAGTACCTTTTGCTGCCGGTAAGCGCTTTCTCAAGCATGTTCATTCCCTCCTATTACGTAGTAAACACTGGGACCAGACCCGATTTCAGGTTTACGTCTGATGGTATAATTAGCGCTGAGGACCTTCCTTACTTCTGAATTGGAATCTTCGAGATCGCCAAAGACCAGTGCGCCGTTGGATTTCTCTACACAGGCCGGTTTAAGTCCCCGTGCAAGTCTTTCTGAACAAAAGGTGCATTTCTCTACAACTCCCTTCATCCGGGTCGGGAATTCTTTATTTTCTTCTTTTTCTTTGATGAAGGGTCTCGGGTCCCTCCAGTTAAAGCTCCTTGCACCAAACGGGCACGCCGCCATGCAGAAACGGCATCCGATACAGCGATGGTAATCCATTGCAACAATGCCGTCCGGCCTCTTGAATGTGGCCTTTGTGGGACATACCCTTACACAGGGTGGTTTTGCACAGTGGTTACAGAGCGCCAGAAAAGGTTTGTGTTTTATGCTCTCAGGTATAAATTCATCGGATACTCCGGGAAAGGTGTTCTCATATTCCTCTTCCCATATCCATTTTACTTCATCTTTCTTGTTGCCGATATCCGGTACATTATGAATGCTGTGACAGGCATGAATGATTTTCTCATAATCTTCTTTTGTCTTGATTTTACTGACATCAATAACCATGGCCCATCTCTTTGCTGTGAGGGCTTCCGGTCCCGGCGAAACAGAGGCTTCAGCATTCGTCGTTAGTAACTCTTCAATAGCAGATGCGCCTGTTAATCCGAAAAGTGCGGAAGCGCCCGCAATTTTTAAGAATTTTCTCCTGTTTATACTCATATCTCATTCTCCTTTGGTGGGATATGGCACGACCAGCAGTAAGGTTTTACATTTGCATAGTTGTGGCACTTGTCACAGAATTCCTTTTTGTTGGAATGACAGTGCATGCATGTATTCTGAAGGCTCATTATATATTTTTTTCCGCCCGTGCTTTCGTATACCAAATTTCCTTCGCGTATAACCAGATCTCTCCAGTTATCCAAAAGCTGCATGTGGTTGGCCCTCATATATTCTTTTGATTCCACACAGCGTTTTTCGACTAACTGTTTAATCACAGGGGTATCGAGTTTTGGTTCAGGCATGGCAGATGTTTTCCCCATGTTATAAAAAATGGGGAATGTAAACAGACCGACAAATATGATAAGCCCTGCTATTATCTTTCCTCCGTTATACATTATTCATTGCCCTCCATTCCGGGAAGAGGATCTCCTCGCAGATCTGTGGTCCTCTCTTTCTCGCCCTTCATAATCATTGCATTTGCTACGAGTTCGTGAACTCCCGTAACTTTTACGCCGGGGACCCAGTAATCCATCGAGGCCGTCAGCACCGCCCTGTCGATCGCGCAGATATTTGCGAGCATATTGACGCCATATTTTTCCGCAACGTCTTTTACGGCATTGGCCCTTGGCAATCCCCCTCTCATTCTGATCTCCATGTTCTCACCTGCGTTCAGTCCTGAACCGCTTCCGCAGCAGAATGTCTTCTCTCTGGTTGTGAGCTCGTCCATTTCGTAGAAATGATTGCATACGTTATTGATAATGTAACGGGGTTCTTCAAAGAGTCCCATGCCTCTTGCGGTATTGCAGGAATCATGGAAAGTCACCTTCAGGTTATCATTGCGTTTCGGGTCCAGTTTCAGTTTCCCGTTTTTAATAAGGTCCGCTGTAAATTCGGCAACGTGCACCATCTTGGTTGATTTTGTATTCTCAAATACCGTGCCGGTTATTGGAGACTTCGGCACTTCAAGGAAATCTGCCGGGCCGTTCCATGTATCCATGTACTGGTTGAGGACCCTCCACATATGGCCGCATTCTCCGCCTAATATCCACTTTACGCCGAGCCTCCTGGCTTCGGCATATATTTTAGTGTTCAACCGTTTTGCCAGCTCATTGGAAGTAAAGAACCCGAAGTTCCCGCCTTCCGATGCGTATGTGCTCCATGTATAATCAAGCCCTAATTCATGGAAGAGCATAAGATATCCCATGCAGGTATAGGTCCCGGGATCCGCGAAAAGATCGCCGGAAGGTGTTACAAAAAGTATCTCGGCGCCTTTCCTGTTAAATGTCGGTTCAATCTTAATTCCGGTTACGGTTTCGATATCATCCAGCATATAACTCAGATTGCCCACAATCGTGTGGGGTTCAAGGCCGAGGTGATTGCCCTTCATATAACAATTTGCCGCAGGTCCGGATATCCAGTCAGTGTTTAAACCGAGCAGATTGAGCAGTTCCCTCCCCATCATAGTAATCTCGGCGGTATCAATCCCGTAAGGGCAAAATACCGAACAGCGGCGGCACTCGGTACACTGGAAGAAATAGTACCACCACTCTTTAAGAACTGACAGTGTAAGCGGTCTTGCTCCGGCAATTTTTCCAAGTATCTTGCCCGCTGTTGTAAAATTGCCCCTGTAGACCGAACGGAGGAGTTCCGCCCTTAGAACCGGCATATTTTTTGGATCTCCGGAGCCGATAAAGAAGTGGCACTTATCTGCACAAGCTCCGCATCTTACACAGATATCCATGAAGACTTTGAAAGAACGGTATTTATCAAGCCTCTCCCTCATACCCTGCAGAACTATTTCCTGCCAGTTTTCAGGCAGCTTCCAGTCCTCGTCCTGCACCCTCCACTCTCTGGGATTCGGGAAGTGAAGTGTTTCAAGATTTTTCGGCTTTGCCCCATAGCACCAGTTGCCCTCTTTCAGTTCAGCGGGAGTGTCCATCCAGGCGCTTTGAGGCGGTGTGTAATTTATTTTGCTCAGTTCATCTGGTTTCGGTGTCTTTGCCATATTTACTCCTTCTCAACTGGTAGTCCAGCGTTTTTCATTTTATCTCTGAATTCATCTTCATACTCTTGATACGTATGAACCTCAACCGGATAATTCCATGGATTAACATGCCTGACCATACGACTGTTATTGGGAAGATTCCGTGTCGGGCTGAGCAATACCCCTCCAAGATGCATTATCTTACTGTACGGAATATAAGCAATCAATGTGCTGACGAGTAACAGGTGGATATAAAATATAACGCTTATTCCCTCAGGAATCTTGGTATTAAAAGTAACCAGCCCCATTGTCAAAGTTTTTATGCTGACCAAATCCACTCTCAGAAAATACCTCATCAGGATGCCGGTAATGGCAATGCTCATAATAAGGAAAAGCGGGAAATAATCAGCGGCAAGAGAAATATAACGGACTTGCGGGACAAAAACCCTTCTCAGAAAAAGATAGGTTACAGCTAATAGAAGAACTACCCCGCTTATCAGTACCCCGGGTATTCCTACTTGTAAAAATCCGTCAAGGGCCTCAACGTTCTTCAGAAAGGCAGGAACCGGTTCAGTAAATAGCCTTATATGTCTTACCAACACAATAAAAAACGACCAGTGGAACGCAAGGCCTCCCAGCCAAAGCCATTTTGTCGATCCGTAAGAGAGCTTCGGGCCTTCTCTTAATTCAAATTTTGTATTGCTGAAAAGGGATCGGAACAATAAAACTTCAAGGAGCATCCTTCCGACAACTCCAGAGGTTGTTGAGGGATTGTCAAGTTTGGACTGCTTAATCCATGGCAGGGACTGTTGCTGACCGCAGGTGGTTGGTATACAAAAAGGCACCGGCACGCGTCCCCATTTCATGACGCGGGAAATTACTCCAATCAGAAAAACAATAATTGCAATATACGGAACAACTATCCCGAAGAGGAAATGAAGGTTTGCCCCCTTGACTCCTATTAAAGGAATTAAAACAAGCCCTATAACAGCTATCAGGGAAAGAATGGCATTCATTTGGCTACCTCTTTTCTTTCAAATTGTATTATTTCATTATGGATGTCTTCATAGACACATTCCTTCTTGTATATCTCATCTGCCTTCTGCAATCTCCTGAAGGTCCAGCTTTGCAATTCATTTGCTTTTATCTGGTAAAGTTTTTCACGGCATTTCATGTAGATATCAAAGGCGAGGAGAGATATATCGTCTATTTTCAGCTCAAGCTCAAGCAGTTCAGTGTAAAGATTCTGTTCAATGAGTTCTTCTTTAATCTCTTCTCTGACCGCTTTTTTAAATAAAATGACAAAACTTATACATTGGGATGGGGTAAATTCCTGTACTGCCCGGATTCGAATAATATTGTCAAGGAACTGAGAAACCCCCTCCCTCTCACCACCAATAAGGATTTCATTATAGAGATTCTCAATTCCTTGGAATATCGTGCAACCCACAGGATTCAGAAATGGGTTTTTCTGTTGTTTCAGGAAACCTGAAGTGTCAGATGGATAGGTGTTGAGGATGGCATCATACCATCTGTTCAAGACAGCAGACTTTTTCGCTGATAGAAGGTTATTTAACTTCATCTCGTGCCTCTATCTTACACAGGGCATTACAATCCTGTACCCTTCAGGTTTAAAGGTTCTTTAAAAAAGATTTTAATTATTTAAAGGGTAATATTATACGCAACCAGTCGGCTTT
Source organism: Nitrospirota bacterium (assembly GCA_016215115.1). GTDB lineage: Bacteria > Nitrospirota > Thermodesulfovibrionia > UBA6902 > UBA6902 > SURF-23. The sequence continues at coordinate 86,473 of JACRLN010000024.1, forward strand.
GGCAGCCCGGCATACCTACATGCCTGTTTTGCAGGACCTGCCGGATACAGTTCATAAAGATATTTTGTATTCCCCTTTTCCGGACCCATAACTTTTCCAATCTCTTTGGTAAGTATCTTAATCATTGGAGCTATCTGATATTTCGCAAAATAATCTCTGAGGAATTTGATAACTTCCCAATGTGAATCAGTCAATTCAAGACCGTCATCCTGTGACATTTTCTTGGCAATGTTTTCATTCCATTCCTGCCAGTCCTGTAAATATCCGTCCTCATCTACCTCATAGTTTTTCCCATCAACTTCTATAGTTGCCATTTTTGTACTCCTTTCTTCTTAATGTATTTGGTATCTTCTATTTCAAACGGAAGATATTTGTAATGGTTAAACTGGAAAACAGGGTAAAACTATAATACATAACACTGTTACAGGTCAAATAAAAAAATCTTATAAAAACATTTACAAATTTTTCAACCTCACAAAAATCAGCTTGCCTGTCCTTCCTCTTTTGTCCTCTCTTCTGCTTATTGTATTTGTATGAGTATCATAATCGAGCGTCTCCTCTTCATAATCCTCCGGCATCAACGTTAATGCCTTATCAATATCGCCCTTGCATAAAAAAGTCAAAGCATCCAGACATATCTCTCCAAGGTTATGCCCTCTGCGGTCTAATACATACACTGCCCTGCATGTACATATGCCGCCGGTAATCTCAAGTGATTTAATACGAATGTCAACAGGGTTTGCCAGATAATTATCACAAAATGGACATTGTAAAGGTTGTCTTCTCATGGTTTTATCGAGGTATCCTTAAACTTCCTTGCACATCTCACCAACCCATCCGCCCATTCAGGCGCTCCAATTGCATGAAGATGTGTATATGCAGCCAATACATTTTTGTAGCACATTCCGTCTTTGCCATCTACGATACCCTTCCCGCGTCTGACGTTGAATGCAAAATATATTTGCTCTGAAAATCCCCCTACATCCCCCATTGTAGGGGCGACCCGGCGAGTCGCCCCTACGGTTGAGAGGGGATCTATTTCAAGAACTCGCGAATAATGAAACTCATGTCCCTTAAGAACGGTCTTATCGGGAAAGTATTGATTAGCTTTTTCAACCTCAACAATTGTATAACCATGCGCCTGCGGTTTTTTCTCAAGCCCAAAAGTTATCGGAAGGGCGCCAACCATCGGATATGTCTTGTTGCCTAAAACAAGACTTTTACCAAGATACATCAGCCCGCCGCATTCGGCATATACAGGAAGCCCGTCCTGAATTGCATCAAACAATGAATTCCTGAAACTTATATTATCAGCCAATGCTATCGCATGTGTTTCAGGGAAACCTCCGCCCATGTAAAGCGCGTCTATTTCGGGAAGTTTTGTTTCTCTCAGAGGGCTCACTTCGATCAGACTGGCTCCCCTTTTCTCAAGCTCTTCAAAATTCTCCTGGTAGTAAAATTGAAAAGCAGAATCTCGGATGATACCGATTTTGACTACGGAGCTGGAAGTTGGAGGTTGGGGGTTAGCTTGACCCTTGACACTAATCCCTAATCCCTTATCCCTTATCCCTGTCTCCAGAGGAGACGCTTCATTGGCAATTTTCAATACTTGATCGATATCAATATATTTCTCTCCTATGTCAGCAACTAATGCCAAAGATTCTTCAACGTCCTGCCGTTCCTGGAAAGGGGTTAAGCCCATATGCCTTTCAGGAAAAGGGTCTTTCTTTAATCTTGGGATGGCGCCCACCACAGGCAATTTACACCTTTTTTCTATTGCTTTTTTTATCAGGGTCTCCTGCCTGTTTGTCGCAATCTGGTTAAGAACGATACCACCTATTGCAACATCTGCATCCATCTGCTGGCATCCCAGGACCATTGCGGCAATTGTATTGGTTGCCTTTGTGCAGTCAACAATAATTATTACCGGAGTTTTTAATAATTTGGCCAGTTCAGCGGTGCTATAAGTGCCCTCATCATCAACTCCGTCAAACAAGCCCCTATTACCTTCGATGATGGCAATCTGAGTGGAGAGTGGAGAGTTTGGAGTTAGGAGTTCGGATTCTTTGATTTTGGATTTCAGATTTCGAATTTCGGATCTCAATTCTGTCTTACTTTTGCACTTCTGCACTTTTGCACTTCTGTACTTATCATATGTATGCGAGATAAAAGACCCAAGCGCCTGCTCCGGCTTCATCATGAAGAGGTCCAGATTGTAACATGGAGTCCCGGCCGTCTTTGCAAGCCAGCCCGCGTCAATATAATCAGGCCCTTTCTTAAAAGGTGTAACAAGCAAGCCTCTTTTTCTGAATAAAGAAACAAGACATAAAGAAAGGATAGTCTTTCCGCTCCCACCCCTGAGACCGGAAACAACTATCCTTGGTATTGAGAAATTCTGTGATTGGGTCATTAATTAATTTAACAAAGGCGCACAAAAAATTTCCCCCCTTTAAAAAAGGGGGGCAAGGGGGGATTTTCAAGAAACATATTTTTCTCAAAATCTCCCCTAACCCCTCTTTGTCAAAGAGGGGCATCAAGGCTTAATGACAAATTTTATGTACTTACTTAATAAGCCCTTTTTCTCTGAGGTATTCTTCGCTCGGAATTTCAACAGAGCTGGCGCCTCCGCCGTAAGAATACATGAGCCTTCCGACATCAATCATTCCCCTCAGGGCTTTTTTAACTGCATCAGGAGCCTCTGCTGTCTCCTCAGCGAGGGCCTTGATAACATCTTTTTCTTTGAGTTTTTTCTTACCCTTCATCTTTTCCATATAAGCGAAGATCTTGTCTTGTAATTCTGTTGTTTCCATATCCTCACCTCTTTCTATTTTTTGTAGGGGCGACCCGCCGGGTCGCCCCTACATGCCTGTGATTAATTATCTTGAATACTTGAATGCTGCCGATGTCCTGAATGTATCTCTTGCGAAAGTGAAATCGTCAATATGCTGGAATGTGAACTCGATTCCGGTCAGATTGAAGAAGTCTTCCCATCCTATCCTCTCAATCCATTCGCCAACTCTTTCATGCTTCCTTGCATTTTTTGCATATACCTCAAGGATATTCTTTATTGCAGCAACAACCTTGGGCCATCTCGGCGGTTCATTGTAAAAGAACGGGATTGCCAGTTTCGAGAACTTCGGATTTGTTCTGAGACTGCCGATCTTTCCGCCCACCACTATCGCCACGCCATCTTCTTCCGGCTTGTGAATGTCAATCGGCGGACATACGGTGAAGCAGTTTCCGCAGTACATGCATTTATCCTCATTGATTGTTACTGATTTGTCTTTCGGATTGGGTCTGATTGCCGATGTCGGACACGATGCGACTGTTGTCGGAATCTCACATACTTTAGGCACAAGTTCATGATTGATTGTCGGCACTTTTCTGTGCACGGCAACTACAGCTATATCAGAACAGTGAACAGCGCCGCACATGTTAACGCAGCATGCAACTGCAAGCCTTACTTTATTGGGCAGTTCTTTTGTTGTGAAATATTCATAGAGATCATCCATTATCGCCTTTACCAATCCTGAGGCATCGGTACAAGCGCTGTGGCAGTGTACCCATCCCTGTGTATGGACTACGTTACTGACTCTCGGTCCGATACCGCCAACTGAATATTTTTTTGCCTTCAGTTCTGCTACAAGAGGATCTACCTTGCTCTGGTCGGACACGAGAAATTCCACGTTGTTTCTTGTTGTGAAACGGAGGTATCCGTCACAGTATTTCTCTGACATATCGCAGATTTCACGGATAGTCTCGGTGCTTAAAATCCTTGGTGATGCAACCCTTACCGTATAAAGCTTATCGCCGCTTTCTGCAACATGCACCATTGTGCCGCCGCTCAAAACCTCATGATATTTCCATTTGCCGTAGTTTTTCTTTATTACAGGCGGTATAAACTGATCATATTTAGGTGGTCCAATATCTGTTTGTCTTTTTGGTAATGCCATGTATTTATTCCTCCTATTTTTATTTTATTAATTATTTATTTTTTGAAATCGCTTTCTGACCAGAAGAAGAACGGGTCTTTTCTCGGCTCTTTAACCTGCTGTGGCTGAGGCGGCACACCAATGTGCTCAAGGAAAGGCCTCAAGCCTTTTATTTCAAGAACCTCGCCGATTCTCTCTCTTGGTTTTGCGGTATCATCCCACCATTCAATCATGCTGCGGATAAGGGTCTTCAATTCTGTGTATGGCGCCTCCACTTTTATAAATGGAACGATTACCCAGGAAAGCAATGAACCGACAACAATCGGAGCCTTACTGCCAACAAGAAGGGTTGCGCCTTTTTCCTTACCTGGTCTTAGCGCCTTTGTCATCTTTGCTATACAATGCATGCACCTGTTGCATTGAACGTCATTAATCTTGAGTGTCTTTCCATCGTAAGACATACATTCGGTAGGACACATGTCAATTATCTCTGCATTGATATTCATGCCTGAGTCTGCATACTTTTTCACTTCTGCCTGATCAATCTGGATATTGCCTTTCCAGGTACCGATGATGGACAGGTCTGCACGGGCAATAGCTGCAACGCAGTCAACTGCGCAGCCGGCTGTCTTGATTTTAAATTTATAAGGGAATGCCGGCCTGTGAAGTTCATCCTGGAATTCCTGTGTGAGTGCGTATGTAATATCAAGTGTGTCTATACAGGACCATTCGCAGCGGCCCGGGCCAACGCAGCAACTTGGGGTCCTCATTGCAGAACCTGAACCTCCGAGATCCCATCCGCGTGAAGAATACTCAGCAAAAATGGCTTCGAGATTTTCAGTCGTGGTCCCGAGAAGAACCAGGTCACCGGTGGAGCCATGCATATTTGTAAGTCCGCTTCCGTATTTATCCCAGATGTCGCAGATCATCTTTAATGCTTTTGCAGTATAGAAGAAACCGCTTGTCTGGTTAATTCTTACAGTATGAAACTGTGCAATACCGGGGAATTCTTCAGGTAAAGACGAATATCTGCCGATTACGCCGCCCCCGTAACCGAGAACGCCGACTATTCCGCCGTGTTTCCAGTATCCGCGTTTTGTCTTATACGATTTTTCAAGCTGGCCTAATTCATCATCTGCCATTGAGCTTTTTTTCGCAGCCTTTTTTATTTCTGTAACGAAACTCGGCCACGGTCCTTTTTCAAGCTCGTCCAACATTGGTGTTTTATACTTCCCGCTCATGTATACCTCCTTTTGATTTTTGCCCTTGTAATCTTACAAGAGAATATTTTGCATAGAACTATAAAAAACTGTCCCTTTTTATAGACTTTTTTCTTGAACTTAGGGTAGAACAGGAAAAAATGGTTTATTACATTAATACAACTTTTATTTTAACGTCAAATAAAAAAATTTAATTAAAACATCATTGATGCTTATTTCTACTTCGACTTTCCTACCTTCCATCCTTCAATAAGAATTAAGGTAAATACAATGGTAAACCCGATTAAAAGTCCAATTACATTTACAATTCTGTGATATACAAGCATAAATATAGCAACAGATAGCGCCAGCAATCTCGTAATGTTTAAAACTACTATCCTTGCTGTTGCTTTTTCAGGGCCCAGCAGTCCCTCAACATTCTTCGTAAGAGCCCTCAAATTAACAACCCCGAACAGCCACCCTAAAAAAATGCCGAGCGGCAGCCTCCGGGTTTCAATAAAGAAAGATACTATTATTAAAGGGAGAATAATGAAAATGCTTTTTTTGAGTACCCCTTTCAGAATTTCCATATGTTAGCAGTTTGTCATTCCGGCAGTCCTTAAGCCGGAATCCAGTTCCTTATGAAATGACTCTGGATTCCCGCTCAAAAGACTGCGGGAATGACAGACAAAGAAGTAGATTAATAACCCCGATGCAAAGCATCGAGGAATTCTGTCGATTAAATAACTTCTTCTTTTCCATAATTTTGATCTTTGATTATTAATCTTTTGAATTTTCCTTATCGTTGCTAATCCTCGATGCAACCTTAAATAAGTATTTAAACCCGGCCACGATCCCGAGAAGCGTAAATATTACAGTAAGCCATGGAAATGTGTCAAAATATTTATCAAGCAGATAGTATCCGATTGCAAATCCAATAAATGTACTTATAACAAGGTTTATCCCGACAGTGCTCGCTATTCCGAGATAGCGGAATAACTCACTCTTTTCTTTTTTGTTCTTCAGAGAGTTTTTCATCAGATTAGAAGTTTAGCAGATAGAAATTTAAAATTGTAAGGGGGCCTGGCATGCCGTGCCCCTACTGGAAACTGGAAATAAAAACTGTTACAATGAAACCTCTTGCAAAAATCTTTATTTGTCATTCCCGAGGTCTTTATCGGGAATCCAGTATTATTTAGAACAAAAGACCCTCGAATGTCGTAATCGGAGGCGGGTATGACGGCTAAAGCGATTTTCATGATACTTTTGCAAAAGGCTCAATGTATAAATTAAAATTTTACAGTAATTCATGGAAATAGAAATTCTTAAGGCAGCAATACTTGGCGTAGTTGAAGGTATTACAGAATTTTTACCCATATCTTCAACAGGCCATCTAATCCTTGCCGGGGATATACTCGGCTTTACCGGTGATATCGCAAAAACCTTTGAGGTATTTATTCAGCTTGGCGCAATCCTTGCAGTAGTATGGTTGTATCGTGAAAAGATATCATCTACCATAAAGGGTATAGGCACAGAAAAGACAAACCGCTTTATGTTAAATCTCCTGATAGCGTTCCTGCCCGCCGCATTTTTCGGACTTATCACGCATTCATTTATAAAGCATCACTTATTTAATCCCGTAACTGTTGCTTTTGCACTTATACTTGGCGGCATTGCCATATTTGTGATTGAAAGGGTGATAAAAAAGTCAGTTGTCCTGGATATGGATGATATTTCATTTAAACAGGCTTTGGGTGTTGGGCTGGCACAGACCTTGTCGCTTTTCCCTGGTGTTTCAAGGGCCGGCGCTACAATAATGGGCGCTATGTGCTTTGGATTAGAACGAAAAGTCGCTACAGAATTCTCCTTCTTCCTCGCAATACCCACCATGTTTGCCGCTACATCGTATGACCTCTTAAAAAACCTTAACTATTTGACCATAAACGATTTACCCATCTTCGCGGTCGGTTTTCTTGTCTCTTTTTTTTCGGCGTTGATAGTTATAAAAGCATTCCTTGGGTTCGTAACAAAACACACCTTTGACTCCTTTGCAATATACCGCATCATCTTCGGCGCTGTTGTACTTTTTTATTATATGTAAGGAGGATTCCCGACAAGCGGGAATGACAGAACCTTTGCTGCCGTCATTCGGCTTGTCCGGAATCTCTCCGTCACTGGCTTATTATCGTTTTTTACCGGCTTTTGGTATCATATTAGCGATATGGAGCGGGAAAGCAGGATAAAGGACGAAATTATAGGCATCCTTGCCATTCTTATCGGTCTCGTTGTCATCATAAGCATTATAAGCCACAACCGCTGGGATCAATCACTTTTTACCTATAACACTTATGAATTAAAAAATCTTCTGGGCCGTTTCGGGGCCAACCTATCAGAAATCCTTCTGCAGGCTGTCGGTCTTTCCTCCTATATAATTCCAATAATCTTTCTGATTTTTGGAATAAAGAAGGTTTTTGGCAAAGCAACAAACCAGAAACCTGTTTTATTTATTGTTACAGTCGTAATCCTGATTATTTCAACATCCTCGCTCTTTACTCTTTTCCTCGGAGGTGATTCCGGCGGCGCTGCAGGAGTATTAATAACAGAGCTGACCAATAAAACTGTTTCATCAATCGGTTCTCTGCTGCTTTTTGCAACCTTAACGCTTGTTTCTCTGATGTACATTATTCAATTCTCTGTAGCAGATCTGGTAAGAAAGACAAAAAGCAAAATAATTTTTGGCACCCAGGCAATCTCTGCCGTAGCGGCTAAAAAGAAAGAGAAAGAACAGCCACAAATAAAAGAAAATAGCGCCACTTCTGAAATACCGGTTCAGCCGGAGATCGCAGAGCCGGTAGAAATGCCGGAAATACCAAGTATTCAGGAGCCCCTGCCTCTTGCACCCGAGGCAAGAATGAAACCAAAAGAAAAACCTTTTATGAAACCCTCGGAAAAGGTCGAAGGAGATTATAAACTCCCCGGCGTTGATCTTTTAAAAGACCCTTCACCGTCAAAGTCCAAACCTACAAAAGAAGAGCTGTTACAACAGTCTGAATTGTTAGAGAAAAAACTCCAGGACTATTCAATTGAAGGAAAAGTCACTTATGTGTCCCCCGGTCCGGTTGTAACAATGTTTGAATTCGAACCTGCGCCGGGCATTAAGATCAATAAAATCATGTCTCTTTCAGATGACCTTGCAATGGCGATGAAGGCAACGAGCATCCGCATTTCACCAATACACGGCAGGTCCACGCTCGGCATCGAAGTGCCAAATCAGGAACGAGAAGATGTTTGTTTGAAAGAGCTTATTGTCTCTGATATATTCAGGAAAAGCCCTTCAAAATTGACCATCGCTCTCGGGAAAGACATATTCGGAACGCCTGTCATGGCGGACCTGAGCAAGATGCCTCATCTTCTTATTGCCGGAGCAACCGGCTCCGGTAAAAGCGTTGGAATGAACAGCATCGTGTTAAGCCTTTTATACAGGGCGACGCCAAAAGAAGTTAAGATGCTTATGATTGACCCCAAGATGCTTGAGCTCTCCGCTTATGCTGAAATTCCGCATCTTCTCATGCCTGTCATTACCTTGCCAAAAGAAGCTTCAAATGCGCTGAAGATGCTGGTATTTGAGATGGAGCGGCGTTACAGGCTTCTCGCAGAATCAGGGGCCAGGAACATCGAGACATACAATAAGAAATTTGAAATTTCAAATTTCAAATTTCAAATTAAAGAATCAGATTTTGAATCTCATTCTGCAACTGAACGTGAACCTCTCCCCTATATCGTTATCTTCATCGACGAACTTGCCGACCTCATGTTTGCGTCAGGACACGAAGTGGAAGACTCTATTGCGCGTCTGGCGCAGATGGCGCGGGCCGCCGGAATACACCTGATCCTGGCAACGCAAAGACCGTCTGTTGATGTAATCACGGGAATAATAAAAGCTAACTTTCCATCAAGGATATCTTTTCAGGTCTCATCGAAACTGGACTCCCGGATAATCCTCGATACATACGGTGCAGATCAATTGTTAGGCAAAGGCGACATGCTCTTTGTCAGTCCGGGCAAAAAAATCAAAAGAATTCACGGCGCATATGTGAGTGAAGAAGAAATGAAACATGTTGTGGATTTTATTAAGACACAGGGCGGGCCTGATTATACATTGTTCGAGGATATTACCATTGAATCACGGGAAGGGGAGTTATCTGAGGACAAAGATGAACTCTATCTGCAGGCAAAAGATATTGTGCTGTCCACCGGTCAGGCGTCGATTTCATATATACAGCGCAGGATGAAAATAGGATACAACAGGGCAGCAAGGATTATGGAAATGCTCGAAGAAGAAGGCGTTGTCGGCCCTCCGGGTGAAGCTGGGAAACCAAGGGAGATATTATGGAAGAGAAAACAATGAAAAAACAGTCAGCGGTAGGCAGCCAAAAAAATAAAGCAGAAGGTAAGAAGATAAGAAGATGGGAGGATAAGAAATCTCCACTTCTCAACTTCTTAACTTCTCAACTTCTCATACTCTGTTTACTTGTCACTTGTCACTTGTCACTTGTCACTATTGTTCATGCTGCCACCGTCGACGAAATTGTCAACGACATCCAGAAGAAGTTAGCTGAGATTCATGACATGAAAGGCACATTCTCTCAAACAAGCTATCTCAAAGATCTCGAGAAAACAGAAACGTATGCAGGCACATTTTACATAAAAAAACCTTCCGGTATAATGTGGGAATATATACCCCCCCGCGATGAAAAAATTATAATTAACGGGACGGAAACGTGGGCTTACAAAAAGTCACAAAAACAGGCAATAAAAACCAGATTCAGCAAAGAAGCGTATAGCCAGGTCCCTATAGCATTGTTAAACGGTCTCGAAAATCTCGGTGCTGATTTTGACATAACGATCATGGAACAGGACACGCTGCATTTGAAGCCAAAACATCAGATGGGATTCATTCAGGAGATAATCCTCAAGACAAGCTCCAGGAATTTCCCTGTAAAAATGCTTAAAGTATTGGACGTGTACGGCAATAAAATTACCATAGAACTCACAGATATAAAAACTAACAATGGACTTGATGATTCACTTTTTACTTTTACAGCGCCTCCGGGAGTTGAGGTGTTTGATATGACCCAGTGAAGAATAGCCCGGAAGTGCTGAAGAGCGGAAGTTCATAAGCAAAAGAGGAAATGAAAAAAAGTAAAACTAAACATCATTACATTTTTATATTTCTTCTTATTATCGCCGCTATCTTTTTCCTCTATGAAGAATTCGGAAAAGAAAAAAAGCCGAAGGTCACCCCCCGCATAACAAAACCGGATAAAAAGTCCGAAATGGTTTTGCCCAAACCTTCCAGGCCAAAGGCCGCAATTATAATAGACGATCTGGGTTCAAATAAGAATGCTGCCAAAGAAGTTCTTGACCTGAAAATTCCCGTCACACTTTCCATCCTGCCGCAGCAGACTTATAGTGCATGGGTTGCAGAGGAGGGGCACCGGCTTGAACATGATATTATAGCCCACATACCAATGGAAGCGGAAAAATCCTACAAGCTTGGTGAAGGGGGTCTGTATATATGGATGACTGACAAAGAAATTGCTGAAACTCTAAATAAGGATATACTCTCAATACCCCATGCTCTTGGAGTCAGCAATCATATGGGTTCTGCATTTACTCAGGATGAACGGGCCATGCAGGTCCTGATTTCAGAACTGAAAAAGAAAAAACTCTTCTTCCTCGACAGCCTCACTTCTCCAAAATCGGTCGGATTTAATCTTGCAAGAATGCAGGGAATAACGGCATTAAATCGTGATATCTTTCTTGATGACAAGGACGACCCATCTGAAATCGAGGCACAATGGAGGAAGCTGATTAAAATAGCAGATAAAAATGGCTATGCTATCTTGCTGGCCCATCCAAGAAAAAATACAATAGAGTTTTTACAAAAGACATTGCAGAACAATAATCAGGTTGCCGTTGTGCCGATCTCGGAATTGGTACGGTAAAAGATAACAGTTTCTTGAAAAAAATCCCCCTGCATCCCCCTTTTTCAAAGGGGGACATTTTTCCCCTCTATTAAGAGGGGTTAGGGGGGTGTTCCCCTCTTTGGCAAAGAGGCTGGGCTCCCGTTGCAGCGAAGCATCGCAACGGGAAGTGGGGAGATTTTTAAAACTATACCTTTGAAGCAAATTTACATGCATGATATTTTTGGTTGCAATAATTTTTTTTTATGGTATAAGATAATCACGTGGTTAAAATGCAGTATAAATAATATTATTTTAAGAAAGGAGGATTTAATGGGAAAAATCAGACTCGTAACAACAATCACTTGCGCAGCGCTGCTATTGCTAAGCACAGCCATATATGCAGCGGATGACATCCAGAAACAGGTTGACGATATCAGGGGTGCATTGCCCAAATTCGCCGTTCCGATGCGGGAAGTGGGCGACAGGTTCCAGAACATGTATTTCGCAGCAAAGGAAGGAAACTGGGCTCTGGCGGCATACATGTCCAAATACATGGACAAAGCGATGAACCCTGCTAAGGTAACCAAGCCTACTGAATACGAAGCATGGAAGACATTTTATGCTGAAACTTTTGCCCCTGTGAATAAGGCAATACAGGCTCAGGACATGAAAGCCTTCGAAAAGGAGCATAACGCTGTGATTCAGCACTGCAATAACTGTCATGCTGGTATGGGTTACGGTTTTATTAAAGTCATCAAGATGCAGACACCTGCCGATGCGGGGATTGACTACAAAGTAACATCAAAGGCAACCGACGTTCCAAAGTAAAAGGTTTAAGAAACTTTAATAAGCCACGGATACCGAAAGTATCCGTGGCTTATTTTATCCTATTATAATCAGGGACAAAAATCCGGTCTAAAAACTTGTAATTGAAATGGGTGTGTGATAGATTACCAGGCCGGTTTTACTATATGAGAATTCTTTGAAGATAAATATTATTTAGAATTGAGCAATCAATATTATTTGAGGAGGTTTTATGGAGATTAATTATATGCTGAAAATTCAGGATGCAAAGGCTGTAGATATACAGAAAGCCTTGCAGGCTGCCAACATTAAAGTCACAAGCATCACTGAGATTTATAAAGAAAAAGGGGAAGAAGCTACGCCTGCAGCACCTCAAGCGAATGCATAATCTCATCATATTGAATATATAATATAAATACCACAGAGACACGGAGTATAAAGTTCGGAAGCACGGAAGTTCAGAAGTTGGGAAGCCTTTTACTTCCGAGCTTCCAGACTTCCGCACTTTTCTCGTCTCAGTGACTCAGTGGTTTTAACATGGCGCATTTTAATCAAAATACGAATATGGAACAAACTAACGTATTATCTCAAAACTGGTACGCGGTACATACAAAATCGCGCCATGAATTTCAGATCCTTGAAAGATTGAAACAAAAAGGGATTAACTCTTTTCTTCCAACAGTAGAAAGGCTAAGGAAATGGAAAGACAGGAAAAAAATAATTGCATTTCCTCTTTTTCCTGGTTATATGTTTGTGCACATATCCAAAGATTCTCAGAGCCTTCTGAGTGTGCTGAAAGTAAAAGGCGTTGTCAGGCTGTTATGCACTATCCCAGGGAACCCTGACCCCATCCCTGATGAACAGATAATATCATTGCAAAAGCTTATAGAAAATAAAGAAGCTCTCGACCATTATCCATATCTGAATGAAGGCCAGAGAGTGAGAATAATCAGAGGCCCTTTAAGCGGAGTTGAAGGAATCCTTGTTGAAAAGCTGGATAAACACATCCTTGTACTTTCAGTAGATGTATTACGCCAGGGAGTGGCGCTTACAATAAACTCATCAGATGTGGAGAAAATATAGAGTGTCCTTTTTACATCATGTTAATTGTATGAATACCACAATTATATGAAAGTTGAAAGTTTAAGCTTGAAAGTTGAAAACAATCAAAACCTTTTATAACTCTTTTATTTTTCTATCTTTTTAACTTCTGACTTCTGACTTTTGACTCCTGACTTCTACTCTGGCTTGAGTTTTGCTATATAAAACTTGTTATAGATTTATCTTTGACAACTTTTTGTATAAGTTATACTTGACAATTATGTGTCTCAATGGTATAAATTAGAATTCATAAAAAGGAATACGATCCATTTAACAACATAAGAAGCAATTACACTGTTAAACAAAAGGGGGTGGTAGAGAGTAAGAAAACAATCATCCTTCATTCCGGAGCATCGGGATGGGAGTTTTAGTATAAAAATTTTAAACAAAAACCTTAAAAGGAGGAATTAAATGAAAAAGTATTTAGTATTAATAAGTGTAATAGCTGTGCTCTCTTTCGCTGTAACAGCTTTCGCACTGCATGAAGTGCCATCACAGGAATATACACCTTCTATAGTAAAAACTGCCGCTAAATCACAGATTGAGCTCGGCGGAGAGTTAAGAATAAGAGGTGAAGCCACCAGGAACCTCGACGATTTCAATACTGACGCAAAACCCTCTGACAACGCACAAAAATATGACCAGAGGGTAAGATTAAGCCTGAAAGCTACTGTATCTCCAAATACCTTTGGTTTTGTAGAGCTTGAAACAGGTGATAATGCACATGATACTTATACTTGGGCAGATGCCAGCAACGCTATGAACAACAAGAGAGGTACCATGTCTATTCGTCAGGCATATATCTCAACCAATTTGGGCAAAGTCGCAACCCTCAAGGCGGGACATATGCTCCTCGCATTAGGCAATAACCTGTTCTTTGACCACACAAAATTCGGCGATGATGCATTATTGCTTTCAATTCCTGCAGGAGACGGTGAATTAACCCTCATTTCAATAAAGCTTGCTGAAGGAACTACTACACAAAATGACGACCTGGACGCTTATGTAGTTGCGTACGGCATGCCGATCGGAAACGCCAATTTTAGCGCTGACCTCACTTACTTAAACGGCCACAGCAAATCAATAGATGCTACCAATCCTAGAGGATTTGATAAAGGTACGAAGCTGTACAATCTCGGCTTAAGAGCCAATGCTGATCTTGGAAGCGTAAAGGTAAAAGGCGACGTTGAGATCCAGAGAGGCACGGATAAGACGAGTGCTCCGGATTCATTTGGTAACGAAGAAGTTAAATACAAAGGTTATGCGGTGATGCTTGGCGCAGAGGCAAATGTTGGTCCGGTGAGCGTTAGAGGCAATGCTGCATATGGAAGCGGTGACAAGCTTGATTCCAGTAATGATTCAGGTGAGAAGAATGAAGGTTTTCAGACTTTCTTAAGCGATACCCAGTACTATACCTACATTTATGACTATAAAGTTGTAACTGCAAAAAACGCAGCCAGTAAGCACACAGGTTTAAACAATACCTGGTACCTGAATGCAGGCGTTACTGCTAAACCGATGCCTGATTTAAAACTTTCCGGCGATCTCTACTATCTCAAGGCTGTAAAGTCTGTAGACAATGTAAACGAGGATATGGACTCCAGAAAAATTGGTGTTGAACTTGATGCAAAAGCCGAGTATCAGATTGACACAAACCTTGTTTACTTCGTTGAGGCTGGTTACCTTTGGGCCGGCGACTTTTACAAGAATGTTGTTGGTGCAGATGAAGACCCTGACAATCCTTACTCAGTCAGACACGGCTTGCTCTTAAAGTTCTAACTGTTCGTAACAGACACTTTCAAAAGGCGTCCCGGAAATCGGGACGCCTTTTTTTATTTTGAGATTTTTAACTTTTTCTGCTAATATTTATTTATGAAATCTTTTGAGGGGACAATAGAATGGAACATTATAACAAGAGGGAGAAAACGGCGAATTTACTTTTCAAAGTTGTAGAATACGGCTTGATAGCATTTGGTTTGAATGCAATTTTGCCGAATAGCCCGATTTCATGGGGAACGGTTTTAATTAGCGGCGGTATAGTATTGATGACTTTTATTTTAGCTTTAATAATCACACCCGAAAAGGAGAATAAATCATGAATACACTTCTTTTTGCGTTATTATTAGCTTTACTGATCGGCCTCGGCGCTGGGATCTACTTTTACCTTTCAGAAAAAAAGCATAAGCATACGCATTAATATGGGTAACTCCGGAAAAGGAGGGAGCAAAATGAATTCATTTATTATTGTTTTAATAACTGTGGTGTTAATAGGGCTTGGAGCTGCCTTGTATTTTTATCTCTCAGAAAAGAAACATAAACATCATTAGAGGCAAAGACATTGGTTGAGTATATTGAAACTAAAGTTGATAAGAATTTCAAGGAAAAGAAAGATATTCTCGCCACAAAGACAGACCTTGCAAATATGAAGGCTGATATTATTAAATGGATGTTCATTTTCTGGATCGGACAACTGGCGTCTTTGACGGCCATCCTGCAAATCTTTTTTAAAAAATAAGAATATTCTCCCTCCAGTTGCCTCTATTGATGCATTACTTACTTCGGATCGTTTTCGGGAGAGACTCCCGAAATACAAAAACCCACTGGTAGGAAAAGTGGTTTAAAAGTTCTTCAGTTTTTATAACATGTAATTTGTCCATTGCCATTAATACCAATATCCACTTGGGTAAAACCAGATGGACATGAACAAGTAGCGTTACAGAGTATGCCGGAACAGTTGGTACATATAGCAGGAGGCAGTTTTATTTCACAGGTATTATATCCTGGTTTACATACTCCATATAATCCTTTTGAAAGATAACCACTCTCTCCATTATCACTCTCACAAACTACTGAGCCATCGGAATTAATCGTCCTTATTGACGAACCTGCTGCACAAGAGCCTGATACTCTCGCCTGGATGGTGCCTTGAGGAACGCAATTATTCCCATTTTGATCGCAGTATTGAGTTGCACCAATAGGTCCTTCCACGTCAAGTTTAAGATTGCCGTCCGGCGTAACATCACCAATGCCTACATTTCCGTTCTTCAGAACCACTATACCAATTGCCTTGCAATCTTTAATATTCACTTGTCCGCCAAAATCTCCCTCGCTGTATCCGGCAGGACAATTCCCGGTGCCTCTATCGTATAAAATATCTTCAGAATGTATTTTCCCTGCTGGAGTCGTTGTCCCAACCCCAAGATTCCCTTCTACAAAGACATCGCCTGATGCTGCATACAAGCCTGTAGCGATCATTATGAGAACTGAAGTGAATACTAAAATTTTCTTTTTCATCTTTCCTCCGTATTAAATTAGTATTGTAACTTTATGAATTATCTATCTTACTGAAGCGTTATCAAAGCCAGTATCTCACCCTGCTGTCCTTCTTTAAGCGGTTCTAAAGCTTTGCCTAAAAGCATGCCGGGTTTCAGTTTATCCGAATCAGCTTTCATGGCATATCCCTTCACAGGACTTGCAACCAGTAAGTCACCGACAGAGATCTCTCCATTGCTTGTATCGACTTTAACCTTTACCCTTCCTGTGTGGGCAATTATTGCCTTATCTGCTCCGCCTTCTCCAAGAATGATCCCCGGGGTTTCAGAAACAACGCCGGCAACTAATGTGTTATAAGCCTTGTCAGAAGGGACTACCTGATTGACCTCTTTTGTATCGATCATTACGACCATGCCTTTAGTCAAAGATTCAGAAGTCCTTACCCATTCAGCAAGGTCCTGGTACTTGGCATTAATGTTGCCGTCAACCTGAATGTCGCCTGCTACATGCAGTTTTTTGGAAGGAGTTGTTGTCCCGATGCCGACGTTGCCGTTGTTCAGTATCGACATTCGCTCTGAGGAAGTATTGAAAAATCCCATGCGGCCATTTTCATTAGATACAAACATAATATTCCCATTCGTGGTCATTTTAATACCATTTGAAATTGTGGATGGGCCACCCTCAATATGCAAAAATGTATTTGCATTACCATATATATGCATCTTTTCAGATGGCGTTGTCGTCCCGATGCCGACATTGCCGTTAGGAATTATAACTTTTCCGGTATTATCCGATTTTGTTTCCAGATTGATTGAGGTGTTAAAATGAAAGACAGCATTTCCTCTTGTAGGAACACTTATATTATTAGGCTCGGAAACACCATCCCAGATTATTTGTTGACCTGTAGGCAAACCAAATCCGCCGTGCCAAAAGTTAAATCTTTCATTATCACTATCATAAACTATTTTGCCGATACCGTATCCGTCCCCCGTACCAGAGTCGCTTGAGCTTCCTTTGAAGGCTAACGCAGGAGCATTTTGTCCAATACTTTGGATTAAAAATCCAGGGGTAGTTGAAGCTCCAGCCCCTGGGTTTGTTGACATTTTAATATCGATAAGAGCGGATGGACTTAACGTCCCGATCCCGACTTTGCCTCCGAATGTATATGGGTCTTTAGTTTGATCATATGTTTGTGCGGATACCAGACTTGTAATCAACAAAAATACTACAAACATAAAAAACACAGAAACTTTAGCTATCCCCTTTTCCCTGATTTCCATACTTAATTCCTCCTTCTCCTTATTAAAATAATATTTATTCTTATTTCTGAAAACAGTGATCATCTCAGCTACCATGCATTTTCCACTGCATCGCGTAATTCCTGAATATGAATCGCCTGGATCACGGTTCCCCGTACAATATTAGGATCGATCGCCCATGCAGGGTCAGGCGTTAACACATCGTTCAAGGCCTTGCGCAGGTCGGTTATGTCTTCAGCTTTTATTAAACTGCTGCCCGGGGTCAAGGACGGATTAGTCCATTGGTAAGGGGCTAATACACGTTTAGTTCTAAGCAAATTGATATTAGTCCGCAACTCCAGGATGTGCTGCGCCTTAATAAGGGTGCCGGCCTGTATGGGATTGTCCGTCCAGACTGTCTGACTGCAGTTATTCAGGGGGCAACCGTCTTCTCCGTCAGCATATCCGTCATTGTCAGAATCAGCAGACATTGGATCGGTATTAATCAGAAATTCCCCGTAATTTGTGACATAATCTCCGTCGTAGTCTAGGTCTCTGTCAAAGGCGTCGGAGCGGTTTAATCCATACAGTATCTCATATGAATCCGGTATACCGTCTCCGTCAGTGTCCCTGTCGCAGGTAAGGTTGCTGTCTGCCGGACACGGGTCGCATGCATCTTTTTTCCCGTCGTTGTCATAATCATTCAGGCCCAGTCCGGTTATATTCGAGCAATCAGGGATCCAGTAGAGGAAGGTGATTACGTAAACATTCCTCAATGTGATCGATGACGGCAGTCTGTTATTGATCTCGCCTTTTATCACTGTTAATCCTGAAGGCGGATAAGTCCAGGTGCAGTTATACCCGCCTTCAAGTATGACCGATTTGTTTTTGTTAGCAAGAAGGTTCTGGTATAATGTTTCGAACTGGATCTTAATGGTGCTGCCGCTCTGTGCCGCATCATAAGCTGACTGGAGCGTATTATAAGTTGTGCTGCCGATCATTACTGGAGGTCCTATGCATTGGTCACACGCATTTCCAATACCGTCATTATCTGAATCAGCCTGCCCCGGATTATATGAATACGGGCAATTGTCAACGTCATTGTAGACGCCGTCTCCGTCATTGTCCACAGTCATGATATGCACCTGTCCGGAATTAGCTTTAGAATAAATTTCATTGCCGTAAGTATCTGAGAGCTTAACGACGTTTAAAGTAATATTGGAAGTGACGCCCTGCCGGCCTTTGATCTTAAAGAGGGGTTTAATCAGACTGCCGCTGCCTATCGGCGTGCCGGACAGTATCGTGTCATATCCGCCGATAATTATCTGGCCTGCAGTGGGTGTATTTTGAAGTATGTACCACTGAGGCATAGGCGTCAATTCGCCGAAATTTGATCCCTGAGTTTCGAGCATGTTTGAATCATACGTAAAGGTCATTTGAAACCCCGCCAGTCCCACAGCGTAATCAACATCTACCGGTATCTCGATAAATGTGTCGGATGCGTCCTTGAACACCGGCATATCCGGAACCGTAACTTCAACGGCTGATATATTATGCGGCAAGATTAGATAAAGCAGAAGAAATAAAAATAATATAATTGCCTTTTTGGTCATCTATATCTCCCTTCGTCTGTAAATAGGGTACGAGGTTTATCTTTTAACAGGAACACGTTTGACAGAAAAATGTATCTATGATAATTTTGAGTATGATCTTCAGATATAAATAAGGAGCCAAAATGAAATTGCATGTCATAGTAGAACAGGATGAAGCCGGATATTTCGTAGTCGAAGTCCCTGCCCTTCCCGGCTGTCTTTCCCAGGGTAAAACCCGCGAAGAAGCAATTGCCAATATTAAAGAAGCAATTGAAGGATGGCTTGAGGTTATGGAGTCCAAACAATCTTTCAACCCTGACAGCTTTATTGAAGTAGCAGTATAATGGGTGAAAACCTGAAACTGTGTTCAGGAGCTGAAGCAGTACGTAAATTCCGGAAAGCCGGCTGGTCTGTCTCCCGCCAGAAAGGTTCCCACGTAATGTTGACGAAATCCGGTTTTCAATGGACATTATCCATCCCCCAACATAAAGAACTTGGCCCCGGCCTGCTTCGCAAACTGGTCCGCCAAGCGGGTCTTGCTATTGATGAATTTAACAATCTGTAATTTACCTTTTTCAATCATACACAAATCTCATTCCCCAGCCTTAGTCTTTTTCTTCCCTTAACCCCTTGAAACCTCGACCTCTCGACCCCTTTCTTCCGTCTCATGTCGAGAACTGACCTTTTTGTTTTCTAAAAAGTGCTTTATCTATTCTCATTTTTTTATTACAATACTCAAGACTTAAGAGATGAAAATAACGTTTATGAAATTAATTAAATCATCTAATAATCCATTCAATGTTCCTTGGAGTATAAAGGATATTGTCCTTATCTTTATTTTAAATGAAATAATCATGTTTCCTTTTTATTTTATGTTTAATAACTATCAGGAACAGATTTATTTTGATTATCTTGAATCTCTCATTGTAATTTTCATAATAATTTCTTATATGAAATACTCATATCGAATAGATTTAAATGTTTTAGGTTTAAAGAAAGATAATCTATTGCAAAATACAAGTAAAGGTTTATTGTTTGGATTTATAACGTTTGTATTAGTAGCTATACTTTCTTCTAGTTTTTCTAAAGTGATTTCTTCTATTAAGATAAATATTAATTTCATTCTTGATATTAGGAATTTTCTAATACCTATTTTTTGGAAAAAGGTATGTTTGTTGTGTCCATTCAAAGAAGAACTTTTAATGAGAGGATTGATATATGCTTTCTTAAGAAAAAAAATGAATATTTTAATTAGCTTCATTACTTGTTCTCTATTTTTTACAGCATTACATATTTCTTCTTTAACTAATATTAATATTAGTTTGACATACATATTTTTTATGAGCAGTATCTATTGTTTGCTCTATGAAAAATATCAATCTATTGTTCCATCTGTTTCTGCCCATTTATTCTGTAATGTTTTGGCTATCTATGCTAATGTAATAATAAATTTATGAAATTCATTTAATCACTTTGGATGACATCCCATCGTGCCTACTTGGCAAGGAGGTAAGTTTCCACTTGCCTTAAACAGATCAGAAAGATAAGTGCTGGATTTGTATAATATTTTACCAGCAGGGATCACTACTTTTGATTCAGGAACTGCCCATTTTATTGCCTTTTCACCTGCTTTCTGTATTATTTTAAGTGCTGCTTTCTTTTCTTCAGGCGAAGTTGGCGGATTATCTTTTCCATGGCGATACATCATTGGTTCATCTCCAAGATCGAGCATGTTAGCAGCTAGCATTTCATTTCCAGTTTGACGACCAACGTTATCAGATAGGTTCGTTTCAAAAGACATTTCTGTCGATTCCTCATACATGTTGTCTCTCCCCGGAGTCTTCGTATTATTCTCCAAGAACTCATTCACTGCCATACTCGCCGCAGCAGCTATTGCCGCATACATGAATCCTTGCCCGAAGTCACCTCCTGACAATTCTGCAACGCCTCCTCCCACCAGGCCGCTCCCGCCGATTTGGAGCACGGTTCTTAGGGTTTCATCTATTTGCAATCCGGCGACGTATCCTCCGACCATAGCTCCTGCTGCCCCGCCGACTGCGCCCATTAACATAGCTTGCCCCGGATCCCCGCCATAAATTGCAGCGTTAACTGCGCCGGCTGCCGCTCCCGCCGAGGCATATAGGGCCACCGTCGCTACAGAAGATAGTGAATTACATGCTAAATTAGCGGCAGCAACAACTGCATTGGCAGCGCCCATAAATATGCCTCCAATAGCACCCATGATCATTCCCTGAACTATATCTCCGCCTGTCATTGCTGCGACTGCGCCTCCTATCAGAGCGCCTATGGCAACAACTACAAGGAAAGGTAAATGTCCATCTGCGTCGCTTATAACAACAGGATTGTCATAAACATACGAATAACGATTTAATGATTGCGGGTTTGCGAAATTCGGGACTATCGTATCCGCGCTGGTGAATCGCGCGATCTTCGGGTCATAGTATCGTGCCCCGTAGTAATACAGTCCAGTCTCCGCGTCCCATTCCTGTCCTGTGAACTTGTGCCTTGCGATATTGGAGCCTGTATTAATAGATTCACCATAGGGATAATAGAACACCTGCTCTTCGCTTCCCCCTGATTGATTTGTTATGACAGTCGAGCTTCCGAGATGGTCTGTGTGATAAAAATGATTGCCGGTATTGTCGATCTTTGCAATCCTCTGCGAACCCGCAAAAATATACTTCGTACATATACCGTCAGTGCATTCAAAGATATTCCCGATATATGTCGTTGTCTTCTGAACTCCGCCGGTAATGGCGGTCTTTTTTATCCTTTGCCCGCCTGCGTCATAGACGGATATCACTGCATTGTTGTTTAATACAATACTCGTCGGCCTGTTGTCATAATCATACGTAAAAGTTCTCCCCGCCCCTGATACCATATTGCCGTTGGCATCGTAGCTGTATTGATCTACTATCGTTCCATCAGGCTTCCTGATCTTTGTAACAGCGTGGACATGATACACATCTTCATAAGTATAGAATCCATACTTACAGTTATATATCATGTTGCCGATCTTGTCGTACTGGTAGATCAGTTTGCCGCCATACATCACGCTGTCTGCCTCTATGAGCCTGTTCAGATCATCGTAGGCATATTTCCTTGTCCTGTTCGGGTCCAGATAATCTGTTATCTGCTTAATGTTGATGCCATAGTCATAGTCGTATCTCAGATCCATATACTTGGTTGCGGGATTGTTTGTGACATATGTTTTTATAGTTTTCAGCCGGTTGGTTTCATTGACCTGGTCATAGTAGGAGTATTCTGTGGTTATTCCGTTGCTGAAGATTATTTTCCCGATCTGTCCAAAGGCGTTATAGTTATTGTATTCAGCATAGACAGCGCCGCCCTGTACCTTCTGAAGATTTCCTCCCGAGTCGTATGTATATTGAACAACCGTGTGTGCAGGATCGGGATAAGTGAGGGTCTTGGTCCTGCCGAGGGCGTCGTATGTCTTATCTGTTGGGTACATGATTGAATCTATGATCTTCTCCGTGCTTCTCGTGTGCCCTAATTCATCGTAATAAAACGTTGTCGTTGTCGTGCCTGATGCGTCCGTCAGTTTTGCAAGCCTGCCGATAACCTGATTTGTTGAGCCGTTGTCATATTGATCATACTGATAATTGATAGATGTACCGTTAGGGTAGAGCTTCTTTTTGATCCTATTCAGGGAATCGTACTGGAAGGTCAGCAACTGGTCCTTTGCATCCAACTGTGATATCAGATTGCCGTTCCTGTCATAACCGTATTCCCAGTATCCCATGTCAGGGTCATACATGCCGGTCTTTCTTGATAACGAATCATAAAACATGGCAGTCTCATTGCCTGCTGCGTCCCTGACATATTCGAGATTGCCGAGGATATCGTATCCGTAAATAGTTGTCGCATAGAGTTTAAAAGAAGATGAAAATGGCGTATTATTACTGTCTGTACCTGTATACTCCCGCACCTCGATAAGCCTTCCATAGACGTCCTTGATCTCCACCCTCTGATGTCCGTTGGCGTCCACATATGCGGCTGTACCTTTGAGATACCCTGTCCTTGTTGAGGTGTTGTCAGGGTATGTAGTTTTTATGATCCTCCCTATAGGGTCGTATTCATTATATGTGTATCTTGGCGTTTCAAGGTCAACCCCTGTAGCAGTGTTTTGAAAATATGGCAGGGACTGCCGGTCTGAAAGTCCCCTGTCGTTATATCTTGTACTGATAACAATACCCCTGTTCACACTGCCGATAGGAGCGGCCTCCGAGCGGGTCATAATCGTCCTTCCAAGCCCGTCAAAAAACGTTTCGCTCCAGATATAATTAGTTGTTCCGTGCTCTTCAAGCGCAAAGACCGTAACTCTCTGGTCGCCGACTTGCCCGTAATCAGTAAGTAAGGGATATACATATTGCATTGTGGGTATACCTGTTGCTTCCGGATCCAATGGCCCGTAAACTTTCTCTATCCGTCCCAATTTGTCATATTTATACGTTGTAATATTGCCGTTCGGGTCTTTCTCCCATATGACCTTACCGAGTCCGTAGTCATAGGTCTTTTCAGCCGGTTGCCCAAGGGCATTAGTAATCGTCCTCGGATAGGTATTGGTGGCCGTATCAAAAGTAATATTGGTCTGATTGCCCTTTGGATCGATTATCCTTCTTGCATTGCCGTAGCTGTCATAGTTTTCATAAGTAATGACCGGATTCGGTCCGGTATCGAGCCACGTCTCTTTTTTAAGGATATTCTTGGTAACAGGATCATACGTGTACCATTCAACAGCCTTTTGTGTGCCACTGCTGTCCAGAACATATGTGCGCTTTGGTAGCGACAGGATCCAGTTGGTCTGATCATATTCGTATTCAATGAACTCATCCCTTTCATCACCGGTGACAGACTCATCGCCGTTGTTATGATTTCTTACAATATTGCCGTAGTCGTCATAATAGGTATCACCGCTCACCCTCAAGGGCGTGCCTGTTCCGTCATACACTTCGTTGATTTTCGTCTTTAAGCGCGGAAACTCTGTATTTGGATAAGGCTGTACTGACTCATAGACATTAAAGACTTTTGCATATATTTTCCCCGTGGCGTCGGTTGTGGTCTGTTTATCGATCCGCCCGTTGAATATCTTGTCCTGCCAATACCACGTTTCTGTCTGCGTATATGTTGCTGTGCTGTTAGGCAATGTATAGTTTACCCGTGATGTAAGCTTTTCAAACCCTCTGTATTCCCTTTCGTCATAATCAAAGTACCCACCTTCATAGTCATAAGTTGTTGATGAAGTATTGCCATTGCCGTCATTGGTCATGACAGACGACAATGTTTGTACTATAAATGGTAACTTAATATTGTCGTATACTGAAGATGGGAGATAGGAAAGGGTAGTATAGCCGCCGATGCCGTTGTCAACCGATCGCAGTGATTCAACTCCATCATTGGTTGTCTTCTCGCAAATGATCCCGTTATCATTCCGGGTGCATATGTCAGCCTTGCCGTCCCCATTTAAGTCCGGATAACGGATCGTCAGATAATGTTCCGGATCATTATCCGACCATGCAGGACCGGCGAAATAATTATTGAATCCCTTTCCTGTACCGAGATAACAGACGATCCCACCGTTGTCCCGTGCGCATAGATCAGCCTTGCCGTCTCCATTCAGGTCCGGATACTGTATCGTTGAATATTTATTTGGATCATCCCAATCAGCGGCATCCGACCATGGTGGGCCTATGAATTGATCCGCAAAACCTGAACCTGTGCCCAATAAACAGGTTATTTGATATCCGTCTTTAACGCATATGTCAGCCTTGCCGTCGCCATTCAGGTCCGGATACCGGATCGTTGAATAATGCTCAGGCTGATTCCATAAACCGGCATCAGACCAATCCGGGCCGCGGAAAGAGCCCGTAAAGCCCGATCCGGTACCTATCTTGCAGATTATGCCGTTATCGTCACGTGCGCATATGTCAGCCTTGCCATCGCCATTAAGGTCCGGATACTGGATTGTCGCATAATTAGAGCGATCAGTCCATCCGCTACCATTTGACCATGTAGGTCCACGGAAAGAAGAAATAAAGCCCGATCCGGTGCCGAGGTAACAGATTATCCCGCTACTGTCGCGTGCGCATATATCAGCCTTGCCGTCTCCATTTAAGTCCGGATACTGGATCGTTCCATAATACGATGCAGATTGATCCCAATTTGCATCATCTGACCATGCCGGGCCGTTAAATTGATTAATAAAACCTGTATCGGTGCCTATCCAGCATTCAATACCGGTTGTACTACGGGAACATATATCAGCCTTGCCGTCGCCATTTAAATCCGGATACTGGATCGTAGAATAATAACTCCTATCTATAGAAATAGTTGTAATGAAACCTACGGTAGTGTAAACCGGGTTTGCCCAATTGTCGTTATCATCAGACCAATCCGGGCCGCGGAAAGAAGAAGTAAAGCCCGATCCTGTACTTATCTTGCAGACTATGCCGTTACTGTCACGTGCGCATATATCAGCCTTGCCGTCGCCATTTAAATCCGGATACTGTATCGTTGCATAATTTTGGGCTTTAACCCAACCTGCGTCATCTGACCATGCAGGGCCATTAAATTGATTAATAAAACCTTTACTGCCTCCGGAAAAAGAAAAAGTTATCTCCGGCAAGGAAGTGCTTCCATCGCTGCCATACTGCGTTATTCTGCCCAATATGGACCTTTTTGTGTTATAACTATATTGCAAACCGGGAGCATTCAAGTCTGCATCGTATTCCAATTCATACTTTCTCGCTCTATTCCCTCCCGGGTACTGTCCGCCTGTAAAAATATCAATTGTCTTAAGTCGAGAAGCTGTTATTACAGATGCGTTGGTTGTATACATGGGGGGCGTATCTGTCCTTGTTTCCAGATAAAACTTGACATAGTTGGATGGGGTTAATCCGGTTTTAGAATTGCCTGTATATTCTATCTTGTCAAGATATACCTCGCCCTGATTCTTCCCATACGTTATTGTCATATAGTTACCGTTAGTATCTTCTACCCTATCCAAACACCATTTGAAAACCCTGTATTGATTATTGGCATCATAACTGTCCTGTCTTGAGCTTTCAGATTCGCCGTAATAATATTTGGTTCCATCCTTTGTCGTTACTATCCAGCCGGCAGTGTCTGATATTTTTTGATATTTTGCGAAGGCCCCTTCAATTTTAGCGCCATAAAATCCAGCCCCCCAGTTACCCGCTCTTGAGACCAGTTCAAAAGTGGACCCATTACCCATTGCAATATAGTCATTGTCATCGTTATTGTCTGTGTTGTAATAATCAAGGCCTTTCTTAGTGCTTCTCTGTATAGACCCCATATCAAGGACCCAGCCTACTCCGAGCCATCCATTGCCGGCACTTGAGCTGTAATTTAGTGAAATATTGGGCTGAACACCTTTTCTGCCGGGAGGGACAATTATAGGTATGCTTGTTACCGCAGCGCCGTAATTTCCAGCAGGGGATATCTCAATAGGTTTTAATGAAAAGCCTGAAACTGTATTATTGGTTTGATCCAATGGATCAGGCGGCGGTATCTGTGCAAGCAAAGATTCCGGTTTTTTATCTTTAATGTCTCCAGTGTCCTTAGTGTCCGATGCTTTTTTATTTTTTGCATCTTCATTTTTGATCTTGTTATCTTCCGTGGAGGAAGCAGGAATCACGTCTTTACCGGTTGCTGTGCTGTCCGGTAATTCCTTTATCTCTGAGGAACTCCTGATCGCTTCCTTCTGTAAGTCTTCGGGAGTATTTTCCGGTTTAGCGATATTGAAATTTGTTGTACTTGCGCCCGGATCATTAGAAGACATATCTCCGGTCGAAGAATAGCCTGTGCCGTTAATAAAGGTGATAAAAATGAATATAAATATGACAAGTAACAATTTGGATGTCCTGAATGTGTTGGTGTCAACTATTAGTAAATTGCTTATGGTTATCTCTCGCATGATTGCCTCCCGTCACACAGTAAACCGGCCAATATCAACTTCTCCTCCCGGCAGACACACTGACTGCCTCCAAAGCTAACGCCTTTGTTGTTGCTGCTTGTTCCTTCTCCCTGGGAATTTGTAGCTACAATATTTACAAGACCCTTGTTATTTAAATACCTGATGTCAACATATGAGATGTTTTGCGTGCCCAGAAGGTCTAAATACCAGTATCCGATATTTTCATCAGTGCTTCTCAGAGCAAGCAGATTGCCCGAAGCGCCCTTTAATGTAAGACTGCCGAGAATTGTCTGGGTGCTTCCGGCTTCAAAATATAAGGTATAGGAAGAAGATACTGTCTTGGTTAAATCATAGAAGACATTGTTCCCGTATACGGTTTGAATACCTCCATTAAGAACAACCCTGCTTGTGCCCGGGACAAACAATCCTCCGGAACACCTGTTCAGCGGATCCAGGCCATAAGAAAGTCGTAAGGTTTTTACTGTATCCAGAATATCAGTCTTCGCATCAGTATTAACATCCGCGCAGTATTTTGTGGGATCATAGTTTATCGCCATCCTCAGGATAGCCGATACATCATTAAAATCGATCCCCTGAATACCGTCTACATCGCCCCTGTCAGTAGTTGTACCGGTAAAAAATCTCCAGTTCCCGCCGACAGTGATGACCGAGGACCGGGCATCAATAACTCCGGAGTTTACTGTAATGTCTCCTGTCATGGTCAGATTTGAGTTTAATGTAATTGTGCTGGTGTAGCCGGTATTTATGCTAAAAGACGAAAGTGAGGGGGTAATATTCCAGTTGCAATATCTATTATAAGCGCTGGTAAAGACAGCAGCGTCATTATTTTGTGGTCTGTTATTATTACATCCCGACCAGTTCGCAGGAGTTGAGGCGTCATTGCTTATTGCTCCGGTCCAGGTACAGGTAAATGCAGCGCTTGTGCCTGAAAAAAAGATAATTAAAGATAAAAAGGTGAGCGCTAAAATTGCAGCATTCTTATACTGCTGGGTTTCAAATCTCATACAACCCTCCCTCTACGCATGAAAAATTAAAAGCGGAAAGTAAGTTGTTACGTAACCATTCAGTGACGGGGGGTAATTGTAACCATTCCATTAAATAAATAGCCGCAAAGTTTGCTTATCTCTGCTTAAATTCCATTTAATCTTCCGAATCAATTAGTTGTTTTCATTTATCGTGTTTTTTATCTTGA
>JACRLN010000055.1 GCA_016215115.1 Nitrospirota bacterium
GTATGTAGACCTGCCGTCGCCGATGATAACTTCCGCCGGGGGGAGTGTGGGCCCGTGACCGCCGGCATAGCCGGAAGTTGACGGTGTACCGGTGGTATTTGGATCTCCAAAAAACCCTTCATCTGCCATGGCGTAGTGATTGCCGCGGTCGTCGTTGTGGGCTACCCAGCACCCCGGCGTGCCATCTGACAATTCAACGGTGCTGATGGCGCCGGATGCCATGCCAAAGGCCCTGGCCTGCTCTTCTATCGTGACCAGCCGGTTTCCGCCTGATGAAACGCTGCAGCGCCCGGGTTGCGTTTTACTGCCGGTGTAAAGGGCCGTAGCCGCCGCAGCACTGTCTGTAAAGCCGCTCTTGACGTAATTAAAATTAGACCAGGCCTGATTCTTGTCATAGCTGCCCCCATAGGGATATGTCGACATGAAGTATTTGGTCCACAACTCATAAGGCGGTGTGACAGGACATGACGACGTGGCCTGGCAGTATTTCTTTGTGGCCTCGATATCATTCGCTGACCAGCCGTCTGCTATCATCAATATGACATATTTCGCCTGGTCCAGCGCATGTGCTGAAAATCCGCCGTCAATTACCGGAAGAAAGGTGAAAATGATAAGAATACTAAGGAAGACCCGTTCAAAGAAGGGTCTCTTCCTGTTTTTATATGGCAATCTGTTAGTCTTCATGAGAAATCGCCTCATTTCTCCTGCACGTCAAAAAAGGGAGTAAAATAAAATTTGTCGCTGTTTATATCAGCGTTACTGCACTGGACAGACAAAACTCGGATAGGTTATTAATTATTTTACCATGCTGTACCATGGAGGGCAAGAAGAAAATAAGGAGAAAATTAGGAACAGAGTAATTATGTTGTTCAATGTTTATTCCTTGTATCACGTTTGTTTATTTATAAATTCCCTAAATATAATTATTGACTTATTGACAAATTATTGCCGCTATGTTAATTTTTCCGGACTTTGTCTTAATTGACTCTTCAATTTTTTACTTAAGTAGGAGCTTAAATGTTAGAACTCAATAAGTGGTTTTTTGCCCAGCTTGCCAATTTCCTTTTATTGCTTATTCTTCTGAACATTATTTTGTTTAAGCCCCTTCTCCGTCTTTTCAGGGAAAGAGATGCAGGCATAAACGGAGCTCTCGGTTCCGCCAAATCGATGGACCAGGAAAAAGACGGTATAATGGCACAGATCGACGCAAAGCTGGCAGAGGGCAGGACCAGTGCAAAGACAATCTTTGAAGAATTAAGCAAACAAGGAATGGATGTGCAGAAGCAGGCGCTTACTGCAGCCCAAAATGAGGCTATAGAGATTAATAAAAAAGCAAAGGACGAACTTGAGTCAGCAGTGGGAAAAACAAGGGCTTCATTGAGATCAGATGTCGAATCCTTTTCAAAACAGATTGTGGAAAAACTGGTCAGAGCATGAAAAAGTCAAAAGTCAGAAGTCAAAAAAGCAACTTCTTGTTATTTTTCTGCTTACTGCTTACCGCTTACTGCTTACTGTCTTTTACAGGGGTTTTTGCTGCGGAAGATGGTGGAGAATATGCGGAGCATGCTTTTACATGGAAGGACTGGTTCTGGCCGGTTATAAATTTTGCATTTCTTGTTTCCATTCTTGTTTTCTTTGCGCGTAAACCGTTTGCAGAGTATTTCAAGAAACGTACTGAGCTTATTGAGAAGTCCCTCAAAGAAGCGACTGAGGCAAAGGAGCTTGCACAAAAGACACTCAATGAAGTCAGGGAACGGCTTAAGAACACAGGAAGTGAAATAGAGCTGATAATTGAATCCGCAAGAAAAGCCGGTGAAAAGGAAAAAGAAGCGATCGTTGCAGACGGGGAAAGGTTAAAAGCAAAGATACTGGAACAGGCAAAGGCAAATATAGATTTTGAATTACAGAAGGCAAAAGAGAAGATAAAATCCGAGGCAGCCATGATGGCGCTGGAACTTGCAGAGAAACAGATAAAAGAAAAACTCGGGCAGAAAGAACAGGAAGCTTTAATAGACGATTATATAAAAAGACTTGAGGCAAAAAATTAAAGAAGAATAAAGCTGCTACAGAGAGCACAGAGATGAAAAATAAAATACTTTTTAAAATAAAGGTGCTTTTCTCTGTGGACTCTGTGGTTTAAAACTTATGAACAAGAACCAGATCGCAAAAAAATACAGCAAGGCGCTAATGGGTAGTGTTGAAATCTCAAAGATACCTGCTGTTATAGAAGAACTGAAGGCATTTTCACATCTCATTGATGCAAACAGGAAACTGAAGCTTCTGTTTGCAGGTCAGATATTTTCAGAGGATGAAAAAGACAAGGCCTTGAGTGCAATACTCCCAAGTTTTAAATTTTTATCTTATACGGAGAAATTTCTCAAACTTTTAGTTATACAGGGGCACATTGCAGCAATTAAAGAAGTTATCGCTGCTGCCATTAATGCATATAACGAAAGGCAGAAGAAAGCTACGGCAGTTTTAATATCTTCTGTGTCTCTGGATAAGAATTATACTGAAAGACTTAAGAATGTACTCAAAGAAATGACGCAAAGGAAAATTGAAATTGAGAGCCAGGTTGATAAGTCCCTGCTTGGCGGTTTTATTGTAAAGGTCGGCAGTACAATCTATGACAGCAGTTTAAAAGGTCAGCTTCGTCTATTACGTGCGGAGTTAATGAAATAAATCAATAAGCTGATAGCTGTTAGCTGTCAGCTATTAGCTAAAAGATTATACGGGGGTGTTTAAAATGTCTATTACAGAGCTTAAAGCTGAAGAAATAAGTGAATTGATAAAAAAACAGATTGCTGATTTTGAAAAACGTGTCGACGTAAGCGAAGTCGGAACGATTATCAAGGTCGGTGATGGTATCGCAAAGATCTACGGCCTGGATAAGTGCATGGCCTCGGAACTTCTCGAGTTTCCCAATAATGTATTCGGTATGGCGCTTAACCTTGAGACAGATTCTGTCGGCGCCGTTCTATTTGGTGAGGATACCCTTATCAAAGAAGGCGACATTGTAAAGCGTACCGGCAAGATTATGGCAGTACCAGTCGGAGAGGCCTTATTAGGAAGGACAGTTAATGCAATCGGCCAGCCGATTGACGGAAAGGGTCCGATTAAATCAACGGCTCAAAGGATGGTCGATATAGTGGCCCCCGGAATCATTGACAGACAGCCGGTCAGGGAGCCTCTCCAAACCGGTCTAAAAGCAGTTGATGCAATGATCCCCATCGGAAGGGGGCAGAGAGAACTTATTATCGGTGACCGTCAGACAGGGAAAACCGCAATCGCTATTGACGCGATCATTAATCAGAAAGGCAGCGGGGTAATCTGCATATATGTGGCAATCGGACAGAAACGTTCCAACGTCGTCCGCACAGCCAAGAAACTCGAACAGGAAGGCGCATTGGAACATACAATCATAGTATGTGCATCAGCGAGTGAGCCTGCGCCGCTGCAATACATTGCACCATATACAGGCTGCGCAATAGGTGAATATTTCAGAGACAACGGCAAACACGCATTGATAGTTTATGACGATTTGAGCAAACAGGCGACAGCGTACAGACAGCTCTCACTGCTGCTCAGACGCCCGCCGGGCCGTGAGGCATATCCCGGAGACGTTTTTTACTTACACTCAAGGCTCCTTGAAAGGGCGGCAAAACTTTCCGATAAACTCGGTGGAGGGTCTTTGACGGCGCTTCCGATCATTGAGACACAGGCCGGAGACGTATCAGGCTATATACCGACAAATGTTATCTCCATTACGGACGGACAGATATACCTTGAACCAGAACTTTTTTATGCCGGTGTGAGACCTGCCGTTAACGTCGGTCTTTCGGTTAGCCGTGTCGGCGGTGCGGCTCAGACAAAGGCCATGAAGCAGGTTGCCGGAACCCTCAGGCTGGCCCTTGCACAGTTCAGGGAACTCGCAGCCTTTGCACAGTTTGGCTCGGACCTTGACAAGGCGACACTCGCACAGATTGAACGAGGCAAAAGAATGGTTGAACTCCTGAAGCAGGGGCAGTATGTCCCGCTTGCTTTGGAGGACCAGATACTTGTTATTTTCGCCGGTACACAGGGTTATCTCGACGACGTTCCGGTTGAGGCTGTGAGAAAATTTGAGGACGAGCTTCTCAAATTTGTACGCGGTACAAAAGAAGACCTGCGGAAGGATATCCGTGAGAAGAAGGCAATTGATGACGCCATTAAGGCAAAATTAGTGGCGGCTATAGAAGAATTCAAGAAAGGATTCCAGGCGTAAAGACAGAAAGTGTATTAATATGGTTTTATAGCCGTCATTCCCGCAATCAGTAAGCGGGAATCCAGAATAAGGAACTGGATGCCCGACTAAGAACTTCGGGCATGACAAGCTTTTGACAACAAAGAGAAATGGCGACATTAAGAGACATAAAGAGAAGAATAACTGCCGTTAAGAACACAAAGCAGATTACAAAGGCCATGAAGATGGTGGCTGCGTCCAAACTCAGAAAGGCGCAGACCAGGATGATCGAGATGCGGCCGTATGCTGACAAGATGAATGAAGTTATTGCCGGCATGTCCGGCGACGGTGAAGGACTTCATCCCTTGCTCGTGCAAAGACCGAGAAAGACTGTTGAAGTAGTTATTTTAACGAGTGACAGAGGATTATGCGGAGCTTTTAATACAAACATCCTGAAGGCTGCGGAGAAACTCATTGCAAAACGTAAAGAAGAAAATTTCAATGTCAGCATCAGTGTTGTCGGCAAAAAGGCCTTCGATTATTTTAAAAGACGTAATATAGCCACGCGCAATTCATGGGTAGGGATATCGGGTAAAATGAGTTATTCCGATGTCCAGAAGATAGCGAACGATATTATTGACAGTTATATTAACGAAACGATAGATGAGGTCTTCCTTGTTTACAATAAGTTCAGGAGCGTGATAGCCCAGGAAACCCAGGTTGTCAGGCTTCTTCCCCTTACTGCGTCTGAAGGAACGGAAGAGACGACATCTGCATCAACGGTTTTTATATACGAGCCTTCACGGCAAGAGATATTCAACCAGTTGCTTCCGAAGAATATTGAGGTGCAGGTTTACAGGGCGCTTCTTGAGTCGCAGGCTTCTGAAGAGGCTGCCAGAATGACAGCAATGGAAAATGCAACAAAGAATGCGGATGAGATGATATCCAAACTCACTCTACAGTACAACAAGGCAAGACAGGCAAGTATTACTAAAGAGCTGATGGACATAGTCGGCGGAGTCGAAGCGCTGAAAGAATAGTTTAGCTGACAGCTTATAGCTAATAGCTGTCAGCTTTTTTGATATTTGATTTCTAAAATGGAGGTTATGAATTATGAACGAAGGTAAGGTTGCACAGGTAATCGGCGCTGTTGTCGATGTGGAATTTGAAAATAAATTGCCTGCAATATTAAACGCACTGAAGGTTGAACAGCCCGGCGATGCTGCAAAAGGCATCCCTGACATTAAAATAACGCTTGAGGTCGCAAGTCATCTTGGTGAAAATTTAGTGAGGACCATCGCAATGTCAACAACTGATGGACTCGTCAGGGGGATGAAGGCTGTTGATACCGGTCAGTCGATTACGGTCCCTGTCGGCGAGAAAACACTTGGGAGGATCTCAAATGTTATCGGTGAACCGGTTGATCAACTTGGTCCGATTGATGCAAAAGAGAGAATGCCTATCCACCGTGAAGCTCCGGCATTCACCGAGCAGGAGACATCAACACAGGTGTTTGAGACAGGCGTTAAGGTTTTTGATCTCCTGGTCCCGTTTGTTAAAGGAGGAAAGATGGGGATGTTCGGCGG
The DNA here is from genome assembly GCA_016215115.1 of Nitrospirota bacterium. Lineage (GTDB taxonomy): Bacteria > Nitrospirota > Thermodesulfovibrionia > UBA6902 > UBA6902 > SURF-23. The sequence continues at coordinate 5,809 of JACRLN010000055.1, forward strand.
CGCAGGAGTCGGTAAGACCGTTGTTATCATGGAGATGATCCATAATATAGCGATGGTTCACGGCGGTGTTTCGGTGTTTGCCGGAGTAGGTGAAAGGACCAGAGAAGGTAATGACCTCTATCTTGAGATGAAAGAATCCGGGGTCCTCAACAAGACCGCCCTCATATACGGTCAGATGAATGAGCCGCCCGGAGCCAGGGCGAGAGTTGCACTGTCAGCGCTGACAGCCGCAGAGTATTTCAGAGATGAAGGACAGGACGTTCTCATATTCTTAGATAACATCTTCAGGTATACCCTTGCAGGCGCAGAGCTTTCAGCCCTTCTTGGAAGAATGCCTTCAGCGGTCGGATACCAACCGACACTGGGAACAGATATGGGTATACTTCAGGAAAGGATCACCTCGACAAACAAGGGCGCTATTACGTCAATGCAGGCTATTTACGTCCCTGCCGACGACCTCACGGATCCTGCAGTTGCAACGGCCTTTACGCATCTTGACGGAACCGTCGTTCTCTCAAGACAGATTTCAGAGCTGGGCATTTATCCTGCTGTGGATCCTCTTGATTCAACATCAAGGATTCTGGACCCGCTTGTTATCGGCGACGAACACTATGCAGTTGCAAGAAAAGTCCAGATAGTTCTCCAGAGGTATAAAGAACTGCAGGACATTATCGCAATTCTCGGTATGGAAGAATTGTCTGAAGACGACAAATTGACGGTTTCACGCGCAAGAAAACTGCAGAGATTCCTGAGCCAGCCTTTCCATGTTGCAGAGACCTTTACAGGAACGCCGGGTAAATACGTGAAACTTGCAGACTCGATAAAGGGATTCAAGGCGATTGTTGAGGGGAAGTACGATGATGTCCCCGAACAGGCATTTTACATGGTAGGACCTATAGAAGAAGTTGAGGAGAAGGCCAGAAAACTCGGCTGGAGCAGATAAGTTTAGAGTTTTGAGTTAAGAGTTATGAGTTAATGTAGGGGCGAGGCGGTGCCTCGCCCAAATTAGATACAAATAAACAAGGAAAATAAATGGAAGCTACTGCTACAAAATTAAAACTCGAAATCGTTACACCATTCGGATCTGTTTTCAGCGACGAGGTGGATGAAGTTGTTGCCGCCGGAAGCGAAGGCGAATTCGGCGTTTTACCCAACCACATCCCTTTCCTCACGACACTGAAAGTCGGTATGTTGATTTATAAAAAAGGCTCTGAAACCGGTTACTTCTTTGTAAACTGGGGCTATGCCGAGGTTGGACCTGATAAAGTTTTAATACTTGCAGACAGCGCGGAGAAATCTGATCATATAGATGTTCAAAGGGCCCTCGAAGCAAAAAAGCGCGCAGAGGAAAGACTGAAACAGGCTGAAAAGTTTGATCAGGCCCGCGTAACCGCAGCCCTTGAACGGGCGATAACAAGGATCCAGGTAGCAGAGAAAAAGTAGGTTGTCATTTCTGTTATATTGTAGGGGCGATTCGGTGAAGCGCCCTTTTTTATTTGTCCCGTCATTCCGGCTTGTCACGTTAGAAAATATTTTCTAACGTGACTTGTCCGGAATCTTTTTTGCCTATTCATGAAAAATTATCTTCCCGATGCAGCCTCATATTGTATAATTGTAAACAAAGGGACATAAATTTCCTGAAGCAAGGAGTATTGCTATGAACAAAGATTTTTTGAATGTAATGTACACCCGCCTAAGCGTACGACAATTTACCGGCGAAAAAGTGAAAAGAGAAGACTTGATTGCAATGCTCAGGGCCGGGATGTCTGCACCGTCAGCAGTGAATGTGCAACCCTGGGCGTTTGTTGTGGTGATAGACAGGGGCACGCTTGATAAACTCTGCGAAGCCCTTCCTTACGCAAAAATGCTTGAAAAGGCTGGGGCGGCAATTATTGTGTGCGGTATTCCCGATAAGGATGACACATATGCGAAAAAATACTGGGTGATGGATTGCTCTCTGGCATCGGAGAATATTCTGCTTGCCGCTCATGCCCTCGGTTACGGCGCGGTATGGACAGCGGCATATGCGGATAAAGATAAAATAAGATCTGTAAGGGAAATTCTGTCCATTCCTGAAAATATTATTCCATTGAATGTCATTCCTGTCGGCATTCCGGCTAATAAAGACGAAAAACCAAAGGACAAATTCAAGGAAGAGAATATCCATTGGGAAAAATGGTAACTGTAGGGGCGAGTCGGTGACTCGCCCTTTTTCCCCTGTCATTCCGGCTTGTCCGGAATCTTTCACCTTCGTTTACCCTTACGCGCTTCCGCGCTTCCGCGCTTTTTCTTCTTGAATTTTCCGGTTTGCGTTGCTTATGATAGAAGAGCCTTTTAATCAGAGGGGATGAATTAAATGAAGGTGCGTGATATTATAAAATTAATTGAATCGGATGGCTGGTATCTTGTTGCTACGAAAGGGAGTCACAGGCAGTACAAACACTCGATAACGTCAGGCAGGGTAACAATTGCGGGTCATCCCAATGATGATTTAGCGCCTGGCACTTTAAACAGTATTTTAAAACAGGCGAAATTAAAGGAGGCAAAATAGATATGCATCGTTTTCTTGTAATCATTGAAAAAGCCAACGGCAACTATTCAGCATATTCGCCGGATCTGCCGGGATGTGTTGCTACAGGCGCTACTCGGGAGGAAACAGAATTGAATATACATGAGGCAATCAAAATGCATATTCAGGGATTGATTGAAGACAAGCTGCCCATCCCGGAATCCACTTCTTTCGCCGAATATGTAGCAGTCCCTTAAAAGATTCGTATCCGGCCTTCTATGCTTCTGTATTTTCCCACTTCCGCGCCCGCGCTTTTGCATTATGGCTCTCTTGCACTTTTGCTCTGTGGTACTGAGGCGCTGCGGCTCTTTGGCACTAAATTTATCTTGTATTTCCCTCTCGGCAGCGTTAAGATATTTCATGAATTTAAATGGCCTTAGTACTTCTGTTCTTTCCCTCTGTTGCACTATTGCACTGTGGCTCTACGGCACTAAATTGCTTATGATATTGGCAGAATGAAGAACAGGGATTGGAATCATGAGGGGATAACATTTCAAAAAACAATTTAAAATGAAATATGAACTGAATCCCTACAATCGAAATGTCTCTGATACTGATTTTTTAAACGACCTAAAGCGTGTCGCCTCAGATATTAAAAAAGATTCTTTGAGTGTCGAAGAATACGGCAAGAATGGTAAATACCATCCTTCGACAATTCAAAGGAGATTCGGTTCTTGGACAAAAGCAACTGAATTAGCGGGGTTACAAATTCGAAAAAATCCAAAGCTTTCAGGCGATGATCTTATAGAGGATTTAAAACGAGTTGCGAGTGTGTTAAATAAAAAAACGATTACTCAAAACGAGTATAAATCTTTGGGCAAATATGATTCAGCCCCACTGGTCAGAGTATTTGGTTCGTGGTTCGGCGCACTTGAAAAAGCTGGACTGGAAAGATCAAGAACATTGGGAGTCACAAATGAAGAATATTTCGAAAATTTAGAGAAAATATGGACTAAGCTCGGACGTCAACCCAAATATGCAGAAATAGAAAAACAATTTTCAAAATATTCTGCCGGTGCATACGAAAGACGATTTGGTTCTTGGCGCAAAGCACTTGAGGCATTTATTAAATATATAAACGAGGGGGAAGACGAGCGTTTAACTACAGAGGGAAAAATTGAGCCTGACGTTGAACAAAACAATGCTGACATTCAAACCATTCAACATAAAACCAAAAGAAATATAAATTGGCGACTACGCTTTATCATAATGAAGCGAGACAACTTCAAATGCCTCAAGTGCGGACGGAGTCCATCCTCCGATTCCAGTGTAGTTCTTCATGTTGATCATATAAAACCCTATTCAAAGGGCGGAGAAACAATATTAGAAAATCTCGAAACTCTTTGCATGGTATGTAATATAGGGAAAAGCAACTTGGAATAAAATCAAAAATAACATCATATAACAGTGTATATCTATCTAAATTAACGCAGAGGGTCCCATCCCGGGAAAAGGAGACCCACATATGCCAAAAATAACCATCGAAAAAAATCTCTTCTGTCTGCCGTGGACGCAGACGATTCTGGGCACACACCTTGAAGGTAAAGTTAATTTCATGGCCCTTGACTGGTTGACGCGGGTCAATTATAACCCTCCGATGATCGGCATCTGCGTGAACAAGATGAGTGCCTCCCATTCCGCGATTCTTGGAACAGGGGAATTCAGCATCAACGTTCCATCTGCGGACATGGCGGCATTGACGGATTATACCGGGATCGTTTCAGGGAAAAAGGTTGACAAGTCAAAACTCTTTGAGGTGTTTTACGGGGAACTGAAGTCAGCGCCCATGATCGTCAACTGCCCGGTGACAATGGAATGCAAGCTGGTACAGCCCGTTGAGCTGCCAACCAATTATTTCTTCATTGCTGAGATAATGAATATCTATACTGAGGAGAGGTTTTTGACTGACGGGAAACCCGATGTGAAGAAAATAAATCCCTTTGTGCTGACTATGCCGGATAACAGGTTTTGGTCGATAGGAGAATGTATCGGCAAGGCATGGCATGAAGGGATTGCAGTTCGTGAACGGCTTAAACAGGAGTAACGGGAGGCTCTCATATGAAAAATGCTTTCGGGGGGAATATGGATATTTTTGAAATCATAAAGACACGCCGCAGCATAAGAAAGTTTTCTGATGAGCCTGTTTCTGATGAGATTATTGATAAAATCATTGAAGCCGGCACCTGGGCGCCTTCCGGATTAAACAACCAACCGTGGAAGTTCGCAATCATAAGGAATAACGAACTGAAAACAAAAATATCAACGCTCACACGTTATTACAGAATAGTCTTAAATGCCAATACATTGATCGCCGTATTCCTGGATAATTCTTTAACTTATGACAGGACCAAGGATTGTCAGGCGATCGGCGCCTGTATTCAGAATATGCTTTTAGCTATTCACTCAATCGGACTTGGCGCAGTTTGGCTTGGTGAGATATTGAAAAATAAAGACAAGGTGCTGGAACTGTTAGTAGGTTCCCGGGAACTTGAACTTATGGCGATAATAGCGTTTGGGCACCCTGCAGAAAAAGGCGGAAAAGGGATGCGCAAGGATGCGGCTCAAACTATTATCATTAGGAAATAAATTTATTTAACCGTCATTCCCGCTTGTCGGGAATCTTTCTTTATCTTAAGGTAAAAGATTCCGGTCAAGCCGGAATGACACTGCAACAGATGTATAAAACTGTTGGGGCATCACACTACAGACCCGACTCTATTTCGCCGAGCGGCCTGGTAAAAGTAAATTTAAAAGGATCCGCTACCAGGACCTCAGCAGTCTGTTTGGTGCTTTGTGAAATGACGGCTATTGGCAAAGAAACAATAAAAAATGCCGTTCCAATAACTAAGGTGCAGACACCAAGAGGTCTCAGTAAAACCATATCTCCTATAATATTTACTGCCTCAGGTTTTTCCCTGGCAAAGACTGCCGAAGAAGTGAAAATAATCATTAAAGCCAACAGTAAAGCAACTGTTTTTTTCATGCCTTTTTTCCTTTCAGTTAAAAGATATATCTACAATATATTAGGAATTCCCAGATATGTCAATAAAGTTATGAATATTATTCACTCTTCCACAACAGGAATAATTTCCAGATACTCACTTAATCCAATTGCGCGGAACTGATCTTCAATGATAGAACCGGGTGTATTTGCTATTAATTCATCCGGCAAAGGAGATTGAATAACCAGTTTGCCGTATTTCCTGAAACTATTCTCAACAATGGAATTTGCCATATTGACTACTGCGGACAAATGAAGAGAATCCTCTGTAAACCGGAAATAAGGAGAAAGCATTATTTCGTTGAGGAAACCGGGAAGCTTGAATTTTTCAATGATTTTCAATCCCAGATAGGGACTGTATTTTGATATAAATTCTTCTTCTATGTTTATGTTACTGCAACTTGTCTGATATAGCCATACCATTGTTTTTCCTATATTGAGAAACAGGCCTCCTAACTCAACCTTTTTTATCTCTCTTTCGTGTAATCCCATTTCGCCTGCCAGCATTCTCCCTAATACGGAGGTTGCGAAGCTCCGGGCTGTCAGTATCTTAAATTCCTTGCTGGAAGATAGAGAAAATATAGACAAAGATATTATATACATCTTGGCAGGCTGCATCCCTATACGTATTGTTGCTTCGAAGAAAGACGAAACATCTCCCCCGAGCAATTTTCCAAAATATACGGCATTTGCCATTCTAAACAGCCGGGTTACTATTTCATTTGTTAACTTGCCCTTAAGTAATTCGATCTGGTTTGACGTGGCTTTTTCATCGTCAAGGACAGTTAGAATTTGCGGATCATACCCAAGCTTTATATTCTTTATTATTTTTTCTTCGATGTCATTCAGGATTTTCAAATCCTCATTGTTTTCAATTTCGTATTTCATAAGTTTCTTAATCGTTTTCTGTTTTCAGGCAAAGCATTTTCAAGACCAGCTTTTGACAGTTTTGAGATGCGATGTCTAAATTCCATTTTCTCTTGTCCCTTTCGCCAGCTATATTACTGATGCCTCTGATCTCAAGCATAGGGATTTTATATATTGTGCAAATTTGCGCAATTGCTGCGCCTTCCATATTTTCGCAGATGGCATCAAACCTTTTCTCAAGCTCTATTGCCCTTTTTCGGGTTCCTGTTGTTGCAGAGACAGTGATAAAATTTCCTTTCGTAATGGGTGATGGGTGATGGGTGATGAGTTTAACAAGTTTATTATCTAACAGGAACTCATTGAAATATTTTTTCTTCCCATGACTAACCAGTGGAATACCTATCTTCTTTAAACTTTCCCATCCTTTTGATGTTATCACACCCTCATCACCGTATATCTCCTTTGATGCTATAGCGATGTCGCCGATTTTGAGTCCACTTCCAGGATAAGCGCCTCCGACACCTATATTGATAAGGCCCTTAACCGGATAATTTTCAATGAGGCATGTTGCAGAATGTGCAGCATTTACTTTGCCAATGCCTGTGTTAAGCATTAGAATATCATGTCCTGAAAGTTTGCCCTTGTATACTGTCTTTCCCGCAATTTCAATGGCATGGACGTTTTTCAGGTGTGCAAGGACCATTTCAGACTCTAAAGGCATTGATGATAAAATTGCGAGAAATTTCATAACCTGTGATGTATTATAGTATAAATTTTCAATTTGTCTCTAATTAACCCAAATAATGCATTTAACCACAGAGGTCACAGAGAAATATATTGAAATAAAAAAAGAAAATATAATATTTCTATCTTTACTCTGTGCACTTTTTATACAATAATTATGTTTAGAAACTCTTAAAGTTTAAAATAACGAGAACACGGAGAAGCATTTAAAAAATAGAGTCTTTTAAAAAATCAATACTCATCTTTGTGTTCTCTGTGGTTTTTCAACTGCATTTTTAAGGTTAAAACAAATATTTTGAGGAATTTAACCAATGGCGGATGAAAAGGAAAAACTGATAAAGACAACAATACATCTTGAAGAAGAGGTCCTTGAGGCTCTGGAGGAACTTGCAAAAGAGTATTCGAAAGAAACGGGTCAGAAATGGTCCAAAGGCGCTGTAATAAGAGTAGCTTTGAGCGAGTTTTTCAGCAGAAGAGGAAAGATATTGTAAGGAGCTGTGATATAATCTCTTAAAAAGGAGAACCGGATGGTTAAGAAGATTGTTCTGCCTGGTTTCATTTTATTTCTATTAATTATAACGGGTTATTCTCCTCGGGCAGGAGAAAAGGAGGAGATCAATATGACAGAAAATATACATTGGCTTGGGCATGATACGTTTAAAATCATTGGTGAAAAGGTTATTTTTACAGACCCTTTTAAACTCAGGAAAAGAGATACAGCAGATATTGTCCTGATTACTCATGAACATTATGATCACTGCTCTCCAGAAGATGTGAAAAAAATTCAGGGAACAGGCACGGTAATTGTCGCACCTTCTGATTGTGCGGCGAAACTTTCAGGAAATGTCAAAATAGTGAAACCAGGAGATAAAATTACAGTTGGCGGAATAGATATTGAGGCGGTCCCATCTTATAACACAAACAAACAGTTCCATACAAAGGACAAAAACTGGGTCGGATATATTTTTACAGTTAATGGTCAGAGGATTTATTTGGCCGGTGATACTGATTATATACCTGAAATGAGGACATTCAGGGCGGATGTGGCACTTTTACCGGTGTCAGGTACTTACGTTATGACTGCAGAGGAAGCGGTTAACGCAGCGCTTGATATAAAACCTAAGGTCGCAATCCCTATGCATTACAATTCAATTGTTGGAACTGAAAAAGATGCAAAAAGATTTGCTGAAGGATTAAAAGGGAAGATTGAAGTAAAGATACTAAAAGAGGAATAGGGGATGGATTTAAGGGGTAAGGGGTAAATATGGCTGACGCTAAGAAAATAACAAAACTGTTGCTGGGGAAATATCCTCACCCCAAAATTGCGCTTAATTTTTCCAATCCGCTGGAACTCCTTGTTGCTGCAATACTTTCAGCCCGCTGCACAGATGTCAAGGTAAATGAAGTCACAAAAACACTTTTTAAAAAATATAAAAAAGTGGAGGATTATGCACGTGCAGACCAGAAAACATTCGAGCAGGAAATAAAGCCTGCAGGATTTTATAAGAACAAGGCGAGAATGATTACAGGATGCTGCAAAAAAATTGTTCAGGAATTCAATGGAAAAGTGCCCGATACTCTCGAAAAGCTCACAACACTACCGGGGGTTGGAAGAAAGACGGCAAATGTGGTCCTCGGCAGCGCTTTTGGCAAACAGACAATGGCTGTTGACACCCATGTTTTGAGGGTCTCAAACAGGCTTGGAATTGCCAATTCCGGTGATCCGGACAAGGTGGAAGAAGAACTTGTTAAAAAGCTTTCTGAAGACATCTTAACCCCGTTTAACCTGGCCCTGATTCTTCACGGCCGGGAAACTTGCACTGCAATAAAACCGAAGTGCCCGGTGTGTATTCTTTATGATGAATGCGAATGGCCTGAGAAGCCTCTTTAAATAATTAGCAATTCACAATTAACAACGATCAATTCCGGAATTGGTCACTATTCATTACTCATTATTAATTTTATTTTACATGGTTACAAAAGAAAAATTTGATACCGTATTTCACGGCGACATTATCGGAAAAGAAATCATATTCCTTGAATCCACGACGTCAACTAACGACGTTGCAATGAAAACCGGCAGGAAAAGGGAAAATCCCGAAGGTATTGTTGTAATAGCCGATTCACAAACTCACGGTAAAGGAAGATTAGGCAGGGAATGGGTATCGCCTCCCGGCGTTAACCTGTACTTTACCGTATTGCTGAGACCGCCGTTTCCTCCAGGAGAGGCATCGATACTGACATTGACTGCTGCGGTTGCAGTTGTTTCAGCAATAAGAAACTATACGGGGGTGAACGCAGGAATAAAGTGGCCTAACGATATTCTTGTAAACGGTAAAAAAGCCGGCGGTATTCTCCTTGAGATGAAGGCCGCAAAAAACAGGATAAACCTCCTTGCTGCTGGAATCGGATTAAACGTAAACATGCCTCTGTATGAATTGCCTGAAGATATAACATCATTATCAACCTCATTAAAAATGGAAACAGGAGAATCCGTTGACAGGGTCAGACTTTTTGGGAAGATACTCGCAGAGATTGAAAATACATATAAAATACTTTTAAATGGTAATAAGAGGGCTTTAATTAATGAATGGATTCGTTTAAACTCTACCTTGACAAAAAAAGTTACAGTCAAAAGTCCTGATAAAATAATATCAGGACTTGCTGAAAACATTAACGACAACGGTGAGCTGATAATAAGGCTTCCTGACGGGAAAACAGAGACTGTGAATGCGGGAGATGTAACGATAGTGAAAGGATAAAGAACAATGGGCAATTAGAGTCTGTTCATAAAGTCAAATACTGAAGCGTCATTCCCGCAGTCTGTTGAGCGGGAATCCAGTTTTTTTAATAAGTTCTGGATGCCCGATTAAAAACTTCGGGCATGACGAGAATAAAAAAATAGCATTTTATGGACAACCACTTTTAATAATGAATAATTCCAGAATTGCTTATTATTAATTGTTCATTGATAATTGTAAAAATGCTTTTACTTATTGATATAGGCAATACCAGCACGACAATCGGTTTTTGTGACAATAGCAGCATAAAAACTATATTGAAGCTTAAAACCATTAAAGACAGGGGTACAGAAGAATGCTCATACGTTCTTGATGGATTCATTCTCAGACATAAGATAAAAAAGCCTGAAGGCGCCATTATTTGTTCTGTAGTTCCACAGGCAACAACTGCATTTAAAAATGCTGTAAAAAGAAATTTTGGTGTTGAACCGGTAATGGTAAGTTCTGAAATAAAAACAGGCTTGAAGTTTATGATAAGGAACATGGAAGGACTTGGCGCTGACAGGATTGCCGATGCTGTGGCTGCACTCAGGCTTTATAAAGGGCCTTTACTCGTAATAGATTTCGGCACGGCAACTACTTTTTCCTATATAAGCTCAAAAGGACAATTCAGGGGCGGGGCCATAATGCCGGGTATTCGTTTATCTGCCGATACCCTTGCCGACAGAACAGCGAAGCTGCCACGAGTGGACCTGAAAAAACCTGTAAGGGCGTTGGGGAAAGATACTGCTGCAAATATACTTTCCGGCATAATATTCGGGCATGCCGGAGCTGTTGAGAAGATTATCAGTGAAATAAAAAGAGAAACCAGTGTAGATTTAAAAGTAATTGTTACAGGGGGTTACGCTGATCTGATAGCGCCACATATAAAAATGGATTATATGAATCCATTTTTGACACTTGAAGGGTTGCGGTTTATTTATGAACTGAATGCATAAAGTTGTTAGTTGTTAGACAAACAACTAACAACTGAATATGATTTTGCAATTGCTTTAGTCGATAACGAAGCATATTAATAACATAAATCTAAAATCTGTTTCCCGGAAGGGGACAAAAAGGGGAGGTAACTATATGAAAGTAGAACGAATTCTTTATGCAACGGATTTTTCCGAGGGGGCTTCACATGCGCTACCTTATGCAGTGGATTTGGCAAAACATTACAATGCCAGGCTTTATATTATTAATGTTGTTTATGATTTTGTAAAAGCAACCGGAATACATGTACCCCATATTTCTCATGATGAGCTTTTTAAGGAATTGACCCAATGGGCGTTGAAAGAGATAGACAAATGTTGCATAGAGGAAACAAGGGGACTCCAGAATGTTGAAAAGATTGTATTAAAAGGCATACCATATGAAGAGATAATAAAATTCGCTGATAATGAAAAAATCGATATAATAGTAGTTGGGACCTATGGGAGATCCGGCCTTGAGAGATTCATCTTTGGCAGTACTGCGGAAAGGGTTGTCAGGAGGGCGCCATGCGCCGTAATAACGGTACGGGTTCCGGAACACAGAAAGGACTGATCAGGAGAATGAAACCCATGAAGGTATATCTCTCTGAGAATGCCTTTATGGGACTTCTATTAAGCAGCGCGGAAGTCTTTAAAAAGGAATCTCTCGGCTACCTGCTTGGTTACCGCCTTCATGACCGGTTTATCATAGAATATGCGTTCAGCCTTCAATCAGCCAGGAGAAAACGCAGGGGTGTCATATTACACCATCGGGACAAGAAGAAAATAGAGCCGATACTGTCAAAGTTTGTAAAGCTGCAGATTGTGGGCGATTTTCATTCCCATACCCCTTACGGTGATGCAAAAGGAATCCCTGTCCCAAGCACTGAAGATATAGAAGGGATGGAAAAAGACAATCTGTATATAATAATAGCTATCAATGAATTGAATTCTACCAAAATCTGGAAGGAAAACAAGGACGGCAGTATATCCGGCAGCATGGGGAATTTCTTCTTTAAGATATCGGCATACTTTTATCCTGACGTTAACAGTATTCCGCAGCGTTCCACTATTTACTGTCCCTTTCCTCCGGGATTAAAGATAGGGTAATAAGCAGATTGAATTTGAGCCGTTATATAGCCGCATCCACATTTTCTCATTTTTTATTAATTTGCCTTCTGTGGATAGCATATTCAAATGTTAAAACCGCAGCTCCGGTTTTTAATGTTAATATAGTTGGACCTCTGGAAACAGATAAGCCGCATATGCTGAAAATCCCGCAGTCTCGTGTTATAGAGCGCAAACCCCTTCAAAAGCAACTTCGACAGCCCCCTTCTGATAAAAAACTTTTGCCTCAAACCCTTTATGACGAGGGAAGAGGGGATTACACATCCCTGGCCCCTCTTAATAGAGGGGAAGAAAATCCCCTGTCGGAAAAGGACAAACCTGCCCTGTCTCCGCCCTCCGCCCTCTTTGACAAAAACATCATAGAAAACTATGCAAAAAAAGAGTCTCCGGCTGACAGGGGACTGACTTTTGAGATGCCTGACTTTAAAAACCGCGGCTATATGAGAATGTTAAAAGAAAAGATTGAAAGCATATGGAGGTATCCAAAGGAAGCAGCAAGGCTTGGGATCTCCGGCGACCTTTATTTGAAATTCTCAATAAAGAAAGACGGCAAGCTCGGAGAGGTTGAGTTGCTGAGGACCTCCGGTTATAAAGATTTTGATGAAGCTGCCATGAAAGCGTTGAAAGAAGCAGAACCTTTTTGGCCCTTACCGGAAGACTGGGAAAAAGACGACCTTGAAATCACGGGGCATTTCATTTATATTTACGGCGATGCTGTAGTGATGTAGGTCCGGAACATTGCAAATTGAAAATTTATAATTTCAAATTTTAAAATAAAATCTAAACTGTTACAATAATATTTGACTAAATATAGAGCTATATGTCATTGACCCGAAAATACCTTTAGAATTGTCATTCCGGCAGGTCGTAAGCCGGAATCCAGTTTCCCTGTAAAAAGACTCTGGATTCCCGCTCAAAAGACTGCGGGAATGACATTCAAAGTTTATAAAAATATTCTAATTATAATAATTAATATACAAATACGATATATGATAACGAAAATATTCAATATGATCAGATGGCAGGATGTCGTTGATATCCTGCTTGTGACGGTAATACTTTACAGGGTGCTCCTGATTATCAAGGGCACGAAAGCCGCCCAGATGCTTATAGGACTGGGGGTTCTGTTTTTAGCCTTTGTTATGTCAAAGTACCTTGGACTGTACACAATTGACTGGCTCATTCAAAGTTTGTGGGCACAGATAGTCCTTGCAATTATCATATTATTTCAGCCGGAGATACGGAGGACTTTGGCTCAAATGGGTGAGGCGCGTTTTTTGCCTTCCTTTACTACCGCCGAGGAACTGAGGTCCCTTGAAGAGATAATAAAGGCATCGGTGGCCCTTGCCAACAGAAAGATCGGGGCCCTGATAGTTATTGAAAAAGATACCAATCTTAAGGATTTTATTGAAATGGGAACCCAGCTTGACGCCAGGGTGTCCCGCGAACTGCTTTTGAGCATTTTTCATCCTACATCGCCAATTCATGACGGCGCCGTGATAATAAGGGGAAATCGTGTTGTCGCGGCGGGGTGTTTTCTTCCGCTGACGTTGAGCGCTGAAATTTCAAAATCATTCGGTACGCGACACAGAGCCGGAATAGGACTGACAGAAGAGACTGACGCCGTTGTCATAATAGTCTCTGAAGAAACCGGCAGCATTACTACGGCAACAGGAGGCAATCTCCAGAAAAACGTGGACACAACGAATCTGAGGAACTTCCTTACTGAAAATTTTGTGAAACCGCAGGAAGCAAAGAAATGAAAAAGAACTTTCTAATAATAAATATCTGGCTGAAGCTGGCTTCATTTATTCTTGCGATTGCACTCTGGTTTTTTGTGATATTAAGCGGCCGCTCAGGGATATTTATGGATATTCCAATTATGTACATAAATGTACCTCAGGAATTTGAAGTGGTGGATTTTCCTAAAACAGTCAGCGTTAATATAGAAGGACAGGAGAGGCTTTTAAAGAACCTGAAACAGAACGAAATAAACGCTGTGATAGATTTGAGTGATGCAAAGGCCGGGAAGTCTTTTTATACCCTTACTCATGAAAATATTAAACGGCCCAAAACATTCGAGGTAACCAGTATCGAGCCTCAAACGATCAGTTTAACAATTGAAAAGCTATTGAAGAAAACCGTATCTGTTCAACCCGCTGTTGTAGGTGTGCCTGAACACGGCTTTGTAATTGTTGAAATAAAGGTAGCGCCTGAAGAAATTGTAATAGAAGGTCCGAGAAATATCATCTCAAAGATTTATAATGTAAAGACAGAACCAATAGACATAACCGGTTTAAAAAACAATTTGCAATATAAGGCAAAAATAAATATGACAAATTCCACTATAAGGGTGCCTGAGCAGAAAGTTGATGTAAATATATTCGTTAAACGTATAAAGTAGTGTCTGTTTATAAATTGTTGATTATTATTTTGTCATGCCCGAGGTCTTTAATCGGGCATCCAGAACATATTTAAAAGACTGGATTCCCGCTTAAAAGACTGCCAACAGTAGGTGCTTTAGGCACGGGAATGACAGCTTAATGTTCGATTTATGGACAGACACTGAATATAAAAGGAGTATATGATGAAAAAGATGAAATTATTCGGAACGGATGGCATAAGAGGCAAGGCTAATCATTTCCCAATGACCGGGGAGATAGCTTTTGAGGTCGGAAGGGCCGCAGCTTACGTGCTCAAGAAAAAGCATGGCCGTAACAAGATTCTCATCGGCAAGGATACAAGACTTTCAGGCTACATGCTGGAAAGCGCTCTTACCTCCGGGATTTGTTCCATAGGTATGAATGTCGTTCTTATAGGCCCGATGCCGACACCCGGTATCGCATTTGTTACAAGAAGCATGAGGGTCGATGCAGGGATAGTCATATCCGCATCGCATAATCCCTATGATGATAACGGAATAAAGTTCTTTTCTTCAGACGGCTTCAAACTCCCTGATAAAACGGAAGAAGAAATTGAGAAAGTAATGTTCTCAAGGACGCTTGAAAAAATCAGGCCGGAAGGGGCAGAAATAGGCAAGGCCAAAAGGGTGGATGACGCTTCAGGGAGGTACATAGAATTTGTTAAGTCAACTTTTCCAAAGGGTATGACCCTCGAAGGATTGAAAATCGTGGTTGACTGCAGCAATGGCTCAGCATACAAAATTACCCCGACTGTACTGACCGAACTGGGCGCCGAGGTAATTGCAATTAATGATAAACCCAACGGGATTAATATAAATGCGGACTGCGGGGCCACTCATTCCGAAGCTTTGCAGAAGGCCGTATTGGAACATAAAGCAAATATTGGCATTGCCCACGACGGGGATGCAGACAGGACCCTCCTCTGCGATGAAAACGGAGAAATTATAGACGGCGACAAGATTATGGCAATATGCGCACTGGATATGAAGAAAGAGGGTAATTTAAAAGCCGACACCGTTGTTGCTACCGTCATGAGCAATATAGGCTTTGAAATATTTTTAAAAAGGTCAGGAATTAAAGTTATCAGGACCAAAGTGGGTGACAGATATGTTGTTGAAGAAATGCTTAAAAAAGGCTGTAATTTAGGCGGTGAGCAGTCAGGCCATATAATATTTCTGGATTATAACACAACAGGCGACGGGCCTATTACAGCGCTTCAGGTATTGTCAGTAATGTGCAGGAGAGAAAAAGCCCTATCAGAACTCGCCTCTTATATACCGATCTATCCACAGGTCCTTGTTAATGTACCTGTCCGGAAAGCAAAATATATGGAAGACTTTCCTTCAATCAGAGCAGCCATAAGAAAGGCAGAAAAAAAGCTTGAAAACGGCAGGATACTTGTCAGGCCCTCGGGAACAGAACCTAAAATCAGGGTGATGATTGAGGGGGATAATATGGATTATATAACAACAATAGCTGAAGATATTTCCGCAATCATAAGAAAAAATATGTCGTAAAAATCGATTCTGTATTCTTTATCCTATAAACGGCAATTAACCACAGAGTACACTGAGAACACAGAGATAGAAGAATTCATATTCAAAAACTTATTCACAATATTTGCATCTGTTTTGCTCTCACCTGAGAGGTGAAATGACTTTATGTCTTAACATATTTTCTTTCAAGTCTTTCTCTGTGATCTCTGTGGCTCAACTGCTTTTTTTAGGTTTATAGATTTTTAAAGGATTAATCAGGTATAATCCAAAACTGATATAGAGCATGCTATTGTACATGCCTTTATTTTTTCTGGAATCTTCATTTTGAAAAACAAACTCTAAATAGAGCCTGTATATTAAATGGCGTCAATGTTCAAAAGCGTGTCATTCCCGCAAGCCCCGGTCAAGCCGGAATGACAGAGAAACAAAACTTATTGAGTTTATACCCAAACTCTAAATATACGAACAGGAGGTGAATAAAAATGTATATCGTTAACGTTGATAATGAAAAATGTGATGGTTGTGAGGAATGTATTAACCTGTGCCCTTCAGAAGTATTTAAAATATCCGATGGGAAATCAGATCCTCATCAGGCCTCAGATTGTGCTTATTGCTTAACATGCGTTGAATCATGCCCGAACAGCGCTATTACAGTAACAGAAATGTAATAAATTGATATTATCATAAAAAAGGCATCCCGATTCGTCGGGATGCCTTTTTTGTTTCTAACGGTGAGAAGAACCAGGTTCAGGGTTTCTGGATAAAGATTTCCCAGTATCCCTTGTCTTCAATCTTAACCGATTCATAAACGTATCCATTTTTTTCACAATATTTGGGGATAGTGTCTTCTGCAGATGCAGGGGCATCGCAAAGGATCTTCAACAGGGTGCCTCCCGGCGCCTTTTCCAGGGTCTTTTTCGTTAGTACGAGTGGATAGGGACAAACCCTTCCCAGCACATCAAGTACCTGGGATGGTGTCTGTGATTTTAATTCAGCCATTTTTTCCTCCTGTATTAAGTGTGATTAGAAGAAAAGGAGATGGTTTACTTCCTCCATCATTTTTGTTATTTCCGAGAAAGGGACCACCTTGGTCGTAACCTCAGCTCCAAATTCTTCTGCATCCATTACTATATCATTTTCTGAAAGTCCTAACCTATCAAGATCTTCTTTGCATACCATGACATTAAGATCGAGCAGGAGACTGTTTTTAATGTGCGTCTCGGTGCTGGAAAGGGCATACTTTTCCATAGCTTTCTGGTTTTTCAGGCAGTTCAAAACACCATCACCAATAAATGCTACATCTGCAGTAACAATATCACCGTCATTCAAATATACTTCAACGCTCTGGCTTGAAATAGCATGTGTAAGGGCCAGTTTAGGGTTCTCACTTTTGTAAGGGGGCCTCTGAACGATAAAACCTAATTTAGTTGTTGACATTCTTATTCACCTCCTATATGCAGAAGTCTGTCGGCATTAAAAGCGCTTGCAAGATACCAGTCCATGCTGTGTCTTTTAAAACCTTCCATGGTGTTTTCCTTATTATAACCTCTTGCCTCTGCACAGGCTTCACATGCTGTTATAGTTAGCCCTTTTCCCATCAGCTCCTGCACGGGCTTCATGAGAGCCGAATAGTCTTTAAAAGCCCTTTGGCCTTTTATCGAGAGCATAGTGCCATTACCTGAAACCCAGAAGTCAACTTTATGTCCCTTTTCTATCGCTGCAGCGCTGAGTTTCACGGCAAAATCAAGACTCATTGATCCAACAAGCGATGAAAAACAACCAATTGTTAGTTTACCCATTAATTCTTACCTCCTATAACCAAGCGGTTTTTTCATATTCATTGAAAATCAGGTCCACTATATCGCCATAACTTATCATCTTGATATTATTGTTAATATCTGAACTGCCAAGCCCCCTTGTCTCAAGGTCATCCATGAGCACATAAAAGTTGGCATTTTTTTTCAATAGGGATGACGGGGTTCCGTTCTCTTTTATTGTCGCGTGATAAACACCGTTTTCTACCAGTATTATGCCGAGTTTTTCAGGTTTCAGGCGATCAAGAGTATCGACATTGAGTTTGTAATCACTCACAAATACAGCTAATTTCATAAATTACCTCCTGACGTGGAAATATTGAAATTTAATTCAAAAAAAGGATTTATAAATTTTATCCGCTAATCAGTTATTTGTCAAGGAAGAATGAGATTATAAAAAATCTTTATAAATGACAAAGAGTAAAGCTATAATTTTCTCGTCCAGAAGGTCTCAACCAGGCCGATTTTCCATGTATTATCTTCTCTGAAAATCTTCAGGCGCGCAGGTTCTGCCGATTTTTTATGTGTAATGATTATTTCTGCTTTATCTTCTTTGATAAAGGCGATTTCCCATCTGCTGTTTTCAAGGATCATGCCCGGATCGAAAGTATCAAGAAACGCATTCCAGTAGTTTTGAAATATGATCCCGGAATTACTGAAATCCTGCCGGATGTCTTCTTTTGTGGTCCTGGCGCCTATTTTATGAGACGCTTTATAAACATCGTTAATTATTGTTGCCTGAGATTTTATTGACAATAAATTCCAGGCAGAATTAAATTTTTTATCCTTTAACGCCAGAAAGAATTTTTCTGCGGAATCGAGAACTGAATTTATGGAGTCATTATCCTGAGCATTTAATGTACAGGGAATTGTAATAGCAATACAAAAAAGGAGAACAGAAATAACTGATAAGGATTTATGCATGGAAATAACTTGTACCTAAAATTGAGCGATTCTTAAATGGATAAACATTATTTTCAGTTTATCGGTCTTGTTTATTTAATCTCATCTTTCAGGTGATGTAATTTTCCCCTCTTGATAGAGGGGAAGAAACATAAAAACGCTCAATTTAACATGTAAAAAAAGGGCTGTATTCTTACAGCCCTTTTTTATGGATAAGATTTTATAAAAAATAATCTTTTTAATGATGTGCTGTAGTAGTGCCGCCACCGCCGTTGCCACCGGAAGAAACGGCAATCAATGCTACTCCGGCCACCACGCCTGCTCCGACTGCTACTGTTCCGGCAGTGATCCCGGCTCCAACAGCAAGCCCGGCTGCCGTACCGACATTAGCAGCAGCTACTGCAGAAGCAACTGATGCGTAACCGGCTGCATTGAGGGCTGAAACAAGACTGGCCTGATCAGCGACTACATGACCGAGTACGGTGCCTGTTGCACTGTCTAACACCGGTAATGCAACCTGTGTGCCTGTAAGTGCAGGGGCTGTTGCACCCTCGACATATGTTCCCCCAGCGGCTGCTGCAATGTCCTGTGCTTTGGCTACCGATGCTATTGTTTGTGTAACCGGCTCTTCAGCATGCGAAGGCATTACATAACCCAGATTAAACAGCAAAAAAGAAAACATTAAGATTACTGCTGTTATTTTTTTCATTTTCACTCCTTTCTATGGGTAAATAGTTTTTTTACGATACTAATTAATACATCTTTTGTCTGTCTTTGTCAAGAAAAATTTTTGTGTTTGTTACGGAATAATCATATATAGACATTTTGTAAATATCATTAGTAGACAATCAGTAGGATAAAAGCATACGGTATGATACCCACCTGATAGAGTAAAGCCATCTTAATATCAAATAGGAGTCCAAGATGGCAAAGAAGA
>JACRLN010000048.1 GCA_016215115.1 Nitrospirota bacterium
TATCCAAGGACATTACCCTTGATCCTTCCCCCCTCTTGTTCCATAAAGATACCCCACCTCCTTAAAAAGAAGAAACCGCCCTGATTCAAAAAATAACATCTGAGGCGTGTTGCTTCCACCTTTCACTGAAGGGTTACATGAAAATGTATATTTTTGTTGCCTTTTTATTGTTTTCATCATTATAATTATGTAAAGGCATTTAAGCTTTTAAAAATGAGAAAGGAAGTGAAGTATTGAGCGTAAGGCAGCAAATATACGTTAAACGGCATTTTAACTTCTTTCAATTTCTTTTTCTTATATCGTTTGTTTTAATCTTTTTTCTTGTCTCCAGTATTTCCCATGCCTCTGAAATTTCTGCAAAGGCTGCTATCGTCATAGATAGTGCAACTGAGGAAGTTTTTTATGCCAAAAATCCTGACTTTAAGCTGCCGCCTGCCAGTACAACAAAACTCATCACCGCTATGGCAGCTCTCGACACATTGAATCCTGATGATATGGTAACTATAAGCAGGAAGGCTGCTGAAACCCCTTCGGTTTTGCCAAAATTAAAAGTGGGAGAAAAACTAAGTGTAAGAGACCTGCTAAACTTTGCTCTTATACGGTCCATTAATGGCGCTGCCGTGGCCCTTGCCGAGTCTGTGGCAGGATCTGAAAAATCTTTTGTGCCTCTTATGAATGAAAAAGCCCGCTCCATAAATGCAGTAAATACCAAATTTATAAATGCATCAGGCCTTCCGGGAAAAGGGCAGTTCACTACAGCCCGCGATCTTGCCAGGATCATGAAGAAGGCTCTTTCATACCCGCTCATTGCGGAAATTATCGACACAAAAGTCAAGGAATTGGATGTTGACGGGAAAACCATTCTCCTTACAAACACCAATAATCTTCTCTGGTCTGATGAGGACCATCTTGGCGGCAAGACAGGATATACAAGAGCGGCACGTCATTGCTTTGTTGGAGCCTCTAACAAAGAAGAAGGAGTTATCATTATCGCACTTCTCGGTGACAAAACAAGAGGCACGCTCTGGACAGATGCGGAGAAGCTGCTTGCGAAGGACTTTGAGAAGGGCACAATAATCATAACAGAACAAAAAAGCTATAAAGTTAAACCCCGGACAGTAAACCGGAGCAGGACCAGGAGAAGCAGGACAAAGTCTTTATAACAAAATACCCTGCCAAACAAAAGGCTGAATTCCTTATTATGAAAGCCGCCTCTTAAAATTAAAAACCCTCCTATTTACATCACAACCTTATTTGCAAGTTACTTCAATCATGAAGTATGATTAGTAGTTATGTTTCAGAGTTTCAGCACAACCGGCATCGGCAGTCTGCCACACACTGATCCAGCAGAAGCATGCAGGATCGTTCTGGATTCAGTAGATATTCCTTTTTGGCCCCAACTGCCTCACAGAAGCTTTCTTGAGCTTATGGTCCCTCAATACTCTGAAGGCTTTCCATTTGTAAAGATTGAAGGCGAGCATGTCCATATTGTGCAGGCAGAGGAACAAGCTGTTTCGGCGTTTTATGAAGCAATTGCGAACGAAAACGGCTTCCCGATCTCGGAGGAACATGCTGCCGGTCTTTATGCATTTATTGACATCCTGAAAAAAGAAAACAGAAAAGTCAGCATAATAAAAGGGCACATTACAGGACCCCTGACATTTACCTTATCTCTTACAGACAGTCAGAAACGTCCTGTTTATTTTGATGATGAACTAAGGGAGCTTGCGCTTGAACTGCTCAAAGGCAAGGCGACCTGGCAGATTAATATGCTCAAGCCATATGCTGAAAAGGTTTTGATTTTTATTGATGAGCCGATCCTCTCAGCGATTGGAACATCTGCTTATTTAGGAGTAAATACAGATGAGGCTTCAAGGATGCTGCAGGAAATTGTCAAGCATATCAAGAAGTCCGGAGGTATAGCCGGAATTCACTGTTGCGGCAAGGCTGACTGGCCTATTATTCTGTCTTCCGGTATTGAAGTCTTTAATTTCGATGCATATTTTTACTGGGACACCCTCGGCATATATCCTGAAGAAATAAAGGCATTTATCAATAATAATGGTTATATCGCATGGGGGATAGTCCCTACAAGTGATGCGATAAGAGGCGTAACTCTCGAGGGATTGTGTGAGCAGCTTGAACGGGGTTTATCTTCTCTTGAAAAACTCGGTATCCCGCGTAAAAAGCTCAGACAACAGTCGCTGTTAACGCCATCCTGCGGGACCGGCTCGCTGGACCTCAAAGATGCACTGAAGGTATTCTCTCTGCTAAAGGGTTTAAGGAACAGGTATGTCGAGGGTTAAGCGGCTCATTTCTTTTGAAGGCATCGAGGGTTCAGGCAAAAGCACGCAGGTAAAACTTCTTGGAGACTATCTCGCAACAAAAGGGAATAAAGTCCTTACTACATTAGAGCCCGGCGGGACCCAAATAGGCGCAAAGATCAGGAAATTGCTCCTGGAGCCGCAGAATCACATGGACCCGCTTACAGAGCTTATTCTTTATTATGCGTCAAGGGCGCAGCATGTGAGAGAAGTTATCTATCCGGCAATACTCAGGAATACAGTCGTAATAACCGATCGATTTACCGATTCGACAGTTGCATATCAGGGTTATGCCAGGGGCATAGACCTGTCAATCATACATGCTCTCGATGAAATAGTGGTCCCCGATCTGAAGCCTTTTCTCACTTTTCTGCTTGATCTTGATGTCGAGGAGGGGCTAAGGAGAAACAGGCATGCGCAGAAAGAAGACCGGTTCGAGCTGGAAACCCTCGAATTTCATACCCGTGTCAGACAGGGCTTCATTCAGATCGCAGCCGGGGAGCCTGAGAGAATAAAAATAATTGACGCATCCCGGAGCACAGAAGACGTGAGCAGGGAAGTTATAAGGATAATAGAGGAATCATGGCATTAAAAGATATCATCGGCCAGGAAAATGCAATTAAAATCCTTCAGGGCTGTATTGCAAAAAACCGCATTCCTCATGCCCTGTTTTTTGCAGGCGATGAGGGTATTGGAAAAAGACTGACTGCAATAAATTTTGCAAAGACCCTGAACTGCAAGAACACAGAACACAGAACACAGAACACAGATAACAACAATCTGCCCCTTGGCTTTGAGGCGTTACGTTCTGAAGATAGTCTTGGTTCTGGGCTCTGTGCTCTTGGTTCTGATGTTATTGATTCCTGCGATCAATGTCCATCCTGCACAAAGATAGACAAGGGCAATCACCCGGATGTCTTTGTTATCGGGCCGGAAGGAGATGGGGGGCAGATCAAAGTCTCAGTAATCAGAGAGCTTGAAGAAGCGCTGTCTTACAAACCTTTTGAAGGAACCTACAAAATAGCTGTAATTGATAATGCAGAGAAAATGAATCAGGAAGCCTCCAATGCATTTCTGAGTACGCTCGAAGCGCCTCCTTCACAGAGCATTTTAGTTTTGATTTCATCCAGGCCTGATATGCTGCTTGGAACTATCCGTTCAAGGTGTCAGAGGATAAATTTTACGCCGTTACCCATTGATGCCATGACTAATTTGCTGCAGGAAAATTTCAAGAAACTTAATCACGAGCAGACATTGCTTATAAGTACGCTTTCCGGGGGAAGGGCGGGATATGCACTGAATGAAGAACTGATAACACAAAGGGACATGTCATTTAACATATTAAAGCTGATGCTCAACAGATTTGAAGAGGAACTCAGAGACGACAGTGTGTCTATGGAGGAATTGTTTGACTGGGCACAGTTATGGCTTAGAGATATGTCGGTATACAAGGCTACAGGAAGAGCCGACTTGCTTATAAACAGGGACCTGGAGTCTGATATAAAAGCTATTGCCTGTGATGCCACACTGAAAGATATACTAAAATTAGCCCGTGAGCTTTATAATATCAAAATAAACTTAAACTTTAATTTAAACGAGAAATTAACGCTTAATTATACAAGTCTTTTAATGAGAAAGAGATTAGGGAAACCGGAGCAAATAAATGCAAGAAGACAATGAGTTTTTAGAAACACGCGCAGAACCGGCAGCGGCAACTGCACAACAATCGGTAGTCGGCATCCGGTTCAGATCATGCGGTAAGGTCTATACATTCGGGATTGAGGACATTGATGCGGTTCCCGGCTCAAAAGTGGTAGTTGAGTCTGAAATGGGATTAAGCATGGGAAATGTAGTAACGCCGAAACAGGCCCTGGAGAAAAAAGATGATACCTTAAAGAAGGTTCTCAGGATGGCCACTGAAAAAGATTTTGAAACACTAAAAAACAACCGGTCTCTTGAAGAGGAAGCAAAGACATTTTGCGCTAACAGGGCCAAAGAACTGAATCTTTCGATGAAGATTATCGCTGCAGAGACAACACTTGATAAGAAAAGATTCGTTTTTTATTTTACCGCAGACGGCAGGATCGATTTCAGGGAACTTGTAAGAGATCTTGCAGCAAAATTCAAGAGCCGTATTGAGATGAGGCAAATAGGGGTCAGGGATGAAGTAAAACTGCTCGGGGGGATAGGCATTTGCGGAAGGCAGACATGCTGCAGTCTCTTTCTTACTAATTTTGAACCTGTAACCATAAAAATGGCAAAGCAGCAGGAATTATCAATAAACCAGAGCAAGCTTTCGGGCATTTGCGGCAGATTGATGTGCTGTCTTGGTTATGAATGCAAAGAAGAAAAAGACTTTGCTGCGCTTGAGGATGATGAGTTAATAACTGTTACAGAGGAACTATCCGGGGCTGATCTTCAACAGGTTGATTCAGAGGCTATGTATCGGGATGAACGGAGGAAAACGCCGGAGTATTCATCTGTTGATGAAAAGAAAAAGGCAGAACAATATAAAAAGCCCCGGCAGAAAGAGCAGCCCTCTGCGCCTCAATCGGAAAGAGATACAAGCAGGGACAGATATAAACATGCAAGACGTGAACACGGCAGGCATAAAAGGCATGGGTTCGAGAAGCAGGTATCAGATAAACCTGTTATAGAAGCTCCTTCCACTGAAGGCCAGATACAAAAACCTGAAGGTGAAGATAAAGGGAAGCCTTTCAGCAGGCGCAGAAAATTCTGGAAAAAAAAGAAACACTGATGGCAGAAAAATTTTATATCACTACCCCTATTTATTATGTGAACGATGTCCCGCATATAGGGCATGCCTATACAACTATTGCAGCCGATATCCTTGCGCGATACAACAGGTTGAAGGGCAAGAAGGTCTTCTTCCTTACCGGAACGGACGAGCATGGGCAGAAAGTCGAGAAGGCGGCAAAGGATAAAGGGCGCACACCCAAGGAACATGCCGACATAATGGTAGAGAATTTCAAGTCTCTCTGGAGCAGATTAAATATATCAAATGACGCCTTTATTCGTACTACAGATCCGGAGCATATCAAAACAGTGCAGGGACTTATCCAGCTTCTATGGGATAATGGAGAGATAGAGAAAAGGCAGTATTCGGGATGGTACTGCACTCCTGATGAAAGGTTCTGGACAGAGAAAGACCTTGTTGAGGGGAAATGTCCTGACTGCGGACGGCCTGTGGAACAGATACAGGAGGAAAACTATTTCTTCCTGATGTCGAAGTATCAGCCGAGACTGATAGACTATATTGAAGCAAATAAATCTTATATCTTGCCCGATACGCGCAGGAACGAGGTGCTTGGTTTTTTGAGAAATAACGCTCTCGGGGACCTCTGTATCTCAAGACCGAAATCAAGGCTTTCATGGGGTATTCCCTTCTCATTTGACGAAAATTTTGTGACCTATGTCTGGTTTGATGCACTGGTGAATTATTTTTCCGCAACAAAATATCTTGCACCCTTAAAAGCAGTCAGCGGTCAGCGGTCAGCGGTCAGCGGTAAAAAAGAAACTCTTAACTCTGAACTCTTAACTCTGAACTCTAATGATTGGTGGCCTGCAGACCATCATCTTGTGGGAAAGGATATTCTCACAACACATGCCGTTTACTGGTCCACCATGCTCATGGCGCTAAGATTTCATCTGCCCAAAAACATCTTTGCTCACGGCTGGTGGACTGTTGACGGGAAGAAGATGTCAAAGTCATTCGGCAACATGATAGACCCGAATATTATGGTTGAAAAGTACGGCGTTGATGCATTCAGGTATTTTCTCTTTAGAGAAGTGCCGTTTGGTCTTGATGGTAATTTCTCGGAAGATGCTCTGGCAACTCGCATCAATACCGATCTTGCTAACGACCTCGGAAACCTTTTGAGCAGGTTTTTAACGATGGCTGAGAAGTATTTCGGGGGGGTTATTGAAGGAACTGAAGGAGATATCGTGGATGCTTTTTTTGCAAGTGAATGCATAAAAACTTTGTATCCTGCCAGAGATGACGCCAACTGGTCTAACATAAGGTTCAACATAATACTTGATTCGATTTGGAATGTTGTCAGGATGGCTAATAATTACATTGCACAAACAGAGCCGTGGAAACTCGCTAAAGACAATAAGGCGAACCTTAAGCAAATTATGGTTAATATCTGGAATGCCTTGAGACTGACTGCTATTTCACTTTATCCGTTCATGCCTGATACGTCCGAAAAGATGTGGAAACAATTGGGAATGCTAAAGACTATAACGGAGGAAGCTTCTAAGGAAGAAGTTTTTAATTGGCAGTATGGCGGAATAAAGGTTCAGAAAGGAGAACAATTGTTCCCAAGAATAGATATGAAGAAGGAAGATGCAGGGGCACGGGGTCCCGTGCCCTCAAAAGCTGACGAACAACCCGATACAGCAAATCTCATTTCCATTGAGGATTTCGCAAAAGTTCAATTGAAAATAGGCAAAGTGCTTCAGGCGGAGCGTGTTCCTAAATCGAACAAGCTTATAAAGCTTCAGGTCGATACCGGCGAGCAGAGGCAGATAGTTGCGGGAATAGGTCATGCATATGCGCCTGAAGATCTTGCTGGCAAACGCGTTGCCGTTGTGACAAATTTAAAACCTGCCAAACTGATGGGCGTTGAATCACAGGGAATGCTCCTTGCCGCTACTGACAGCGACGGAGTATTGTCAATATTAATTCCTGAAAAGGATGTGAAGGAAGGGGCGAAGATAAAGTGAGCGCCAAAATTATTTCAATTAACATAAGCGAAAAAAAAGGAATGAGGAAAAAGGCCGTTGAATCCGCTGTCATAAGAGATAATTACGGCATCGAGAGTGATGCCCATGCCTCGGAAAAGTGGCACAGGCAGATAAGCCTGCTCGCGCTTGAAAGCATAAAGAAGATGCAGGATATAGGACTGAAAGTCGGTCCCGGTGATTTTGCTGAGAACATTACAACCGAAGGCATTGTACTCATGACCCTTCCGATCGGCACAAAAATGATTATCGGGGAAGGCATTGAAGTTGAGGTGAGCCAGATCGGCAAGCTGTGCCATTCCCGCTGCGCGATTTATGAGCAGGCCGGGGACTGTGTAATGCCGAGGGAAGGAATTTTTGTAAAAGTCCTCAAAGGCGGGATGATTAAAAAAGGAGATGAGATAAAAGTAATAAAGTAGTCAGTAGTCAGCGATCAGCTAATAAATTAAAAAACTTTGACTTCTCAAAAAAAGCTGGCCACTGATAGCTGATCGCTGAAAGCTAACTTATGATCAAAGTTGCAATCTTAACATTAAGCGATAAAGGTGCAAAAGGCGAGCGAAAGGATATGAGCGGGCCAACCCTTGAAAGGATGATAAAAAAGATTGATGCCAAAGTGGTAAGTTATGATATCCTTCCTGATGAAAAAAAATTGATAAAGAAGAAACTTCTTTCGTTATGCAATAAAGTTGAACTTATTCTGACCACAGGCGGTACAGGCCTATCCCCAAGAGACGTAACTCCCGATGCAACCCGTGAAGTTATTAAGCGGGAAATACCAGGAATAACTGAAGCAATGCGTTACAGAGGGTTGAAGAAGACGCCCTTTGCTATGCTTTCAAGGGCTGTCGCAGGGGTGCGCGGGAAAACATTAATTATTAATCTGCCCGGAAGCCCGGCTGCAGTAAAAGAAAATCTCTCTGTAATTCTTAACTGTCTCCCTCATGCCATTGAAAAGATACAGGGAAGTCAGAAAGAGTGCGCCCGTCATTTGAAGGCAGAAGGCAGAAAAATGAAAATGGAGTATATAAAATGACTAACGTGGGATACATAGGAGCATTTCTGGGAGGGGTACTTTCCTTTCTTTCACCTTGTGTACTGCCGCTTATACCATCATATGTTTCCTATATTACAGGGATTTCTTTTGAAGACTTCAAGACCGCTGATAGGGCCTTTATAAGAAAACTCACTCTAATTAACTCTTCTGCGTTTGTAATTGGTTTTTCCGCGATATTTATTCTGCTTGGCATCTCGTCATCTTTCATAGGTTCTCTCTTTTCATATTATTATGATCAGATAAGAATAACAGGCGGGATAATTATCATTATCTTCGGGCTTTATGTGATGGGCCTTCTTAAGCTGAATTTTCTTGCATCGGATAAGAGAGTTCATCTCAAATCAAAACCGAGGGGAGTTTTGGGTTCTCTTGTTGTCGGACTGACCTTCGGCGCCGGATGGACGCCGTGCATCGGACCCATACTTGGATCAATACTCCTTATTGCAAGCACCTCAGGCTCTGCCATGTACGGCTTTAAGCTTTTGCTTGTATATTCCGCAGGGCTTGCAATACCCTTTGTAACAACATCGCTACTGATAAATACCTTTCTCAGTCATTTTAAAGCAATACAGAAATATATGAGGGTGATAATGATCGTCAGCGGACTTCTGTTAATAGGCTTTGGGATAATACTGCTTACAGATTCCGTGCATCTTCTTTTAAGTGTTGCGCCGGACCTGGGGGTTGAAGGGTTGATTAAATAGTGTCTGTGTATAAAGTCAAACATTGAACCGTCATTCCCGCAGTCCTTTGAGCGGGAATCCAGTTTTTTTAACAGGTTCTGGATGCCCGATTACAGACTTCGGGCATGACGAAATTGAAAACTTGCAATTTATACACAGACACTAAATAGTTATAAACTATCTAAATTCCAAACCCTTAAATATCCTGTGTTAAAATATCAGGATGTCCAGGCATGAGCTCATAATTGAAGGCGCGAGACAGAACAACCTCAGGAATATAAGCCTCCGCCTGCCGCACAATACATTTATCACCATAACAGGCGTATCCGGTTCAGGCAAGTCCTCTCTGGCATTTGATACGATCTTTGCCGAAGGCCAGTGGAGATTTATAGAATCCCTTTCAACATATGCAAGGCTTTTTCTTGAAAAGCTGGACCGCCCTGATGTTGATGCTATCCGGAATATTAGACCTGCTATCGCCCTTGAACAGCGGAATCCTGTCAAAACCTCCCGCTCAACAGTCGGTACGACCACGGAGATTTATGATTATCTCCGGCTTCTTTATGCAAAGATCGCACAACCACACTGCCCCAAATGCGGACGTACTTTAAAATCATGGACTACGTCTTCAGTGGTAGAAGAACTTGTTGAGAAATATTCCGGTAAAAAAGCGATGATATTTTTCGATACTGAAGGAGCTCCGCAGGACCTGAGGCAAAAAGGATTCAATAGAATATGGATAAATGGCGAGATCAGGGATATTTCATCAATTATCAATAACTCAAAACTCAAAACTCAAAACTCAAAACTCTGTGTGCTCCTCGACAGGCTTGTCATAAAAAATGAACCCCGCCTGTCTGATTCAATTGAGACAGCATGGGAACATGGCAATAAAAGCGTAAAGATAGAGATTGTTGGAGATTTTGCGGAAAACAATGAACTCCTCCTTTTTCAATCCGAATTAAAATGCCGGGAATGCAAGTTGGAAGTCATGAAACCGCAGCCTGTTCTTTTTTCTTTTAACCACCCGCTCGGGGCCTGTCCTGTATGCAAGGGGTTCGGCAACATACTTGAATACTCGGAAGACTGTATCGTTCCCGATAATGATCTGTCACTTGAACAGGGAGCGATCGAGCCATGGAGCAAACCGTCAAATAAATGGTGGTACAGGCAGTTTACAAAGGGCGCAAGGTCGCATGGAATCAAACTTAATGCCCCTTATAAAGATCTTTCTGCTGAAACAAAGAATCTGATATTCAAAGGCGCTCCGGATTTTTACGGTCTGAATACATTTTTTGAAGAGCTTGAAAATAAACGGTACAAGCTTCATGTCCGTGTGTTTTTGAGCAGATACAGAAAGGCGGTAACATGCAGACATTGTCAGGGAAACAGGCTGCGTCCGGAGGCGCTTGCATTTACAGTTGGAGGACTTAATATTGCACAGATGACAAACATGCCAGTTGCTCATTTGAATGTTTATTTTTCAGCTTTTGCCCTGACAGAATACGAACGTGAGCTGGTATCTGAAATACTCAGACAGATTAATTTGAAGCTGAGTTTTCTGATGCGGGTTGGAATAGGATATCTTACATTAAACAGGGAAGCAAAGACCCTTTCAGGAGGTGAATCGCAGAGGATAAATCTTGCCAATCAGCTCGCATCCAGATTAACGGGAACACTATATGTTCTGGATGAACCCACAGTGGGACTTCATCCAGGAGATGTTAACAGGATTGCCGAAATATTGAAAGAACTTGCCGCAGCCGGGAATACTGTTGTTGCGGTGGAACATGATAAAGCCATCATAAACTCTTCTGACTGGATTGTTGAGCTGGGGCCCGGGGGAGGGAATAAAGGCGGCAGGCTGCTTTTTTCAGGATGGAGAGCAGATTTCATGAAAACTGATACCCCTACAGCTAATTATCTAAAAAATAATAAATCAATTCCAGTCCCGAAAATCAGGAAAAAAGGAAGCGGGGAAAAACTCACGATAAGAGGAGCCCGAGGTAATAATTTAAAAAATATTGGTATAGCCATACCTCTTCAGACACAGACCTGTATTACAGGCGTCTCAGGATCGGGGAAAAGTACAATAGTAGAGGACACTCTCTATAAGGCGCTGGCCCGGTTTTTTAAAACAGAATTTGAAACACCCCAGCCGTTTGACAGCATAACAGGGCTTGAATATCTTAAAGGTGTCAAGATCATAGATCAGCATCCTATCGGCAAAAGCCCGCGCTCTAATCCTGTTACATACATAAAAGCCTTTGATCACATAAGAAAAATTTTTGCAGATCAGCATCAGTCTAAAGTCCTTGGGTATACTCCCGGACACTTTTCATTCAATACATCAGGCGGGCGCTGTGAAACATGCAAGGGAGTCGGTTTTCAAAGGCTTGAAATGTATTTCTTCGAGGACCTGTATGTAAAATGTGAAGATTGCGGCGGCAGGAGATATAAGTCAGATGTTCTCACCATAACCAGTAACGGGAAAAATATTTATGAAGTCCTTGAACTTACTGTTGATGAAGCAATTGAATTTTTCAAATCCGTCCCTTTATTGGTAAATAAATTAAAGTTAATGGCTTCAGTAGGGCTTGGCTACCTTAGACTCGGTCAGCCTGCCACAACACTGTCAGGCGGCGAGGCTCAGCGCCTGAAGATTTGCTCTGAACTTGGCGTTTTGAACAGAAGGGATTATCTCTATATCCTTGATGAACCTACAGTGGGACTTCATCCGGACGATATTAAAAAATTGCTTAAAGTGCTCAATGATCTTGTAGAGGCAGGAAATACAGTTCTTTTGGTCGAGCACAACCTGGATGTAATAAAATGCGCAGACTGGATTATTGACATGGGCCCTGCAGGCGGCGATGAAGGCGGTTATATTGTAGCTGAAGGAACACCTGAAGAAATCATCACTCATGCACAATCGTATACAGGTTTATATTTAAAAGAATATCTATAAATACTTCTTTGCCTCTGAAACGAGTTCATTAATCAGTTTTTTGACAGGGATAATTTCTGTGCATCTGTATGCATTAGAACCGGCAAACACAAAGCCTTCATCAAGATTTCCTTCTGCCGCATTTGTCAGGGCCTTGGCAATACAGTAAGGAGTAGTTTTCGGATCGCAAGTTTTTAAACAGCGATACTTGCATGCAACAGGCATAGTTTTACCATTCAGAATGTCCTTAACAAATTTACTTTTAATTACCCGGCCGGGCATACCAACAGGACTTTTAATAATTACAAGATCTTCTTTGCGGGCGGCCAGGTATGCTCTTTTAAAATTCTCGTGAACATCACATTCATCTGTACAAACAAAACGGGTTCCCATTTGTACACCTGAAGCGCCTAATTTAAGGAAATGGGCGATATCCTCGCCATTGAAAATTCCTCCGGCGGCAATTACCGGGATATTCGGATCAAAGGACCTGGTAAATCTTATTATCTCAACGATTAACTCATCAAGCGCCGGGGCTTTTTCTTCAACAACATCCTGAAAATTATATCCAATGTGACCGCCTGCCTTGCTGCCTTCCACTATTACGGCATCCGGCAATTTATTAAAATTCCTTTTCCATTTATCACAGATGATTTTTAAAGCCCTGACTGAAGAAACTACCGGTATCAGCTTAATATTTTCCTTCTCTACAAATTTTGGAAGCTCTAAAGGAAGCCCTGCTCCGGATATGATCAAATCAATATTTTCATCCACAGCAGTTCTTACAAGAGATTCATAGTTAGAAAGGGCCACCATTAAGTTCACCCCGATTATGCCTTTACTCATGCTTTTAGCTTTTCTTATCTCTACCCTTAAGGCCTCATTATTAACAGCTTCAAATTCTGAACGGGGCAGGTTTTCAAACTTCCCCAGACCAACACCTGCAATTACCCCTACACACCCTTCATTGGCAACCGCTGCAGCAAGACCGGAGCGCGATACCCTTACGCCCATACCACCCTGTATAATGGGAGGGGATATTGTCAAATCACCTATTCGTAGTGCAGGCAAGTTCTTTTCCATTTAAAATCCTTCAACTTATATAGTTATAAACTTATTTACCATAAAAATCTTCTCTTATCAACATGACGATATCGTTACCCATCACATTATTTAATCCGGCAAGTTAGATGTGACCTGCTTGACACGGTAGAACACATTCTTGGAAAGATGTATGAGAAGATATCAAGGATTAAGTTTAACATTTTTATAACATCTTTATAAATCATCTACTTTCGACGGATGTTCCGGTATGAGAAGGCGGGTGTGGTGTATATGTTGTCGTTTAAAGCAATGCAAGAAATCATATATTGCGGGCAGACACAGATGTCTGCCCCTGCTCATGCACTATTCTGCTGATATTATTTTTTTATACGGGCATCTTCCAAAATGACAGCATATTTGTAACCACTGCCGAAGTCCTTATCCTTATATAACGTTCCTTTTACCGTTATAATATCTCCCGCGTTAGCGGTCTCTTGTGATGTAACTAAAATATCATTGGTACCCCTTGAAGGATCTCCGCTTCCGTCCTGAATGTGTATCCAGTTCTTACCCATGATATTAGGTGAAAACTTAACAACCTGTCCTCTGACAACAACATTTTTTTTATCAAGTGCGGCGCTTTTTTCGTAAAGCTCGGCTACTATGTAAGCATCAGATCCAGAGGCTTTTTCAACTTTGATTGCCTTATCTGTTGAAACTTTTGGCGGAGTATGATCCGCAGAATTACTAACAGACTCTTTTCCTTGTGGTCCTGTAACTCCACCTGAAAAGACTATTGATTCGAACGTCCGGTTAAGCGTCTTGCTCTGGAAATTGGTCATAACCATTCCGGGCTGAAAAGATATATCCTGCCCGACCGTTACTTTTATTTTAGGAACAGCCACCCATGTTTTCTTGCCGGAATTCTCGATATTGATATACGTGTAACCACCACTATCCATTGATTCCAGAACTTTACCTGAAAGAGAGGACATATCCTGATTTGCCTGAGTTGATTCGGTTGATGACTTTTGTGAACCGGCATATGTGCCGTTCAGGGACACTGTAAGCGCTAATACCGACATTAAGATAAATAACACACAAAATCTTTTCATTTCATATCTCCTTTATTACACCTTGATATTTATATCATACTTCTTTTATCAAAAAAATAGGAATCCTGTCATTGTCTCACTCAGATTTCAAGTAAGGTAAGGGGAGAGGGAATAAAGGATTTACTTAATTGACAAAAAAAGGATAATTGCGTACATTTTAGGAGATGATTGCGTAGATTATATGAAGAAGATTACACAGATTTTCAAAATCTGAGGATAGATTCTTTATTACAGGAGGGTTATTATGCCAAATGCTAAAGTTACTCTAGTTCAGGACATGCAATTTTTAGGCGTTGCCGATACAGGTCATGCAGTTGTGATGGATGCGCCTCCTTCAGCCGGGGGCAAAGGCACGGGTTCAAAGCCATCGGAATTACTCCCAATGGCTTTCGGAGGCTGTTCAGGGATGGATGTAATCTCGATATTAAGGAAGAAGAAACAGAATGTGACCAAATTTGAGATAAACGTGAGTGGTGAGATGGCTAAAGATTATCCTCATTTGTATACAGAAATGCATATAGAATATGTCGTAACCGGGAAAGATATTTCTGAAGATGCTGTTAAGAGGGCCATAGAACTTTCACTTGAGAAATATTGCTCGGTAGGCGCAACTCTTGGGAAGGCTGCAAAAATAACACATTCGTATAAAGTTATTCAGGAATAAAACAAGGGGTTACATTTTAGGTTCTTATAGGAAGAGTGTGGAATAAGCTAAACACTGTCATTCCCGCAGTCCTTAAGCGGGAATCCATGGTACAAGCTCACCATGACAGGCTATGTCACCCTGAGCCTGTCGAAGGGTGGATTCCTTCTGGAGTTTCCCCCGTACTCCGATACGGGGCAGGAATGACGCCTAAATTAAAATTATAGTAATTTAACCATTGCAAACCATATTTAAATACATCGCGACCCTCGGTTTCTTAGGCTACCTGCCGATTGCCCCAGGAACCTTCGGCTCTGCAGCAGGGTTTATTTTTGTGCTGCTTCTGAAACCCGGGGACCTCAGGCTTTTGGCATTTTGCCTGATTGTCTTCTTGCTTGGAGTGCTGACTTCACATCAAGCTGAAAAACAACTTGGAAAAGACAGCAAGCACATAGTGATAGATGAACTCTGCGGTTATATGATATCTGTCTTATTTATCCCTTCAGGCATCGGCTACCTTATTGCGGCATTTATATTGTTCAGGATATTCGATATCCTGAAACCGCCGCCGATAAGAAAAATAGAGAAGCTTGTCCCCGGAGGAGCAGGCATTATGCTGGATGATGTTTTGGCAGGGATTTATGCGAATTTATGTTTGCAGTTGTGGAGATATTTAGTAAATTGATTAGCAGTCATGAAAATCAAGCTTGTAAAAAAATCATTGTCTTAATAAAGCAGGAAAATATATAATTTGTATGACAATTGGAATGGAAATAATAAATGGCAGCCTGCGCTGATAAAATCATTGTGGACGAAGGTTAGGAGCGTATGAATAGAAAAATAAATAAAGCCATTGACGACTATATGAAGTTATTGAAAAAACGTTATGGCTCAAAAATACTGAAAGCCGTATTGTTTGGTTCTGTTGCGCGTGGAGAGGCTGATAAAGAGTCTGATGCGGATATCCTCATAGTCATATCAGACAGCAACACAAAAATAAAGGATGAAATCAGTATGTCTGCCTATGAAATAATGCTCAGGAATAACGTCGTACTTTCACCGCTTGTTATGGATAATGACACATATGATTGGTACAGAAATAACAGAGACCCCTTTTACAAAAACATTTGCAGGGACGGGATCGACCTTTGGACGAAAAAACAAGAGAGCTTATTAAAGTCCGCTTAGAGAAGGCTGAAGAAGATATTAAGACTGCCAGGGAACTGTTATCACTCAAAAGATACAGGGCGGCAGTAAATCGTGCATATTATTCACTGTTCAGCATTACCACCGCTGTCTTGCTCACGAGAAAACTTGAAAGGTCAAAACACTCCGGTATAGAGGCAGCTTTCAACCAGTACTTTATAAGGAACAAAATTATTGAAGTGGAATACGGGAAGATATTTGATTATGTAAGAAGGAAGAGAGAAGAGTGTGATTATAATGCTAAAATTATCATTGACAAGGAAACGGCGGAGAATGTTGTGAAGGACTCAAGAAAGTTTATTAGACGAATGAAAGAATATTTTAAAAGTATATCCGGTTTGTAGTTGGAGAACAAAATGTAACCCTTCAGTGAAAGGTGGAAGCAACACGCCTCAGATGTTATTTTTTGAATCAGGGCGGTTTCTTCTTTTTAAGGAGGTGGGGTATCTTTATGGAACAAGAGGGGGGAAGGATCAAGGGTAATGTCCTTGGA
>JACRLN010000004.1 GCA_016215115.1 Nitrospirota bacterium
AGTCAAGATAAAAAACACGATAAATGAAAACAACTAATTGATTCGGAAGATTAAATGGAATTTAAGCAGAGATAAGCAAACTTTGCGGCTATTTATTTAATGGAATGGTTACAATTACCCCCCGTCACTGAATGGTTACTTCAGAACATAAAAAAAGCTTGCCTCTGATAAAGAAGATGATATATAATAGCTAACTCTCCTGCCAGGGAAAGTTATCAACAAATTATTAACATATGTTAGTAACTATAATAGTCATTTCAAAAGTTATTTAACCGGGTAAGAGCAATCATGAATATAGAAGAAGCATGGACAAAAACCATTGAAGCCATTGGCGCCAAAGTTGGAAGCCAGACCTTTGATCTGTGGTTCCGTCCTATAAAATTCATAGAGCTTCAGGACCAGCAGATTATCCTTGAGGTCCCGAATAAGTTTTTTAGGGATTGGATTGAAGATCATTTCCCGGGGCTCATTCCTGAAACTGTTGAAAAGTTTTTAAAAAAGGAAGTGTCCGTCAAGTTCAAGGTCTTTGAAAGAAATGAAGACCCGGTCCTCAGGAAGATCGAGACAAAACAGGAAAACAGAAGGGCCAAACTCGCAAACCGCGGTATATTCCTCAACCCTAAATTTACTTTTGACAGTTTTGTGGTAGGAGCGAGTAACCAGTTTGCCCATGCCGCCGCGAGGGCCGTCGCCGATGCTCCCGGCAAGGCGTATAATCCGTTATTCATATTTGGAGGGGTAGGACTTGGAAAAACCCACCTCATGAATGCTATCGGCAACAGGATAGTTGATAAACAGTCTAATATTAAACTAATGTATGCGCCGGCAGAGCAGTTTACCAATGAATTTGTATATTCCATGAGAAATGACAAGATGGATGAGTTCAAAGCTAAATACAGGAATCTTGACGTCATTATAATAGATGACATCCAGTTTATTGCCGGCAAAAGCGGCACCCAGGAAGAATTGTTCCATACCTTTAACGCCCTTTACGATGCACATAAGCAAATTGTTTTTTCAAGCGACAGGCCGCCGAAAGATATTTCCCCGATTACTGAACGACTCAGGTCCAGGTTTGGCATGGGTTTGATTGCAGATATACAGATTCCTGACGTAGAGACGAAGATGGCAATCCTGGGTAAAAAATCCGATATGGAGGGGATACAATTACCGGAAGACGTAAGTTACTTTCTGGCAAGCAAGATAAAGTCGAATATCAGAGACCTTGAGGCCTGCATGATAAGGCTTGGAGCGCATGCTTCTCTTACCGGGAAAACGATAACTGTTGAGATGACAAAAGAGGTGCTTAAGGACCTTATTCTTGATGAGGAAAAGGCATTGACAGTTGATTATGTACAAAAACAGGTATGTGAATATTATGGACTGAAACTGCAGGATATCAAGGCAAAAAAGAGGACCCGAGATATTGCCTTCCCACGTCAGATTGCCATGTATCTGAGTAAAAATCTTACCGATTCTTCTTTGAGCGAAATCGGGAAAAACTTCGGTGGGAAAGATCATTCCACAGTCATACATTCCTGCAAGCTGATTGAAGAACGCAGGAAAAAAGATGAAGAATTTGATAAGAAAATTGATTACCTGATAAAAAAAATCAAGGGCGGTTAGCACCGAAAACCTCATGCAATAATTTTAGGAGGATATGATGAAGCTGAAGATACAAAAGGAAGAAATACAGAATGCATTACAAAGCATCCAGGGGATAGTAGATAAAAAGACTACAATGCCGATCCTCAGCCATTTCCTGTTGAAAGTCAATAAGACCGCGTCTTTTATGGCAACCGATCTTGACATCGCACTGAAAGGGCCTCTAAAGGCTGAGATCCTTGAAGAAGGCAGCCTCTGCATCCCTGCAAGAAAACTTTTTGAGATAGCCCGGGAAGTTGAAGGCGATATTTTACTTGAGTCACAGGAGAACAACTGGGTCAGGGTTACTTCCGGGAAAAGCACTTTTAAACTCATGGGTCTTCCTGAAACAGACTTCCCGGCGCTGCCGGAATTCAAGAAGTCCGAAGAACTCAGTCTTAGCGCAGACAAGCTGAAAAATATGATTGAAAAAACCGTTTATGCAACCGGCGAGAGCGATACGAGGTATACCCTGAACGGCCTTCTTATGCACGCAGTCCCGAAGAAAAAGAATGTTGAATTAAAAATTGTCGGTACCGACGGACACAGACTCTCATTAATTACAATAAATCTGGAAGGCAAATTATCCGAGGAAAAGAAGATAATCCTGCCCAAAAAGGCTGCGCTGGAACTGAAAAAACTCATTGAAGGAAGTATTGAAGATATAACAATTTACATTGACAAAAATCACATATTTTTCAGTATCAACGGTGTTGTATTAACATCAAGGCTTATTGAAGGCACATACCCGAACTATGATCAGGTAATTCCAAAGGGCAATGAAAAGAAGGTTGTCATCGACAAGATGGAGTTTCTCAAGGCGCTGAGAAGGACCTCGATCATGAGCAGGGAAAAAACGAATGCAGTCCGGTTTGATTTAGAGCCGGGTAAAATCACTCTGATTTCAATGAATCCGGATATAGGAGAGGCAAGAGAAGAAATATCTGCCCAGTATAAAGGGGAACAAATAACGATAGGCTTTAATGCCCGTTATTTGATGGATATACTGCAGGCTATGGAAGGAGAATTAGTCGTGGTCGAGCTTCAGGAGCCGTTAAGTCCGACCCTTGTGCTTGAAGAAAGCCACAGGGATTATTTATGTGTTGTTATGCCGATGAGAACGTAGAGTGGCAAATTGCGTAGGGGCAATTCATGAATTGCCCCTACAATTAACATAAACAGAAAGGGAGTACATGACAGATAAAATAAACGAACAAGCCTACGGCGCGGAAGAGATAAAAGTACTGAAAGGGCTTGAAGGCGTCAGGATGAGGCCTGCCATGTATGTTGGCAATACAAGTTCTGAAGGTCTTCATCATCTTGTCTACGAAGTGGTTGATAACAGCGTTGATGAGGCGCTTGCAGGTTACTGCGATAGTATCGAAGTTACCATCCATACTGAAGGAAGCATAACAGTTATTGATAATGGCAGAGGCATCCCGACAGGCAAGCACCCGGGTGATCCCGAGGGCCGAAGCGCTGCCGAGATAGCGCTTACAGAATTGCATGCCGGGGGAAAATTTGAAAGCAAGGCATATAAGATTTCGGGTGGTCTGCACGGGGTCGGCGTCTCGGTAGTCAATGCGCTTTCTGAGTGGCTCGACCTTGAGGTTAAACAAAACGGACAGGTCTGGGAACAGCATTTCAAAAGAGGCTTCCCGGCAGGGCCGCTCACACAGGTGGGAAAGACAAGAAACAAAGGGACGAAGATAACCTTCAAGCCGGACAGCGAGGTGTTTGATACAAGCGATTTTCATTATGACACCCTTGTGAACAGATTCAGGGAGCTCGCCTTTCTGAACAAGGGACTGACAATCACAATCACTGATGAACGCACAAATAAAAAAGAGACGTTTTTTTACGAGGGCGGAGTTGTTTCATTTGTAGAGCATCTGAATAAAAGTAAAACCACGCTGCATCCAAAACCCATTTATATATCAAAGGAAAAAGACGGCATCATGGTAGAGGTCGCTTTACAATATAATGACAGTTATACCGAGACGCTTTATTCTTTTGCAAACAATATAAACACAAGAGAAGGCGGCAGCCACCTTGCCGGGTTCAAATCAGCGCTCACAAGGACAGCTAACACCTATGCAGTATCATCCGGTTTGTTAAAAGGCGAAAAAGAATCAATCACCGGTGATGATATAAGGGAAGGACTGACCGCAATTATCAGCGTAAAGCTTCCCAATCCGCAGTTTGAGGGGCAGACCAAAACCAAACTCGGGAACAGCGAGGTGAAGGGCATTGTTGAATCTGTTGTGAACGATGTACTCGGAAGTTATTTCGAACAGAACCCCTCAGTGGTCAGAAAGGTTATTGAGAAGGCGATTCAGGCAGCACGCGCAAGAGAGGCTGCACGGAAGGCGAGAGAGCTGACCAGGAGAAAGGGCGCTCTTGAAGACACCGGACTTCCAGGCAAACTGGCTGATTGCGCAGAAAAAGATCCTCAATTGAGCGAGCTGTTCATTGTTGAGGGTGACTCTGCAGGCGGTTCCGCAAAACAGGGAAGACAAAGGCACAATCAGGCCATTCTGCCTCTGAAAGGCAAGATACTGAATGTGGAAAAGGCACGCTTTGACAAGATGCTCGGTTCAGATGAGATAAGGATTTTGATAACCGCTCTCGGCACAGGTATAGGGGCAGAAGATTTTGATATTAATAAAACGAGGTATCACAAAATTATCATCATGACCGATGCTGATGTTGACGGAGCACACATAAGGACTTTGCTGCTCACCTTCTTTTTCAGGCAGATGCCGCAGGTTATTGAGAAGGGGTATCTCTATATAGCCCAGCCGCCGCTCTTCAAAGTGAAGAAAGGCAAATCAGAACGTTATATACAAAACGAAGGCCTGCTTGAGAACATGTTGTTTGAGCTTGCCGTTGATGAGATTGAAATACATAACGGCAAACAACTTGCCGGAAAAGCGATAATGCCGTATATCAAGAACCTCTCCAAATTCGAGAGACTGCTTGAATGGTTTACCAGGAGGAAAAACGACACGGCAGTAATCAAGGCGCTTCTCCATTATGACCTGAACAAGGACTTGTTAAAAAATGAGAAAGATGTCAAAGACCTTGTAAAGAAACTAAAGAAGGAATTCCCGGACCTGTCCGAAGAAATAAGGGTTGACGAGGAGCATCAATCCCAAAGGATCGAGCTGCAAAGGGCCGGGCTCACATTGACTATTGATGAAGACTATTTTGCGTCACCGGACTTCAAGGAATTGACAAAACTCTTCACAGAACTCAAAGGACTTGGACACCCGCCTTATAAGGTCATACACAACGGGGAAACACACGAGTTCGGCAGTTCAAGAGAACTGTTTAATTACATACTCTCCATAGCAAAAAAAGGCATCTCCATACAAAGATACAAGGGACTTGGAGAAATGAACCCCCATCAGCTCTGGGAGACTACGATGGATCCCGAAAAAAGGACCTTGCTGCAGGTGAGTGTAGAGGATTCCATAAAAGCCGAGGAAATATTCAGCACCCTCATGGGCGACCAGGTGGAGCCGAGAAAAGATTTCATCGAACGGCACGCACTTGAGGCGAGGAATCTGGATATATAGAGTATGCTCTACAGGTCAACAAAGATGAAAAGTTATTATATGCTTCTCTTATTGAGTATTCTCCTGCTTCCGGAGCTATCGTTTGCTGAGGGGCTGCTTAAACTTCCTCCCTTACCATCTCCTGAAGACTATGGCGACGTCCTGATAGATAGAGTATCAAGGGAAAAACATGTCACTCCAGTAGTGTTTTCACACTGGGTTCACAGAGTTAAATACACCTGCAGGGTATGTCATTACGAGCTTGAGTTCTCAATGAAATCCAATGATACGCCTATTATCTGCGATAACGGACAGATGAAAGGGAAGTACTGCACCACTTGCCATAATGGAAAGGATTCGTTTGCGCCGAAGGGCGAGGACGGGGAAAATTGCAGTAAATGCCACAATGCTGATTCAAGCCCTAACAGGCAAAAGTTTCACGAACTACTGGATAAACTGCCGAAGAGCAAGTTCGGCAATGAGATAAACTGGGCCAAGGCCCTGGAAGAGGGATTAATAAAGCCGAAGGATAGTCTTTCGGCCGGCGCCAGGGAACTGGTGAATATTGAGACTCTCGTGCTAAAGGCAGAAATGGCCGGAATTCCATCCGCTGTCTTTCCTCACAAAACCCATGAGCAGTGGTTGGACTGCTCGAGCTGCCATCCGGAGCTGTTTAACATAAAGAAGAAGACGACGGGAAGTTTAAGGATGAGCAACATGCTTAAGGGCGAGTCCTGCGCTGTCTGTCACCTGCGCATAGCATTTCCTCTGGATGATTGCAAGAAATGCCATCCTGACATGAGGCGTTAACCTAACCCATTTTATTCATAAAACTGGAGCAAGTATAAAGAGTGGATTCGTTTTATTAGTTCTATTAGTTTTATTGGTTATATTAATACAAACGAAATTAATAATGTTACATTTGCTGTCATACCCGCGAAGGCGGGTATCCAGAAGTCCTTAAAAACACTGGATTCCCGTTTTCACGGGAATGACGACACTAATTGTTAATGTCAATTTATTTAATGCGTGAAACTTATTATTTATTTCCTCTCTTTCGATTCGAGCACAAAAACAAAGAGGTCTTTACAGAGCTGGAGTCTTCTGAGATAGACCTTTCTCGGCGATTCATCGAGCTTATCGATGAGAGGCTTCAATTTATCACATCTCGCAATGAGGTTTTTCAATTCATCGGTGCTAAAAGTCATAGCGTCCTGTGTTTTCGAGCAGACAGCTTCGAATTCGCTCTTCCAGTCTTCCTGTGCAGGAACAGGATCGGCCGCCATAAGCAAGTTTTCCACTTTCAAATGAGAGACAGAGGCGATAACCGCCACAGCGAGTAAAAGGAAGAAAATTCTCAGCTTCTTCATTTAATTATCTCCTGAAAATATTATTACTGAACCGCCTTCGTGTGGCATCTCTGACAATCGGTCAAAGGAAACGCAACCGAGGTATGGCAGACGCCGCAATATTTCCCACTAAATATCTCTATCATGGAGTACTTGGTTGTGCCCTTTTGCACTCCAATGAATATCTCCGGATGGCAAAGCTCGCATCCGCTCCACACTGTATGCTTCTTATGGGAAAATATGATGTCGGGCATTCCCTCCAGCTTTGGCGAGAGAGAAAAATCCTTCTGTACGGCGAGAGATTGTCTCTTTATCGAGACTCCCTCAAGAAAATCGATCGGCTTGACAAGGCCTTCAGCTTCAGCCTTTTCCCAATCAATCCCGTTCCCAAACCGTCCTTTCGGAAAACGTTCGGTAAAATTAACAAAGTCATATTCCGGCTTCACATTCTTCCCGAGAAAGTGGCATCGCAGACATCTGGTCTTCTCTTCCGGGGGTACTGTAGTTGAGCACGATTCAAATACTTTCTTCCCATCGGGGCCAGGCTTTTTGTTATGGCACGCACCGCAGTAGTAGCCACTGATATTGTCAGATGCCTTGATTGCGGTCGCCCCTGATTTCATCGCAAACCCGATGTCAACATGACAGAGCCTGCAGGTATACTTTGCGCGGTGAAGCCAGTGGTCAAATACTACGGGCGCTAAACCGGCCTTCTCTGAATAATTATTAATTACCACCCTGCCGTATTCAAAGGGCAAGGGCCGCCTCTTCTTCACTCCTGTCTGAGCGAATGTCACTGCGGCAAGGATAAATACGAGAAACATTACTGTAAGCGTCCTCTTCATAGATTCCCTCCTCCACCTTTTTTTAAAGAACTTGGGTATTCACCGGCATAATTCTATGTGAGTCATAGACTGTGAGCCGGAACCCGGACGATGCGATAATTTTAGCAGGTGCATAAGAAAAGTGCAATTGAAGAAACGATTAGTTGACAGGAGGATTCCTGTGCATATACAATTTTACATTCAACATATATAAAAGACATGAAAACACTGTTTCAAATTATTACTATTATCATATGTCTGATACCTCTCTGTCCCGCCCTCTCACTGGCTGATGAACCCGTAATTTCTCCGGATTCCCATATACAGGAGGGAGACAGGTATTTCCGCAATAACCAGTATTTCATGGCCGTTAATGAATATGAACAGGCTCTTCAGAAAAACGCGAACGATCCGGATTTATTCAGGAAATTATCTTTCCTTCATTACCATCTCGGATTTCTGGATAAAGCTGTAAGTGACATGGAAAAAGCGGTTTCTTTGTCTCCCCATTCAGAATTACTGAGGTTGGAGCTGGGGATTGCCTATCTTGCAAAAAACACCCTTGATAATGCGAAAGAGCAATTCATGGCAGTTATCGCGAGAAACCCCGGTCTTGCCAACGCTTATTACTATCTCGGTGAAATCTTCTATCGCAAAAAAGACTATGGCATGGCATGGATGTTCGTAAAAAGATCCCAGTGCCTCGGCCATAGAGGAAGAGAACTCCTCATGAAACTTAGCGCCGTCTCTGAGGACCCAAATAAAGACCTGTGCGTTTATATTGGAGAGGATCTATATATCAGGCAGATCCTTGTGGATACGAAAAGCAGGGCTGAAGAGGTAGCAAAGAGAATTGAGGCAGGAGAACTCTTTGAAGACGTTGCAAC
Source organism: Nitrospirota bacterium (assembly GCA_016215115.1). GTDB lineage: Bacteria > Nitrospirota > Thermodesulfovibrionia > UBA6902 > UBA6902 > SURF-23. The sequence continues at coordinate 8,265 of JACRLN010000004.1, forward strand.
GGCAGAAGACATGAACAGGAATTTGAATGTAGGAGGCTATCTTGGCAAATTAGCCCCCTCAGAACTCCATCCAGACATTGTGCAGGCATTGACTGAAAATAAGGCTTTCTCCCCACCTGTTACCGTTGAAACTGAATCCGGCTTTCACATTGTTCAGCGCATCGCTCCCTTTGATATTTCTTACTGGAAGACCATGCTTTCGGATTCAGCACGGCAGAATAAGAAGCAGACACAGGAAAAGGGGGGATTTTCTGATGCCCTCGTAGTGGCAAATTTGAATCCTGCTCCTTCAAATAGTAAAGAATTCTATATCGTATATGCCGGTTCCTACAGGCAAGAGCAATATGCAATTGAAGACGTAGATAAACTACTTAGACTTGGATATCCAAGCTATCGATATGAAGAAACAACAGAATCGAAAGGAACATTTTATATAGTTGTTGCAGGGAAATATGAAAGTTTAGAGAGGGCAAAAGAGTCCGGCGAAGACATCGCCAGGCAAGGATTTAATTACTTTATCCGCAAGACAAATTGATCCAACTCCCAACCTGCGAAGCATTTAATCTTTCACCCTAAAAGATGCACAGACACTTCGCCATGAAGGAAGATGCAGTGTAAAGATTTCGTCTCTACCCCGTAATAAATCAAATTTCAAGACCCGACCCTCTTACTTATGAACTGCGGAAGATAGGCTAAGTGTTTTATTCTTTTTTTGTTCTGCATCAGAAAAAATTATTGATCTTAATTTTTCAGTTAGTGCATCTGCTACTACTTCATGACCTCGATAATTCCAATGATCCCAATGTAAAGATATCATCTCATTTTCATAAAATTGTCTGAATATCCTCTGTAATCCAAGATAGTCTATTTTGAGTAATTGTGAATAACTTTTTAAATCATCCTCAAAGAAATTTCCATCAAATGAAGGATTAATAGACTTGTATTTTTCTTCGATATCTGGAATATATGCCACATTGTCTATTGTCACCAGCATGAAATGGATACTTCTTTTCCCGCAATATTCCGCTATCGCTTTAATTAGTAATTTATTCAGTGCGTAACTTCTTAGATACTTTGGATCTGGATCATTGGTGCAGAGACTTAGAAAGCCATCCAGTCGATTTGACTGGTTTTCTCTTTCTTTATATCCGAGTATGTTTTTCTTTATTGATTTCACTTTGAAAGCATCATACCTCCCTGTGATAAGGGATATTATCGCTGAATGGCGTTTGACCCTATTTATGAGACATCTAATTTTATATCTAGGCATTTCGGTAAAAGATGTGTCTAAACTTAACTCTCCACTATCTATGACGTTATAAAATGGACGCATTAAATCTGGAGACGTTTCTCTGCTCACATCTTCAATATCATTTTGCGGCAGAAAGAACAGAACCACCATATCAGGAGAAAACTTTTCAATATCGTTCTTCAGAATGAATAGTTCTTCTGTTTGGGTAAAACCGGATCGTCCAAAATTTAATATTTCAACTTTAATTCCTTTCTCCTCATTTAACTGATTCTCCGTTAATGCTGAAAAAGTACGGTCTAATTCAACTTGCATTGCCTCAACATAACTATCTCCCATTATTGCAACCCTGTAAGTGTTTGGTAGTTTTTCAATCGATCGTTCTTTATCCCTCCATCCATAGCTATTATATTTCCATGTTATCGGGTGATCATTTTCTTTGTTATACCAATAATTACAATGAGGAGCTGGCCGCCAACTCAGAAATGGATCTGGTTCGCTGCATGATATATTTACATTAAATATATGAGTAGTACGTAAAATTAGTTCTACCGTGCAGATAAACATTAAAAAGCAAATCAAAGAGTAAAGCAACATAGTCCTTTTATAGTTTTTCATTCACGATATCCATATAAGTTTTTAGGCTTTACATAAGTAATTTACAGGCTGTCTTTTGTATAACAGATATTTGGCAGACGGGGGCATATTGGAAAAATAATTATCTTTAATTGCTGAATGTTATTGCTTCGTTAAAAGACTAATTGCTTTATTTACAACACATTCTCTATCTGCAAGTACAGCACAAATAATTTTCCTGATATTTGGATTGAATAATATTTAATAATACAAGAGTACTATTTTCAAAGGCAAGTAAAAAATACACGCGTAAAGATTCAGAATAAATATCCAGAATTAAAATTTCCACTTTCTTTTTATAGGCTCTCTTAACGATTGCTGGAAGAAATCAAGCCCCCTGGAACATAATTGAAATCGTTGATATATGCAAACTGTCAACAATTTTCAGTCTAAACAAATTCTGAGGATATTTAGCGGCAATCCTAAATATGAGAATTCCATTATAGATAAATTTTTTCAGCGCAATATGAATTCGTTATACTGCATCTTCCTATCACAAAGACCCACTTACAAATCAGATTTTTCAGATCGGATCTTCTCCAGATAACGGAATAAGGCCCTGAATGCTTTGGGAGGCTTATTGCTTTCTCTTTCCTTTATGGCGTTTCGAACGAGTTGAGTTAATTGCTGTCTGTCTGAATCTGGATATTTTTTTATTATTTTTTCTGCAAGCAGTTCGTTCCCGGCTATAAGTTCTTCCCGCCATTTTTCTGTCTCTTTAAATGCAGCGGCTTTTTTATAGTTGCCCTCTTCAATGTTGTGAAGGGCTTCCTGAACAGGCGCAGGATCATATTGTCGCATCAATGTGCCAATATACTGCAACTGCCTTCGAAGTGCGCCGCGCTTCAGTGTTTTTGCAAGTGTAACGGCATTGTAGATTTCTACCGGCAGATCAATGTCTTCGATCTGTGCAGCAGGCAATTTCACAAGCTGCACTCCAAGCTCCTGCAAGGCCTCGGCTTCTCTTTTCTTTTTTGTTTTGCTTTTCAGTTCCATAAATAGCTATGAGCGATCAGCTGTCAGCATACAGCTAATAAAAAAAGCTGACCGCTGATGGCTGAAAGCTGATTTGTCATTAAAACAACTCATACTTCACCAATCTTCCGTCAAGACCGCCTGTCTTCAACGGCTTTTTCCACGCCGGTTTCAGGCCGATCTTTTTGATAAATTCCCGTTCACCGAAATAAATATAGGCGGCAGAACCTTTACATTTCTGCTTCAAAAAATCCCCGAGTGCTTCGTAAAGAAGATCAAGCGCCTGCCTGTTTCCCATACGAATGCCGTAAGGAGGGTTTGTTATGATAACACCATTCTTCAGACCTTCGCTATTTCTGAAATCAAGTACTTCAAGTTTTATTCTTTCTCCATGCGGCAAGTTCCGGATATTGGTCCCTGATATTTCAATAGCCTCCGGAGATATATCACTTCCGGCAATAAGCCCTTCCGGCAAATTGCGGATTTGCCGGTCCTGTTCTTTTTTTACATTTGTCCAGAGTAAATTATCATAGTCCGGCAAGAATTCAAATCCAAAGTTATCACGAAAAATACCGGATGGAATTTTGCAGTAATGCAGCAGCGCTTCACTGAGTAAAGTCCCGGAACCGCACATAGGATCATAAAGCGGGACAGATCCGTCCCATTTTGTATATCTGATAATCGCCGCGGCAACAGTCTCCTGCATTGGAGCGGAGAGGGAATCTTTCCTGTATCCCCGCCGGTGAAGAGAACCTCCTGATGTGTCCATACTGATAACAGCTTCGTCATCTCTTATATAGAGGTTTAGCCATATATCCGGATTTCCCGAGTCAACATCGGGCCTTTTTCCGGATATTTCCCGGAATGAATCGACAATTGCGTCTTTCAAACAAAGAGATGCATAATGTGAATTAGTTATTTTGCTGTTTGATACATTGCCGAAAACAGCAAATGTGTTTTTGAGAGAAATAAAATCCGTCCAGTTTATCTGTTTTGCCTTTTTGTATAATTCGTCGGTAGTGCGGCAATTAAACGACACGAGAGGTGCAAGTATTCTTGAAGCAAGTCTTGCGGAATAATTGATCCGGTAAAGCGCTTCTTTATCGGCATTAAAATAAATCCCCCCATATTCGGGGGTAATATCCAGCGCACCAAGTTCAGACAGTTCCTGGGCTCCTAATTCCTTTATCCCGTCTGCAATTTGTGCAAAGTAAAGTTTATTTCTTTGATATTCATACATAGAAGAATAGTGCCATAGAGCAAAAGTTCAAAAGTACAGAAGTACAACAGTTCCACAGAGCCATAGTACAAAAGAACAAAAGTGCAAAAGTTCAGAAACGCAGAAGAACAGCTAACATGATTACCCCTGTTTTATTTCTATAAGATTTTCTGAGAAATCCTTGATGAAATAGACAGTCTTGTCTTTTGTTTTGCCAATAATAAGGTCGATACCGGCCTTGGGGGCCTTTTCTATAATTTCTGAAAAATTCTCCAGTGAAAGGCCGGTGTGTCTGATATCCGGAACAGGTTGTTTACATTCAGGATAAATGAATACCTCGATCTTTATCCCGTCCTTCTCAAAAACAAGCATAGGGATATCCTGCGAAACAGCGAACAACTGCGCTGACAGTTCCTTTGAGACAGTAACTTCTCTCGTAAGAACAAACCCTAAAAAATCTCTGTAAAAACTCAGAGCGTCTTCTCTGCTTTTGTTAATGACGCCGACATGATTCAGCAGCATGGGTTATTTTACCAGAAAACAGCTACTGAAGTGCCAAAGAATAATAGAGCCATAGTGCAAAAGTGCGGAAGCCGGGAAGTGAGGAAGTAAAGAAATTGAAAGAACGAAGGGCAAAAATTTAGCTCACCCTTTCACCCAAATATTCATTACTGTTTCCAATATATTCAGGGGCAGGGCGCCGTGTTCGAGGAGTCTGTCATGAAACTCTTTAATGTCAAACCTTGAACCGAGAACCTTCTTTGCCTTTTCCCTCAACTCAAGAATCTTCAGCTCACCTATCTTATACGCCAGCGCCTGTCCCGGCATGGCAATGTACCGGTCTACCTCCACTTCTATTTCATGATCTTCTTCGCCCGAATTTTCCCTGCAATATTTTATTGCTTCTTCACGGCTCCATTTGTAATAATGAAGACCCGTATCAACCACAAGCCTGACAGCCCTCCATATTTCAAAATTTTGTCTGCCGTATTCAGAGAAATCATCCTGATAAAAACCCATTTCCCCTGCAAGCTTTTCCGCATATAACGCCCATCCCTCGATAAAAGCGGTAGAGCCTTCATATTTTCTGAAATCAGGCAGGTCTTCCAACTCCTGCATAATCGCTATCTGGAGGTGATGGCCGGGAACCGCCTCGTGATAAGACAGCGCCTCCATGATGAATCCTGGTCTCTGTTCCGGCCTGTATGTGTTGGCATAAAAATAACCGGGCCTTGAAAAATCCCTGGGCGGCGGGTAGTAATAAGCGGCCGGCGCCGATTGTTCCCTGTATTTTTCTATCTCTTTAAGGTCATATTGGGCCTTTGGCAGTCTTCTGAAAAAATCAGGGAGCCTTTTATCCATTTGGGACAGAATAGCCCTGTAACCATCAAGGATCTCCTGACCGTTTTTCGGATAAAGCTCCTTTTTTTCTTTCACATAATCGGCAAACCCCCTTATGCCTCCGCTGAATCCGATCTTCTGCATGAGCTTTCTTATCTCGCTTCCGATCCTTTCCACCTCGTTCTTGCCGATTTCATGTATCTCTTCAGGTAACAGGTCAGTGGTTGTGTGATACCGTGAAAAGAACCTGTACATATCAATCCCGTCAGGCAAAGCCCAGATACCTTCTTTTTCCCTGCAGTGTTTTATGTATTCGTTGCTCAGATATTGATACAGTTTCATGTAGGCAGGTGTTACATGGGAGGAAATTGCTTCCTTTATTGAAGCAGTTAATTCTTCTTTATCCTGCGTGGAAAATTCTTCTTTCATCTTTAGGACAGGGCTGAACAAAGGATTATCCTCAGTGGAAAATGTTGTAAAGGTTTCAACCTGAACTGCGGCAAGTTCCATGTTCTTTTTAAAAGCTGTAATTTTCTGCTGTATCCCTTTTTGCAGGTTTTCAATAACCTGCTCTATCAGATGCGGAAATGCATTTAACCGGGCAATATAATTTTCAAAGTCCTTCCGAGTGGTAAAGGGATGAAATTCAATGAGCTGGGGAAAATCGATATGGGGGCCTGACATCTGATCCATGGGGATGTAATGGGTCTTGTATCCATACATCAGAATATAATTATGAAGTGTATTTATGAAGATGTGGTAATTTAATTTATTTTCCGGTGTCAGGAGGTTTGTATCGATTTCTTCGGTTTTCGATAAGAGGTCTCTATAATAACCAGCCTGCGCTGTAATCGATTCTTCCGACAGGTCTTCAAGCGCGTCATCATAACGGTGATCGCCGATATAAGTCGCAAACGTGGGGTTATGTTTTAATCTGTGCTCCCAGTAGTCCTTAAGATAATTCTGCAATTCTTCGTTTTTGTTGTTCATAACCATCTCGTACTCCTCATCAATTAACCCCAAAATGCATTTAAATAAGCTGTCAGCTATCAGCTTTAAAACTCTGTGTTCTCTGTGGTTATTAAGGTTCTCATAATAGTCTGTACATTAATATAAGCGATTCCCGCATGTCTTTAGCGGGAATCCAGTAGTTCTTATTTTCTGGATGCCCGATAAAGGTCCTCGGGCATGACAGACAAAGGCCAACAGTTTGTAAATACTATTTTGAGACTGTTAATAATTGCATTATTCGGGTTAATGTAAATATTATAGAGCAATAGTGCTAAAGTGCAACATTTCAATAGGTTAAGAGTGTAAATACTTTATAGAATCACTCAAAAATATTTATACACTCAATATCCCTGTAGCCGTGTAACGGCTTGCGGTATACAAACGAAGGTTCTCACCTAAAATCTCACGATGGGTCTTTTGTGCTGTCACGGGATTATTGTTGTTTATTGAGAGGTGTGCAAGGCAGGCCCATTTCAGCCGGCAGCCTGCCTGAAGCAGCCCTGCCGATTCCACATTTGAAAGATGCCCCTGCGGTCCCTGAATGCGCCTTTTCAGGAAAGCGGGATACGGCCCCCTAACAAGCATTTCAGGATCATAGTTGCTTTCAATAAAAACCGCATCAAGCGATGCCATTACTGCAAAGAGTTCCTTAAAAACATGTCCGAGATCAGTCAGTATGCCCAGTCGTTTCCCATGGCAAGAGACTACAAATGCCACGCCGTCAATACCGTCATGAGGGGAAGGAATGGTCTGAACAGAGACCTCTCCGAATTGAATTTCTTCCCCCGCCTGAAAGTAGTTAACATTATTCAACCGCCCGAGCCTGTGACCTGTTGAAGAGATGTCCAGAGTTTTTGGGGTAATGAAAACAGGCAGGCCGAATTTCCTCTGGTAAACGCCTGCATAACGCACGTGGTCCGCATGGTCATGCGATATTATCAGGGCATCGACATCTTTTATATCACGGCCGTAGGCTGCAAGCCTGCGTGAGGCCTCGACACCGGTTATGCCGGCATCAAACAAAAGTTGCACCCCTTCTGTTTCAACGTAAATACAGTTGCCGTTACTGCCTGATTGAAGTGAGATTGCATGCACGCACTTATACTCGCATACAAAGACAAAAGATTACAAGATGTTCATACCAAATTTTGATGAAAAAAACGCCTTTTCTCCATTTAAAAATGTTATAATTTTAGACTTATTAATGCGGTCATAAGTAACTCGTCATGCCCGAAGTCTTTAATCGGGCATCCAGTTCTTTATCTGTCTGGATTCCCGCTCAACAGACTGCGGGAATGACATTTATGTATTCTTACTTTTGACCTTATTAGTAATTTAAAACATTCCATTGTAAAATTTCATTCTGTTATACGGAAGAGATGTTTGTATTTTTTATCTTTGAATATGAAGGAGAATAAATGGCGCGATTGACAATAAATATTGAACAGGAAATGAAGACGTCATACCTTGATTACGCAATGAGCGTAATCGTGGGCAGGGCGCTTCCTGACGTGAGAGACGGTTTGAAACCGGTGCAGCGCAGGATAATGTATGCGATGTTAAGAGAAGGGCTTCTGCCGACGAAAAAATATTCCAAATGCGCCGGTGTGGTCGGAGAGGTCCTGAAGAAATATCATCCGCACGGCGATTCAGCAGTTTATGACGCGCTTGTGAGACTGGCCCAGGATTTTAACATGCGTTATCCGCTTGTTGACGGTCAGGGCAATTTCGGTTCAATTGACGGCGACCCTGCGGCAGCATACCGTTATACGGAATCACGCCTTACAAAACTTGCCGAAGAATTGCTCGTTGATATCGACAAAGAGACAGTGGATTTTACCCCGAATTTTGATGAGACCACGGAAGAGCCTGTTGTCCTTCCCTCAAAGATTCCAAATCTTATTATCAACGGTTCCTCCGGTATCGCAGTCGGCATGGCGACCAATATCCCTCCGCACAACCTCGGAGAGATCGTTGACGGGCTTGTGATGATGATCGAAAATCCCAACGTCACCATTAAAGAATTAATGAAAAAAGTTAAAGGACCTGATTTCCCGACAGGCAGCACTATTCACGGCAGAAAAGGGATCATCGACGCCTACCATACAGGCAGGGGACATTTGAAGATAAGGGCCAAAGTGGACATTGAACCGCAAAAGGGTGACAGAGAAAGCATTATTATCACTGAGCTGCCCTATCAGGTCAACAAGGCACGGTTGATTGAGAAGATCGCAGAGCTTGTGCGTGAAAAGAAGATCGAAGGACTCTCTGATCTCCGGGACGAATCTGACAGGGAAGGCATAAGGGTAGTCATGGAGGTCAAACGCGGCGAGATTGCACAGGTGGTCCTGAACCAGCTCTATAAACACACACCTATGGAAACCACCTTCGGCATCATAATGCTTTCGATCGTCAACGGTCAGCCAAAGGTGTTGAACTTAGCCCAGATGCTATCGTATTTTCTCCAGCACAGAAGGGATGTCATTGTCAGGAGAACAAAGTTTGAACTCAGGAAGGCTGAAGAGAAGGCTCATATCCTCGAAGGGCTAAAGATCGCACTCGACAATCTTGATGCGATTATTTCCTTAATACGCAAGTCAAAGAATCCCGAGGAAGCGCTCGAAGGCCTGATAAGTAAATTCCCCCTGACAAAGATCCAGGCCCAGGCCATCCTCGAGATGAGACTCCAGAGGCTGACCGGTCTGGAGAGAGAAAAAATAATTCAGGACTATCTCGATACGATCAAGGAGATCGAACGCCTTAAAGCGATCCTCGCAAGCCCCACGCTTGTCGACAATATCATCAAAGAAGACCTACTCGAGATAAAGAAAAAATACGCGGACAAGAGGCGCACTCAAATCGCAGAGGAGGCAGAGGAGATAACTATTGAAGACCTCATTCAGGAAGAGGAAATGGTGGTTACCATTTCTCATAACGGCTATATCAAGAGGAATCCCCTCACGCAGTACAGAAGCCAGAGGAGAGGCGGAAAAGGATCGCTCGGAATGGAAACAAGGGAGGAGGATTTTGTAGAACGCCTCTTTACTGCGTCAACGCACGACCAGGTGCTTTTCTTCACAAATTTCGGACGGCTTTACTGGCTTAAAGTGTATCAGATCCCTGAAATGGGGAGGGCTGCAAAGGGCAAGGCGATAGTAAACCTTTTACAGTTATCACAATATGAAAAAATATCCGCGGTCTTTGCAATAAAGGAATTCAAGGAAGATACCTTTCTCTTTATGGCAACGAAAAAAGGCGTGGTCAAAAAAACATCTCTAACAGCCTACAGCAATCCCCGGACAAAAGGCATTAACGCCATTAAACTTGATGAGGATGATGAGCTCATTGGCGTCCGGCTGACTGACGGAAAGAAGGACATAAATCTCAGCACCAGAAATGGACTGTCCATAAGGTTCAATGAAGATAATGTAAGGGAAATGGGACGTGTTGCTCACGGTGTGCGGGGGATCAGGTTAAAGCAGGATGATGAAGTTGTCTCTGTTGATATACTTGATGACGATACAACCCTTTTAACGGTTACGGAGAAAGGTTACGGAAAAAGGACAAAAGCAGGAGAATACCGTTTGCAAAGCAGGGGGGGCAAGGGAATATTTACGATAAAGGTAACACCCAAGAACGGCAAGGTCGTCGGAGTGCTTCAGGTGACAAACGATGATGAGATAATAATTATCGCAAGCAGCGGTAAAGTAATCCGTTTAAAGGCATCGAATATTTCCACAATAGGAAGGGCCACACAGGGAGTAAGGCTTATAGACCTTGCAGAAGACGATAAGGTTGTAAGCATCGCACGTTTTGCTGAACAGGACGAGGACGAAGGCAACGGCAGCGAGACCTTGTTTAAGGAATAATTGTAAGGGCGAACGGCCGTAGGGGCAATTCATGAATTGCCCCTACCTCATCAGGGACCATTTACAAATATATCCTTGAGTCCATTTGTATCATCAATTACAAGATTAGTGGCAATTGACTCAAAGGCCACATATAAACCGTCTGAACTTATAGACGGTTGATAACTATTACTATTTCCCTGGGTGCCGTCGGTTTTAACAGACACAAGGATATTCAAAATCGCGTCAGGCTCATCTAAGATACCATCGCTGTCGGTATCCCGATCATGAACAAATATATCCTTAACTCCATTTGTATCGCTATCAATAAGATTGTCGGAATAAGACTCAAACGCAACATATCTGCCGTCTGAACTGATGGAGGGAGCAGAACTTATTCTATTGCCCTGGATTCCGGAAGAATCAACTGAAACACGTGTTGTTATGCCCTCAATACGGTCATAGATAAAAATATCCTTTGCCCCATTCGTATCGCCTAATACAAGGTTGGTAGCGCTTGACTCAAATGCTATATACCGGCCGTCCGAACTGATAGAAGGCGAGTAACTGCCGATATCCCCCTGAATGCCACTTGAGGAAACTGATACCCGGGTGGTAATTTCGGCATTGCGGTCATATACAAATATATCAGTGACTCCATTGGTATCGGCTGCTAAATTGTTGGCCGTTGACTCAAACGCAACATATCTGCCGTCTGAACTGATTGATGGTGCTGAACTGGCGCCATTTACAGGATCGCCATTATAAGAGACAGATACACGGGTGGTTTCGTTTGTATTACGATCACGGACAAATATGTCCTTTATTGCTCCATTTGTATCATCTGCTGTCAGGTTGGTTGCTGTAGATTCGAAAGCAACATACCTGCCGTCTGAACTGATAGACGGCGCTGAACTGGTACTGTTCCCCTGTGTACCGCTTGATGAAACAGATACCCGGCTGGTTGTTCCGGTATCCCTATCTTGAACAAATATATCCTTAACTCCATTTGTATCATCTGATGTCAGGTTGGTTGCTGTAGACTCGAAAGCAACATACCTGCTGTCCGAATTGATAGACGGCGCTGAACTGGCGCTATTTACAGGATCGCCATTATAAGAGACAGATACACGGGTGGTTTCGTTTGTATTACGATCACGGACAAATATGTCCTTTATTGCTCCATTTGTATCATCTGATGTCAGGTTGGATGCAATAGATTCAAAAACCACATATCTTCCGTCTGAACTGATAGAGGGTGCGGAGCTGTTGCCTCCGGTTGCCTCATTGCCATCTGAGTCAACAGATACACGGATGGTACTGTTTGAACTTGCAGGTCCTCCGCCACCGCTTCCACCAGCACTTCCGCCACCGCTTCCGCCACCGCTGCCGTCACCACTACCTCCACCGCTACCACCACTACTGCCACCACCACAGGCAAACAATATCAATCCAAATGATAAATATAAAACAAAAAAGCCATTACTTATTTTCATAATATTCCCCGCTTATTATTTTTTTATCATAAATTGAAAGGTTAATAAATTATAGCATTCTGAAAAAGTGTAATAAAGAAAAATATTCTATGGGCTGACAGGGGAGATTATAAATTTAACCTTTAAACGTAAAATACACCGCTCCCAGTATGCAGAGGAAGGCATAGAAATAGTCAGTCTTCCACGGTTGTTTCATATAGTACAATGCAAAGGGAATAAATATGCAGATCGTGATTATCTCCTGCATGATTTTCAACTGGGGCAGATTGAGACTTGTATATCCAATCCTGTTTGCAGGCACCTGAAGTAAATATTCAAAAAAAGCCACGAACCAGCTTAATATCGCGGCAAGATACCAGGGTTTGGTGTTTAAATGCTTCAAATGACCATACCATGCAAAGGTCATGAATATGTTTGAAAGAGATAAAAGAATTATCGTTATGAATGTTGGTCGCACTAAATTAAGTCTAATAAAATACGGCAGGCAATGTAAACTCCGCTGCAAGCATCTGGACTTTCTAACAGGGTAAAGACCAGATCAGGAAAGAATAGGCGCAGACTTCTCGCCTGCGCCTCTATCTTTATAGACTAAACCCTAATTTCCTGTACTATTAGCTTAAATGCTTGCTGACCAGTTTGGTCATCTCAAACATTGAAACCTTATTCTTGCCTCCGAATACTGCCTTTAGATTTGCATCGGCATTTATCATCCTCTTGTTTACAGAATCCTGAAGCTTGTTCTTCTTGATATACGCCCAGAGTTTTTTTGTAACCTCCGTCCTTGGCAGCGGCTTGCTGCCGACTACATTTGCGAGGGCGTCGCTAATCTGCATGGGCTTCATAAATGCAGCGCTCGGGGTCCTCTTCTTCTTGACGACCTTTTTCTTTGCAACTTTTTTTGTTGCGACTTTTTTCTTTGCTACCTTCTTTACGGCCTTCTTCTTTGGCATGTTGCCTCCTCCTTTGTTAGGGTTAAGTTTTTAAATCACATATTAATCTGCACTTTTTTGATATTTTTTTCAATCATTTTTTTGCTTACCGGCAATTTCTCTGTAAAAAATATTAAAATTATATCAATCATAGCATTTTTATCAAGACAAGAAAAGAAAAAAATAATCAAATCGGTAACCATTCAGTGACGGGGGGTAATTGTAACCATTCCATTAAATAAATAGCCGCAAAGTTTGCTTATCTCTGCTTAAATTCCATTTAATCTTCCGAATCAATTAGTTGTTTTCATTTATCGTGTTTTTTATCTTGACT
>JACRLN010000016.1 GCA_016215115.1 Nitrospirota bacterium
ACGTCGCACTTGACGGTTTACCCGTCCCGGTGATACCCTTTCTCATGGTGGTGTCTCCTTTCGTTAAATTGTTGATTGATTCTCAACTTGAAAGGATACACCGCCTTTTATCTATTTACACACTTTTTGATTTTACTCCATGCTCAGACGTCAATTGACACAAGATCAAAGCTTATGGTTGAACTAAGGGATGATATTCTAAATGAAGTTACCCGGCTTTATTTTGAGAGGAGAAAAATGCAGATTGAAATGTTCCTCTCTCCTCACGCAGATATTAAGGAGAAGACAGATAAAGAGCTTCGCCTGCAGGAGCTTACTTCCGATATTGACGCACTCACAGGCTCTTATCTGTCAAAAAGACTTGTGCAAATCAGGAAAGCTGAAGAAATGTAAGAGCGGTACGAAAATGAAAGATAAAACTATTATGCAAAAAATATTTAATGAGGGGGCTTGACAAGGCAAAAAAATGAGCTAAAATAAAATAAGAAAACAGTTTGCGATACCCTGGAGCGGAATAGACCGGAGGACCAAGCAAATTGGTAAGGAGTAGGAGTTAGATAGCGGTGAGCAAGCCTCCAGAGCACAGGAGGAAGCCTAATGCATCTACCAAAGCTCCATTATAAAAAGAGCTCCAAGGTTTAAACGAAACCAGGGCATCGCTTCAATCTTATAGAGCCATCTGAAGGCAATTGGTCACGCTGTTAAACGATGTGCATAAAAGAACGTGCCAACGTTGCAGTAGTCCAAAGAAGCAGGCCGGAAGATGACTCTATTTTATTTTGCCTTCCGATCTTCATGCTTCTACGCGTTTCAGCCTGATTTCAACACGCCTGTTCTGTGCCCTGTTTGCAGGGGTATCGTTTGGAGCTACCGGCTTCTGGTCCGCATTACCCTTAATGGAGAGGCGTGACGAATCAATGTAGTGGTTATTAATGAAATACTTCAGGACACTGGCGGCCCGTGCAACCGATAGTTCCCAGTTAGATGGATAGCGGAATGTGTTTATTGGGACATTGTCCGTATGGCCGGTAATCTCCACGTGGAAATAAGGATATTTGTGAATGATTTCAGCAATGGTGTCCAGTACTGGTTCAAAACTGCCCAGAATATCCGCTTCTCCGGGCCTGAAAGTGACTTTTTCTTTTATCGTGATAATTATTTCTCTATTGGTCACAAGAATAGAAATATCATCTCCCAAATCAAGATTTTTCATCCCGGATTGTATTTTATCTCTAATCGTTTCCCCGATAACATCTGCCTTCTGGTTCAGCTCTGCAACAGGCAGCACATGATTTTGACCTTCGGCAGCCCGGGTCTTTTCATTGGCCCCGGAACCTTTTGTCATAACAACAAACATTATGAAAAAAACGAGCAGCAGAGATAACAAATCGCTTAGAGAAATGAGCCAATTGTTGTCACTGTCCATCGTTTCATCAAATCCGTCCATAACCCTGTGGTATGATACGCTTGCGGCCCCTTCATAATGAGGCCTTATCGATTTCCCGGGCTTAGCTTTCATGTTATTTCTCCCGATGTTCACTATTTTTATGTATGGCAATGAAAATCATTACGTCAAGCTGGAGACATTCGGAGCAGTCACTGTATTGCCAATATCTGTTAACAAGTCAAATTCCTCTTCCCGGCACCCTCTTATTCTCGCCTCAATTTTTAAGGGATGCTCCATATTCTTTATAGCAAGTATACCCTCAATAGTAATATTCATGATTAACTCAGATTCTATGGCCTGCTCTTTCAGCTTTGCACAGAGTGGCAACATAATCAGGTTGGAGATAATTATTCCGTAGAAAGTGGACATAAGGGCCACAGCCATCATAGGCGCAATCGTATCGACGGATTCCATATGTTTAAACATTTTAATGAGGCTGATGACAGTGCCTGCCAGTCCAAATGAAGGGGTAAGCCGTGCAATTGTCTTTAGCAGATTCTGGCTGAAATTCAGATTTACAATCCTGATCGTCATTTCCCTTTCCATGATATTTTTTATATCGTGGTCACCATAATTATTTATAAGCAGTTTCGCTCCGAGTCTCAGAAAATCATCATCTATGCTTTTTATTTTATTTTCCAGGTTTCTTATACTTATTCTCATGTACGTCCTTGATATATCGAGAATATCCTTAATGACAGAATCCCTGTCCTTTTGCCTTGAATATGCATTGATTATGTCATATATGGTATTGCGTATCCTTTCAAAAGGAAAACCCACAAACAGGGCAAGAGTAGTCCCCCCGGTAACGATCAAAAAGGCATCGAGATTAAAAATCATTGACATCCCGACATCCTTGAAAACCGTCAAGGCGAATGACACTAAGCTGATAGTTATAACTGCACCCAGGATAATGTTCATCATTTCTCCACACCAATCGTTGAGTATAAGTGAATATTTTTTTTCAGAAAGGTTACAGCAATTAACATGCCAAAACTGAAATTAACTTATTTGTGGGCCAGTCCTGCGGAAAATATGGATATTGCAGAAGGTTATGCTGCGTCGTAAGGTACAGGGAAAAAGGACTATAATCGGAACAATTTTCCATGGGAGTAAATTTTTTCTGCTTCTTCACCTTCCAACTATTCGCTCATTTATACTAAACTATGCAATTATAAATACTACTTAAAGCGAGGATGATAATGAAAGAATATGTGATGATCCCTTTTCAGGTAAAAGAAGACAGGCTTGATGAGGCGAAGAAGGTAATAAATGAACTTATCTTTAGCGTGAAGGAAAAAGAGCCCGGAACGCTGCTCTACAACTCACTTCAATTAAAGAAAGACCCGACAAGTTTTATTCACTTTATAATTTTCGCCGACAATGACGCTCACATGAAACACCGCGGCGCCCCATATGTAATGGACTTTGTGAAAAAGCTGTATGATCTTTGCCCTGATGAACCATTTCCGATCTTTCTTGAAAGTTTTGATTCATGTGGTATTGAGGTTTAAGCATTAGGTTATTCCGCGTCGTATGGTAGATAGGATAAAAGCACGAAAGCAAGCCTGACACTATAAGACTTAAAGAAATCCCGGATGCCCGTCCATGCCGCAGATTATAACTTATTCAGCCTTCAGCAATCAGCGGTCAGCTTTCAGCGCGAGAAAAGATCTCTCTTTACAGCCTCTTTATCTCTCGCATCAGCGTACTGAATAAATCCTGCTCTTTGAGAGTCTTGACTACTTTGCCGTGTTTAAAGAGAATACCCATTCCCTTACCTCCGGCGATGCCGATGTCGGCCTCCCGCGCTTCACCGGGGCCGTTTACAACACACCCCATTACTGCAACTTTAAGAGGTTTTTTTATTTTTAATAAACCGGTTTCAACCTTTTCAACAATGCCTCTTATATTTATCTGGCAGCGTCCGCATGTGGGGCAGGAAATTATCTCAGGTCCCGTTTGTCTTAAATGGAGGCATTTCAGAATTTCATATGCAACCTTAACCTCTTCAACAGGGTCTGCTGTCAGCGAAACTCTGATTGTATCTCCTATCCCTTCTGAAAGAAGTATGCCCAGCCCCACCGCACTCTTGACAGTGCCTGAAAAAGCTGGGCCTGCCTCTGAGATTCCGATATGAAGTGGATAATCATATTTTTTTGAAAACAGCCTGTACGCCTCCACAGTCTTCATGACATCAGACGCCTTGAGGGAGACTTTAATGGCTTTAAATTTAAGGTCTTCAAGGATCTTTATATGTCTGCCTGCGCTTTCTACAAGAGCCTTTGCAGTGGGATGTCCATATTTTCTTAAAAGGTCTTTCTCAAGCGAGCCCGCATTTACTCCGATTCGTATCGGGACACACTTGTCCTTTGCAGCACTGACGACTTCTTTTACTTTCAACTTACTCCCGATATTGCCGGGATTTATTCTCAACCCGTCTGCCCCGCTTGCCATGGCCTCAAGCGCAAGCCTGTGGTCAAAATGCACATCTGCAATAAGAGGAATGTTGATTTTCTTTTTTATTGTCTTAATAGCCCTTGCTGCATCGGTATTTAATATCGCAACCCTGACAATTTCACAACCGGCAGACTCAAGTCTCTTAATCTGTGATATGGTAGAAAGCACATCGCGCGTGTCGGTCTTTGTCATAGACTGAACGACAACAGGGGCGCCCCCGCCGATTTTAATATTACCGAGGGTTAATTGCTTAGTTAATTTTTTCTTTGACATTTTGAGCACTATTGTTTTCGTTGTTTCGCTGATAAAGCATTACGGCGCCTGAATGCTCTTCATTTGTTCTTGAAAAATAATGAGAGCCGTCATTTTTAGAGACAAAATACAGATATTTCACTTTTGCAGGATAAAGGGCGGCTTTAATGGATTTCAGTCCCGGCGATGCAATCGGACCAGGCGGAAGCCCCTCTATTGCGTAAGTATTGTAAGGAGTTTTTCTTTTGAGGTCTTCTTTGGTTATGCTTCGCAAATAAGTTCGAATTCCATAAACAACAGTAGGATCCGCCTGAAGTTTTATATTCTTTTTTAATCTATTATGGTAAACAGCAGAAATTACCGGCCTCTCGACATCCAAAAAGGCTTCTTTTTCTATTATTGATGCGAGTGTTAAGACTTCATTTTCATTCATTCCGATTTCTTCCGTTCTCTTGATGAGTGTTCGGTCAAAACTTTCTCTTAATCTCTGAACCATTGTTTTAAAGATTGTTGTCGGCTCGGTCCCTTTTGCGAAATTGTATGTGTCGGGGAATAAATAGCCCTCAAGGCTTGGGGCCTTTATGCCAAGAGAATTTAAAAAATCCCTGTCATAGACAATCCCCCAGGACTGGTCATTGATAAGACCCTTATCTTTCAGTTTTAATCTGATATCTTCAAGTGTAAAACCTTCCGGGATTGTTATGGTGAAGTAAATTGATTTACCTTTAATCAATTTATCAAAGATCTGCAAGGGTGTCATTGAGGCGCTGAGATTGTAGTAACCGGGCCTGATTTGTCTGTCTTTCATTGTTACCTTCCCAAGGAGAATAAGGGCAAAACGATTTCCAATTATATCTTCATTTTTTAGAATAGTAACGGCCTTTGAATAGGTTGAACCTTCGGGGATATTAACCTCCTTCCATTTTTCCTCAGAGGAGGCAGGTATTATCAGATTCATAAAGACAAAAAAGGCAGCCAGAATGATAAAACTGAAAACTACAGATGCCAGTTCAGGAAAGTTCTGAAAATATTTTTTCATCGTTTTGTGCTGTCAGTCCCGGGCTATCACTAAAAGCTGTGCAAATATTTTATCTTGATATAATGCCCCATTATCAGCTTTTAATGCGTATAATAAGGATGCCAGAAGGGAAAGAAAAAAGTAAACTGTGAGGTATCCATTCAGTTATAAGGGGATTTGATGAATCCCCTCTTTGAAAAAGAGGGGTTAGGGGAGATTTTATAAAATGATTTTAAAAATCCCCCCTTGCCCCCCTTTGCCAAAGGAGGGGTAATTTTACTTGAGGCTTTTTATAAATTCATCCACTGAAAGGGCGGGAAGGGTTATTAACTGGACAGTGCCCCGCGAACCGAGTTCTACAGACATTTTTAGAACAGCCTCATTATTTGGGGCATCGAGCAGAGTCATAAAATCATAAGGGCCGAGCACTGCATACTGGCCCAATACTCTAATTCCCATTGCTTCAATTTCTTTGTTTACTTCTTTAATTCTTTCCGGACGAGTTTTAAGGGTTTTCCTCCCCTCGTCAGTAAGCGTGCTTAATGCGATATAAATAGCCATGATTCCTCCTTCCTGTAACAATGGTCAGTTATTACAATCTATATATTACTAATTGATTATCTTGTCAAGTAGCAATAAACATCATCGCAATTCGCCCTCTTTCAATAACTCAAACAACATGGTAGAATAAGGATTATTTTGTGTTTTTTTTGCTGTCTGATATAAGCATTTCAAAGGAGCAACGGATGACCAAAACAGTAAAAAAGGCTGTATTCCCTGCAGCAGGTCTGGGGACAAGATTTCTACCGGCAACAAAGGCATCACCAAAGGAAATGCTGCCTATTGTTGACAAGCCGTTGATACAATATGCAGTTGAGGAGGCTGAGCGCTACAATATCAAAGAATTTATTATGATTACAGGCAAATCCAAAAGGGCTATTGAAGACCATTTTGATTATGCGTGGGAACTTGAAGAAAACCTGAAAAGCAAAGGCAAGGCAGCCATGTTAGAGGAGATAAGACGGCTTTCACAACATCAGTTTGCATATATAAGGCAGGGCGCTCCTCTGGGACTCGGACACGCAATACTCTGTGCAAAGCCTTTTGTAAAAGACGAGCCCTTTGCAGTAATATTGAGCGATGATATTATTGATCCGGAAGACGATCTTCTTGGAAAAATGTTACATATCTATGATAAATATCAGGCAACAGTCCTGGCCCTGGAAAGGGTACCTAAGGAAGAGGTAAACCGGTACGGGATAATAGCCGGAGAGGAAGTGAAAAAAAATGTGTTCAAAATAACGGACATGGTTGAAAAACCCAAAGCTTCTTCAGCACCTTCAGATATTGCAATAATAGGCAGATATATACTTACTCCCGATATCTTTAGTGTACTTGAAAAAACACCCCCTGGAAAAGGCGGTGAAATTCAATTGACTGATGCATTAAAGGGCCTCTTGCATAATAAACCTGTTTATGGTTATCTCTTTAACGGAAAACGATATGATGCAGGCGACAAGTTTGGTTATCTCAAGGCTACTGTTGAATTTGCCTTGAAGAATGAAACTGTAAAAGATGAATTTAGAGAATATCTTTTATCTGCAGTTATACCAAGATTAAACAAGGAGTTATAATGGCTGAGATAGATACAAAAGAAGAACGAGAGATTGAGATTCCGACATCTTTACCAATTCTTCCTGTCAGGGATGTCGTAATTTTTCCATACATGATTCTTCCTCTGTTTGTGGGGAGGGATATTTCAATCAAGGCGATTGAGCATGCGGTCGGAGAGAATAAAATGATTATGCTCGTTTCGCAGAAAGATGTTAATGTAGAGATCCCAAACGTTGAAGACCTCTATACCGTGGGCACAGTAGGGTCCCTTCTGAGAATGCTGAAACTCCCTGATGGTCGGCTAAAGATCCTTGTACAGGGACTAGCGAAGGCAAAAATCCTCAATTATGTACAAACCGAACCTTTTTATATTGGTGAGATTGAAAAAGTCGTTGAACAGAAGCGCCCTGAGAAGACTCTGGAAGTGGAAGCATTAATGCGGAATGTGAAGGAACTCGTTGACAAGTCATTAGCGCTCGGCAAGTCCTTTCTTCCTGACATAATTGTCCTTATAGAAAATATTGAAGAACCCGGAAGACTTGCGGATCTCGTGGCATCAAATCTTGGATTAAAGGCGGATCAGGCACAGGGATTACTTGAACAGACAGATCCAATACAACGACTTAAAAAGATCAGTGAATTACTTAACAGGGAAGTTGATCTCCTGCAGGTTCAACAAAAAATACAGTCAGACGTCAAAGGTGAAATCGACAAGACCCAGCGCGAATACTTCCTGAGAGAGCAGTTGAAAGCTATTCAGAGGGAACTCGGTGAGATAGATGAAAAAACCGAGGAAATAATGGAATTGCGCAAGAAAATAGAAAAGGCAAAGATGCCCGAAAAGGTTGAGAAAGAAGCTATAAAACAGATTAACCGCCTTGAAAAGATGCATCCGGACAGCGCTGAAGCCGGTACAATAAGAACCTATGCCGACTGGCTTGTTGAACTCCCGTGGTCCAAAAGCACAAAAGACAACCTCGACCTGAAAAAGGCAAAAAAAGTGCTTGACGAAGACCACTATGATCTTGAGAAAGTCAAAGAACGCATACTTGAATATCTGGGAGTAAGAAAGCTCAAGGAGAAAATGAAGGGGCCGATCCTTTGTTTTGTAGGTCCTCCGGGGGTCGGAAAGACGTCACTTGGGAAATCAATTGCACGGTCGCTCGGGAGGGAGTTTTTTAGAATGTCCCTTGGCGGCATGAGAGATGAAGCCGAGATAAGAGGACACAGAAGGACCTATGTAGGGGCCATGCCGGGCAGGATAATTCAGGGGATTAAGACCTCAGGCAAGAATAATCCTGTTTTCATGCTTGATGAGGTTGATAAAATAGGCATGGACTTCAGGGGCGACCCCGCATCAGCTTTACTGGAAGTGCTGGATCCGGAACAGAACAATACTTTTGCAGATCATTACCTGGGGGTCCCGTTTGATCTTAGCAATGTTATGTTTATTACAACTGCAAATCTCATAGATCCGATCCCTTCCCCATTAAGAGACAGGATGGAAATTATCACCCTTTCCGGATATACTTCCGAGGAAAAAACCGGCATAGCAAAAAATTATCTCATACCTAAACAGTTAAAGGAACATGGCATTTCAGACAAGAATTTAAAAATCAACGACAGCGCCCTGTTGCAGATTACCACCCATTATACCAGTGAAGCCGGCGTAAGAAATCTGGAGCGTGAGATCGCAAATCTCTGCCGGAAGGTTGCGAGAAGGATTGCAGAAGGCAAGATAAAAAAATACAGCATATCTTCAAAGAATCTGTCGAAATATCTCGGTGTGCCAAAATTCCTTCCTGAGGAAGAAATCAAGAAAGATGAGATTGGTGTTGCAACAGGGCTTGCATGGACCGAGGCCGGCGGAGACATAATCTATATTGAGGCAACAATGATGAAAGGTAAAGGCGGGTTGACGCTTACAGGCCAGCTTGGAGATGTAATGAAAGAGTCAGCCCATGCGGCATTAAGTTATATTCGTTCAAGGGCTAAAATCCTCGGCATCAGCAATAATCTTTTTTCTCAAAATGATATCCATATTCATGTTCCTGCCGGTGGTATCCCGAAAGACGGCCCTTCCGCCGGCATAACAATGGCTACAGCCCTTGCCTCAGTCTTTACAGGCAGACCTGTTCACAAGAGTATTGCCATGACCGGAGAGGTAACCCTGCGCGGGAAAGTGCTTCCAATCGGAGGCTTGAAAGAAAAAGCCCTTGCGGCAAAGAGAATGGGCATTAAAAAAGTTATCATACCCAAAAGGAATGAAAAGGATCTCGAAGACATCCCCAAGTACGTAAAAAAGGAAATGATTTTTATGCCCGTTGAAACAATGGATGAAGTTTTAAAGAACGCCCTTATCACAAAGAAAAAGGGGAAGATAAAAGAACACAAATAACCACAGAGACACTGAGACACAGAAAAGGTAAGAACTAAGCAGTAAGCAGTTGGAACCAGGAACTGCTTACTCCCTACTCCTTACTTTTCTCTGTGCCCTCTGTGGTAATTTCTTAAATTATGCAACTCTCAGAAATCGGTGAATTCGGTCTTATAAAAAAACTCCGGGCAAAATGCAAAAATACCCGGAAAGAAATTCTTGCAGGAATTGGTGATGATGCAGCAGCCATAAAACAGGGGAACAAAAAAATTCTCATTACTACAGACATGCTGCTTGAAGGAATACATTTTGACCTTTCATTCACAACATTTTATCAATTGGGGTACAAATTCCTTGGAGTAAATATAAGCGATATTTTTGCAATGGGTGGAAATCCCAAATATTTTTTTATAAGCCTCGGTATTCCAAAAGATTACAATTCAAATGATATAGATGAACTTTATTCAGGCATATTGAAAATTGCAAAAAAATTCGGTATTGCAATTGCAGGCGGTGACACATGTACTTCAAGGCAGGGGTTAGTGCTTAGCGGAACACTTGTTGGAGATGCTGACACGGTAATTACCCGTTCGGGTGCGAGAGTGGGAGACAATATATTTGTGACAAGCACATTGGGGGATTCAGCGATGGGACTGATGCTTTTAAAAAGGCAGAAGGCAGAAGGCAGAAGGCAGAAGTTGAAATTCAAAACTCAAAACTCAAAACTCAAAACTCAAAATTCAAAACTTATAAGGAAGCACCTGATGCCCGAACCAATTCCTTTAAAAGATACTTCTAAAATTACATCAATGATTGATATAAGCGATGGGCTTCTGATAGATTTAAGCCATATCTGTGATGAAAGCAGGGTAGGAGCAGTAATATATAAGAATAAAATTCCGATATCCGGAGAGCTTACAGATACAGCAAAAATTCTGGGAACAGACCCGGTAAAATTTGCATTAAAAGGTGGAGAAGATTATGCATTGCTTTTCACTGCGCCGCCGGATATCAAAACAACTGCTTCTAAAATCGGCGAAATTATTACAAGAGAACGATTCATTATTGATGAAAAAGGAAGAAAAATAAAATTTGAACCCGAAGGATATGAACACTTTAAAAATAAAATTTGAGATTTGAAATTTATCAGTTATGTCTTATTTCAGAGATAAATTCAGAGGGATTTTTAATGTAAAAGATACCCCGCATCGAATTGCGCTTGCATTTGCTCTCGGGGTATTCATGG
Source organism: Nitrospirota bacterium (assembly GCA_016215115.1). Taxonomy (GTDB): domain Bacteria; phylum Nitrospirota; class Thermodesulfovibrionia; order UBA6902; family UBA6902; genus SURF-23. The sequence goes on from JACRLN010000016.1 coordinate 10,415, forward strand.
GCGTATCGCCTTTAATAGGTCTTCACTATATTGGGGGATTTTTATTTGCATGGCTTTTTCGCCTTAATAAACTCGTTACCCTTATAGGAGTAAGCGTGAACAATCCGTGGACCATAGTTCCCATATCTTCTTTCTCTGTATGGGTGGGGGCTAAATTGATTGGTATAAAACGGGTATTGCCTGGCGTTGACTGGGAAAACGTTACACTTACCAATATCATAAGCAAATTTACAGATATGGATAAATTTATCTATTTGATGAAAGAGTTAATGCCTCTTATAGCATCTTTTTTTGTCGGGTCTTTTATTATTTGTACTATTACAGCCGTAGCGAGTTATCTTATTATTCAGATTTTAGTAACAAGATACCGGAAGACACAGGATGCCGAATAAACTCACCCGCACTCATGTCGTGCTTTTTATCGCGACTTTTATAACAACGACATTTGCCGGCGCACTGCTTAATGGTGTAATACCGTGGGAACAGCCGGGGAAGATATATCTCGGACTGCCATTTTCTCTCACGCTGATTTTTATTTTACTTACACACGAATTATCTCATTATTTTATGTCCCGAAGGCATAATGTATCAGCAACTCTTCCATACTTCATTCCCGCTCCTTCAATAATAGGAACGTTTGGTGCTGTTATAAAAATGAAACCGCCTATACCTGACAGACGCTCGCTCATTGATATAGGCGCTTCCGGTCCGATAGGCGGATTCATAATTGCAGTTATCGCATCTGTTATAGGACTTAGTCTGTCTGAAGTAAAACCGACAGGAGAATTGCAGGGCGGTATCTCATTCGGCACTTCGATATTGTTTGACTTTCTGTCTAAAATGATCCTGAATATTGATGCGGAAAAGTATGATGTGCTTCTTCACCCTGTAGCCTTTGCGGGATGGATTGGCCTCCTCGTTACATCTTTAAATTTGTTGCCGATCGGACAGCTTGACGGGGGACACATCACATACGCACTTTTTGGTGAAAAACATCAATGGATTTCAAAAGGCATGATCCCCGTGCTGCTCATCCTCGGTATTTCTTTCTGGCCCGGGTGGATACTCTGGGCGGTTATAATGATTTTTTTAGGCTACAGGCACCCGCCTGTAGTTTATCCATATATCGAATTGGATAAAAAAAGAAAAATCATCGGATGGATCGCTCTTGTAATTTTTATCTTAACCTTCACTCCAACCCCTGTTAAGGGGGTATGAATCTACTCACACGGTCCTGTAATGCAATAGTAAATACCCTTACATTCATGTTTGCGCTGTATGAAACACGCCCCGCAATTGCATCCTTTTTTATCTCTTGGGGACTTGCTTTTCCCCCTTGCACAGAATAATCCTTCACCTTCTATATCGGAATATGTAAGGCAGGGTTTGCAGTATTCCATGCAGATATCAAAATTCTCCTGAGTGTTTTCTACTTTTGCCATGCACACCTCCTTAATTTTAAAAACCACCTTCCTCCGTACCTCTGTGTTCTCTGTGGCTAATCTTTTTTCAAAAGCGAACCGGCGCTTTCATCAAGCAAAAAAAACAGTTTCCCTTTTTCCGGCTCCACCATTGCAGCGGGAAGCAAATTGTTTTTCCCTTCAATTACATCTTTTACTATTTTTGCCTTGTTTCCTCCTGTTACTAAAAACACAATATTTTTTGCCATGTTGATCACAGGGAATGTAATCGTTATCCGGTCCTTTTTTGTTTTATCCTTCGGTGAGACCGTCACTGCAAAGTGTCTTATTTCTTTAAGAGACGGGGTTTCAGGGAAAAGCGACGCCGTATGTCCGTCTTCGCCGATACCGAGCAGTATGAGGTCGAATTTCGGCAATGCGGTTTCTGCTGTCCTGAAGAAAGAAATCAAATCTTCCTCATATTTTTCTGCTGATTCCAGTGGAGTAACCTCTGATGTTGAAATGGGATGTACATTTTTTTTCGGTATACTGACGCGGGTCAAGAGGGTATTGTTTATCATATGAAGGTTGTTTTCTTCATCTTCATAAGGCACATAACGTTCGTCTGTCAGGAATACATGGGTTTTATTCCAGGGCAGTGTTCTTTTGTTCGAAAGTTTTTTATACAGAAATTCCGGAGTCCTTCCGCCTGACAGAGCGACACTAAAATATCCTTTTCCTTTTATTGCTTTTTCAGAAATTGTTTTCCATTGAGCAATAACAAAATCCGCCATATTATCAATTGTCTTGAAGATGATTATTTTCTTATTATTCATCTTTATTGCAGACTATGGTATCTGTCTCCTCCCGGCTGTCAGCGTTCAGCTATCAGCTTTCAGCGAAAAAATCTGGGACTGACGAGCTGACCGCTGATTGCTGATCGCTTGTTTTACCATATCCGCCATTGACGGCCTTCGCTTCCGATTAATTCCTCCGCTATTCCAGGTCCCCACGTTCCTGCAATGTAATTGGGGAATTCGGTAGCCGGGTTTTCTTCCCATCTTTTTATTATTGGGTCTACAACAGCCCACATGGCCTCAATGCCATCCTGTCGTGCAAAAAGCGTCTGGTCCCCTTTCATACAGTCCAGCAGCAAGCGTTCATACGGCTGGGGGAAGTGAACAGCGCCGGGGAAATCGCTTCCGTAGTTAAAGTTCATATTAACAGGATACAACTGATTGCCGATACCGGGATGTTTCACACCGAAATGCAGTATTATTTTTTCCTGCGGCTGTACCCCCAGCACGAGGGTATTCGGCTCCCTTATTTCACAAACGGTACTGAATAATTTCAATGGCGGTTGTTTGAAATGGATGCTTATTTCAGTAATCCGTTTTTTCAACCGCTTACCTGTCCGCAGATAGAATGGGACCCCTGCCCAGCGCCAGTTATCAATATATAATTTGCCGGCAAAAAAAGTCGAAGTATTCGAATTCGGCGCAATATCTTTCTCATCGCGGTAAGCAGGAACTTTTTTTTCAGTTATCTCTCCTGCCCCATATTGGCCGCGTACGGTAAATCTGTCTATATATTCATTATCCATCATTCTCATAGTGCGGTAGACCTTCACCTTCTCATCTCTGATATAGTCTGCTTCAAAACCTATCGGCGGCTCCATTGCCACAAGAGAAAGGAGCTGCATCATGTGGTTCTGTACGATATCTCTAACAACTCCGGCCTTTTCGTAAAACCGCGCCCTGTTTTCGACGCCGATAGATTCCGCAACAGTTAATTGCACATGATCGATATAGCGTCGGCTCCACAGTGGTTCAAAGATGCTGTTTGCAAACCGGAAAAAAAGAATATTCTGGACCGTTTCTTTTCCAAGGTAATGATCGATGCGGTATATCTGTTTTTCATCAAAAGCCTTAGCAATAAGAGTGTTAAGTTCTCCGGCTGATTTTCTATCATGCCCGAAAGGTTTTTCCACAACCAGCCGGGTATTAAAAGTTCCTTTGCAGAGGTTGCATTGTGATAAACCTTCAATAATATCCGAAAGGAACTGGGGAGGAACAGCCATATAATAAATTACTTCTTTTGTTCCCCGGACAGCAGGTTTTGCAAGCTCCGCAAGGCGTTCGGAAAGTTTTTTATAGCTGTTCCTGTCATCAAAGCGGCCTGAAACATAAAAAAGTTTTCGGCTAAAGCGTTCCCAGCAGGGCCAATGAATGGTTTCTTCACTGTATTCTTCAATAGCCCGCTTTACAAACAGGCGATAATCATCATCTGAACGTTCTGTGGAGCCCACCCCGATAATTGAAAACTCTTCAGGGAGATTTTGATCGTGACAGAGATGAAAAAGAGTGGGTAGGAGCTTACGTCTGCTTAAATCGCCGGTGCCCCCGAATATGACCAGTGTGAATGGCTCGATGTCAAATTTCTCCGGAGCAATCTCGCAGAAGGGAACTGTATTTTCAATGACAGGGTTTTGTCCAGCGGATACCATACTTAAAATCCCTCATTATATAAACTTTTGAAAACCACTGAGTCCCTGAGACGAGAAAAGTGCGGAAGTCTGGAAGCTCGGAAGTAAAAGACTTCCTAACTTCTGAACTTCCGCGCTTCCGAACTTCATACTCCGTGCCTCTGTGACTCCGTGGTTATTCAACTTTTTTTACAGCGTGGCCTCCGAATTCATTGCGCAGCGCGGCGATCACCTTTGCACTGAAAGATTCATCCTGACGCGAATGGAAACGCTCTAATAGTGATAATGTAATCAACGGAGCAGGGATATTTTGTTCAATTGCTTCCGCAACGGTCCAGCGACCCTCTCCTGAGTCCTCAACAAAGCCGCTTATTGAAGATAATGTGGGGTCTTTACTGAAAGCATTTTCTGCAAGCTCCAGCAGCCATGAGCGTATAACACTGCCATGATTCCATAAGTTGGTTATCTTTTGAAGGTCCAGGTTGAATTCTTTCTTGGCATTCATGATCTCAAAGCCCTCAGCATATCCCTGAAGTAATGCGTATTCGATTCCATTGTGAACCATTTTTACAAAATGACCGGCTCCATTTGGGCCCACATGAGCATAACCGTTTTCCGGTGACAGAGCTTTAAATATCGGTTCTACGCCCCGCAAGACATTTTTTTCACCGCCAATCATTAAACAATAGCCTTTTTTAAGTCCCCATATCCCGCCGCTTGTTCCGACGTCAAAGAATGCAATTTTTCTTTTTTTCAGTTCCTCCGCCCTGCGTATTGAGTCTTTGTAAAAAGAGTTACCCCCGTCAACCAGGATATCCCCATCCTCCAAAAGGGGAACGATCTTGTTTATAGTCTCTTCAGTTGCGTCCCCGGCAGGGACCATAAACCAGATTAGACGAGGTTTTTGCAGTTTATCCACAAGGTCCTGTAGAGACAAGGCCCCGACAGCGCCTTTATCTTCCGCTTTTTTTACCGTTTCAGATGTCCTCGAATATGCAACAATTTCATGGCCGCTGCTCAGCAAACGCTGCACCATATTCATTCCCATTCTGCCAAGACCAATAAAACCGATTCTCATTGTTTCATCTCCAGAAAAACAAGCTTACATTGAATTTATACCATAAATTTAACAGTTTTAAAATAATTATTTTAAGGAATCCTGTGAATCTTAAAAGAACTTGTTAATTTGTTTTTAAAACAGTTATAATGAATTGCGTTAAGTGAGTATTTTCCCTATGTTTAATATTTCCTCTTTCTTTATATCTCAAGTTCTTAGAGTTTTATCATGTCTAATAACGAAGAGCAATATTTTTTATCTATTATAAAGGAGATTAGATCTAATATATAAACATTAAAGTTGAAACTTGACATATTTGATTCCAATTCTTAAATTAAATTTATTAATTTATAAAAATATCATATAAAACATTAAGTTCATAATATTATTTGAGAAATAAACAGCAAAAATAAATTTACTTACTGGAGTTATAAATGGCACGAGGTTGTTGCGGGACAAAAAGAGAGGAAAGAATCAAGAAGTACAGTCTGGATTACTGGAAGGTTGCAAAGCCTACTCTTAGGACTTTTAAAGCGAACGACAGTTTATTTTCACCCGAATATATCGAAAAGCGAAAAAACGGGATATCCCTCTTTATAGATCCTAAATTGCCGAACTGGATCAGTGTTAATAATACGGGAGCGGAGATAATCAGGCTTTGTGACGGCAAACATACGGTATCCGGGATTCAGGAAGCTATTTGCAAGAGATACAATCCTTCCAATAGGGAACAGGTAAAAAGAGAGGTCTTAGAATTTCTCAGTGCAGCAGGACTTCTTGAGTTTGTATCTGATAATAAACTCAGTAGACCCGAATATCCAGGCAGAAGCAAAGCAATTGCCCCATACAAGTTAGATGAACTGTGGATATATTCTACACTTGCCTGTAATTTAAGGTGCAAGCACTGTCTTGTTAGCGCAGGAACAAGCCTGAAAAAGGAATTAACTACAGAAGAGATTAAAGAGATTGTAGACGAAGCGATAAAACTCGGGGTTAAACGGTTTTACATCACAGGCGGCGAACCGTTTATAAAAGATGGGATTTTTGAACTTATAAAATATATTACAAAAACAAAAAATCGTGATCTCATTGTACTCACAAACGCCACACTCTTTGACGATAAAAAGATAAAAGCGCTGAAAAAGGTGATGAGTCCCAAACTTCTCCTTCAGGTAAGTCTGGAAGGGCCCAATGCCGGAATTCATGACAAACTACGCGGCGAGGGAAGTTTTTATGCGGCCTTGAACGGGATCAAAAAACTGATCGGCATCGGAATAGTCCCCATTATCTCAACTGCGATCAGTAAATACAATGAAAAGGAGATCGCAAAGACCTCCCGCTTCTTATCAAAACTTGGCATAAAAGAGCACAATCTTCTCTGGATGCATGCAAAGGGACGGGGTGCAAATAATGTAAACGAACTGCTTGTGCCTTCAGATAGAATTGCACATATAATGAAAGATCTCAAAAAGTCATATAAAGAACAGGAAGTTATTTTAGACAATATCGAATCCTTGAAGGTCCGCGTACGCGCCAAGAGAGGGAGAAAAAATGACCTTTGCAACAATTGTTATGAAAAAATTTGCGTGAATTCAGATGGTCATGTATATCCATGCGCATCTTTGAATGGCGACCCGAAATTTGATGCAGGTTCTGTAAGAAAAAAATCTTTGAAGGAAATCTGGCTTAATTCTAAGGTTATGATCAGAGGCCGGGGAAACAGCGTTCACAATAAAGCCGAATGTAGCGCCTGCTATCTTCAGTACTTCTGCGGCGGCGGATGCACCTCTCACAGTTATTATGCAAGCGAGGTCGAAACCGGCAAGGGGGCTGTAACAGCTTGTGACCCTTATTGTTCCACTTATAAGTCAATGTTTAAAGACATTATTTGGGAATTGGCTTCTGAAGGAGTTCCTCCGCAGAATGGAAAAGGCTATTCTGCAGCCCTTGTTTATAATGCGATGGACTCAAAACTCCCGTCGCATCTGGGCGCCGGTATTAAATCAATTAACAAGGAATTCGAGGTCGGATGCTACCACTGTTCCTGTGTGCTGTCAGTTGATGTTGAAGGTGACGAGGAGGTTTGCAAACCTGAAATAAAAGGGCATGTAACGAAGACCGTGAAAAAGAAATTTTCAAAAGCCGCCTACATGCCGGTTGCTGATTATTACTGCCCTACCGGTTATGATCCAAAAGAACTGAAGCATATTCCCAATGAAGTGCTGGAAGTTTCATATGGATGCGGAAATCCCGCGGCACTTGCAGATATAAAAGAAGGCGAGACCATTGTGGATTTGGGCGCAGGCGGCGGCATTGACTGCTTTATTGCCGCAAAAAAACTTGGCATAAAAGGGAAGGTGATCGGCATAGACATGACCGATGAAATGGTGGAAACAGCAACTGCCAATGCTGAGAAAGTTGCTAAAGTTTTGGGATACAATGTCGTAGAGTTTAGAAAAGGGAATATTATGGAACTCCCTGTTGATAGCAATTCGGTGGATCTTGTCATATCCAATTGCGTTATTAATTTAACGGAGGATAAGACAAAGGTGCTTGATGAAATATACAGGATATTGAAGCCGGGCGGCAGATTTATTATCTCTGATATTGTTTCTGACAAGCCGGTGCCGGGCTACCTGAAAAGAGACAAGGAACTATGGAATGCATGTCTTTCCGGAGCGCTTACGGATATGAGGTTTAAAGAGGCGGCGGAAAACGCAGGTTTCCCCGACGTTCAATTGACAAAAAACTATCTCTATAAAAAAGTAGAGTATATACAGTTTTATTCAGTAACCATGAAAGGCACAAAACCCCTGAAAGTCGCGTCCGGGTGTTATGCCTGTGGTTAAAAAATAACTAAGAAAAAGGGAAGGGAACTATGAGAGTCACTTTGGTAAATGCACAGGTATTAGACGGCAATAACGTTGTTCCGCCATTAGGACTTATGTATATTGCCGCTGTTTTAGAAAAAGCAGGGCATGCCGTTCAGATTTATGATTCAGACCCGGATTATCAGGCAAGTATGATAAAAGATATAAAGGATTTTAATCCTGATTTGATAGGACTCAGTTTCTTGACCGTAGGATACCAGAGGGCTTTACACCTGATGCAAAACCTGAAAAAGGAACTGCCTAATAAAATATTCTGCTCCGGCGGTGTTCATACAACTGTTAAGCCCAAAGAGACATTGGAAGAGTTTGGGGTTGACTTTATCGTAGTAGGAGAAGGAGAAGACACTATTATTGAAGCATGTCAGAAATTGGGAAATAACGAGGGTCTCGCAGGTGTAAAAGGTGTGATGTACCGTGATAACGGCACTGTTATAGACAATGGCAGACGTGACATGATACAGGACCTTGACACAATCCCATTCCCCGCACGCCATTTAATAGATATGAAGCCCTATCTCAAGCCGCCGGGAATAATAAGGGGCTATGCAACTAAAAACCAGACGACAATTGTTACAAGCAGGGGCTGCCCCTTCAAATGCATATACTGCGGCAGTCACAACATCTTTGGCCGGAAGACAAGGAGACGCTCGGTTAAAAACGTTGTTGATGAAATAGAGCATCTCTACAAAAATTACGATATAAAAGGAATATATTACTGTGATGATACATTCACGTTGAGTCCTAAATGGGTAATGGAATATTGCGAGGAGCTAAAGCGGAGAAACCTGAACATAAAATGGGGCTGCCAGTCAAGGGTGGACCAGACAGACATGGCATTAATGAAATTGATGAAAGAATCAGGCCTGGTCCAGCTTGATTTCGGCGTTGAAAGCGGCTCCGAAAAAATTCTCAGGGTTTTGGGCAAGGGCGGCGCCGGAGACAGAACTGCGCAGATTAAACATTCATTCAAACTCTGCCAGGATCTTGACATCAGAACACTGGCAACATTCATTATCGGAAACCCGGAAGAAACCAGAGAAGATATCGAGCAGAGTTTTCAGGTAGCAAAAGATATTAATGCAGATTATACAGCCTTCTATTTCCTGACGCCTTATCCGGGAACAGATATTTATGATATGGCTATTAAAAACGGGTGGCTGGACCCCAATCTCCCTTTCTCGGAGATATGGGCGCACAGGCAACCTGAACTGCCTCTCATGGCAATAACATTTCAGCAGGAGGAACTCAGGGATATCCGCAGAAAACTGCAGAACGCTTTCTTTGTAAAAAATTATTTCACCCGGAAGAGCAACATAAGCTTTTATTCCATACTGTTCACTATACTTTTCAGACATCCAAAGGTTTTCCTCGATGCTTTCGGGAAGCTGATAAGAACCCGCAGGATTGATTATATTGTTGAGACCCTCAATGCAGAATACTGGAGGATGAAAAAATACGAGGGCCTTGGGTAATAATTGTTAATTAGAGCATGTTTATAAAGTCAATCTTAATACGTCATTCCCGAGGTCTTTATCGGGAATCCAGTTTCTTTAATATTATGGTTCCCCATTTTCACGGTGACGACGTCTGGATTCCCGCTCAACGGACTGCGGGAATGACAGTGCTTATCCACACAATTCCAGGAAGAATTAATTAATCCAACGTAAAATAATTGAGTTTCCCCTCACATTTTAAGCCGATTTGCTGACACAAAAAGCGCCCTGTGCAATTGACTTTAATCAGATATTTTAGTATCCTTTTAACCACATAGGTTAAGGACTGAATACATAATGATCAAGAAGATCTTCCCTAAAGAAATCAATTTCTTTGAAATGTTTGAAAAGGCCGCTCTGAACGTCAATAGAGGCGCAACCTCGCTTGTCGAAATGATGGATAATTTTGGAGTTGCTGAAGCAAAGGCAAAAGAGATATATGAAGCGGAGCAGGAAGGAGACATGCTTACCCATGAAGTTCTGCGGAGGCTTAACAAAACCTTTATTACGCCGCTTGACAGGGAGGATATTCATTCCCTTATCAGCCGTCTGGATGATATCCTTGATTTAATCTGGGCCTCGGCAGACAGGGCCGTTTTGTTCAAGTTAAATAATCCCCTGCCGGATGCTGCTGAACTGGCAAAAACCCTCCATGAAACCACAGAGATAATCACAAAGGCTATCAGTTGCCTTAAAGGTAAGAAATATTCATATATCCAGGAATACTGTATTGAAATTAACAGGCTTGAAAACAGGAGTGACAGGATTTTTCGGGAAGGGCTTGTTAAATTATTTGATAATATAAAAGACCCCATCATTGTTATTAAGTGGAAAGAGGTTTATGAACATCTCGAAGACGCCAGCGACACATGCGAAGACGTTGCAAACATCCTCGAAAGTATAGTTCTTAAACATGCATGATACCTATTTTCTCCTTGTTTGTGTAATAGTCCTTGCCACCATTTTTGATTTCATTAATGGCTTTCACGACACTGCAAATGCAATAGCCACATCTGTATCGACAAGGGTTTTATCACCCAGAGTTGCCGTTTCGATGGCTGCGATACTAAATCTGGTTGGAGCCCTGACGGGGACAGCGGTTGCTAAAACAGTGGGAGCAGGACTTGTGGAGGCTGTAAGTATCACACAACTTACGGTAGTTTCCGCCCTTCTGTCTGCAATTATATGGGATCTGATCACATGGTATTTTGGATTGCCTACATCTTCAAGTCACGCACTTTTGGCAAGCATACTCGGTGCGACGGTAGCTACCGCCGGAACAGAAGTTATAATCCAAAAAGGCGTATATAAGGTATTAATAGGACTTGTTTTTTCCCCCCTTATTGGGTTTTTGCTCGGATTTCTTCTTATGTTATTCCTCATATGGCTGTTCGGAAGGTCACCGATTGCATTTGTAAATTCATTCTTCAACAGGGCACAGATAATATCAGCGGCTTATATGGCATTTAGTCATGGCAATAATGACGCTCAAAAGACAATGGGCATCATCACAATGGCGATCGTAAGTTATTATAAGCTTCCGGACTTTAATGTGCCGTTGTGGGTGATGATTCTGTGCGCAACAGCTATGGCGCTTGGCACGGCGATCGGCGGCTGGAGGATAATAAAAACACTTGGGGTGCGTCTGGTCCACCTGCAGCCTATTCACGGTTTTGCAGCAGAGGCGTCGGCTGCCACAGTCATAGAAATCGCATCCAGAATCGGGCTTCCTCTTTCAACAACCCATATAATTTCCTCCACAATTTTGGGAGTCGGGTCTACAAAAAGAGCCTCTGCAGTCAGATGGGGAATTGCAAAAAATATCGTGATGGCATGGATCCTCACTTTACCAATGTGCGCAATCCTGGCCTGGCTGATTTATAAAGCGTTGGTAATGGTGTTATGACCTATTTCTGTTTCCACTTCCCCTCGCTGTTCTGAAACCACCAGTCCTGCTTTGCGTTCTTTATCCAGCTTCCGGCAAATATTTTCTTTATGTCTGAAATCTTCTCGGTCGGGAAATTATTAGCCTTTGCAATCTCCACGTAAAGGGAATTTCTGTCCTTGTTTTCAGCTTCGATAAGACGGGTTAGATTAGCCTTGTCTTTCAGGTTCAATCCATCGGTGTTACGGGCGACAAGAAGACCGTCATTGGAGATTCCCACATTTCCGCTGTCCATGTAAGGTTTAATCGAATCCGCCCTCTTCTGTATGGATTCTTTCAAGGCCCGAATGGCGGGAGTCGTAACGTTTATATCAACATCCTGTGCAAATGCCTGTGCAGGGCCTATCAATGAAATGGCAAATCTCATCGGGTACTGAATCATGCTCTGCGGTTCACCCTGCTGCTTTTGTTCATTCTGTTTCTTTTGTTCTTCTTTTTTCTGCTTTTCACCCCACACCTCTTCTACAATTTTATCTGCTGCCTTTTCGACAGCAGCCGCGGGGAAATATATATTTATCGTCACGCATGAAGTAATAAAAAATATCAACGAATAAAGAAATGGTTTTTTTAGTGTTCTGCTCTTCATTGTTTTACCTCCGTATTATGGCTTTACACAAAACATTATAGAACATTTATATCCCAACCGCTACAATTCACCTACTTCTCCGCCTGTTTTATCCGTTTCAACCTGCTGACCATTTCCTGAAAAGAGACGTTCTGGGTGTAACTGATAACATCCACCTTTGGAGGGAAAAGCCCGCCCTTCACAAGATATTCCTTGTTTCCCTCATTCTCGATACCAAGGAGCAGAAGCTTGTCGTTTTTCAGGAATGCCTTGAAACCGAGCTTGTCGTACCTGTATTCCTTGAAAAATTGATATATCCCCCTGTCAAGAATAGAGGTTGAGGAGCCTGTTCCGAGAATAGATATCTTTTTCAGGGCATCCACGCTTATTTTTTGCTCTACCCCTTTCTTTTTATAAGTCTCCATATATGCTTTAAAACTCTCTGCCTGTCCTTTTACAATAACAAGCTCAGTAATGTTGCCTTTAATTATTCCTGAAATATGTCCAAAATCAAAAGCTCCTGTCAGTTTGCCAAGGTCAATCTCTTCAAGTTCAATGCTGGATTTAAATGAAGAGACAGGGCCGAAAACGTTATCGACGGATAAATTGCTGACCTTTATTTTTCCATCGAAAAGTTCAAGAATAATTTTCCCATCTGTTATCAGGTGATTATCAGCAAGATTTACCATTGGAATAACGCCTGAAAGCCTTCCACTGAAGCGGGGCCATGTCATAGCCGTGCTTGCCTGTTCAAGATCAAGGCCCTGTATATCAACTGATAGACGCAGTTGCTTTTCAGGGGAAAAGATATCACTGTATAAAATATTTTTTAACACGATATCCCCTCCCAGGACCGGAAGTTTAATATCTTCTTTAAAAAGAACTGCATTGTGCCAGACAGAAGGGAATATCTCAATATCTTTCAATTTAAGCGCTGACCATGAAAGGGCCTTCATTTTTAAAAACCCAAATACTGCTCTTCCGCCGGGATGAGAATCCTGCGGGAAGGATAACTCAACAGGAAGATGAATATTTATCTCTTTCAGAGCTTTATCAGGGCTGTTGCCGAGTATATTCATGTCGGCAATATTGACTTCCCCGCTAACAGTAAAATACTTTGGCGTACCCCTGACAGACAGTCTCATGGAGCTTTCTCCATTTACATCAAGTTGTGAAAAAATGGGGAACTGTTCCTGAAAAGTTTCGCGGATAAAAAAATTATAAACCTCTTTATTCTGGAGACTGTCAAGCTTAATATCAGCGTTAAAAAGCGGAGATGTTGCAAGTCCTGATATGTTACCTGAAATAAAAATATTTCCTGTATGAGTAAGCGCTGTTTTTGATTCAGTTATATTGAGTGAATTATTTGCCCTGGTGTAATTGCCTTTGGCAGAAAAACTCAGCACTTTGTCCCTGAAATTGCCGTAAAACCTGCCTATCAGGAGTTCAAAGTTTGCAGCTTCCGAATATAAAGTGAAATCTACCCGGCCGGCAGGCAACAAAAATTCAAAACTATTTGAAACTTTCATATCTATCCCTTCACCAGCCACTACTCCATCAGAAGAGGAGAAACCTGCATTTAAGAGATTTAAATACGCTGTTCCCGATATTTGAGGGGTAGAATTTTCAGGGATGGTTACTTTCAGTACAACCTGTAAGGCCCCGCCTCCTTTTACGTTTAAACCTTTCTGTCCAAGAAAATCATGAAATAATGTTTGCGATAATTTCTCAACATCAATGCCGTTATATTTAAAAATTGCATCAATAGTCCATTGTTTGTTCAAAACAAAAAAGATATCTCCGGTGACGCCTTTTGCGAAATCCGTATCTATGGACAAGTTCTTTACCTTAAACTGTTTCTCTTTATATTCAAAGGGCAATTTCATCGCAAAAGATTGCAATTTAATGCCCTTCCACGCAAGCCTTTCTCCCCGCAAAGAGAGTTCACCTCTAACTTCCGGAGCATTCAATTCTCCTGTAACTATTTCTGCTGTTAGTGATACGGTTGAACCAAGTTCAGAGATAAAAGCGCTGCCGCGTAATTCCGCATCTTTCCCGTTCGGCAGTTTATCAAGCGAGATCGTGATTGGATGGACATGAAAAGATTTTCCCTTTTCAAGCTGAAGTGTCACATCGGCATCAGTGACTGACAGTTTGTTGAAAGTGAACGGCAGTGATGTTGCACCTTTTTTTTCTTTTTTATAAGCAAAAGAGAGTCTTGGCTTGACTAAAATGAGCTCTTCAATATTTTTCCTGATAATACCTTTAAGATTTGCCCGGATTTCCGAGTATGGAAGGATGAGCTGGAAACCGTCTTTCTTTTTCTCTTCTATGACGAGGTCTTTGATAATAATGCGGTTTCCTTCACCAAACGACAGAGAGCCTATCTCTACATACAGACTGGTATGAGTATTAATAAAGTTCGCAGCAACCTTTAAAAACGAAGGGCTTTTAATAAAAGCAAGGAGAGAGACAAAAAGGATAACGACTGTTGCAAGTATGATGAGAAATAATTTCTTCATACCCGGATTGTTTTATTACAAAACAATACTTCCCTCTCTTAAAACTTTAGGCGGTGTAACAGTTACGTCTATAATTGTAGATGGTTTTCCGCCAGGGGCTTTTCCTGCATCAATAATTAAATCTATTTTATCACCAAAATATTTCAGAATTGCTTCAGTATCTTCAGCAGGGGGGGCTCCTGATGGATTGGCACTTGTCGAAGTAATAGGTAATTGTAACGCCCTTGCCAAATGAAGGGCAACACTATCACCGGGGATTCTTACTGCAACCTTGCCTTTGCCCCCGGTTAATAATGAAGGAACCGTTTCTTTCGCATCAAATATCAAGGTTAATGGACCTGGCCAAAATCTTTTCATCAGGGCTCCTGCCTGCAGAGGGATATTTTTAACAATGGCTGAAATGGAGTTAATATCACCAACAATTATTGGCAGGGGTTTATCTGCCGGTCTTTTTTTAAGGTCATACAATTTTCTTACCGCCGCCTCATCTGTTGCCAGAACTCCAAGGGCATAAAAGCTTTCTGTGGGATATGCTATAATACCACTGCTTTTAAGTATCTCTGATGATTTTTTTAGAATACTGTCAGAGTTTTTTTCTGTAATAGACAGAATCAGCATGGGTAAATTGTAACATAATAATTTAACCTGTAAATTTTTTTGCTTGTAATTTATTTAAATTTCTGGTATTCCTTTTATATTTTAGAAACAGTAATATTTTAAAAACGGTTCTTCTGGGAAGAGTGTGGATAAGCTAAACGCTGTCATTCCCGCAGTCCTTAAGCGGGAATCCAGAAGCATCTGATTTAAAAGAATACTGGATTCCCGATAAAAAACTTCGGGAATGACGAGACGACACTTTGCATATATCTTGATTGATATAAACAGGTTATACCCACAGAAATGTCGGACGAACGTTAAAAACAGAGGAGGGTTTATGAAAAAAGTTGCAGGGTTGCTGGTTTTATTATTTTCACTAACTGTTTTATGGGGATGTGAATTATTTCTGATAGGAGTTGGCGCTGGTTTAGGTGTAGGAACATATAAGTTTATAGAAGGAAAACTGGAAAGGCAATATCCTCTCGAATATAAAAAAGCATGGGATTCAGCTAATACTGCGCTTGCAAACCTTCAAATCAGCATATCAGGAAGTTTGAATGAAGGAGTAAAAGGAGAAATCGAAGCTGTCAGGAAAGACGGAGTAAAAGTTTTTATTTCATTGAAAGATATGGGGCAGAAAGTCACATCTATCGGCGTAAGAGTTGGAATATTTGGGGACCGCAGTGAATCTGAGAGAATACATAACGAGATAGCGTCGGTAGCAGGGATTTAATCATCCCTGTATTTCACTCTCCAGCGCAGCTGATATTTTTTTAGACACCGCATTGAATCCTTTATTTCTGAGAGCGCTGAATATTTCTTCAGATGCAAGGGATTTAAGAAATCTTTCTCTCTTTTTATGATCTGCTATTTTCTTTATTGCCGTTTTACGTATTGATTCCACAAACTTCAGATAGAGCGCAAACTCTTTGCAATAAAGGTTTTCAATTTCCTTCCTTATTGCTTTTGATATTGCCGGACTTGCGCCTTCTGTTGAGATGGCGATTGTCAGCGATCCGCTCCTGACAATCGAAGGGGCAATAAAATTCCCCTCCGAAGGCTTATCAATCACATTGATAAGAAATTCTGCATCTCGTGCGACTTTTGTATTTGTTTGTGGTGAAGAAGTGGCAGCAATTACAAGAAAGGCTTTATTAACGTCTACTCTTTTATAACTTCGTTTTATGTGTGAAAGTTTTCCCTTCTCACTTAATGTCTTCAGATTATGTGTGAGAGAAGGGCTTATTATTTTAACTGCGGCCCCTGCCTTTATGAGTGTACGCGCCTTTCTCTCAGCAACCCTTCCGCCGCCTATTACTGCTGTTTTTTTATCCTTCAAATTTAGAAAGACTGGATAATATTTCACTTCTCGTTATCGCTTTTTATTATCAAATAACCAAATGAAACAAGATGTTTTTGGGCCTCTTTGGAAAGTTCTAAGGAGGGAAACTTGTCAGTAAGGATTTTCAAAGTTTTTATAGCCAGGCCCTTCTGCCCCATTTTTTCATAAGAAAGCCCGAGATAATACAAAGCCTCCGGCACTTTCATGACGTCAGGATAATTATTAAGCAGTTTATTAAAACGCTGCGCGGCCGCTTCATACGAGCCCTTTTTAAAGTAGAAACTCCCCACATAAAATTCATACTCAGAAAGCATACGCTGGCATGCTTTTATCCTGTTTTCGGTAACATCCATATAAGGATTTCTCGGATAATTTCTCTGAAGTCTCTCAAATTCCTCTAACGCTTTTAGCGCCGTGGAATAACTTATGTCAATGGTTTTTACTTGTTTAAAAAAACTCATAGCCAGTTTATACTGCGCATAAGAAGCATATTTATTGTATGGATCTGCTTTAAGAAAGGTCTCATACTCGGTAGCAGCTTCTTCATAAGATTCGTTTTCAAAATAGGTGTCGGCAATACGTAATTTTGCCAATGTTGCATATTGTTGAGAGGCATCCCTTGCTTTAACATTCTCAAGAATCTCCCTTGCCTCTTCATAGTTTCCGCGCTCGATAAGATCGTTTGCCTTTTTTAAAGACTCTTCAGAATTGAAAGCCTGGTTTTCTTTTACTGCTGCTTTATTTGAAGAGCATCCAAAAATAAAGAGAATGCTTATAAAAAGCAGAAAAACTCTTTTCACAAACTTTATTGTTTTATATAATTCCATGAATAAAACCTCTTAAATTGTTAATGCTAACCCCCAAAATGCATTTAAATAAAACCACAGAGGGCAAAGAAAAGCTGAGAGCTGTCAGCTATTAGCTTTCAGCTTTTAAAACTCTGTGTTCTCTGTGGTTAATTGCATTATTCAGGTTAAGTAATTGTATCTTAATAAATGTATTTTTATCAAACAGACTTTAATTTTTTCATAGTTATCTGGTATAGTAATTAGCCTGAAGATTTTATATTGGGCGGATAGCTCAGTTGGGAGAGCACAGCCCTTACAAGGCTGGGGTCACAGGTTCGAGCCCTGTTCCGCCTACCATTTTTAATAGCGGTCAGCGATCAGCAGTTAGCGGTCAGCTTTTTTTAGCTGGCTGCTGTGTGCTAATGGCTGACAGCTAAAAATGGGGTGGTAGTTCAGCTGGTTAGAACGCCGGCCTGTCACGTCGGAGGTCGCGGGTTCGAGCCCCGTCCACCCCGCCATTTTTTCCTCTGAGAGTTCAGAGGGTTTCCTCTCGGTAACGCCTCTTTTTATGGTGCACAAATGGTTCACAAAATATGATTCTGTATCTCCAATGCACAGGCCCCCGAACTTAAGGGCTGTCATACACAGGCAAAGTCTCTTGATACTTTAATGAAAAGGATTAAAGAGGCAGTGTTGCTTTGTCTTGAGGTGCAGGGAGAAAAGCGCACTAAAACGCATCTTGTAGGTGTTCAGAAGATCGCAGTATGAGCAAATTCCCATCGTTGTCCGGAAAAGAAATTATTTCTCCAGCCTTACGCTCTTCCCACTTTCTGTCTTTCACGCTTATTATATTCTGCAAGGGAGGTATAAAATAAGTATAATAATCATATGCTCTTTATGTATAAAGTCATATAAAAGAAACGGAGGGTTATATGAAGGTGATCATTGAGATAGAAAATGATAAAGAAATTGATAAGATCAAAAAAGCGTTCAAGGGTGAAGCCATAACAGTCATTAGACCTCGCAAGAAAAAGAATAAGATACTGGAAGCTATTTTCAAGAAATACAATGTGAAGCTTCCCAAGAACTATACTTTTGACAGAGAAGCGATACATGCCCGATAGGATTTTTGTTGACAGAAATATCCTTATATATTTCATCAGCGATGAAAAAAAGAAAAAGCTGCGGGCACGGGATATTATCTTCACCAGCGATGATGTCTTTGTCAGCTCGCAGGTAATCAGTGAGTTCATCAGCGTATGTTTTTCAAAGAAACTATTAAAGGCGGATGATGTATCAGCAGTAACAAATCATTTCCTTGAGGCATTAAGTTTCGCTCCTGTTGATTCAAGGCATAATCAATATTGATTTCGATCCTCTGACCTTCTGACTTCCTAACTTTCCCGCTACCGCACTTGCGCTCTTTTCCCCCCTTATCCCTTAATCCATTCTCCTACCCGCTTCCTCTCTAGTTGAAATATATGATCAGCAGGGTTAAAATTAGGCGTTGAATTTTACGGGGACAGGCAAAACCAAATAATGAAGTAAGACCTGATATTCCCCGATAATACATCAGAATTGATGTTGACATTAATATGGATTTTACGGTAGAATTTTATGAGACCGAGACAGGAGTATGTCCTGTTCGTGATTTTCTGGATGATTTAAAGGCCAGTGATCCGGACGATTTTGCGGCAGTGATCGCAGGCCTGGTAAAACTCCGGAATCGGCAGTATCACAGGGAGCCCTTATGTAAGGCACTTGGCAAAGGGCTGTTTGAACTGCGCCATGTGGGCAAGCTCAATACTCGCGTGCTCTGGTTTTTCGTTAAGAATTGCCGAATCATCGCTATGCACGGCATCCGTAACAAAGGTCAAGCTATTTCTGCCCGTGATATTAAAACTGCGGCAGACCGGATGCTCGACTGGCGGAAAAGAGTGGAAAGATGAAAAAAACAAATTTTGATCGTTACATCCAGGAGCAGATGAAGGACCCGGCATTTGCCTCCCGCTTTAAGCAGGCAGGCGAAGCATGGGATGTAGCGCTGCAGATCGCGGCACTCCGCGAGAAGGCCGGACTTTCCCAGAAAGCCCTCGCGAAGATCCTCAAGACCTCACAGCAACAGATCAGCCGCATGGAGTCTCCAAACTACGAAGGACACTCCCTCAGCGCCTTGCGCCGTGTGGCTGAAGCACTGCATGCAAGGGTCCGAGTTGTATTCGAGCCTGAGGGGAAAGGGACCGGAATGCGCGTTGCCGAGGCAAGCGTGGCTTACCGTACAAAACGCGCGAAGAAAAAAAGGTCATGAAATATAAAATGTCTTATCAGAATATCAACATTGTGCATACGACGTATTGTCCCCATTGCAGAGTCGTCACCAACCTGAGCGTGTCCGTTGCTCTGCAGACCATCCCCAGACCGGACGGGAAAACGAGAATGCTTATCTCACGAACGTATCATTGCGAATCCTGCTACTCATTTATACGAAGCGAAAATGATGTATCCAGTCCCACAGGAGATGGGGAAAGCGACTTTTCAGGACTACTTGTTTAATGAAAAATAAAATGAAACCACAGATGACAAAACTCGTTCAGGCTATTGGCGAATTAGCTTACCTCATGTTTGCTCGTAATTCGTAATTCTAAGATTAAAAATTACTGATCCTATCTCTCAAATTCCCAGATTGAGATGCTGCAGAAGTGTAAGTATATTTCTGTTGTATGTGAGAATGGGAATATGGAAGAGATTAGGAAACAGTTATTTGAGAGTTTCAATAACTACATCAGGTTTATAAAATAAACATAACTCAAAAAAACCTCCTCTAACATGAGGGTTTTTAACTTTTCTTCTTTTCCGACATTCTGAACTATTACTTTTCTGCAATATTACTGCAATATTTTCTTGCTGTTTATCCTGATATTAGATTAATATTATGCGTGGATTTTTCAAGGGGAAAAGGGAAAAAAGATTCTGAGTTCAATAATCAATACCCTTCATTTTTACTTTAAATGAAACATAAACATGTTGCGTGTGCCATTATCGAACTCGAGGGAAAAATTCTCTGTACTCAACGAAGTGAATCCATGAGCTTGCCGTTGAAGTGGGAGTTTCCGGGTGGCAAGATAAATGATGGAGAGAGCCCTGAAGAATGTCTCAAGCGTGAATTGCGTGAAGAGCTTGGGATGGAAGCTTCCATCGGACAGGCACTCCCTGCAACAACTCATCATTATCCCGCTTTTTCCGTAACTCTTCATCCTTTCATCTGCAAGATTGTCTCAGGAGAAATTACGCTTCACGAACACAGTGCCATTGTTTGGTTATCAATAGACGAATTACATACGCTTGATTGGGCTGAAGCAGACTTGCCTGTTATTAGAGAGTACCAGGAGCAGTTTGTCAGGAATAACATAGTAGGATAGAATGAAGAAATAAGAAGATATAATTATAACGGATCATGAAACGAGATTATTATTCTGACTCTATAGCCAATTTTCTGCAAACATCATCCGATGAACTAATCGGCAAGCTGACTGAAAGTGCTGGTGACTTACAAAAAACTCAGACTCATGCGTGGCACGAAGAGATAAAAATCCTAAGCGAGACCTTGCGCTCGTACAAAGGATTTATCTATTTCGAGTACTCAATCCCTCGTATGGGGCGGCGGATTGACGTTGTCCTTTTAATAGGGTCAGTTATTTTTGTTCTGGAATTTAAGGTTGGAGATGATGCATTCCATTTACATGCTGTTGATCAGGTATGGGATTATGCCTTAGATTTAAAAAACTTCCATGAATCAAGTCACCATCAATTCATAGCCCCCATTCTTATTGCAACTGAAGCAAAACATATAGATTCTAATATTACCGTTAATCATCAAAATGACAAGCTCTTACTCCCAATCAAAACAAATGGCAGGCTACTTGGTTCAACAATTGAAAATGTGCTACGTTTTGCCAGTGGAGAGAGCATTGATCCATCACAGTGGGAGAGTGGACGATACTGTCCAACTCCAACAATCATTGAAGCAGCAATGGCGCTATATAATAATCACTCAGTAGCTGATATCTCTCGCAGTGATGCCAGTGCGATCAATCTAAGCCAAACATCCAACGCTATTTCTAAAATAATCCGATTATCTCGCCATAACTCTCATAAGACTATCTGCTTTGTTACCGGGGTCCCGGGCGCAGGTAAAACATTAGTTGGGCTTAACATTGCAACAACACATATTAATAAGTCCGATGACTTGTACAGTGTATTTCTGTCTGGAAATGGACCACTTGTTGCAATTCTTCGTGAGGCACTTGCTCGCGATAAGGTATTGCGTGAGAAAGAGAACGGATTAAAAAGCAGGAAGGGCGCAGCACTAAGTGAAGTAAAGATGTTTATTCAAAATGTGCATCACTTCCGTGATGCTTGCCTTGTGGACTTAAATCCACCAATTGAACATGTTGCACTATTTGATGAGGCTCAGCGAGCATGGAATCGTGAGAAGACTGTAGATTTCATGCGCAGAAAAAAGAAAAGAACGGACTTTCGCCTGTCTGAGCCTGAATTCCTTATTTCCTGTCTTGATCGTCATGCTGATTGGGCGGTAGTAGTGTGTCTTGTCGGAGGAGGACAAGAAATTAATACTGGTGAAGCTGGAATCAGTGAATGGATTGAATCGCTGAATCGTTCATTTCCTAATTGGCATGTCTACATTTCTCCACGCCTGACTGACAGTGAGTACGGCGCAGGCGAGGTATTGAGATCATTAGACTCGCGAAAAAATGTTGTGTACAAAGAAGACTTGCACCTCGCAGTATCAATGCGCTCATTTCGTGCGGAACATGTCTCCCTTTTAGTCAAACAATTGCTCGATTTGGAGGTTGAATTAGCTCAAGAGACTTTCAAGAAAGTAAGCCCGAAATACCCCATCGCTCTTACGCGAGATATTGGCAAAGCTAAACTGTGGTTGAAAATGCAGGCGCGTGGTTCGGAGCGATATGGTATCGTTGTCTCATCTCAGGCTGAGCGTCTAAAGCCACACGCGATTGATGTAAAATCACCTATGAATCCAATTCATTGGTTCCTCGATAATAAGGATGATGTGCGGTCATCGTACTATCTTGAAGATGTCGCTACCGAATTTGATGTGCAGGGATTGGAACTCGACTGGGTGTGTGTGACATGGGATGCTGACTTTCGCTATTCTAAGAAAGGTTGGGAGCATCGGTCATTTTGTGGCACACGCTGGAATCGCATAAATAAAGGTGAGAGAAAGATCTATCTGAAAAATGCCTATCGTGTTTTGCTAACTAGGGCACGACAAGGAATGATAATCGTTGTTCCGAATGGAGATACTGAGGACCCAACACGCGCCCCTGCGTTTTATGATGATACTTTCCATTACCTGAAAAATATTGGGTTTCCTGTAATTTAGGATTTAGTTTCCTATGGCAAATAATGGGTATGAAATTGTGCAGTATTCTCTGTGCGAAGGATGGGTTAATAATCTATACGACGGCAATGATGACCCTTATGTTTTTACTACTATAGAAGAGGCAATAGCAGAGTTGCAAGAAGAGTACGATGATTGGCAGGCTGAAATTGAGGCTGGTGAGCGCGGAAAGGACTACGGGTATGACATTAGATCATTTCAAATTATATGCAATGCAACTGGAGTGATGTATGAACTTGATTTAATCGAGGCAAAAGTTATTGTTACTCATGGATTTTCATTCCATTAATGCACGACTTTGGGGATCATTCCTAACGGAATTTCTGATCCCGATTTTCTCGGTTGGGAAGTCAAGTAGCACCACGTTTCCAAATTCGACAAGTATGAGAGCGGCGTCCTGACACTCATGACGCCTGAACCCAAAGGAGGCTATTACAGAGATGAGGGCGTTGAGGCGTTTATTGTAAAATACGGTTATGCCGACAAAGTTGGAAGGGCAGACCGATACAACTTTGGCGGACTTCACTATATAGACAAACTGCACCCTTCCACCGGATTAATCCTGAACCTGTTGGGCTATGATCCGGACAAAAGAAAAATTATTGATGAAAATGGTTCCATTGCTCTTGTTGGTGCGGGTGGCGATGTAGCTGCGGCATGGTACTTTTCCGACCTGCTGAACCACTGGAACAGGAAACACAATCAGGCTGTTTATGTGCCCTCAATGAAGAGGGATATGCCTCGGCTTCAATATTCTTACGGTAACATTGTCAGACTTTGCGAAGATACTGATTTCCTGAAACTTCTTGCTGCATTTGCTGACGGTAAAGTATATTATGATCTTGGAATAAAACTCGAAAATGCTTCAGACCCCAAGAAGAAAAAAACAAAAAGAAGAAGCCAGTTCAGGATCAAATCGAAGGATATCGCAGCACTATATAAGCTTATGACACCCGTTGATGTTAGGGCTATATAGAGGGATGTGATAGGGCTTAAAAATTGAGATTAGAATTTTTCCGGAACCCTCCTTGACAACCTTCCATAATCTGCAACCATAAAGATGCTGCTTTTTTCTTTGCATTCCAATCCTCTATATACATTATTAACACATCGGGTTTATAGGCTATAACGAGCAGGTGTTCGGAAGCGCGCAAGCGTGAAAGCTGGAAAGCGCATCAGTTCGTAAGAACGGAAGCGAATGCACTGTACTTGCGAGCTTACGCTCTTATGAACTTGCAGACTATGACGACGAGACCATGCTTGAGAGGCCTTATCTTCCTGTAAATCTGATTGTCGTTAGGCCTTCTCTCCGCGTAATATACTTATGCAAAATAAATAATTCTATTGACCCATATCTCAAAATGTTATATTATGTAAGCCATAGGTAGGCTATGGAGATGACAAATGGCATGCAAAATATAACGAGAAGTCCTTTGGGCAGAACGGAAGCGCGATTTCTTGCCAGGATAGGCATTCGTCCGACTTTTAGCATCGAGGATGCACGCCGCCTGCTTGGACACAAGGAAAGCGATCCAACCAGACAATTCCTTGAACGTCTTCAGCGTAAAGGCTGGATCAGGCGCATCAAACGCGGACGATTCGCTGTCATCCCGCTCTCATCAGGAGAAAGCCGGACTCCGCAACTTCATGAGTTCATTGTAGCCATGGAACTGGTATCACCTGCAGCTATTGCGTACTGGTCTGCTCTTAATCATCACGGTATGACTGAACAGCTTCCCCGGACCGTGTTTGTAGCCACCGACCATCCTGTGCGCCGGCATCCCGGTGAGGTGCTCGGCACAAATTACAAGATTATCTCTTTGAAGCCCGGAAAGTTTTTCGGCGTAGTCAAAGATTGGATCGATGAAATGCCCTTTTCAATCACTGACAGAGAAAAAACAATCATAGATGGATTGGATCTTCCGCAATACGTTGGAGGGGTGGATGAGATCGCTAAAGCGCTTTCATCTGCCTGGGCGCAGCTCGATGAATCCAAACTGCGGAAATACGCTGTCAAGATTGGAAACAGCGCGGCTGCCAAGCGTCTTGGGTTTCTGATGGAAACGCTTGGATTAGGGGATGTTGAAAAACTCCGAAAGGTAGTCACTCTTGCGCCGGGCTTCTCTTCACTTGATCCTGCACTCCCTCGTCATGGAAAATTCAATCGCCGGTGGGACCTCTTGGTTAATACAGAGATAAAGGTATGATCACGACTGCTGAATTGCATCGCTTGTCTGAAGAAGAAGGTCTCCGTTTTGATCAGACAGACTGTTTCAGGAGAAATGCCGTGTCAGGGAAATCAAACCTGATACAGCCGGGCTAACATCCGCTAAACTCAAGGAATGGAATAAAAATGCCTGGCGAGACCGTCTTGGGCCTATGCTGAATGATCTTCCGGATTTTGATCTTGCATGGAGAGAATGAACAACGACGTTTCAAAAAATTACGGGAAAAAAGAGATAATAATCCCTTACGTCACCGAGGGGCGAAGGTGCAGACTTAAAAATTCAAATTAGAATTCTTTCAGACCTTCCTGCTTCAGCCTTTTTCACTAAAGCTTTCCTCCTGATATTCCGATAAGTAAAACAGAAGACAGAGAATATTGGAGAGAGGAGAGAACATGTACAGCTTCATGGTATTTAACTCGATGTGCAAAAGATTATACAGGGATTTCTTATCATACTACAAACGCGATCCGGAGGATGATTTCTATATCGTCTCAGTGAATAACCCGAAGTTAGTCCAATATCTCGAGGAATTTATAGAGAGAAGATTAAACTGAAAACCCCTTTTATTCGGTGACTTTCATGAGGGCCTCGGCGGTTATCCGCACGAGGCTTTTTAGTTCCTGATAAGATATGCTGAGCGGCGGCATAAGGACCACAACATTCCCGAGAGGCCTTATTATCAGCCCCTTCTCTCTTGCCTTGCAGCAAACCTCCCAGCCCATCTTGTCTTCAAGCGGATAAGGCTCCTTTGTTTTCTTGTTTTTTACGAGCTCGATCCCAACCATGAAACCTTTTTGCCTGATATCTCCAATATGATGAAGACCTTTAATCTTATCCATTTCTTTTTTGAGGAAGTTAATCTTTCCCTGCATCTTATTTAATGTTTTTTCTTTTTTAAACAATTCGATATTAGCAATAGCTGCTGCGCAGGCAAGCTGGTTCCCAGTATAGGTATGTCCGTGGAAAAAGGTTTTTAAATCCCTGAGTTCCCCAAGAAAAGCGTTATAAATTTTCTCGCTTGCAATTGTTGCGGCAAGCGGGAGGTAACCGCCGGTAATTCCCTTTGCAAGACAGAGGATATCGGGGCTTATGTCTTCATGTTCACAGGCAAACATCTTCCCGGTCCTTCCAAAGCCTGTTGCAACCTCATCGGCAATCATGAGAATATTATATTTACTGCACAGCCTCCTGACACCCTTCAAATATCCTGATGGAGCCACTATCATGCCTGCTGCTCCCTGGACAATCGGCTCAATAATTAATGCAGCTATTTCCTTGTGATGTTTCCGCATAATTTTTTCCATCTCCTGAAGACAAAGAAGTTTGCACGACGGATATTCTTTACCAAGCTCACAGCGGTAACAATAGGGTGAAGGCGCTTTATATGTTTTGAAAAGCAGAGGAGAAAATATATTATGAAACAGGTCGATTCCCCCGACGCTTACCGCGCCTATTGTATCGCCATGATACGCGTTAGTAAGTGAAAGAAATGTTTTTTTGCCCTTGATCCTTTTGTGCTGCCAATACTGAAAAGCCATTTTAAGTCCTATCTCCACAGCAGTCGAACCGTTATCGGAATAGAAGACCCTGGAGAGTTCAGGAAGTTGAGAAGTTGAGAAGTTAAGAGGTTGGGAGACGGATGGCTTCTTAGCCTCCCATCTTCTCAACTGCGTACCTTCTGAAATTTGAATTAGCTTTATAAGCTTTTCTGCCAAAATTGCCGCAGGCGGGTGTGTCAGCCCGAGCAGGGTTGAGTGACTGATCCTGTCTACCTGTTCTTTTATGGCATCATTTATCTCTTTTTTTCTGTGGCCATGAACAGAGACCCAGATAGATGAAACACCATCAATGTACCATTTTCCCGTGATGTCTTTCAGGAAAGAACCTCGCCCCTCAGTAATTATTAGGGGGTTCGCTTCCATCCATTCTTTCATCTGAGTGAAAGGATGCCAGAGATAATGTTTGTCGAGTTTTTCAATATGGTATTTAAAGGATTGAATTTTAGTCATATAAAAAGTGCGAAAGCGGGGAAGCGAGGAAGTACTAAAGAACAGAGGTTGCTTCCTGACTTCCCAACTTCCGAACTTCCGAACTTCCGCACTTCAAACTCCGCGCAACTGTGTCTCTGACCTGTTAAGTAAGGATATAACATGTCGTTTCCTGTAATCAACACTAAAAATATGATTTATTGAGCAGGTGTTTACAAGCTCAAACAATCGGATGTATAATTTGATTAATGAAAAAAACCACATTCCTGCTTTTTGTTGTAATTGCATTAATCTCGGGATACTTAATTGGGAAGCGTGCAAATATATTTTCGAATAAGCCGGTGCTCCCACCGTATACCTACAATTTTCAAACCCCTAAAGAGCTATCTGGAGAAAGCACAGCCTTTTCAGAAATTGTAAAGGTTGTTAGCCCTGTAGTGGTAAATATTTCTACCTCAAAGATAGTAGAGAGAGACGCCAGTCCCTTTTCTGATCTCTTTGATGATCAATTTTTTGATTTCATGGACCCTCATTACAAGCCCAAAAAGTGGAAAGAACGGAGTCTTGGTTCAGGAGTTATAGTTTCTTCAGATGGACTCATCCTTACTAATGCACATGTTGTTGAAAAGGCTGATGAGATACAGGTTACTTTATACGACCAGCAAAACTTAAAAGGCAAGATTATCGGCTCTGATCCCAAGACGGATATTGCAGTCATAAAGATTTCCGCTCAAAATCTGCCTGCAATAAAATGGGGGAATTCAGACAAAATCCGGGTTGGTGAATTTGTGCTTGCATTTGGGAATCCGTTCAGCTTGAGTAATACAGTTACAATGGGTATTGTCAGCGCGGTGGGCAGGGCCAATGTCGGCATTGCAGATTATGAGGATTTTATTCAGACGGATGCAGCCATTAATCCAGGTAATTCGGGCGGACCGCTTGTAAATATAAAAGGGGAATTGATCGGGATAAATACAGCAATTTTTTCAAAAACCGGGGGTTATCAGGGAATAGGTTTTGCAGTTCCCAGTAATATGGCACAGTCGGTTATGAATCAGCTTATAAATCAGGGCAAGGTTATACGAGGCTGGCTTGGAATAACAATACAAAATTTCACCCCCGAGCTTGCCAAAGAATTTGGGCTTGGTAAGTCGGCCGGCGCTCTTGTCACAGAGATATTAAAAGGAAGTCCGGCAGAAAAGGCAGGCATTAGAAGGGGTGATATTATAACTGAAGTTGATGACAAGGAAATTAAAAACGTGGAATCCTTGCGGAATACAATTGCACAGAGCAAAGTGGGAAGCAGGATTCAATTAAAGATCATAAGGGAGGGGAAACATCTTCTTCTCACCGCAATTATTACAGAACTTCCCCAGGATATGGCGCAAACGGTTCCCAAGCAACCTGAAGAAAAATTCTCTATAGAGGAAAACGCACTTGCCGGTTTTAACGTAATGAACCTGACACAGGAGATAGCAAAACAGCTTGATATCTCAAAAGATGAAAAAGGTGTTGTAATAGTCAGGGTTGAACCTTACAGCGCTGCTGAGGATGCCGGATTGAAAAAAGGCGATTTAATCCAGGAAATCAATAAGAAGAGTATAAAAAATATACAGGACTTTAATAACATTGTCTCCAAAGTGAAAAAGGGAGATACCTTGCTTTTATTTATTAACAGAGGCGGCAACAGGTTTTACATTACCCTAAAAGTTTACTCTTAAAAAAAGGACGAGATATGCTATACAGAATAATATTTTTCCTGATTTTTGCTGCAGGGGGTTATATTATCGGAACAAGAGAAACTATGTCTTATCAAGGGGTTATATGGGGTTCAGGCGTCGGTATAATCGCCCTCATTTTAGAATATGTCCTTACCATGGTAGGTTTTGGTACAGTGATTGCCGGTTTAATCGGCTTATCGTTAGGGCTGTTATTTGCAAAACTGATCTATTTCCCCATAAAAACAATTTTTAACAATATGGATGGAACATATATCGGGGTAATTTTTAATGCGCTATTCGGCTACAGCGGATTACTTCTGGGATTGAGGGCAGGGAGGGATTTCACATTGGCAAGCATAGTGAAGGCATTTAAAACCCGGGTTGAAGAAGAGCATGCCAAGATTATTGATACCAGTGTAATAATAGACGGCAGAATAGTGGATGTCTGCGAGGCAGGATTCATTGAGGGGACCTTTATTATCCCGCAGTTTATCCTTCAGGAGCTTCAGCATATTGCGGATTCCTCTGATTCTCTGAGAAGGGCACGGGGCAGAAGAGGGCTTGACGTTCTCCATAAGATACAGAAAATGTCCGATATTACGGTAAAGATCATAGATGAGGATTTCCCGAAAATAAAAGAAGTTGACGCCAAACTGGTAGCGCTTGCGAGACTGCTTGGCGCAAAGATAATCACAAACGATTTCAATCTCAATAAAGTTGCTGAACTTCAGGGAGTCACGGTGCTCAACCTCAATGAGCTTGCAAACGCCCTGAAACCTGTTGTGCTTCCCGGGGAAACAATGAATATCTTTATTGTCAAAGAAGGTAAGGAATTTAATCAGGGAGTGGGTTATCTTGATGACGGTACAATGGTTGTTGTGGATAACGCAAGAAAATTGATAAACCAGCAGGTGGATGTTGTTGTAACAAGCGTACTGCAGACCACAGCAGGGAGAATGATATTTGCAAAACTGAAAGAAGACGCTGATAGAGAAGAGATGAGGATGGCGCGGCATTAAAATCCAATTCACCACAGAGGACACAGATCTCTGTGTTCTGTGAATAATACAGTTGATGAAGAATAAAATAATCGCCATAGTCCCCGCTGCAGGTCTCGGTAAAAGATTTAACGCATCAATTAAGAAAACTTTTGTTAATTTAAAAGGTGTCCCCCTCTTAATTCATACCTTAAAAAGACTTTGTGAGGAAAAATTTATAACAGAAGTTATTCCAGTACTCCTGGAGGAGGATATCGATAATGGCTTTCAGATGGTTAAAAAATATAATATGAAAAAAATTAAAAGGATCGCAGCCGGCGGGAAGGAAAGGCAGGATTCTATTTATAATGCACTGAAACTTCTCGAAAAAAATGGAACCGGGACAGACGGCATTGTATTGATTCATGATGGTGTAAGGCCGTTTATTCCCAAGGGCTTGATTGAAAATCTTATTGCAGAACTAAAAAACGCTGACGGAGCGATCCCCGGCATTCCTGTGAAAGAAACTCTTAAGGAAGCGGCTGCAGATGGTACCGTTGTTTCCACAATGAATCGTGAAAAATTTTGGGCGGTCCAGACACCGCAGGCTTTCTTTTTCAGGGTAATTAAAAAAGCATATGACACGGCATATGCAGAAGGTTTTTACGCAACAGACGATGCAGCGCTTATTGAAAGAATAGGCGGTAGAGTGAAAATTATCCCTGGCAGCCCTTATAACATCAAAGTTACGACGCCGGAGGACATGGAGATGGTGGAGTGGATACTGGGGAAAAATTAAATTCGAAACAGTTTTAGTTGAATAACATGTAAGCAAACACAGAGGCACGGAGTATGAAGTTCGGAAGCCTTTTACTTCCGAGCTTCCAGACTTCCGCACTTTTCTCGTCTCTGTGACTCAGTGGTTATTAAGAGGCGCTTTTCAACAAAGACACGAATGAGAGGAAATTTTTATGAGAATAGGTATCGGTTACGACTCGCACAGATTAGTTGAAGGAAAAAAACTCATCCTTGGAGGGATAGAAATCCCTTTTGGAAAGGGGTTGCTCGGACATTCGGATGCTGATGTGCTGAGCCATGCAATAATTGATGCAATAATAGGTGCGCTTGGATTGGGAGACATCGGCAAGCATTTTCCTGATACCGATGAAAAATGGAAAGACGTATCCAGCATCCATTTGCTTTCACAGACTGTGGAGTTGATGGAACAAAAAGGTTTTAATATCGTCCATGTTGATTCAATAATCATAGCAGAAAAACCGAAGCTTCAGCCCTTTGTTGAGAAGATGAGAGAGACAATTTCAAAGGCAGGAATCCCTTTGACTTCGATTAATATAAAAGCAAAGTCAAATGAAGGCATGGGTTTTATCGGAAAAGGTGAGGGCATGGCAGCACAGGCAGTGTGTCTTTTAAAGAAAAGTAATTAGCGATTAGCCGTTAGCTATCAGTCAAGGATCGTAGCTTTGTCATTCCGGCAGTCCTTAAGCCGGAATCCAGTTCCTTATGAAAAGACTCTGGATTCCCGCTCAAAAAACTGCGGGAATGACGGCCAAAGGAAATCATCATTAACCCCGAAGCAGAGCTTCGAGGAATTCTCTTGATTAACTTACTACTCTTTTTTAGGTTATAATAATTTTAATTTAGCTATTCGGGAGGTATTTGTGAAACATAAAGGTCTTATCCTTGTCATTGTCATAGCAGTTTGCCTGGCTGTAGTGCTGCTTCTTCCTAAAGAAAAGAGGTATGAAGAAATTGCGGCAGTAGGCAAGCCTGCACCGGCGTTTGAACTAAAGGATGCAAATGGAAATCTGTGGAATTTATCGGATCTCAGAGGAAAAGTTGTATTTCTCAATTTCTGGGCAACATGGTGTGTTACGTGCAAGTCAGAAGCACCACATAAGGAAGCCCTCTTTCAAAAGATGCAGGGCAAACCATTGCAGATGCTCGGCGTCCTTTTCAGGGATGATCCCGGAAATCTCCCGGCCTATTACAGAATGCATAATCTAAGTTTTCCGTCACTCATAAGTCCTGGCAACGAGGCTGCAAAGCGTTACGGGATAACAGGTGTCCCCGAGACTTTCATCATAGACAAAAATGGCATAGTCAGGGAAAAGATAGTCGGTCCGCTTGAATGGAGCAATACTGAAAATATCAAAATGATTGAAAAGTATTTGTAGGGGGCATGTACAACGAACTTAAAGAAATCGCAGACTCATCGGGATTGATCGCATTTGGCGTTGGATATATTGATGACTTAAGATCTCATTTTGATGCACTTCCATTAGATCAGACAGAAGGATTGTTATATGGGATTTCCATAGGAGCAAGAGTTTCAGCTTCTGTTCTAAAAAGTTGCATCATCGGCCCCACCCGTCATTATCTACATCATTATAAGATGCTTAATCTCCTGCTCGACCAGACTGCTTTGAAAATATCGCTTGCCATTCAGGACAGAGGGTATAATGCACTTCCAATTCCAGCGAGTCAGATCGTTGACTGGGAAAAACAGACAGCTCATCTCTCGCATAAGATGATCGCTCTGCGTGCAGGAATAGGATGGATAGGCAGAAACAACCTGCTTGTAAATCCTGTTGTTGGCTCTAAAATAAGGATTGCAACCGTGCTGACGGACATGCCTCTTCAAACAGATAAGCCTCTTGAAAGAGACTGTGGTACATGTAAAAGATGCATTGAGATATGTCCTGTGTCGGCGATTAAAGAGTCACAAATGGAGTGGAACAAGGCAGCCTGTCTTGCAAAATTAAAATACTTCGCCAAAGAACATAACGTGGGACAATACATCTGCGGGCTTTGCGTCAAGGTATGCCGGCCGATGTAAATATCAATCGAGACCTGCAAAGGTTTCAATTCGTCATGCCCGAAGTTTTAATCGGGCATCCAGTTCCCTTGAATTCTGGATTCCCGCTCAACAGACTGCGGGAATGACAACGTTTGTCTTATCCACACTATTCACAGAAGAACCAATTTTTTATTTCCGATAGTGCAGCTCGCACCTGATCGGGGAATCCCCGGCCAGTCTCTTCGCTTCTTCCTCAACAGCCTTATGCTGTTTTGGATTATGTACAACACCGCGCAGGACAAGCCCTTCTCCATCATGAAAGACATCCAATGTAGGGATAAAAATATTGGGATTTGTAAGCAGCGCTGCCTTGACCCTTGCTGCTTCTGCCCGCATTCGAAGCTCTTTGATTTCAGAAACAAATTGTTCTTTTTCCAGGAGAACGTCTTTAATAATTTTTACAATCTCATCTTCATTCCGGGTCCCGGTATCAAATATCATATCGTATTCAGCGGGGTCGTTCCACTCTTTACCGTAAATGGAACGTATAAAACAAGCCCTTTCATTATCTGTCTTTTCCGCAAGCCACTTTGCGGTTTCTCGATCAACCGAGTCACGAACCATGATTCTTTCAATCCTTTTGTCAATCGGCGCAATAATACGTAACCTCAATGCTGACGGGATGTCTTTCAGTAAAAAATTCCCTCCTCGCCCCATGATAACTACCTTATCTTTGAGCGCATAATTAAAGATACAACTCTGGATAAGCGCTGAGAATCCCTTGAAGGACCAGTCGTGTTTTTCCCATATGGTGGGGCAATGTTCATCAAGCTCTCTCCCCCACTTTTCCCATTTTTTGCCGGCAGCTTTTAAATCGGAGAGAATCCGGCGCTTATCTAAATATGCATAATTTAAAAGTGCAGCTACCGCCTGACCGATTTCCCTTCCGCCGCTCCCAAATTCCCGCGATATAGTTAGTATAGCCATATAAATTCTCCCGTCACAATATTTGAGTTCATAAGTAAAGACACATAAATTAGTCGTCATGCCCGAAATTCTTAATCGGGCATCCATGACTCGACAAGCTCACCATGACACTGTTACCTCGGAATCGAGTCGTACCGACCTGAGCCTGTCGAAGGGTGGATTCCCGCTTACTGACTGCGGGAATGACAAGCTATGTAGCCTTACTTATGAACGTCTTAATAGCTGTTAGCTGTCAGCTTTCTTCATGCACATGCTCAGCCTTCTCTTCTCTCGAAATTTTCCAATTCATCCAAAGCTTCCCTGCTACAATCACGCCGATTGCAAAGATTATCTCTATTGAGTATTTTACCATCTTGCCGGGGTTCAGCATATCCACTACAACAGGGTCTGTAATTATCATCTCACCTCCAACCTTTCCGAGTATGGCAGCCCCTATGTAGATAATGATCGGGTATTTATCCATCAGTATAGATAATAAATTGCTTGTTAAAACGACAAAAGGTATGCTTAACCCAAGTCCGAAAAGGAGGAGAAATAAATTGCCATGAGAGGCGCCGGCTACAGCCAGCATATTGTCTGTTGACATGGTAATATCAGCAATCACTACAAGCTTCATTGCCTGAATCATTGTCTTAGCCTCTTTTGCAGCACCCTCCTCAGGTACTCCTTCCATAAAAAGCTTTACAGCTATCCACGTAATCAATATGCCGCCGATAAGTTTAATATAATTTACCTGAAGGAGCTGTGCAACAAAAAAAGTTAGTATTACTCTTAGTAAAACAGCAGCGCCGGCCCCCCAGAATATTCCTTTCCTTCTTTGTGCATGAGGTAGAGACCTTACTGCCATGGCGATAACTACGGCATTGTCACCGGCCAGTATCAGATCGATTATAAGGATAGTTACAAGACTTGAAAAAAATTTAAGGTCAAATGTTATGTTGCCAAGAGAACCAAGATCCAAATGTCCACCTGATATTATTATCTTTATCTGAGATATTTGTGATTAATTATAAAATAATGAGAAGGCCAAATGCTTTTCCATATCATAACAAAAATCATGTCTGGATGTTTGTTATAATTACAACTGTATGAATAAAATACTCCGAGATCCGCATCAGGTTAAATTGTTTGTCGGGATGCTTTCACAGGATGTCTCTCTTTTTGAACAGGCCGGGGAAATACTCAAAAATATTTTTGGCCCTTCTGATATGGAAAGCCTGGTGTGGCCATGGGAGCATACAGAGTATTATTCAAAGGAAATGGGTACAGGCTTGAAAAGGAAGTTTATGTTTTTCAAAAATCTGATAGACCCGGGAACTATTTCAGAGACTAAACTGAAAACTATTGAGATTGAAAGACAATACCTGAATGAAAAAGGCGGCAGAACGATAAACCTTGACCCGGGATATTTAGATTCAGCAAAGATTGTTCTGGTTTCAACTAAAGATTTTTCCCACAGAATCTATCTTGGCAATGGAATATATGGAGAAGTTACACTTATTTATTCAGGCAAGAACTATCAAATACTTCCATTTACATATCCTGATTTTAGAACTTCGGAATATCTTGATATTTTCAGGAAAGCGAGAGAGATTTATAAAGATGCCAGTAGGGGCGGGGGAACCCCGCCCCTACTTTATTAAAGAAAATAAAACCTTATCCACTTCGTCAATCAACTCTTTAAACATACCACCGTGACTTTTTGATCCGGAAAACAGTTCTGCCCGCATCTTTTGAATCTCAGGGTCGTCGCATTTTTCGTATGTAATATGTCCTTTTTGCAAAGCATAGCGTTCCAATATAAGAAGCTTTTTGGCTTTTTCGGTAAATGAAATTAGTAAGTTTTTAATGCTATTAAGATCATTCATTTGTAGGGGCAATTCATGAATTGCCCCTACATTTATTCTTGTTCTTCTGACAATTTCCTTTATCATAATATACAGCGTATTGTATTCAAGCCCTCTAACACCCCGTCTCCACTGTAAGAGCATCGGATTCCTCCGGAACCAGAGGAAATTCCGCTCGCCAAGGGAGATGAGGTCAGAACACAGGGCGAAGAGCTCGGAAGCTCGGAAGCTCGGAAGCTCGGAAGTTTTTGCTTTTGCACTTCCGCACTTCCGCGCTTCCGCACCCCTCTGTTTACCTCCAAGGTATCCCCACAAGTTTCTCAAAACCTGATGCCCGTTGTTATCTTCCGGGGTATCAAAGTGGATAAGCGATAAGATTACTTTCCCTTTGCCATAGCGTCCTTCTAATAGTGCCGGTTCGTTTAGTAACTGTTCCGGATTAAGTTTTATCTGGTAAACCTTTTCATATTCTGTCCATCCTCCATGAGCTTCAACATCCCCGGCATTCAGGTCTGAGCTGAAGGAATCAGGCAGTGCTTTTCCGTATGTGGCAAGTACCCTAACGCGTTTATCTTTAATCACAAATTGCGAGGGCCACCAGGCGTGAAATACAAGTTTTGAGTTTTGAGTTTTGAATTTTGAGTTAACTTCTGCCTTCTGCCTTCTGCCTTCTGCCCTTAAAAAGTCTTTCCATACCGGATGTTCGTTCAGATTTAGATAAATTCTTCCGCTGAAACTCGGTACCCTTTCTTTTGTCGGCTTTCGTGTAATATTCAGAAGCCCGATGCCGTCGAGGGTGGCAAGCCCGGCGCCTCCGCAGAAGCCAAGATAATTGCCGCCATTTTTTACAAACTCTCGTATCGCCTCTGTCCCTTTGTCACTCAGTGCCTTTTTTTTGTTTGACGCCCACCCGCCAGGGACAAAGAGCATTTTGTAATGCTTAAGGCATCCATTTTTAATGTCATCTGCCCTCACAAGATCAAACAGCAGGCCGAGATTTTGTAATGCCCTGTGTGCCATTAACCCCCAGAGAAATGATTCGTCCCAGAGAAAGGCGACTTTACACTCCATATTTCTTTTCATATCCTCTCGGCGTTATCATCAGGTTATTCCACACAAATGTCTGTGAATTACCAATTATCACGGTTGTCTGCATATCAATTTTGTGCTCAAGCATATTTTTAAGATTTGTAATGACTATCTCCTCATTTTCTCTCATAGCGCCTTTTACTATTCCTGCAGGGGTGTCAGGATTTCTGTATTTCAAGATAATATCCCGTGCCTTGTTAATATGTTCCGGTCTCCCTTTGCTTTTGGGATTGTATAACACAATAACAAAGTCAGCCATCGCAGCGGATTCGAGCCTTTTTTCTATAAGCTTCCATGGCGTTAATCTATCTGAAAGACTTATTGACGCAAAGTCATGCATAAGAGGAGAGCCGAGTCGGGCAGCACAAGCATTCAAAGCAGATATGCCGGGAATGACTTCAACGGAAAGCGATGAAGCGAGGAAGCGGGGAAGTTCGTAAGTCTTTTCTTGCGCACTTCCGCGCTTCCGCACTTTCACGCTTCCGCGCTTCATCGCTTCCGCGCTTAATAATTCAAACACCAGTCCCGCCATTGCGTATATGCCCGGGTCTCCTCCGCTGATAATGGAGACCGTTTTCCCTGACAGCGCAAGTTCAACCGCTTTCCTGCACCTGTCAACCTCCTGGGTCATGCCGGTTGAAACGATCTCCTTGTCCTTAATCAAGCCTTCTATCAAATCAAGGTAGGTCCCGTATCCGACGATAGCATCCGATTCCCTGATAGCTTCCTGCGCACGCGGCGTGATGTGCTCAATGCCTCCCGGGCCTGTACCGACGATGAAAAGTTTACCGTAAGCGGGTAAGTTCGTAAGCGTGGAAGTTCGTAAGCTTTTTCTTTCCCGCTTCCGCGCTTCCGCGCTTCCGCGCTTTCTCTGCTCTGCCACTGCCACTGTCACATTCCCTCTTTTTTGTTTTTTTACAAGCAATGTATCAGCTTCTGCCGCAAGCAATGCCGCAGGCTCTGCCACCGCATAGGCGCCTGTTGCCTTGAACGCGGCATTTGAAAGGCTGATTGCTGATTGCTGACGGCTGAATGCTGAATTAAGTTCATCGGGAGTGAACGTATTAACTTTAAACTTGTATTTTCTGGCAAATGAAATTAGACCGGGCTCATTCCCCTTCTTGTCAATAGTTGCGATGGAGTGAATGGAAGCGAAAGCAAGGTTGTTTGCTCCCAAGGTCTTTTTAACTGTATTCTCTATCTCATCTGCTGAGGTCCTGCTGTTACATCCGATGCCGATGACAAGATTTTTGGGACGCAGATAGAGTTTTGAGTTTTGCAGTTTAAATTTTGAATTTTTGTTAGTAATTAACATATCTGCGTGAGCCGGATTATCAACCTGTATGAATTCTTTGGGTAGGGGCAATTCATGAATTGCCCCTACATCTGCATATACTTTCAAAACACCTTTATTGATAAGTTTTGTGGCAATCTTCGGAATGAGCTTCCAATTCTCAATAACAAGATTGTTCTTTCTTGCCCACATGTCAATGGATGGCAGATTGTTCACATCTGAAGCTGTAGTTATCACTGCATTACCTTTCAGAAAATCCGCAAGCTCTTCCGCAATCCTGTTGGCCCCGCCAAGATGACCGCTTAGAAAGCTGACGGCATATCGGCCTTTTTCATCAACTACGACGACCGCCGGATCGGTATTTTTGTCTTTTACAAGAGAGGAAATTGTCCTTACGACAATGCCTGCCGCCATGATGAAGATAAGACTTCCTGATTCATTCCAATATCGTCGTAAAGGCGAACGGCTGTTCGCCCCTACGGATGTAAATTTTATAATCCGTGCGTCAGGATACAAAGTTTGAATTCGCTGCGCAAGCTTGAGACTGTTATTTGTAATATAAAATATTGCGGTGGTGACAGACGTTTTCTTGTTTTCGCTGACTGCTGACCGCTGACTGCTAATCGCTGTTTTATTTTCTGTAGCCATGTTTGAAATCTTTATGATAAAGCTTCGATTCCTTTTTCAATTGCTTTTCAGATGCTCTCAATGCTTCACCAATATATATTAATGCGGTTTTCTGAATGGTTGCATTCTTAACCAGTTCTACAATATCTTTCAAGGTCCCCCTGACAATCTTCTCTTCGGGCCATGATACTTTTTCTACAACCACCACCGGTGTATCTTCAGTATAACCCTCTAACAATTCATCCCTGACTTTTTCAATCAAGCCGACACTTAAAAATATCACCATCGACGTCCCGTGTTTCGCAAGGTCCCCGAGTCTTTCTTTCTCAGGAACAGGAGTCCTGCCTTCAATACGGGTGAATATAACGGACTGACTTATTTCAGGGATGGTAAGTTCCTGTCCTAACAATGCTGCGCCTGCAGAGGCGGAAGATACACCGGGGATGACCTCGTATGGAATATTCAATTCACGTAGTCTCTCTATCTGTTCCGATATTGCGCTGTAAAAAGCGGTGTCTCCGGTATGAAGCCTGACAATAAGTTTGCCGTTATCAAAAGATTTTTTAATGAGATTGATTATTTCGTCAAGAGTCATTCCTGCTGAATCATATATCACCGCCCTGATTCCCGTAAGCAGCTCCGGATTAATAAGGCTTCCTGCATAAATAACAACATCAGCTTTGTATAATAAATTCCTTCCTTTGATGGTGATCAACTCCGGATCGCCCGGGCCTGCGCCGATGAAAAAGACTTTATTTTGTTTGGACACTTTGCAACCTTTCAGATATATATTTGTTAATTTCCGCTACTGCCTTTAAGATATCATTTGTTTGCGGCAATTTTTGAGCCAGACTTTTTATATAGTCACGTTCCTTCAGTAACCGGAAGGAACCATTAAAATGCAGGTCATAAACCCATGACAGCTTCATCAGCTTGAAATCATTTATATTCTTTACCTTCGAATAGGAAGCGATCTTTCTGTCATTTATTCTTAATAATATATCTTTTGAATATTCCGG
This sequence comes from Nitrospirota bacterium, assembly GCA_016215115.1. Classification (GTDB taxonomy): domain Bacteria; phylum Nitrospirota; class Thermodesulfovibrionia; order UBA6902; family UBA6902; genus SURF-23. The sequence goes on from JACRLN010000016.1 coordinate 49,538, forward strand.
AGTATCCGGTTTGTTATGAGCTGTTGCAGAGGCACGTTCCTCTTCGGGGGCTTCGTAAAATACAATGAATACGCGCCAGATATCAAGTTTGTCGGCATCCCGTATCATTTTTAAAAAGAATAAAGTTTTATTATTTATTGATTTTGGTATGGTAAGGGCACAATGGAATTTCACAACCTGTTTTATTAAATCCTGTTCATCTTTAGGGATTTGTCCAAGTACATCACTGTGAATCAATGTCTTTGTCCCAAGAAGACCGTGGTTGATAGAATCTGCATCTCTGAAGGTCTTGTACTTTGCATATTGCGGGAACCTTCCCACATCATGAAAAAGCGCCAAGGTCTCAGCAAGTCTTTTATCATTATCATCGAGAGAAAGATCATTAGTTATTTCAATTATATTTTTACATACATTGCGTGTATGGTCTACTTTAAGCATGATGTTTTTCTGATCTTCTTCATTGGAAGAATAAAAGGATTTTGTAAAATCAGAAAACCAGTTTTTGAAATATTCCAGATCCTTTTCGGTCATTTTCTCACTATCACCATTGAAAAGTAACTCAAATCTTCCTGTTTTACATCTTTGATATTTTTAAATATCTTCTCATCTTCCATGCCTGCCTGCGAAATACAGGCAGCTTTATTAATTAGATTCATCTCCTGCAGCAGATCAACGATCTGGTCGAATGCCTTATGAACCTTCATCAGCACAACCGTATCGAATGCCTCTAAAGTCGATTTGAGATTATTCATATAATTTGCTGGTAATATGGCAATCCCGTCATCTCCAAGACCTAAAGAAATTTTAGCCCTTGCAGCCGAGGCGTTTATGGAAGAAACCCCCGGGATTATCTCTATATTCAAGTCAGGATGAAGTGCGACGAGTTTGTTGTACAGGTAATAAAATGTACTGTAAAACGAAGGATCACCGAGGGTAAGAAAAGCTACGTTCCTGCCCGCTTTTAATTTATTTAAAATTGTTTCGGCTGTCTGATTCCATTTAGCGTCAAGGTCGGAGGAAAGTGCGGAAGAGCGGAAGTCCGGAAGTCCGGAAGTGACATCGTCAGAAGTTTTTACTTCTGCACTTCTGCACTTTTGCACTTCCGTACTTGTTCTCGTCTTCCTCATCGGGAAATATGCCTCGATAATTTCCTTATCATTAAGGTTTATTATTTTCTGCACAATCGACAGTGCGAGGCTGCTGCCTTCTTCTCTTCCTTTGGGTACGCAAATAACCTGTGATTCCCTGATAATCCTCACTGCCTTAAGCGTCAAAAGCTCCGGGTCTCCCGGGCCGACACCGATAACATTCAGTTTACCTGTCATGCCGGCTCGTTCCTTCCTGTAATAACAAACACCGGATTCAATGCGCTCATGTGCCTTTTATTACCGACCATCTTTGACCGTGAAACCGATATTTCGCTTAGTTCAAATATAAAATTGCTGTTTCCAAAACTATGCACCGCCTCATTCAGCGTTTCAATTGTAATTGTATTTATAACAATAATGCCTGAACCCATCTTTTCAGAAATCAGGTTCACAATTGCATCCATCCTCCCCCCGCTGCCGCCGATAAAGACCCTGTCCGGAGACGGCAAGGCCCTCAATGCCTCCGGCGCCTCTCCTTTTACAACCTCGATATTTGTGATATTGAATCTGTTTATGTTTACAACAATGTTATTAAGCTGTTCTTCATCTTTTTCAACCGCAAAGACTTTAAGGTCAGGAGAAAGCCGCGCGGCCTCAACAGATACGGAGCCTGAACCGGCGCCAATGTCCCACAGCACGCCCTTTTGCGGCAGCCTTAGTTTATGTATTGTAACCGCCCGCACTTCGTCTTTGGTGATCAATCCTTTTGTATGCTGAAACTCATATTCTTTGATCCCGAAGACGTGTAGGGGCAATTCATGAATTGCCCCTACGGCGCTGTTGCACTGTTGCGCTGTTGTATTCTTTATTATCACCACATTAGGGTCTGCAAAGGACATCCCGGCAATGTCCTCCGGCGCTCCCTCCGTAATTTTTTCATCAGGGTAACCAAGCTTCTCGCATACATACATGACGAATGTAGGGGCGTAAGGCAATACGCCCTTACGATATCTGGAAGCAAGAACCTCAGCAATCCTGGCCGGGTTATTCACTTTATCAGTCAAAATTGCAATCTTGTCATGTTCGGCGAGCAATGATGGGATATCATCCAATTCATATTCAAGCTTTCTCCTTTTTGCAGGGTCCGGGCCTCCGTGAAGGCTTACGAGGAGGGCATTTTGCGATGTCTCCCGGATTTTTGAGAACGCTGCCTGTATGCTTGACAGGTCAGGATAAATTTCTACCGCGTCCTTGCCGAATCTCTCTATGACCAGCCGTCCAATGCCGAAAAACATCGGGTCGCCCGCAGCGAGAAGGGCTATCTTTTTTCCTCTGTAATTATCCCTGATATAATCCAGCATTTCGTAAACGCTTTTATGCACAATTATCTTATCCTTTACCGCATTATACTCACTATAGTCCCTGAACACATCAAGAAGTCTGCTATTAGCGAGGACTACATCCGACGCAAGCAGGGCGTCCGCAGCCTTCCTGTCAAGGGGTCTGAAGCCGATTCCTATAACATGGACCTTATTCACTGCCTGCAATTATCTCTCCATCGTACGACACAAGATAAGTGATGACATAAACACCCTCTGCTATTTCCTTAGCGTATTGCCTTGCAGCGTTGCAGACCTTTTGTAGGGGCAATTCATGAATTGCCCCTACATCGCGCTTCAATAGTATAAAATCAAAAATCTCCCGCGCCGTGTTAAATTCCCGTACCGGCATAATTATTCCGTTAGAGTTCAGAAATTCTACCGCCTTCTTAATATCAATCGCCCCGAACCTTACATGCGTTTGCGGCGTCGCCATTGCTATTTTAACCATCTTTGCCCACTGGGCGCAAAGGTGGATCCTTTTAAAACCGTGTTTCTTTGCCTCTCGCAGGGAGAACTCAAGGTAATCACCCATCAACACGTATGATTCTTCAGGAAAGTTGAATTTCTTCATGTGCGCCTTTTCCGAGGTCCGTCCTGCTGAAAGGACAACCTCTTTCCGTCCTGCCGCCCTTGCGACGTCCATTGATGAAGTGATGGTTGCCGTCCACGCCTCTGAAGAAACCGGTTTTACAATACCTGTTGTGCCGAGTATCGAGATGCCCCCGTCTATGCCGAGCCTGCTGTTCAGTGTCTTCTTCGCCAATTCTTCGCCGTTCGGGACGAAAATGGTTATTTCCATGGTGCAGCGTGTAGCGTATAGCGTGTAGGGTGTAGGGTCTTTAAACTTGTCACTTTTCACTTGTAACTTGTAACTGTCTTCAATCGCTTCCATCACCGCTTCTGTTATCATTTTTTTGGGAACAGGATTTATCGCGGGCTCTCCGACAGGTACCGGGAGGCCCGGTTTTGTAACCATTCCGACCCCTTTGCCGCCTTTTATGTCTATCCGTAGGGGCAATTCATGAATTGCCACTACAGTCACTTCCTCGCTTCTACACTTCCGAGCTATCCTCGCTTCCGCCACTATTTCAGCTCCATTGGTTACATCAGGGTCATCTCCAGCGTCTTTGACAACAGAAGCCCATGCTGCTAAAGCATTCCGACCCTTGTCCCTTACCCCTTGTCCCTTAACCCTGAATTTTACTCTGCTTCCATCAGGAAAGGGGATCTCAACTTCAGAGCCCGGAACCCGGAGCCCAGAACCCAGACTATCTTCTTTTTTTCCAATGTCTGTGTTCTGAACTCTGTCCTCTGTATTCTGCAGCAGCAGTGTCACTGCTGCCTTCGCTGCCGCCGCTGCGCACGCGCCTGTCGTATAACCCGACCTTAATTTCTTCTTCATGTTAAATCATATCCGACCTATCACGTGTAGGGGCAATTCATGAATTGCCCCTACACGTCTGTGTTCTGTATTCTTTTTGTCTGCCTTTTAATATTTATACTCCATCACCATCTGGTCCATGGAATCCTTCCGCAAGAGGTACTTTACCTTATCCTCCGCTATCATCTTGAAGGCCTGCCTGATTATCTCTTTATAGAATTCGCAGAACTCTGCTTTTTTATACATATTCCCTCTTGCGTGCATCTCAGCGGGACAAGGCGAGCCGCATATATGTCTGAAATCACAAGTGTCGCACTCATCAATCTTTTCGACCATCCTCTCCCGGATCTGTTTGAACGGTTTTGAATTCATTGCCTTATTAATCGAGGTCTTGAAAATATTGCCGCCTGAGAATTCCTTGAAGCCGATGAACTCTCCGCACGGCACCATCTCTCCGTCCGCTGTGACAGTGAGGAAAGTCCTGCCGCCTCCGCATGGTGAAATGTCGCACATCATGCGCCTTGCGGTAGGCGAAATGATCGCCAGAATCACGTTGGCGAAGTTGCCGATCACGATCTGGCGTCCTGTCTTCTGCGTCAGCTCCATGGCGGTTTCAACCGCCTTCATCAGGTTTTTTGCATAAACCATGTCGTCCGGCTTCAGTCCCCATGAGCGCTTCTGTGTAAGCCTCACAGGGTTTAGAAGCACGCAGGGGACTTTTTTCTTATGGAGAAATGTTACAAGTTCCGAAAGCTTATTCACGTTGTATTTTGAGACTGTCGCGATTACGTTCAATCCTTCATAACCTTTAAACCAGTCCAGCGCCTGCGCTGCTTTTTTGAAATTGCCGTCTCCCTTTACCGACACACGAGAACGGTTGTTGACGGCAGCGGTTGCAGCGTCAAGAGATATGCCTACGCCTACACGGTATTGCTTCATAAAAGCCACATCCTTCTTTTCAAGCAAGAGCGAATTGGTCTGAATGCCGAAGAGCATTTTCCCGTGATACTTCCTGATGGCCTGAAAAAGGATGTCTTTGACAAGCAGCGGCTCTGCCGCGTGAAAAACGATGACCGGTTTTTTCTTTATGCCTTTGAAATGCCCTGCGATTTTGGAGAGCGTCATATCCAACTGTTTCCATGTCATCTGCGTGCCGTGCTTTCTTATCTTTGAAGGTATATAGCAGTAAGGGCAGTTGGCGTTGCACCTGTCCGTAGGGTCGATATACACGCAGTTCAGAGGCTCATTGAACCTGAAGTTGCGCATCTCGGTGTCAAGGTGTTCGAGCTCTTTTTTGTAGAGGCTGATTAAATCATCGGGGAGCATGAAGTCCCCGTTGCTTCGTGGAAGCAGGCTCCAGAAAATGTTCTCAGGATCCAGCGCCAGTTTCCATTCTGCGTCAATGTTTGAAAACGAAATCCCGCGTGTGTTGCTCATGTTGTGTTGCTCTCCTTTTAAATTAAAATAGGTTCAATAGATCAAACCGTCCAAAACGTTCAAGCGGATTAAACTGCTTGAGCGGCTTGAACGGTTCAAGCGGCGGATGCCGCCTGAACCATTCTCCTACAATGGCATCTTCTTCTTCGGCACGTCGCCGTACATCACGAAGTGCGTAAGCCCGTTGGCTGTCTTGGCGCATTTCATGTGAAATGAAATGGCGGCTTTTGTCTTTTTCTCAGCCTTATTTGCCTTGTTCAATATTTTTCACCTCCTTTCTCTTATTATTAGGGGCAATTCATGAATTGCCCCTACTGTCTGTGTTCTGTGCTCTGTGATCTTTATTCTCTATTATTTTCAATATCTCCCTCCTTGCCTCACCGATAGTGAGGGGGATGCGATCAAAATGTATTTCATCTTCGTGCTTCAGTTTATAAATCAATTCTGCAATATGCGGCAGCCTGAGCTTTATATTCGCCATATCTTCAGGCGCGTCAAATACTTCTTCCGGCGTGCCTCCCCTTGTGATCCTTCCTTTGCTTAGTATGTAAAGCCTGTCAAGAAAGACCGGTACAAGGTCTACGCTGTGGGTAGCCATCACAATCGTCACGCCGTTTTCCTTATTGAGTTTCTGAAGTAGCTTCATCATCCTGTATTCGCCCATCGGATCAAGTCCTGCAGTCGGTTCATCAAGCAAAAGCATTTCATGTCCCATCGCAAGGAGTCCCGCGATACACGCCCTTTTCCTCTGGCCGAAACTCAGGTTGTGTACGGATTTTTTCTCCAACCCTGTCAACTCAACCTCTTTCAGCGCAGCCGACACCCTTTGCTTTACTTCATTGTCATCAAATCCCATATTCAAAGGGCCAAAGGCGACATCCTCAAAGAGCGTAGGCGCAAAGAGCTGGTCATCCGGATTCTGAAATACAAGTCCTACCTTTTTATATATTTCCTTTGGCGACAGGGTACTGATATCAACACCACTCAAGCGGATACGGCCCTCAACTCCCTTAAGCAGCTTGTCCATCGCCCTAAGCAGGGTTGTCTTGCCGGAACCGTTAGCCCCTAACAGTCCGACAAATGCTCCCTTTCTCACCTCAAGGTTTATGCCGGCGAGGGCGCTTGTGCCATCCGGGTATTTGTATGAAACGTTTTTGACTGAATACATTGCTTATCTCCTGTATCCGTCATTCCCGCAATCTGTTGAGCGGGAATCCATGGTCTTTTTTAAAGGAACTGGATTCCGGCTTAAGGACTGCCGGAATGACAATCTTAACTTGTAAACAATTCTTCTTAAATCATCCATACTGCCCCTCCGGTAATCACCACTATAAAGGCAATGGCAAGCTCAGCGGCCTTTAAGGGCTGATTTTTTAACATAGGCATATCGCCGGTGTAGCCCCTCTGGATCATCGCATCAGCCGTCTTTTGGCTCTGCTCAAAACCGCGCAGAACAAGTGAGCCTGTCAATACCCCAAAGGAATTCAGCCCCTTTCTGATTCCGCTATATCCAAGCCGGTTCTTCTGGGCGCTGTAGATAGTTTCAGCGTCCTCAAGAAAGACGAATAAATACCTGTAGGCAAACATCATAATCTCAATGAAAGGTCTTGGCACCCGTAACCATGAGAGCGCCGCAACGAACTCGATAAAGGGCGTTGCAAACCCGAGGGCTATTACAAGAGAGACCCCTCCCAGGATTTTCGAGGTTATCCTGACACCCTCCATGAGACCGTCCCTGTGACCTGTTAAAGTAAGAAGTGAGAAGTGAGAAGTAGGAAGCGAGATGAAAAACATCGTATCTTCTCCCGTAAAAAAGCACTTCAATACTAAAACTATAACTGATAGAAGTAACGGCTGCGCCATCCTCATAAGCAGGACTTTAACGGATATACGCATTTTCGCGCAAAGCATGAGGGCCCCGCCGGCCACAAGCAAAGGGAAAAAGATTCCCTGATAGCTGAGCACCATAAGCAGAAGGGCCAGCACTACAAGCAGCTTGACCCTTGCATCTATGCCTGAAAGGAAATGCTTCTTGCTGAAATGTTCGGAAAGACATTCACACGGAGCCATTAGCTTTCTCCTCTCCGGCCCTGTTCCGGGCTTTACCCTCTGTCAGCGACCTCCAGTAGTATCCGGCGGCGAATCCAGCGGCTGCTCCGCCCGCAAGGAACATAAACAAAAGCAGGTCTCCCTGGTCTGTGTTGATGAAAGGGGCCCTCGCCACTCTTCCATGATCCTCCGCGTACTTTTCAACTACAGACTCATCCACGCCGCTCCACTGAGCAGCAGTAACAAGTGATGACGAGTGACAAGTGACAAGTAAAAAGAAAGTCAGGAAAATTTGAAATTTGAAATTTGAGATTTGAAATTTCATATAGCACCTCCTGCGTGTTCCGGCTTAATCACTCCCAGTTTCACGAGCAGGTCTGCCCGTCGTTTAAATAGCAGGTTAACCATGCCCGCTGTCATAGCGCCTTCAACAATACCGAGAGGGAGTTGTGTTGGGACAAACGCTATCGCTATCTTGCTGAATAACGGCCAGAACGGCGAGTCTCCCCGGATTCCGGCTGCAAGCTCCACGGATGTCGTAAGGTAAATGGCCCAGTCCGAAATAATTCCCGCAAAGAATGCCGAGACTGCGAGCCCGGCATTGAATTTTCTCAGAAGCCTGAAAACGCCGTATCCTGCAAACGACCCCACTACTCCCATTGATACTACATCAGCGCCCCATGTGCTTAGTCCGCCATGGGCAAAGAAAAGCGCCTGAATGAGCAGGGCAACGCCGGTGACAAGAATGCTGATTGTGGGACTTATGAGTATTGCAGGGATCGCCGTGCCCCCGGGATGAGAACAGGTGCCGGCTGTCGGCACCGGTATCGGCATAAGTGATACAACAAAAACAATCGCAGCCATTAAACCGACGAGCGGCTTGATTGACAAATCCTGCGCTGAAAGGATTTTGAGTTTCCTCAGCCCTAACGCAACAAAAGGAATTGCAACTGCAAACCACAGCGCCGCCCAGTTAAGCGGCAGAATGCCCTCGGAGATGTGCATTGCATGAGCTTCGCCTGCGGTAAGCAGTAGGCAGTAAGCGGTAAGCAGAAAAATAAATATCCCACAATTTTGATTTTTGATTTTTGATTTTTGATTTTTCATTTAAAACCTCCTCGCAAGTCCTGCAAGAATTGTATAGTCTGTTTCAGATTTATTAATTCCGGCTTTGACGCCAAAATCCACATCAAGCCCTTCTGATACAGAATAAATTAATCCTCCCAGGATAAACGCAGGATGTGTATGTGATTCCTTATCGGCATTCCTCTCCATGCCGGTGTTTGCAACAAGCCGGAGGTTTTTTACGACTTCCACTTCAGTAGCAAGAGATGCATGCCAGATGTTTTTTCTATTGGCATCTTCGTCTTCTTCGAGTTTATATTCATTATGTGTATAGGCAACATTAAGATGAAAAGCCCATGGCTCAATCTCTTTTGTAGTTATTAAAGTAAGCCCGTATGATGTCCTGCCATTGCAGAGTCCTTTTTCTTCATCGCCTGTAGGCAGGGTAAGCCCCGGTTTTAACGCAAGGCTTAGACCGTCTCTTTCAAAAAATCTCCATTTGATCTCCAGAGATATGTCGGAGACACCTTCCTCGTCAAATGTGATATCGCCATCTTCTTTAACCCTGCTCCATTGATAAGGCAAGCCGATGACAACATCCGCACTGTCTGCAATTCCGTAAGACAGTATTGCCGCCACCTCACCGCCGGTCTCTTTGATGATTACATCATCTTCTGTTTCTTTGTTATGTGTGAATTTACTATTCATCTCAATCAATAATTTCCCTTTGCCCTGTGACCCTGTGTCATCGGTTATAAGCGGGTGAGCAGCAAACGCCGCTCCATACCATAATACGATTACAATCATTGTAAAAACTTTCTTAATCATTTTTTCTCTCCTTCCGTCGAGGTTGCGGGAACAAACGGTCTTCCGGCTCAGGGCTGCCTACTTACCCGTCTTCCCATGCCGAAGATTCGGCACAGTGACTTCTGTTGGGTTTTCGTTCCCTTTACGGCTGCGGGACAGCAGGGGATTCTCACCCCTTTCCTCGTTTTTATTCCCTTGAATTTTTTAATTTACACTTTTTACTTCATACTTCTTCTTGTTTTTTATCTATCACCTCCCTTCCTCCCCCGCCATTTTTAACAATGCATTAACAATCGCTACTGCTACAGGCGTTCCCCCTTTTCTGCTCAGGTTTGTTATGAAAGGGAAGCTCTGTTGAGCAAGCAGCGCCTTTGCTTCCAACGCTTTTACAAAGCCGACCGGAACGCCGACAACGAGGGGCAAGGAGGGGTCAGGTTTTAAACCTGACCCCCCAAGGGGTAAGGAAAAAATTTCAATTACCTTCAATAATGCAGTCGGTGCATTGCCGATAGCGACAATGCCGATGTTGTTGTTCTCTCTCAACGCTGATTCAATGCCAATCTCCGCTTTTGTCTTCTGTACGGGCGAGCGGCCGCTCGCCCCTACGACCGCTGACTGCTGAATATTGCATATAACCTTTCCACCCCATTTAGATAAAAGCCTTTTGTTTATTCCTGCCCTGACCATTTCAATGTCTGTGAGGATATCTTTGCCTGCCTTTATTGCAGAAAGTCCGGCAGTTACTGCACCCGGATGAAACATGAGGCTGTTCTTAAATTCAAAATCAGCAGTTGAATGTATTACGCGCTTTATAATAGGCAGTCTGTCTGATGGAACATCGCTTAGGTCCATCTCTTCCGATATTATCTCGAAGCTCCTCTTTTCTATTTCATCAGGTTTGAGACCGGATGCGGAATGAATCCTTTCAAGCACAACCTGCGCCATATTGTTATGAACGCCGAGAGGTTCGGTATAAACAAACTCCACATTCGGAAATGTCCCCGCTGCTTCTTTCACAATCGCAGGTATATCTGTTGTAACATGCATGCCGCTGCTTAAAAAATAGGGATGAATAATTATCTTCTTTGCTCCATCCTTGACGCATCCATTTATAGCCTCCATTATGTCAGGCTTTGCAAATTGCAGATATGCTGTTCTAACACAAGCATTGCTGCATCCCGGATGTATCGTGTTATGCAGCAGACTTGCCACATGCTCAAGATTATTTGCTTCTTTCCTGGGACTGCCGTGTCCTGCGATAAGAATTATTTCCATAATGCTCCCATACAAAATTTTATAAAGTTTTCTGCTGTTGAATAATTGCTTCCAAAGTGTATATGTATATAGCTGCCGAGTGTATTCTTAATACTGTATCCTTCATTCTGAATAATATTGCCAGAGCCATCCTTAACAGAATAAATTAACTGCTGACCGCTGACTGCTGACCGCTGATCGCTATTTATTACTTCCGAATAATGAAATTCATGACCCCGCAATGACGCTCCTTTAGCGCCAAGGATAGAGTCATGTTTCAAAGTCACTTCTCTGTAACCGAGTTTTACCCTTCCTTTTGTCATCTTTGTTTTCAGTGGAAAGGCTCCGGCCATTGGATAAAAAAGATCTCCAAAATCATATATCCCCTCCGTGAGATACATGAATCCCCCGCATTCCGCATACACAGGTTTCCCTTCATCTGCCCAGCTTCTGACGGATTCCAGCATGGCTCTATTCTCAGACAATTGTTTTGCATAAAGTTCGGGGTATCCCCCGCCGATGTATATGGCATCTGTGTCATCAGGAAATTTTTTGTCTGTCAATGGACTGAATAACAAAACTTGTACCCCTGCCGCTTTAAGCAAATCAAGATTGTCTTCGTAATAAAAACAGAAGGCCTTGTCATAGGCAACAGCAACTTTGAGCGTGGAAGTGCGGAAGCTCGGAAGTTCAGAAGTTGGGAAGTCAGGAAGCAACCTCTGTTCTTCAGTACTTCCTCGCTTCCCCGCTTCCCCGCTTTTACTCTTCCGCACTATCTCATCCACATCAACATACTTCAAAACCGTATCCGATAGCTTGTCTATGTTCTCAGCCGTAATCGGCTCCTCTTCCGCTACTGTCAATCCAAGATGTCTGTGAGGAATTTCAAAATCCAGATCCCTCGGCAGATAACCGAGGACGGGAACGTCGAGAACGCTGTCTTTCAGTCTTTTAAAGTGATTCTCAGATGCTACACGGTTGAAGATAACGCCGGCAAATTCAGTCCGGAAGTTCGGAAGCTCGGAAGTTCGGAAGTCCTCTTTCCCGCTTCCGCGCTTTCCCGCTTCCGCGCTATATTCTGTAAACCCTCTCACAACTGCTCCTGCGCTCTCTGCTATTCCGTATGCGTCAACAACAAGCAGGACCGGCAGGTTAAGCGCAGATGCCAAATGTGCTGTGCTGAATTTTCCATCATATAATCCCATCACGCCTTCCACAACTGAGATATCTGCATCCGCCGAAAATTTTTGAAAACAGTCCCTGACATAATCTTCTCCGCACATCCAGAGGTCGAGGTTTCTTGATGGTCTCCCGATAATAAGTTTATGAAGACCGGCATCGATGAAATCAGGGCCTGTCTTGAACGACTGGACTTTCAAATCCTTCTTCTTCAATGCTGCAAGGATACCAAGCGTTACCGTTGTCTTTCCGCATCCGCTGTGTGTGCCGGCTATTACTAATCCTTTTGTGATATTCCTCATTTCATTCCGTCATTCCGGCAGTCTTTAAGCCGGGATCCAGTTCCTTTTCCCTGGATTCCCGCCTTCGCGGGAATGACACTCCAGACATCTTTTATTTCTTTAAGCAGAATCTCGTTGTCCCTGCGTGACTTCACCGCAACCCGTATGTATGAACCGTCGAGTCCATTGAAATTTGAGCAGTCCCTGACGAGGATGCCTTTCCTTCTCAGTAGTGACACAGCATGCTGTACTTCTATCTTCAATAAATAATAATTTGTATCCGATGGGAAATATTCTATTCCCGTTTTTTTAAAACCCGCTTCAAGAAAATTCTTTTCTCTTCCAATCATGCCGAATGTTTTATCAGCATACTCTACGTCTTCAAGTGCGGCAATCGCAGCCTTTTGAGCTAAATTATTTACAGTCCATGGTTCTTTAAAAATCTTTATCTTAGAAATTAAACCAGGATGAAAGACGCCATATCCAATCCTCAATCCCGTAAGGGCGTAGAACTTTGTCATGGACCGTAGCACAATTAAATACGGATTATTCTGAACGTGTTTGATAACTGATTCTTCATGATGAAAATCAATAAACGCCTCATCAACGACAAGATAACATTTCATCTTTCTTGCGGCTTCGGCGATCCTAAATACATCAGTTCTTTTAAGAAGATGCCCGGTCGGATTGTTGGGATTGCATAGGAAAATGAGTTTGGAGTTTAAAGAAAGTTTCTTGATTGCAGCTATGAATTCGTCAGTGATTATCCTGAAACTATTTTCTTCTCTTAACTCATAACTCTCAACTCTTAACTCACAACTCAATTTACACGCTCTTTCGTATTCCGAAAAAGTCGGCGCAGGGATCAATGCAATCTCCGGCTTCAGTGCGCGCGGAATAAGATAAATAAGCTCTGTGCTTCCGTTTCCGCAGATGATTGTTTCAGGATCAATGTCATGATATTGTGCCAAATTATTCCTCAAGCTATTTGTATCAGGGTCTGGATAATTCACCAGGTTGCGAAATTCTTTTTTAATGGCATCCAATACCTTCTTTGAAATTCCGAGAGAGTTGATCGATGCGCTGAAGTCAATAAGCTTGCTCTCAGGAATTCCAAGCTCTTTTGCAAGTTTGTAGATGTTCCCGCCATGTTCGGAATCAGAACCAAGAGCACAGAACACAGAACACAGACTTTTCCTGCTCTTTTTATTATTTATGTCCTGTCCTTTAATTAATTCCATAATCTTGTCCTCAAATACAGCAATAATATGGTAAATCCAAAACCAAGCAAAGAAGTGAGTTTGATAATAGAGATCGCATCCTCTGTAGCATTAAGATACATATGGTCGTACATCTGTTCTTTAACTTCTGACCTTTCTTCCCCGATATACGGTTTCTCAACGAGTATCCCTCCATACATCGAAGGGCCGCCGAGTCTAATCCCGAGCGCTCCTGCCATCGCAGCCTCCGGGATGCCGCTGTTGGGGCTTAAATGTTTCCTGCCGTCGCGGAGCATGGTCTTAAATGACAAGTGACAAGTGAAGAGTGACGTGTTAAGAATGAATGATGACGCCGCAATCATTATCCCGGTTATCCTCGCCGGAATGTAATTGGCGATGTCATCGAGTCTTGCTGCTGCCCATCCAAAGTTTTTGTACCTTTCATTTTTGTACCCGACCATAGAATCAAGTGTGTTGATAGCCTTGTACGTCATTGCCAGCGGCAGTCCGCCTATTGCAAAATAAAACATCGGCGCGATTATCCCGTCAGAGGTGTTTTCAGAAAGCGTTTCGATGGTCGCCTTCAGGATGCCTTTATTGTCAAGCAGATTTGTATCTCTGCCGACAATCATACCGAGTTTGTTCTGCGCATCTTCTTTTTCACCTGCATTTACGGCGTTTATTACAGCCTTGCCGGACGTTATGAGATCGTGTGTCGCAAAGGTTGTTGAAGTAAGATAGACAAGGATCGCAAGAAGCAAGTAAGAATTGAGAGGTGAGAAACGAGAAGTGAGAAAAAGCGAATTTAGCGCATTGAATATTAAATATGTCGCACCGACAATTATTGCAACAAGTAATATCCCGTATAACTTTTCTGCCAGGATTTTTCCTTTTACTTCCGTGCTTCCGCACTTGCGTACTTCTGCACTTCTCAGCACCCTTTCCACCTTCTCAATCGCCCATCCGATAATTCTCACGGGATGAGGCAGCCACCTCGGATCGCCGATCATCAGATCAAGAATATATGCTGAGATAAATATTGCAATCTCGATCATCTTATATCCTTAACAAGGTTTTCCTTGCAGTATTCCATGCCGATCTGCCGCAGCATAAAACAGATGTCAACGCTGCTTTTTAGAACATTAGCCCATTTATTGATCGCCTCTTCTTTTTGGGCCTGATAGTTAAATCCGGCTTGAGCAGGAAGCCCTTTCTTTTTTCTAAGCGAATTCAACAGTGACGTGCGAAACTCATCGTTATCGAATATCCCATGTATATACGTGCCCCAGACGTTATCTTTTGCAGAACCATCAGGAATAAGTTCAGAGTTATGAGTTGTGAGTTTGGAGTTATTGGAAATTCTTCTCAGCTTAAATAAACCTATGTCGCCAGTGCTATCTCCCATATGGATTTCGTATCCCCGCAACAAACTTTTATCATAACTCTTAACTCCTAACTCTAAACTCTTAACTATTTCCGCTTCCACCTGACAGGTCGTCTTTGTTTTATCATAAGTTGTTTCAATATCAAGAAGTCCGAATCCTTTAATTTCTTTATGAGCGCTTTCAACGCCTTGCGGGTCGTAAATCTTTTTACCGAGCATCTGGTAGCCACCACACACACCAACGAGAGGGATGCCTTTATTGACGGCAGCCTTCACGCATTCTTCCATTCCGTTTTCTCTTAATAAAAGTAAATCGCTCACCGTATTCTTTGAACCGGGGATTATGACGAGGTCGGCATTGTGGATGTCGTCTTCCCACAGAGAATATCTGAACTCGACATCCGGCTCGTGGAGGAATGGGGCGAAATCTGTAAAGTTGGAGATGTACTTCAGCCTTAAAACTACAATCTTTAATTGCTTTGGATTTGAAATTTGTCCCGACTTATTCGGGATGAAATTTGAAATTGACAATCCATCTTCTTCATCCAGTCTCATATCGGATTGATAATACAAGGTGCCGATAACCGGTTTGCCCGTCTTATGCTCAATCATCCTCAATCCCGGCCTAAGGATGTCAATATTGCCCCGGAATTTATTAATGATAAACGCCTTGATGTAATCGGCATCACGTAACCCCTCCTTACTCCTCCCCTTATCTAAGGGGAGGATGGGTGGGGTTAAGATGGAGTCCTTCAACAATTCCACTGTCCCGTAAAAAGATGCAAACACCCCGCCTCTGTCAATGTCTCCAACAAGTATTACCGGTGCATCTGTGTAACGCGCCACCCGCATGTTTACCACTTCCTCTTTCTGGAGATTAATCTCTGCAGGACTGCCGGCGCCTTCAATAATAATAAGGTCATATTTTTTGGAAAGCCTGTCATATGCGGCGGTAATTACCTCCCACACCATATCTTTAATGGCATAATAATCTTCAGCCTTCATGGTTGCATATACTTTGCCGTTTAAAATCACCTGACTCCCTGCTTCACCAGTGGCCTTGAGCAACACAGGGTTTATGTCATTGCATGGTTCAATTCCCGCAGCTTCAGCCTGAAATGCCTGTGCCCGCCCTATCTCGCCGCCTTCCTGGGTTATAAAGGAATTCAACGCCATGTTCTGCGCCTTGAAGGGTGCAACCTTGATTCCCAGGTCTCTGAATATCCTGCAGAGACCTGCGACAATGATGCTCTTGCCTGCGCCGGAACCTGTTCCCTGTATCATTAACGCTTTTGCCATAAAACAGTAGTCAGCAGTCAGTAGTCAGTAGTCAGGAATAAAAAAGTCCTGCATACTGCTTACTGTCTACTGTATTTTCACTCTATCCTTCCATTAATTAATTTAACCACAGGATAATTATCCCACAGTTCAACAACATTTATGCATCCGTAATCCTGTTCCACCCTGAAAATATTCTCAAGCGGTATACCGAGCAATTCACAAAGCATGATCCTGTTTATTCCGCCGTGAGAGACAATTGCTATATTGTGTCCGTTATGTTGGACTGTAATTTTATCAAATGCCTTCAATGCCCTGTCCCTTACCTCAATTGTGCTTTCTCCCTGCATCGGGCTGAATTTCAGCGGATTATCTGCCCAGGCATTAAACTCATTTGGATATTTATCTTTTATCTCATCAAAAGACATACCTTCCCAGATACCGAAATTTCTCTCTCTAAGCTCAGGCATGATTATCGGCTTCAATCCATGTGGTTCAGCGATGATCCCGGCGCTTTTCACAGCGCGGTTAAGGTCGGAGCAGTAGATAACAGATAGCTCGGAAGTTACTTCTGCGCTTCCGAGCTTTTGCACTTCCGCGCTGAGATATTCCGCTACCCGTTCCATCTGTCTGATGCCATTCTCTGACATCGGCACATCTATATGTCCCTTGTAGCGCCTTGTTTCCGCACCTTCTGTCTCGCCGTGTCGTATTAAATAAAGCGTTGTGAGCATATTACCGCCATTATCAAAAATAATATTTCTGAAATTTCAGAAACAGCGCCAAATGTATCACCGGTCATGCCGCCAAAGTTTTTGTTCGCAAACCATACTGCGATGATACAGAAAATATACAGAACCGCCAAAATCAATGAGTAATACGTAATGAGTAATGCGTAATGAGAAACATGATTATCCGTAACAAATAATGCAATAAATGAAAACAATACTGTAAAAAAGGTGGCGCTGACCATCTCCTTTATCCCTGTGTGTTCAATAAATATTTTGCCGAGGCCCTCCTGCCTTGCTGACTTCGTGTGAAATATTGCAGAAACCATTATCCACCGTGAGAAAACAGGCATTAAAAACAGTGACGAATAATAAATGACGCGTGACGAGTTAATGAACAACGCATTAAAAGAAAGATACTTCAATAAAATTACAAGGACTATCGCCATTACGCCAAAGGGCCCAACAGTGCTGTCCTTCATGATTGCCAGTTTTTTCTCCTTGCTGCCCCGTGACGCAATTGCATCAAATGTATCTGCAAGTCCGTCAAGATGAAGCCCCCCGGCAGTTATTACAAGTATAAGAACGACAAGGCCATTTGCCAATTCAACAGGAAAAACTTTTATGGCCGACGCTGCCGCTAATACAAGCAATGCTCCCTGAAAGGCGCCAACTAAAGGGAAGAATGCAGATGAGCTTCCAATTTCATTTTCAGAAACATTATCCATTCTCTTCAGGGGAATGATTGTTAAAAACTGGAATGCAAGCAAGAAACGAGTGAGGAGTGAAGATCGGCGGGTGAGGGATAAGTCCTCTAATGAATTGTTGTACTTGTTTTTATAACTCATAACTCTTAACTCCAAACTCTATCCTTTTTCCGACACTCCTGCTTCACCGAATGTCGCCATCTCTTTATAGATTTTAAGTCCAGCCTCGATGACGAGTATTGCAAGTGCTGCGCCTGTTCCCTCTCCAAGTCTCAAATCAAGGTCAAGAATTGGTCGTAAACCTATTTTCTCAAGAATTGTCTTATGCCCCACTTCCTGCGACATGTGTGCTGCAAACATATAGTCTTTTGTATTTGGCTCAATTGAATAGGCGATAAGCGCTCCGGCAGTTGATATAAAACCGTCAATAATAACAGGAATTCTATTTGCTGCAGCGCCTATAATCAGCCCCGCAATACCGCCAATCTCAGCTCCGCCAACCTTTGAAAGCACATCAACCGGGTCAGAGGGATTTGGCCTGTTTAATGCAATTGCATCTTTAATAACCTGCACTTTAATTTTCCAGGTGTCATCATTTATACCTGTTCCTCTTCCAGTAATTTCTTCAACAGATTTACCTGTCATTACAGCAGCTATAGCGCTTGAAGGCGTCGTGTTTGCAATGCCCATGTCACCTGTTCCGAATATCTTATAACCTCTTTTTGCATATCCATTCGCCATTTCTATCCCAACATCTATACATTTTATAGCCTCATCCCTTGTCATGGCAGCGCCTTTTCTCATATTCCTTGTGCCTGATACGATTTTCCGGGAAATAAATAATCCACCTACGATAGGGGCAGGTTTTAGACCTTCCACTGCAAAATCATGATCAACTCCGATATCCACCACTACCACATCCGCCCCGGCATGCCGTGCAAGAACATTAATCCCTGCGCCTCCGTTCATGAAATTAAGAACCATCTGATGAGTTACTGCCTTTGGATAGGCAGAGACCCCTTCATCTGCAACTCCGTGGTCTCCTGCAAAAGTAAAAACGACCTTTTTATCAAGCGAGGGCATGCTATTTTCGGTAATTGAGACAATCTGCTTTGCAAACTCCTCAAGCCTGCCAAGACTCCCCTGCGGCTTTGTTAGATTGTCCAGATGTTTCTGCGCATGCTCAATAAATTTGGCGTTGACCGCAGATATGCTGGATAAAATTGTTTCTAATGCCATAATTCCTCCATATTATTAATTGTTCAATCCGTTCAAATGGTTCAAACCGCTTGAACGGTATCTATTTTATTTTTAAAGGTATGCCTGCAGTCACCAGATAGACTTCATCTGCAGCTTCTGCAACCTTTTGATTTAAAAATCCTGCCATATCCCTAAATCTTCTTGCCAGCTTGTTCTCCGGTACAATGCCCATTCCGACCTCGTTGGAGACGATGAAGAGTTTAGAGTAGGGGCGAGGCGGCGCCTCGCCCTCACAGAGTTCAGAGTTATGATTTTGCCGTTGGGGCGATTCATGAATCGCCCTTACATTTTTTAATACATTGAGCAATATGCCGATCTCCTTATCACAATCCAAACCGTTAAGCATCAGGTTTGATAACCAGATGGTAAGACAGTCGATTATTACAACCGAATACCTGCTTTTCAAATCTGAGAGAGCATCTGCGATCCTCACTGGTTCCTCATAAGTATCCCAATCTGCTCTCCTTTCCTTTTTGTGCTTCGCAATCCGTTCTTTCATTTCTTCATCAAGCGCTTCCGCTGTTGCCATATATGCCTTCTGCCCCTGTATTCTTGACGCTTCTTTCAGGGCAAATGAACTCTTACCGCTTCTTGCACCGCCAATGACAAATGTAATTTTCATGATTAAAAATAAAAACCCCAGCCTTCGTTTTGAAAGCTGGGGATAAAAGTTCAAACCTTTATCCTCACAACCTCGTACCACGAAGGCTTTTTGTGAGGCGTTGCTCAGGCTGGTCTTCTGGCTCTCCTGACCTCTACCTGCCTTCCCAGTTGTTTCAACAAGTGGCGTGGTGGTACAGGCTCTTATTCCGAACTTGCGGAATCAGGATTACAGCGGCGGGTCCGCTCCCGTCTCTCACGGGATTCCCCTTTAAGCCCCTCCGGGCACCTGAACAATATGTTCATGAATTATACCTTATCGGCTTTGCAATAAGTCAAGGCAGATAGGGAGATAGTCAAAAATATAAAAATTATGTACACTATGGGCAATTATTTTATTAATTAACAATGAGCAATGAACAATGAGTAATTAATGAGTCCTTAATTACTCATTACTCTTTCATAATTCTTTCATAAAAAGGCTGATGAAGAATATTTACCACAAATTTACAGAACTGATAGGCAAAGCTTTAGAATATTTAGAAGGGGTGGCCCTTATCTTAATAGTTGCTGTTGCGGTCCTTGGCATCATTGTTGGTTTTAAATACTACAGACATACTCAGGAAGACCCCCAATTCTGCATGTCATGCCACATAATGAAGGAGGCCTTTACAGAATGGTATAACGGCAAGCACAGGGATATAATCTGTCAGAAATGTCATCAATTAAGTATCCTTGAGCAGAACCAGCTTCTTGTGGCTTATATTATGCAAGGGAAAAACAGACAATTTTCTCAAACCCATGGAAGGGAAAAACCATGGAATGCATGCAGGGGATGCCACGTGAATGAGGCCACACAAGGCTCAATAACCATGAAAAAAGCATACGGACATGCCAGGCATGTATTCATACAAAAAATAGATTGCAAGACATGTCATAAAGGGGCGCTGCATAAATTTGAGCCTAATGAGGCGGCATGTCAGAAATGTCATCGTGATAACGGTGTTCACGGACTTGGTATGGAGGCTTTTTCATGTCTCAAATGCCACTCCTACTCAGAAAAAACTCCTTCAATGGTTCCAAAAGATAGATGTATCAAGTGTCACACTAAAATTTCCAAAACAAGTCCAATGTCAGGACTGCTTTGTCACCAGTGTCACAAACCACATGGAGAAATAATCCCGAAACCTTCTTCATGTGTCAGTGAATGTCATCAGAATGAAACTGCTGTAGGTCAACATGCACTACATCTTAAAAAAGGCCTGAACTGTCTTGACTGTCACAAGGCCCATACATGGGTTCTGGGGCAGGTTAATGCAAAGACTCTCTGCAGCCGCTGCCATCCTTATAAAGATCCCAAAAGATTTATATACTAATGTAGTGCGTCCAATTCTTTACATATGTTTCGAGTGTCTTGAGCCGTCATTCCCGCAGTCCTTAAGCGGGAATCCAGAGTTTCCTGTTTTTTTACAGACACTGGATCCCCGATTACTACCTCGGGAATGACAATTTTCAAGAGCTTCAATGTAAAGGGATTTAAGACGCACTACACTAACCCTTTCTCCATTCCTTTTTGCAATCCTGCAAATTAAAAGTATTGTTTTTGCATTGCTGCAAACTTTCAATAAGCAAAGAACCTTAGAAATCAAGTAGTTTGTAATGGCATGAAATATGCTTCTATATTAAACAGAACAACGAAAGGAGGAAAGATAAAATGAAAACAAGAGGAGAGATAGCAAAAAAAGGATTATATGTAGGGGCAGGTGCTGGTCTTGTATTATTTGCCCTCATAGGTCTGTTACCCGGTTCATTCATCGGTGGGGTAATCGGGCTTAATATCGCAGGCAGTATCTTTGGATATCCAGTAGGTCCGCAGATAGCTGCAAGAATGATAGTGGCAGCGGCAATGTTATGTGGCATATTAGTGTCAGGGATTGTATTTACTGCCGGCTTAGCCTTTATAGGATGGGCTATCGGGTATGCGATAGATTCTTTGATGGCGAAAAAACCGGTAGAGGAAGAGGTAAGAATTAAATAAATTCAGATTTACTGAAAACATTATATCAAAAAGGAGGTAGATGAAATGAAAGCAAGAAAAGACATGGTAAGAATGGGGACAAAGGTGGGCGCAGCTTTTGGAGCAATCGGGTTTCTATTAGTGGGTCTAATTCCCGGCTTCTATTTTGGCAGTTACGGTACTTTGGTTCTTTTAAACCATCTCTTCGGCGGCCCTCTTGAGGCGACAGTGCTGGTTAGAGTAGCAATAGCGGTAGGAATCATACTTGGTATCGCTTGCGTAGCATCGGTTAGCATCGTAGTTGGCGCCGTAGTAGGAACAATTGCCGGTTATGCATCAGAGGCAGTTACAAATGCAGTAAGTGCAAAGCCTTCGTCTGAGGAACATGCTTCCGCAGAAGTGAAATAAAGATGTGCAAGATTATCTTCAAAAAGAAGCAGGAAATTTCCTGCTTCTTTTTTTTCTCACCTTTTTTTATTCTGGATTATTCATAAAGTTCTACATTAGCCCGAATAATGCAACTAACCACTGAGAACACAGAGTAACATATTGTTGCAAAAAGAAAAAAATTGTTTTTTTACTGCTTCTCTCTGTGCACTCCTTTATGCAAGGTTTTGTTTGATTATGTTTATCATTATTAAAGAGAGGACACAGAGAATTGTTTAATCATCGAAGTCGTTTAATATTTTAATAATCTCTCTGTGTGCTCTGTGGTTTTATTTAACTGCATTTTCTGGCTTAGTGCAATCAGCTCCACATATAAATAACAAGCGCTGAAGCTACATGATATAATAAGCACGGTTATTATCTGATTAAAGCGGCGGTTGCAAAGATGAGAGGAGATTTACGGCGAGTAAATGAATCTTTCAGATTTTTTTAATTCCTATCCCGGCATGTACATAGCACAGTCATTTTTGCACTCGCTGATAGCTGCAATTATAGTAGACAGGGCCATCCAATTGTGGGATATCAATAATCCATTAATAAGGCAGCGGTTTCGTCTCATAGTTGTTTTACTGCCTGTTTTATTATTTCCCCTATATCAGATAATAAACCCTGACAGGGGGGACATATCTTTCAGACTGAACTCCCTTTTTGATATTAACAGATGGTTAAGCCTTGAATTATGGGGAGAAGTTTCGCTGGGATGGTTCTTTATAATCATCATAGTTATCGCAACGGGAATCTTCCTTTTCCAGGAAATGATACCTGTAATAAAACATATCTTTGAATCAAAGGAATCTGATCTCGAAATAAAAGACTCCGATGACTACCCTATTATCCGACAGGCAATGGGGCCTCTGCCTGTGGAAAAGCCGGATGTCTTTATATTAGACGATGATGAATTTGTGTTGTTTTCCAGAACAGGCAAGAATACCGCCGTCTTTATATCAACAGGAGTCATAAAAACACTTAACATGGAACAACTTCAGGCAGCTATAACCCATGAGATAGCACATATAATAAGGAATAAAAGCCCCCTGCTAATAATAATGTTTCTTTTCAGAATAATAATGTTCTTTAATCCCGTGGTCCTTCTGGAATTCAGGCGCATTACCCAGGAAGAAGAAAAAATATGCGATGATATTACAGTTTCTTTAACAAAGAATCACCATGCACTATCTGAGGCCCTTAAAAGACTTTATCACAAAGACAAGAACATTAATCCTTTGCAATTAGGGAATCTTTCTGAAATGAGAGATTCCATTGAAGAATACAGTCACAATGTACATATAGAGAACAGGATCATCAGGCTCGAAAAGAGTTCTATGCAAAAACCGTATGGGGAATGGTTCAAGTTAATACTTACAGTCATTATAATCGTGGGAATAAGTTACTTTGTTGTATGAGCGATACGGAGGGAAAAACAGCATGGCTAAAAAATTTTTCAGTTTCTTTTATTTTGCGATAACAGTTGTAATTCTGATTGCAACCCTGAAGATTGCCAACTATCTGCCGATGGCTCTGCAGAAGGATACCATGAGGAAATACAAGAGCGTTGAAGAAGTTAAATCGAAATTAAACATCAGAGATGTCTATATTCCGTCTTATTTCCCCCAGAATCTTGTATGGCCTCCGTCCACAATACTGGCACAGGACAAGCCTTTTGTTGCAATAATATTAGAGGTTAACCGCACAGAAAAAGGAGATATCGCTCTCATCATATCCCAGAGCGCATCCACACATTTCACCCCTGATGAAAAAATAAAGATATTCCGGATCAACGAAAGGGTCAACTATCCTTTTAAAGGAAGAAATATGACACTGGAGGCAGGGATATGCAAAAAGGAAGAACCATGCAGCAGGATTATCTGGGATGAAGGAAGGTACAGAATTAACATTACGGCAAAATCAACGCCCCCGGACCTGATGAAGATCGCGGAGAGCATGATTAACTAAGAACTGTCCTTCATTAACTTGAAACCTGATTACTTGTTAGATCGATACCGTGGGAGCCCACGCAAGACGCCGCTTCAGGTAATTACAGTGGCTATGATGAAGTTTGGCATCATGCTGAAGCCTTCCCACAACAATGCCGGGAGCAATACCGAGTTCAGAAGCGAATGTCTGAATAGCAGCTTTGTTGCACTTTCTATCTTGGATGAACTGCCTGTACTGCTTCGGGGGAATCAGAAAATCAGAGGCAAACTGATCGGCCTCATCTTCTTTTGAACTCTTGCCATCCCCCTCAATAAAGACCTCTTTTTTACCATGCAGAAGGATATGTCCTGCCTCGTGGAAGAAACTGAACCATAACTGGTCATCGGTTTTGTAACGGAGGCTCAGTTGAATAACGGCTTTAGCCGAATTCATCCACCATGTTGCACCTGAAGTCCCTATATGGGGGATCTCAGGCACAAAGGCAACGGCAACACCTGCCTCAGCACTTAAACTAACAACTTCCCCCTGAAAAAGCTCAAGCGGTTTAACCGTAAGCTGACGGATGCCCAAAAGAGCATTCTTGAACTTTGAGGCGTCAAAAGGCTTACAGCTAACATCACGGGCGGTCAACTCGCCCATTCTAAGCCACGCGGCAACAGCATAAGGGTCCCCTTGAAATACAGGAGATTTCCGATATGAAACCCGGGCCCCACGCCATCTAAATTCCCATTGTTCAGGAGATGCAATGCCGAAGAAATTCAAAACCTCCTGAAGCTGCTGAACACTATCAGCGTGCTTCTTGACCCATCCCTTATTGATGAGCGCATTCAAAGGAATTTTCTTCAGCCAGTTAATCTGCCGATGCAACCTCTTTTGTTCATTGATCCTTGCCAGCGTCTCCTGGTAATTGCGCTCCAGATTATTCCAAAAACCTGCGGGCATGCCCAAAACACGTTCAAATTGCAATGCAGTTTCAGGAGTGATAGCGGCCTTCCCTTTGATGATTTCATTGATTGTCTTTTTGGGTCTGCCGGTGCGCTCAGCAAGCTCTGACTGAGACATCCCTTTCGCCGCTATTGTTTCAAGAAGCGTTTCTCCAGGTGGTACTGCATAATCGGGCGCAAATTGGCTTTTTATATTCTTACTCATGTGTATCCTCCATGCCGATAATTCTCACCTTAGTTACATTATTCCATTCAAGCCCACCATCAGACTTCTCCGGAATTGGGTTATTTGCCGGCTCGAAAATCAGACGATACGGATGATCAAGATCAACAGAGAGCTGTCCTTTTCTATTGCCTTTAAGTTCGTGGCACCGGGCCTGGGGAAGATTCTCATTGTTGCACTCTTTCTCAAGTTTGGCTGTCTTAAATAGGATAACCATAGTTTAGATGACTTGTCAAGAAATTAATTAACCCTTAGGGTAAATAATAATATTCGCAACTTTTGAATAAGTTATTAACGTTAGAAACTTCTACCATCGTCCCCTTCAAAATCCAATGCTTAATTTTAATTAAATACAGAATAAACGGCAAGTGGGGAAATAGCGCCTGTGGGGAAATAGCGCCTGTCAAGCCACAGTGCAGAAGTACAAAAGTTCAAAAGAGGAAAAGTGCGGAAGACCGGAAGATAAAAAGCGCGCAAGTGCGGAATAACAGGAGAGCAAAAGTTTGAAAGCACGCATATATGAAAGCGTGAAAGCGCCTTTTCCCCTCTCTCATACACTTTTCGCCTCTATCTAAGAAACAATTCCTACTTGAACTAAGAACTTCTTCCAATATTCCTTCCCCTCTATTATGTCGTATTCTTTAATCAAGAAGAAAAGATTCCAACAGAAAGGAGGTGAAAAAACATGGTCACATACGATGAAAGACATAGGGAAGGTAAAGGTAAGGAGATAGCCGCGTTGTTGTTAGGACCGGTTGTCGGACTGGTGTATTTCATATCTCTGCCCTTTATCGCCATAGCAACAGTAGTAGCTTTGGTTGGCAAGAAGGTATTGATCGGCACACTGGGCGTGGCGAGAAATCTTGCATCCTTTGGATGGAGACCTACAGAGGCGTATCTGGCGGGCAAGAAAAAGAAGATAAGAGATAAAGATTAATTTATCAGTTATGGCTATTAACTGATATAAAAAAAGGAGGTAGAAAATGAATAGTCTATTTGATTTTATAACCCATATCAAAACCGTTGAGTATCTAATGGCAGTTGGAGCGATTGCACTTTATATCCTTTACTGGGAAGTGCTGAAACCCAAACCATTCAAGTCTTTGGTGGAGACCGGCAAAGAAGACATAGACTATATCAGGAACACAGGATATAAGAACACGATGAAAACAGTCGGGAAGGTAATGGCCGCCCCTGTTATCGGCCTGGCATATATTGTTTTTCTGCCATTTACTTTCGCGTATGCACTTGGTTCAGCGGTTATTGAACGTGTGCTCACCCTGGCCGGCAAAGAGGCAGCCTTCGGATGGAGACCCATGGAGGCCTATCTATCAGGCAAGAAAAAGAGGAAAAAGGAAAAAAAGGAGGAGGATAGTGCCAAGAAAGATGAAAATCAGTAAAGCTGTATCGATGGTCTCATTGCGAGGAACGAGGCCCTGAGCGATTGTTTGGGCTTCTACTCGCAATAGGATGCCTGAAAGTCCCATTTACGGGAGCTAACAACTGGATCTATATGGACAAGGAGGTAAAATGAAGAAATTCTTAATCCTGGTAATTGCAATAATTTTTTGCTTTTTCCTCTCCCTATCTATATTTGCAGGCAAAAATCCCGGGGTTGTAACGCTGGATACTCTATCAGATAAATATGAATCAGTGAGGTTTAACCATGAGAGCCATACCTCCATGGCGGGCAATTGCGGGACCTGTCACCATGAGCACGGTAACAGCGCGGCGCTGCCATGTAAAGACTGTCATTCTATAACTCCCGCAGCCTTCAAAAATTCTGTTGTCAATAATTTTGTAGCATGCAAAAATTGCCACGCTGTTTCCGACCCTGATAATCCAGTCATGCCCGGACTGAAGGTTGCTTATCACAAAACCTGCTTCCAGTGCCATAGGGGGATGGGCAATGTGGGGGTAGACCCGAAGGGCTGTGCAGAGATGTGCCATGCAAAAAAAGAACAGAGAGTCAGCATGAAAGTTAAAAAGTGAAGTCTTTCTTGAAAAGGAGGATTACTTATGGATGGAACAGTTAAAAAACCTGAAACAGAAAATATATCAGAAGAAAAAGAAAACACGTGTGAAATCAGTCGCAGGGGATTTTTAGCGGGGTCGGCAACGGCAGCGGGGGCCCTTTTATTAGGAAGCTGCGAGCATGCATATGCCAGTATGGAATTTTCCAACTCGAAAGACCGCTATGGCTGCCTCACCGATTTAACAGCATGCGTGGGCTGCCGGAGTTGTGAGAAGGCATGTAATGAAGCGAATAACCTGCCAACACCTGATGTCTCTTTTGACGATGCCTCTGTCTTTAAAGAAAAAAGGAGACCGACTTCAAAGGCATACACTGTGGTCAATCAATACAAAAATCCAAAGGATGAGAGCAAACCCATCTACCGTAAAATTCAGTGCAACCACTGTAATGAACCCGGATGCGCCTCTGCATGTCCTGTTCATGCATACACAAAGACAAAAGAAGGCGCTGTGCTTTATGACGCTGACAAATGTTTCGGGTGCCGGTATTGCATGGTAGCCTGTCCATTTTATGTCCCGGCATACGATTATGAAAGTGCGCTGGAGCCAAAGATCGCAAAATGTATCCTTTGCTACGACAGAATAAAGACCGGCGGAATCCCGGCATGTGCTGAGGCCTGTCCTGGCGGAGCCATAACATTCGGCAAGAGAAATGAGCTGATCAATATAGCGCGGAAGAAAATAGTGGAAAAGCCTGACAGGTATATTGACCATATTTACGGAGAACAGGAAGCCGGAGGGACGAGTTGGATTTATATCTCGGGTGTCCCCTTTGAGCAGTTGGACTTTCCCACGAATCTTACTAAAAGGCCTCTCATTGAGGAAACAAAGGGATTCCTCGGCGCGGTGCCGGTAGTGCTTACTGTATGGCCTGCCTTTTTCGGGATGGTCTACGCAGCCCTGCAACATAGAGAGGGACCACATAAAGGTCAAAAAAACGAAAAAGAGGAGGAGAAAAAATGAGCAACGGAACTTCAATAAAAACAGATAATTTTCGCTCAAAGTTTATGGATAAACTCCTTATGGGGATGTCCTGGTCTGAATACAGTAAAACACTCATTACCCCCTTCAATATTGTTGCGGCGCTTATACTGAGCATAGGGATTCCTACTATTGCGATCCGCTTTATGTACGGGCTTGCTACGGTTACCCATGCCTCAAATGAATACCCATGGGGACTCTTTTTAGGATGGGGGCTTTTTGGAGGGGTACCTCTATCAGCCGCCGGATTTGTAGTGGGGACTGCCTATTACATTTTTGGCTTTAAGGGATTTAAGCCCCTTGTGAGGCTTGCAATCCTTACGGGTTTCCTTGGTTATCTCTTTGCCTGTCTTTATCTTTTGACCGATCTTGGAAGACCCTGGCGCATTTATTATCCGATGTTTATTGGTTTTGGCACAGCCTCGGTGCTTTTCCTTGTAGCCTGGCATGTCGCTACCTACTTAACAGTTCAGCTGCTTGAATTCAGTGAAGCTATACTGGAATGGGTTAAGTCAAGAAGGGTATATAAATGGGCCACAATGATAGTTATCGGAATGACCATTGCGGGGATAATCCTTTCAACTCTGCATCAGTCCGCTCTCGGTGCAATGTTCCTGCTCGCTCCCGGTAAACTCCATCCCCTATGGTATTCACCATTTCTGCCTCACCTGTTCCTTAGCTCGAGCATTTATGCCGCCCTTTGCATGGTAATCGTAGTCAGCACCCTCATTGCCCGCTTCCTGAGAGGCGCCGCTGATAATAATTTCCTGGGAAATCTCGACAGAATGACCCTTGGACTTGGAAAGGGTGCATGTGTTGCAATGTTCGTCTATTTTGTATTGAAGCTTGTGGGTGTGGCGCACGACGACAACTGGTATCTTCTGAGTTCGCCTTACGGAAAATGGTTTCTTGTTGAGATATTAGGGTTTGTCCTTCTGCCTGCAGCGATATTAACTTATGGTGTAAAAAATAGCAGTGCAGGAGTTGTGAGATTTGGGGCCTTCTATGCGGTGTTGGGAATAATAATGAACAGGATGAATGTTTCCATAATAGCATTTAACTGGAATTTGCCCGAGCATCTGCATCATATCATCCCGCCATGGCGGGAGGTTATCGTCGTCTTAACCCTGGTAACAATTCATATCATGATCTTCAGATGGATTTTAAATCGTATGCCCGTGGTACGCGAAGATCCGGAATATATGGAGTACCATTAAAATGGTTGTTTTGAAGAATTTTGAAAAAAGAGAAGAATAATATGAAACCACAGAGGGCACAGAGGGGAGGGAATAAATTTTCTTTTAACTCATTTATTTTTAATACGTTCTCTGTGTTCTCTGTGGTTAGATTTTGACAATGTGGCGATTCAGGAAAGGAGTATTTATGAGATGTCCGAAAATTATAATTTTCATACAACTCTTTATTATTGTCTTTATGATAATCTTTATCAGACAGGCGATGGCGGAAGATATAATCTTTTCTGATGAGGGGCAGAGATGCCTGGAATGTCATTCAAAGCATGGGCTAATTAAAAAGTTTGAAAATGGTGAATCCGCGGAAGCATTTGTGGATGCTGATAAATTCAAGACATCTGTTCATAATTCACTGAACTGTTCTGATTGCCATACCGATTTTTCTGCAGATAATCACCCCCAAAGAAGATTCAGAAGCAAAGAACAATACAAAATAAAGTCCTCCCTTGTATGCAGGAAGTGCCATCCCCGCGAAGAGAACAAGGCAAAGTCCCTTCATGACAAGTTGTTAAGTGAAGAATATGAAGGCAAACCACATCCATGCACTAACTGTCATAGTACACACTCAATAACAGCTGTAAGCAAAAAAACATATAAGAATGAAGGGCAGTATTGCATGAAATGTCATACTCAAAATTTAAGCATGGAGTTTAAAGACGGAAAAACACAGATGCTGACTACCGATGTGTCCTTGCTTTTGACTTCTGTCCATAAATCGCTTAATTGCTCAGACTGCCATTTTGGTTTTTCTAATTCACAGCATCCCCAGAGAAATTTCAAGAGCAAAAGGGCCTTCTCCATAGCCAACTCAGAGACGTGCAGACGCTGTCACTACGATAAATATGCCAAGGAGATGGAAAGTATTCACTACACCGTACTGAGCCAGGGGAACCTCAATGCACCTGTATGTACTGACTGTCATGGCTCTCATTTAATACTGTCTTCCGGCAAAGAAAAGTCCTACATAACCCAGAGATGCCAGAAGTGTCATACAGAGGCATATGAAACATACGCAAAGAGCGTCCATGGCAAGGCCCTCTTTGATGAGCACAATCAGGATGTGCCTATATGTATAGATTGCCATTTGGCCCACAATATTAAAAACCCTCTCACACAGGATTACAGGGAGATGATCCCGGATATGTGCAGCAACTGCCACGCCAATAAAGATATAGTAAGCAAATATGGACTTTCAACAGATGTTGTAAAGACCTATCTATCGGATTTCCATGGAATTACTCTTGGTTTTTACATAAAGCAGAGAGAAGAATTTAACAGGCCCGCAAGGCTGATTGCCGTATGCACAGACTGTCATGGCACCCACAACATAATCAGCACCAGAAGCATGGCCCCTGCAGTGGTAAAGGCCAACCTTGTGAAGAGGTGTCAACAATGTCATAAGGACGCAGCTAAAAATTTTCCTGATGCATGGCTTTCACATTATACGCCGACTCCGGACCATGCATCGATGATCTTTATCATTAACTTGATATACAGCATTTTCACACCAATTATGGTAACAGGAATAATCCTGCAGATCCTGTTGCACATCTGGAGATATGCGGTCAACAGATGAAAGGAGGTTTTATGACAATGGATAATACAGATAATATAAAAATCAGAAGGTTCAGCGCCTTCCGTATTGTTGAACACTGGGGGTATATGTTAGCCTTTGTGCTTTTAGCTATAACGGGATTGTCCCAGAAATTTTACTACCTCGATGTCTCCACGTGGGTTATCCTCCATTCAGGAGGGATTGACTATGTCAGATTAATCCACCGGTACACAGGAATAATATTTTCAGTTGCTACTTTCATGCATATAATAGTTGGAATAATCGGCATTACTTTGAAAAAATGGACTCCGTCAATGCTTATCAATAAAAAGGATTTCAGT
Organism: Nitrospirota bacterium; assembly: GCA_016215115.1. Lineage (GTDB taxonomy): Bacteria > Nitrospirota > Thermodesulfovibrionia > UBA6902 > UBA6902 > SURF-23. The sequence goes on from JACRLN010000016.1 coordinate 80,368, forward strand.
GATGTTGTTCACAATATCAGGTATTACCTCGGGGTGGAGGACCATCAGGCAACCTGTGATCGTTATAGCTACAGGCAGAAGTTTGAATATTGGGGCGTACTTATTGGAGCCGTTATTATAATTTTTTCAGGGGTTGCACTATGGTTTCCTGTGTTTATCACCCAATTTCTGCCCGGAGAGGTTATACCAGCCGCGAAGGTGCTGCATACGAATCAGGCAATTTTAATATTTATCATGATCGCTTTATTGCATATTTACAACTCTATATTCAGCCCGGAGGTGTTTCCACTTGATACAAGCATATTCACAGGTCATATATCAAGGGAAAGGATGGCGCGGGAACATCCTGCTGAGCTTGAGAAAATGGAAGGCAAGCAATAACCCTTTCTATATTTGACTTTTAGTTTTTTGCTCTTATAATTTAGCTATGGCAGAAAGGGGAAGCCTTAAGAAGAGAATAACCTTAACAATAATCCTTGGCATGTCAGTTATTTTGCTAAGTTCAGGGATTGTAAGCTATAACATTATACAAAAAAGCATCGAAGCCACCATTAACAAAAAACTCGCCTTCGCCAGATTAATCCGTGATAACATAGACAGTGTTCTAAAGGATAATATCAATCGCCTCTACGACATATCCCTTTCAGGCAGTGTAGACCTTAACGATAATGATATGGGGCCTGAAAGTAATGCCCTTAATACAGCATACAGATATTCTATATTTAGAGACGGGATATTCCTTCTTGATAAGGGTGGAAATGTTATTTTAAATTATCCTGAAAAGATAGCGAATCTTAATCTTAATTTGTTAAGTGTTGAGCCCATAAGCAGGGCTATTGCTACAGGAAGGCCTGTTGTATCAAACATTTACCTTACCGAGATGGCAAAGAAAAGGGTTTTATTTATAATAGTACCTTTAAAGGATAAAAACGGCAGCCATGTAGGCATTGTTGTGGGCGAGATTGATCCCACAAATCCTGTTCTTACAAGTTCGCTCAAGTTAACGGAGGCAGGCCAGAATTCATTTATAGATATCCTTGATTCTAATGGTATAGTCATTGCGTCCTCCAGTCCTGTCAGAACACTGACCTACTGCTGTGAACATAATAAATTTTTCAGCACAATAATAAGCTCCAGAAAAGAGCATGTGGCAACCTGCCATCAATGTCACGAGGCTCAAAAGAGAAAAAAATCAAAAAATGTTGCTATTTTTGTCCCCCTTGAGATGGCGCCCTGGGGTATATCAATACAGGAACCTGAGAAAGATGTTTTTGCGCCCGCTACGCAGCTTAAGATCACCTTCGTTGCACTTGGCATAATCTTTATGGGGACCGCATTCATACTTTCAACGGGAATAACAAGGAGTGTAGTAAATCCCATAAAGGAGCTTATAAAAGCAACCGACAGGATAGCAAAGGGAGATATGACAAAACCCGTTGCTGTATATAGCAGTGATGAAATCGGGAGTTTAAGTCAGAGTTTTGATACCATGAGGGTAAAGCTTAATGAGTCCCTTGGGAGCATAAGGAATTACAACTTTGAACTTGAAAACAGGGTTAAAGAGCGGACCAAACAGATAAGAGATAGCCAGCAAAGAATAACGATGCTGTTAAAGAAGGTTATTTCAACACAGGAAGATGAAAGGAAGAGAATAGCAAGGGAACTCCACGATGAAACAGTGCAGTATCTATCAGCGCTTCTTATGAAGATCGAGCTATGCAAACTCCAACCAGATGATATCTCACCGCAAAAAATTGAAGAGGTTTGGCAAATCGTTTTAAAAACGATGGATGGATTAAATATCATTATAAAAAACTTAAGGCCCCCGTTATTGGATGACCTCGGGCTGGAGTCTGCAATAATGTGGCTTATTGATGCGCATTTTAGTCCAAAAAATATAAACTGTTTCTGCAATATAACAGACGCTGAATATAAAAGATTCAGCCCGGAGATTGAGATAAATCTTTTCAGAATTGCACAGGAGGCCATTGTTAATATTTCCAAACACGCAACTGCTCAAAATGTATTTATATTTTTAAGAATTGCTGATAACTGTATTTATATGGATCTGGAAGATGATGGAGACGGTTTTGATGTTGAAGCTATGCTTCATAAATCAACTTATTTCACAAAAGACCTTAGGGGGATAGGGCTTTTAGACATGAAAGAAAGGGCGGCCCTGATTGGAGGAAAATTACAGATTTGCTCATCGCCCGGAAGTGGTACGAGGGTAAGTCTAAATATCCCGATAGGCTCATCAGGAGGTAAAAATGCCTAAAACGAGAGTCCTTATTGTAGATGACCATGCCCTTGTCAGAGAGGGTATCACAGCATTTCTGAAAATGTATGATGACATAGAAGTTGTTGCTGAGGCATCAGACGGACTCGAAGCCATTGAAAAAGTAAAAAAATTCACCCCGACATTATTTTAATGGATATAAGCATGCCTAAACTCGGTGGGTTTGAAGCAGTTACAGAAATAAAAAAAATTACACCTCATGCAAAGATACTCGTTCTTACACAGTATGATGACAAGGAATATATATCCAGATTCCTGAAGGCCGGCGTGTCGGGTTATCTGCTTAAAAAGGCGGTAGGAAGCGACCTCATTACAGCAATACGGGCCGTTACCAGGGGAGAATTGTATCTTCATCCTTCAATTACTTCTGAGGTGGTTGCAGGGTATTTGCGCAGAGGCAAACAGGTGATAGTGAAAGACCCTTATGAAAAACTGACGGACAGGGAAAAACAGGTTTTAAAATTAATAGCCGAGGGCCATACTCATAAGGAGATGGCCGAAATATTGAATATCAGCGTGAAAACAGTCATCGCCCATCAGACCAATATAAGTGAAAAGCTTGACATGCATACAAAGTCGGATCTTATCAAATTTGCCATCCAGAAAGGAATTATAAAAATAGATTTTTAAGGTTTCAACGATCAATCAGTTTGCAAGAATACTCCTAACCCGGGTTATTCATGGCGAGCTCCCTGCCAATAGTCCTCTGCCGTCATTCCCGCAGTCCTTAAGCGGGAACCCATGGTCCGACAAGCTCATTCTTTTGCAAAAATGCAAATAAATTTCGCAAAATTGCGAAGTATTCATTGCCATTTTCTATAAAAATCAATCAGTTTTGTCCCGGCACGATTGATGCTAAATTTAACCTAATCTTTAATCATAGGAGTAATCGGGCTGAACCATATGAGGTGCTCTTTTGGGTGCGCCGGTTGACCCGGTATCTTTCCGAGCATGATAACAGCTCATTGGAATGCTTACAGCAATTCTGCTTGATGCTGCTGTATGTGAGAATTTTTTATAACAGTATTTTGTATTGCGGGCGAGAGTACTAATTTGTATAATTGGTTTGCTATCGTTAACCATAAATGTTAAATAAATATTTTTAAACGGGAGGGGTTTGAAATGAAAGGATTTTTTGCAACAGTTTTTTTGTGGTTTCCTTTACTGTTTTTTGCCTATTCAGTGAATGCAGAAACCTGTCTTGTATGCCATTCTGCCATGACGGGAAAGGTGAGAACGGAGAAAGGACCCTTTATTGAGCTTAATATTGATGAAACCCGCTTCTCTAAATCTGTTCATGGCGGCATGGATTGCACAATGTGTCATAAAACTTATACGAATAATCCACATGGATCGCCGGCAGGGGAAGTCTCAAAAAATATTTCCGGGTTAGCGAACCTTATCTCTCACAAAGTCAAGACAGATCCTTTAGCATATGCATCATGTGTTGAATGTCATGAGGATATATACAAAAGTCTGTCAGAAAGTATACATGGTAAAAATATCATGGAAAAGAAAGAGAAGGACGGACCTCTCTGCCTGGACTGTCACGGCTCTCCGCACTATATCATGCCGGTCAGCTCTGAGGAATCCCTGGTAAACAAGTGGAAAGTTGTAAGCACATGTGGAGGATGCCATGAGAAAAAGGATCTGGCGGAAAAATACAAATTCGGGCTGCACATAATAGAAAAATATAATGAGAGTTTTCACGGGAAGAAACACAAATTGGGACATTCGGGTGCGCCGACATGCGTTGATTGTCACGGCGCTCATGCAATAAAAAAGTGGGATGACCCTGCATCACCCGTTTCGTGGGAGAAAAGGACTGAAACATGCGGGAAGTGTCACAAAGGCGCCAATAAAAAGTTTGTTGCTGCAATAACCCATAAGCCCGTTGGGAAGGATAACCCCATACCCTTTTATGGTGAAAAGGGGCTGATTATTTTAACTGCGGCAACCCTTATCTTTGTAATTATGCATGTTGCTCTTGAGATATATGCAGATATCAGAGACAATGTCTTCAGAAAGAAGGAGGAACCCCATGACTAATGAAAGCCCCTTGGAATATCAGCGCTTTAATTTAACCCTCAGGATTCAGCATGTAATACTGATGGTAACATTCTTACTTCTTGCATTTACAGGGTGGTCTTTAAAGTACCCGGAGACGGCCCTTGAGCACGCCGGCTGGTGGATAAGGATGTGGGGGGGGCCAAAGACAGCAGGACAGATCCACAGAATTGCAGGCGTTACCATGGTCCTGGATTTCCTCTGGCATTGCATATACATAGCATATGCATTGCTTACAGGGAAGATGAAATTCCATCCTTCGACAACCATAGTCCCTCTTCCAAAGGATATAATGGATGCTGTTCAGAATATCAATTATTTTATCGGGCTTGGCAAAACCAAACCGAAATTCGGTAAATTCAACTATATTCAGAAGTTCGATTATTGGGCGCCTTTCTGGGGCATGGCTATCATCGGTTTATCAGGATTAGTCCTTGCATTCCCTACAAAGGCAGCCGTTCTTTTCCCGCAATGGAGCGTAAACTGGATATGGGAACTCTTATTTGTCCTTCACAGTGATGAGGCCCTTCTTGCCATTACCTATGTCTTCATCATGCATTTTTATTCTGAACATCTCAAATGGAAAAATTTCCCTATGAGCATGACCTGGATTACAGGCAAAATTCCTGTTGAAGAGATGAAGCATGAACATCCCATCGAATATGAACTTGAATTCGGTAAAAATAAGGGAGAAGATAAATGAGATGGACGGCACTGATTATAATCATCAGCGTACTGACAATTGGTTGTTCTCCGAAAGCTGATAAAGCTAAGACTGAAGAACAACTTCTTGAAAAAATAATTTCAATGGATGAAGCAGTGGGTAGTATCCCCTGCTTCAGGTGCCATTCGTATCAAAAGTTTTCTTCATCACAAAAAGGAGAATTCCCTCACCAGTTACATAAAAGTACAGGCTATCACTGCAACCAGTGTCATAATTTCATGTGGCATAAGGATATGAGCATGATTATTAAATGGGACGTCTGCGGTAATTGTCACAGCATGAAGCAGATAATCTTCAACAAGACCACTTTGCCTTCTAAATTCAACCATGATTTGCATTCTAAGTTGTCCGGTTGTAAAGGATGTCATCCCAGGATATTTCCAATGAATGCAGGGGCTACACGGGTTATAATGCAAGACCTGAGTAAGGGTCTATACTGTGGAGCATGCCATAATGGGGAAAAGGCTTTTTCTTCCTCTGAATGTACAAGATGTCATAATATGACAGGTTTTGACAAAGAGCTTGGGTATAAGGTTGAAGGCATGGGTGCGGTGTCATTCAGCCACAAGTTCCACGGAGGTGTGTTTGCCTGTAAGGAATGTCATCCGAAATTGTTCGAGATGAAAAAGACACAGGGTAAGATGACGATGGATGAGATAAATAAAGGGAGGTTCTGCGGTTCGTGCCATAACGGGAATATAGCATCATCTGTGACAGATTGCGATAAGTGCCATAAATCATGAATAGTTGATCTCAGAACATTGAGGCGGCGTGCTCTGTCATTCCCGAAGTTTTTTATCGGGAATCCAGCATGTTAAAAAGCAATTGCTTCCGGATTTCAGCTCTTTGGGTACCATCTTTTTGAACAAGCTTTATAGCAATAATGATTATAACCTGTTTTTTTACAAGAGACTCATTTATATTCACTGGATTCCCGCTCAACAGACTGCGGGAATGACACTGTTTCAGCCTGGAATCAACCTACACGATTACGTGATGACCCACTTATTTTTAATTTCCGCATGATATACTATGTAATATCTGATGAATCCTCTTTTCAGACATATTACAAAGTCCCTTGCAGGCAAATTAATAATAACCATCGGCCTGCTTATTATAATTGGAGGGGGCATATCGTGGTATATACTAATCGATAACGGTAGAAAGGCTCTCGTAGACAACGCTACCCAGTCTACAGCATCCTATTCGGAGCTCATCAGGAAAGGCACACGTTACGCGATGCTTACGTTTCAAAGGGAATCAATCCAGCATACCATAGACAACATAGGCGCTGCGGAGAATGTTAAAAGAATACGGATATTTGATAGTAAGGGAAAGATTTTCTATTCATCCAGACATAATGAAATCGGCCCTATGGTTGACAGAAGTTCAACTGCATGTATTGGTTGTCATTCCGGCACAGGAAAGACATCTGCAACACTGACAGGCAAGAATCAATGGACCATATATGAAGGCAGCGAGGGTGACAGGATTTTGGCATTTGTTGAACCTGTTTACAATGAGTCTTCATGTTATAATTCCTCTTGCCATGCCCACTCTCCTGAACAGAAAGTATTAGGTATTATCGAGACGGATTTCTCGCTTTCTCCGGTTGATAAAAACATCCGGAAATTAATCATAAATACAACTATCTATGCCCTTTTCTTTTTAAGTCTAAGCTCGCTGGTCCTCTATTTTATCCTCAGGAGATTTGTCCTGACACCTGTTTCGACTCTTTCAGACGCAATGGAAAAGGTTGCATCCGGGGACCTGAATCAGATGGTTAAAATATCCTCGGCGGACGAAATGAGCATCCTCTCCAATACCTTCAATGTGATGACAGAAGAGTTGAGAATAGCGAGGGAGAATATGAAAAACTGGACCCAGACCCTTGAAGCAGAAGTTTCGAAAAAGACCGAGGATTTAAGAAAATCACAGAACAAGCTGATCCAGGCGGAGAAAATGGCATCACTCGGGAGACTTACTGCAGATGTGGCACATGAGATAAGAAACCCGCTTACTGCAATAGGGGGCTTTGCACGCAGGCTCCATAAGATAGTTGTTGCAGGGAAAGAGAAAGAGTACGCGGAAGTTGTGGTAACAGAGGTGGACCGGCTTGAAAAAATACTGAGGGATGTCCTTGTATTTTCAAGGGAGGCGAAATACCATCTTGAAAGGCATAACATAGGAAATGTTGTTCGGGATATGATGAAGACATATGAGGGTTTATGCAGGGAACAGTCTATAAATGTAGAGATAAAAATTGAGAAAGATCTCCCAGCTGTTTTGTTAGACATGGAGCAGGGAAGACAGGCTATTGCCAATCTTATTACCAATGCAATAGACGCAATGCCGGCTAGCGGCACCTTAACGATAACAGCAGGCCAAGAGGTCCTGCATGATGCGGCCTATGTCTTCCTGAAGGTTTCTGATACCGGGCGCGGGATCCCCGAGAATAAACTCCCCTTTATCTTTGAACCCTTCTTTTCCACAAAAGAGATCGGCTATGGAACAGGCCTTGGACTTTCAATAACAAGAAAGATCATGGAAGAACACGGAGGCTTTATAAAGGCAGAAAGCGGGGTTGAAAAAGGCTCCTCATTCAGCCTGTATTTCCCATACCAGAATGAAGCAGACTCCATGAAGATAAGATGCTGGGAATACATGAAATGCAGGAGGGATAAAGATGCAACGATAAAGTGCCCTGCATACCCCCATTTTGGAAGGATGTGCTGGGCCGTAGCAGGGACGTTCTGCGAGGGAAAGGCACAGGGGACCTTTGCGCAGAAATACGACGATTGCAGAAAATGCGAGTTCTATCAGAAGATGAGAAATAAAGAAGTATGAGGCATTAACCCAAATAATGCATTTAAAAAAACCACAGAGGGCACAGAGATGAAAATGCAAATTTATTATTGCAAAGTTATCAATTCAAATTTGAAATGCTAATTGATAATTTTACAATTTGAAATGAATAAAATATTTCTCTGTGTACTCTGTGGTTCATTAAATTTTTCAGGTTAATTGTAAACGATGAAAGAGAATCTTATTTTGTTAGCATCTTAAAAAGACGGGCTGTCATTACAAAAAACACGCCGCCGACAAAGCTTCCAAAAAGCCCAATAAAGCTTATAACAACTATCACGCCGATAATTACAATAAAGTGATGATCGGATAGATTAATCTTAAACAACTGATTCAGGTCATGTGCAACTGCGCTGCTCCATCCACCGCCAATACTCTGACCTAAAAGGAGATCCATGCTAAGTGCAACTACAATACCTGAAATACCACCTAAAACAGCACCGACATAAAATGCCTTTTTCACTTATTCCTCTATCCCGTATTTTTTAAACTTCCTGTAAAGTGTCGCAAGGTCTATTCCGAGAGCTTTGGCGGTCTCTTCTTTATTTTTATTATGGTCCTCATACATCTTCAAAAGAAGATTTTTTTCATAGCCGTTGATATTAGCTTTCAGTGTTGAGGACTCTATGTGATGTTCAATATTTCTGATTTTTTCCGGAAGATCGGCAGGAGTTAAGTAATTCCCCTCTGCAAGGACGATGGCCCTTTCCACCACATTCCCCAGTTCCCTTACATTGCCGGGCCAGGAATAATCCATAAAATGAGATAATGCCTTCCTGTCAATCCCTTGAATATTTTTATTGTGTTCCTTTGAAAATTTCTCTATAAAATGCTTTGTGAGGATTTCAATATCGTCCTTTCGTTCTCTCAAAGGCGGGATCTTTATCTCTATCACATTTAATCGCCAGTAAAGGTCTTCTCGGAACTTGCCCTCTTTTACCCTTGCTTCTATATCCACATTGGTTGCAGAGATTATCCTTATATCAACTATTTTGTGCTTTGTGTCTCCAAGCGGATAAACTTCTCCTGTCTCTAACACCTTAAGAAGCTTTGCCTGAAGATTAATCGGCATATCACCTATTTCATCTAAAAATAATGTTCCTTGATGAGCAAGCGTGATAAGTCCCAATTTGTCAGATACAGCACCTGTGAACGCCCCTTTTTTATATCCGAAAAGCTCTGACTCAAGAAGGCCCTCGGGAATGGCAGAACAGTTTATGGAAATAAACGGTTTATCACGTCTGGGGCTGTTAGTGTGAATCATCTCTGCTATAAGCCCTTTTCCCGTTCCGCTTTCACCTAATAAGATAATATTGCTTTTTGTAGGGATTATTTTTTCAAGGGTTTCAAGAATCTTCAGCATTGAATCAGAATTTGCGGCTAACTCCCTGTAAGTCATGCGCTGGCTTATTTGTTGTTTGAGGGCAATATTTTCCGTGATTAATTTTTTCTGCTCCAGAAGCCTTCTTACCGTGAGCTTTATCTCTTCATTCAGAAACGGTTTAACAATGTAATCAGTCGCCCCTTTTTTCATCGCATCCACTGCTGACTCTATGGAAGCAAAGGCTGTCATCATTATAACTGCCGTGCCTGGATTTATCTCTTTTGCCTTCTCTATCACGGCCATGCCGTCAACACTGCCCATTTTGAGGTCCGTCAGAACTACATCAAATGTCGTCTTTTCCATTTTAGCAATAGCGTTTTCCCCGCTGCATGCGGTGTTGACGTCGTAGCCCTCTCTCGTCAGCAGGAACTCCAGGGCCCTGCAAATATCAGGCTCGTCATCAACTATTAGTATCTTTGGTTTCATTGGATATTACATGGTATCGTTACTGTAAATACGCTGCCCTTGCCAACTTCACTCTCAACGGTTATGGACCCGTTCATCTTTTTGATTATGTCATAACTTACAGCAAGTCCTAAACCAGTGCCTTTCTCTTTAGTTGTATAAAATGGATCAAATATTTTTGGTAAATCTTCTTTTGGAATCCCAAATCCTGTGTCTTCGAATTGTATTTTAATATTACCATCTTGTAGCATACTCCTTACAGTAAGAGTCCCGCCATCAGACATGGAATCAATGGCATTCAGTGTAAGATTGACAAAAACCTGTGATAACTGGTTACTGTCACAAATGCAGGTGTAATTGGATAGTTCAGATGACAGCTCTTTTATAATAGCAATACCCTTTGACTTTTTGTCGAAATGGATGATGTTGACAGATGTCTCTATAACTTCATTAATATTACATTCTTTTATTTCTCCCCTGGGCATCTTTGTAAACCCCGAAAGTTGTTTTAAGATGTCCGATATCCTGTTTATATGGAAGTGCACAGTCTCCAGGCTTTCTTTTTTGAATTTGTCTTCCTCAGCCTCTTTTAGTATCTGCACAAATGAAAATATGGATGTCAGGGGATTTCCTATCTCATGTGCGATACCGGCTGCAAGCCTGCCGAGAGAAGCAAGTTTTTCTGAATGCCCTATCTGCTCTTCCATCTTCTTCATTTCAGTCACATCCTGTATAAGTCTTATATAGCCGTGTATTCCTCCATCTTCTCCTTTTACAGGCGCAGTAGTTATCTGAAAATATTTATCCTTCTTCCCAAAAAGATTTGATACTATTATTGTATTAATACCGGCCCTGTTATGTTCACCTGAAATATGGCAATCAGGACAAATATCTTCGCAGGCCTTGCCTGTAACATCCATACCGGCCATATCTTTTATTGTCTGATTGGTCCATTGAATTATCCCGTGTTTGTCAATGAGCACAATGCCGCCGCCTATTGCGCTGACTATCGTATTTAATTTCTCTTTTTCACTGACAAGCTCCGTGGTTCTTTCTTTTACTTTTTCCTCTAATTTAGTTGCATACCTTTCCAGTTCCTGTTTTCTTTTTACCATCTCCTCTGCCTGTATATGTTTTTTGTTAAATATTATCAGCCAGATTGAGATTATAGTGGTTGTCGTAAAAATAGAGAGAATAAGATAGGAATAAAGCCTCATACTGCTTTTCGTTGCATAAGTTACTTCGGAGTATGGCGCGGAGGCAGCGACTATCCATGAGATATTGTCTATGCTTGCAGTAGAAAATGCAATAATTTTATCTTCCCCGGTCGGCGCAATATACCGGCCAAAATCCTTTGCCTTTCCTTCAATTATTGTTTTTTCAAGATTAAAACTCTGGTGGCAGTTAAAACATGTAGTGTCGGTTTTATAAAGATTTCTTCCAACCATTCCCTGCTGTGATGGATGATACAGAAGGTCGCCTTCCTTATCCATTATCCATGCATATCCCCTGGGGCCTGTTTTAATAGCGCTGACAAAATGATTTGCTATATCATTTATACTGACTGACAATAATGCCACACCGCTAAACTGATCCTGTCTGTATATCGGAGATATTGCATAAGCTATGGAGGCTCTCTTCATTATAGTGGTAGAGCCCGGGGTCATTGTTTTTGATTGTTCCAATATATCCGGGACAGCCTGCTTTAATGAGTTTTTATTACCTTTAAACAAGATTACATTACCTTTTGAGTCCAGGATGCCAATATGATGTTTTATTATCTCTTTCTTTTGTAATTCATCATATGTCTTCTCAGGTATTTCAAGTTTGGACAGCATACCTGCTAAATGAAGGACATCCTGTTTTAGAAAAGAAAGATATGTTGTGATATTGTCAGTTATGGTTTGTGAAAGCAGGAGCTGCTGTTTGCTGAACTGCTCTGCCATCTCCATCTGGAGAGATTCCTGAAAGAACATGCTGAGAGTAATAAGCGCAGAGATTATTACAATAAGAGTGACGATTATTAATAGATAGCCTTTCATTTAAGTGTTATTCTACCAAATCTGATATAAACTAAAAAACAACACTCTTGCCTCACGGGCAACATCATCTTTTTCAGGCTATAACTTTGCCTTCCGAGAGCATGCATTTTTCCGTAACAATGCCGTTTGCAGACTGTATCTCAAAGCTGTAGCTGTCTATAACGCCGTCTGCTTTGAGTTTTTCGCAAATCTCATTGAGTATGCGCTGTGATTCTTCCGTGGATGCCGATTTTAAATTCAGTGTTATAACGGCTCTCATTGTATATCTCTAATTACTTCTTAATTTATTAATAAGACGTCCGATTTTGCCCTTTATCTCATCCCGTGCCTTCCTGAAGGCTTTCATAATTTCTTCTTCTGTTCCTATAGCGCCGACCGGGTCATCAATGGGCCAATGAATCTTTTTTATCTCCGGCGGAGTCATCGGACACATTGCCTCTGCGTGTCCGCACAGGGTGACGATAACATCCATCTGTTTAAGCAGATCTTCGTCAATTGCCTTTGATTTCTGAGATGATATATCAATCCCGACCTCTTTCATAACTTCTATCGTCCGAGGTTGTACACGGGAAGGCGTAAGCCCCGCGCTGTGAGCTTCTATTAACCCTTTGCCGAGATCCCGTGCAAAGCCCTCCGCCATCTGGGAGCGGCAGGAATTGCCGGTGCAAAGAAACATTACTTTTTTCATTTATTCCCTTCTGCACACACGCTGACTACATAGTCCTGAATAGATTCTCCTTTTTTCAGGCCACCCAATATTTTCCCTTCCCCCGGGTCTTCGGTATATGAATCAGTGTACAACGATAATCCTTTCACCGCTATCTTCACATTCTTTAAACCCGATGCCTCGACTATCTTTTTATATTCATCAACAAGGATGGCACCGGAAATACAGCCTACATATGCCAGCATGTTTTCCCGGATTTTTTTTGGAAGTTTTTTCAACAGGGCGATATCCGAAATTGATATCCTTCCGCCCGGTTTCAATACCCTGTAGATTTCCTGAAAGACCCTCTTCTTATCCGCTGACAGATTGATTACGCAATTACTTATTACTACGTCAACCGAGTTGTCTGCAGCCGGCAGGTTCTCGATCTCGCCAAGCCTGAATTCAACATTCTTCACTACGTTTCTTTTCGCGTTTTCCCTTGCCTTCTCTATCATCTCAGGTGTCATATCAACACCGATGACTTTCCCTTTTGATCCGACTTTTGAGGCAGCCAAAAAACAGTCGAATCCTGCGCCGGCGCCGAGGTCCAGTACTGTTTCGCCTTTTTTCAGACGGGCCAAAGCTGTCGGATTGCCGCAACTGAGGGCAAGGTTTGCATCGTCCGGGATTACCTTCAATTCTTCTTCCGAATATCCGATGGATTTCGCATACTCCTTTGCATCAGGGATACAGCATGTGCCGCACCCGCACCCCTTCTGCCCCTTTGCGATTTTTCCATAAGCATCTCTCACGATTTTTATTGTTTTATCTCTGTTCATAATATCCTCCTTTTGTTGTTTATTAACCTGAAAAATGCAGTTAAAAAACCACTGAGAACACAGAGATGAGTGTTGATTTTTTAAAAGAATCTGATTTTAAAAGGCTTCTCAGTGTTCTCATTATTTTTAAACTTTAAGAGTCTTTAAACATAACTATTGCATAAAAGAGTGCACAGAGTAAAAAGAGAAATATTGTGTTTTCTTTTTTATTTCAATAAATTTCTCTGTGACCTCTGTGGCTAAATGCATTATTTGGGTTAAATAGTCCTGAAATAGCGCCGCTGAAACCAGAGGGCCACATTTACCAGCCCGATCATCACCGGTACCTCCACAAGCGGCCCGATAACCGCGGCAAAGGCCGCCCCGGAATTAATGCCGAAAACAGCAATAGCAACCGCTATGGCCAGTTCAAAATTGTTACTTGCAGCGGTAAAGGCGAGGGTAGTGGTTTTGGAATAATCGGCGCCAATTTTTTCCCCCATATAGAATGAAACGAGGAACATCAGAATGAAATAGAGCATAAGCGGAATCGCAATGCGGACCACATCCATCGGAATCTTAACAATAAGGTTTCCTTTCAGGCTGAACATAACCACGATTGTGAAGAGGAGGGCGATTAGGGTAATAGGACTGATCTTTGGAATGAAATGAGAATGATACCACTCCCTGTCCCTGACTTTTATCAGAACAAACCGGGTGAGCATCCCGGAAATAAACGGAATGCCGAGATAGATAAAGACGCTTTTTGCCAACGCTCCTATGCTTACCTGGACGATGTTCCCTTTAAGCCCAAAGAGCGGGGGCAGCACGGTGATGAAGACATAGGCGTAGACGCTGTAAAAAAGTACCTGAAAAACACTGTTGAAGGCTACGAGGCCTGCAGCGTATTCGGTGTTCCCTTTTGCAATCTCATTCCATACAACTACCATGGCGATACAGCGTGCCAGTCCGATCATAATCAGTCCCACCATATATTCAGGATAGTTATGGAGAAAAATTATTGCCAGAAGAAACATAAGGACGGGACCAACTATCCAGTTCTGAATAAGGGAGAGTCCGAGCACTTTCCTGTCCTTGAAAACATCCCCTAATTCCTCATATCTAACCTTGGCAAAAGGCGGATACATCATCAGGATCAATCCAGCGGCAATGGGGATGTTGGTAGTGCCGGCCTGAAAACTGTTTATTAACCCCTCGACCCCGGGGATAAAGTAGCCGAGCCCCACTCCAAGCGCCATTGCAGCGAATATCCAGATAGTGAGATATCTGTCGATAAAAGAAAGCCTCTCTACCATTTGCCCGGCCATGTTATTTCCCTTTTGTTTTGAGTGTATCAATTACGTTGATCATTCCTTAACCCAAAAAGTGCAATTAGAAAATGCAGATGTTGCGAAGAAATATATTTTTCGATACCTTAACGTGATTTTAATTAATTAACCGGTGCATATTTTAATCCAAAGCCATAAGCATAATTTAATAAAAATTTATCGAGTTAAAGATATTTCTGAGTAATGTCTGCATTTTCCGCGTTAATCATTCCCTTTCATTCACAACATTTGTTCTTGTTTTTCATGTTTTGTACCTTTACCAGTCTTGAAAGATATCCCTTTATGGTTTCATCTGTGATTTTTTCCGTAACTGAAAGAACAAGAAACCTCCTGAATATGTCCGAGCCGTTAATGCTGTAATGGACCCATTTCCCCTGCTTCCTGTCCCTGATAAGTCCTGCTTCCTTCAATACATTGAGGTGAAACGATATCTTAGGCTGGCTCATGTCCAGGACACTGACGAGGTCGCATACGCAAATCTCCCCTTTTTCAAGAATTTTCAGAAGCTTGAGCCTCGTCTCGTCAGAAAGCGCCTTGAAAATACTTAACAGTTCCTGCATTATATATTTCTCCTTTTCAGCGTGTTTATATCAATATTATTTTATTATTATTAACTTTTTAATCTCTTAGTACTCATCTTGGCATCACCACTTAGTTATAAGTGTCATATAAACATAAATTGATTTGATTGTCAAGTGTCAGAATGGCATTTGGATGAAATTGACCATGTTTGTGATTGGAGAATATAATAATTTATAATTGATAACTGGAGGCATTCTGGAATCATGGGAAAATTCAATCTGAGGGTAATATTAATTCTTGCTTTAATTATTTTATTTTCCCCCATCAGCTCTTCCCCCCAGCAGGACAAAACAGTAAAGATCGGTGTTGCTTCCATGATCACACCGGTTGACGCCGTGAAATATTATCAGGACGTCATCGACTATATCGGGGAGAAGATCGGTCAGCCGGTCGAGATGGTTCATCGGCGTACATATAAAGAGATGGATTCGCTTCTTGAGCGTGGGGAAGTAAAGGTAGCCTTTATCTGCTCTGCTCCGTACGTAAAGAACCGCGAGAAATTCGGTGTTGAGCTCCTCGTTGCGCCCAGCGTAAACGGCAGCCCTACATATAATTCATATATTATCGTTCATAACGACAGCGCTATCAAATCCTTTTCAGGGCTTAAAGGGAAAGTATTTGCCTTTACCGATCCGGAATCGAACTCGGGCAAGCTTTATCCCACCTATCTTCTGAAAACCATGAGGCAGACACCCGAGAAATTTTTTATGCGATTTATCTACAGCTACAGCCATAACAAGTCCGTCGAGATGGTAGCGAAACGAATTGTGGACGGCGCGGCAGTGGAAAGCATTGTATACGAGCACATGCTGAAGACAGGGTCGCCGTATGCAAAGGAGGTAAAGATCATAAAGCGTTCTCCTGCTTACGGCATTCCTCCCGTTGTCGTTACCAATGACATCGGTCCTGCCCTCAAGGAAAAACTCCGTGCTGCCTTCCTGGGCATGAGCAAGACATCAAAAGGCCGGGCGGTCCTCGACGCCATGATGATAGACGGTTTCGTAGAGGTTCCTGATAAGAACTATGATTCCATACGGGAAATGGAGCGGGTCGTTGGCGGCAACTTTAAGCCTTCGGAAAAATTAAAAGACAGGAAAGTTGTCTATTTCGGGGTAATTCCGAGGGACAACCCGCGGATCATGTATGAGAAATACCAGCCCCTCCTCGATTATCTTTCCGAACAGACGCCTTATACCTATGAACTCGTACTTAAGAAAACCTATGAAGAGACGGTAAACGCGCTGGGGAGAGGCGAGACGGATGTTGCCCTGCTCGGGCCCTTGACCTACCTGGAAGCCCGCGCCAAATACGGTGCAATAAGCATCTTAAAATCTAAAGGAGCGGAGGACGGCACAACGAGCTATAAGAGCGTCATTATCAAAAAGAAGGATTCGCCTGTCAGGAGCCTTTCAGACCTCAAAGGGAAAAGTGTTGCCTTTGCCTCCTCAAAGTCAACGTCCGGAAACCTCATCCCCCGCTATCTCCTCGCAAATTCGGGAATACATCTCAATGACCTCAGCGAATATGCCAATTTCGATTATCACGACTCAGTGGTTAAGGCAATTTTGAAAGGACAATACACTGCCGGTGCCGTACGGGATTCAGTTGCAAAAAAGTATATGAAGCTCGGCATTGACGTTATTGCTGAGTCTGAGGCCATTCCCACAGGACCGCTTGTAATCGGACCGGGCACCCCCTATGCAGTCACCGAAAACATAAAAAAAGCGCTTCTCGCTTTAAACCCTCAAAACGACAGCGGGCAGAAGGTGCTCAAGCGCCTTGATGAGGATTTCAGGAACGGCTTCACCGAGGCTGCCGACGAGGACTATGTCGATATACGGGCAAAAATCAATGCCGTCCCTCAGACCTGCGGCAGGAGCTGTCATCCGAAGATAAAGCTATGAAGACGCTGTTACCTTCCTTCCCCCGTCTGGGCCTTCAGTATAAATTCATACTAATCACCACCTGTGCGATTATTGCGGTCATGAGCTTAGGGGGATACCTTGCAGTAGAAAGAGAAACGAAGATCCTCTATGCTGAAGTTGAAAAACAGGGCCGTTTGCTTGGAGAAACCCTTGCGATCCCCATCATTAATGACCTCATATATGAAAGGCTCGGACTTGTGGAAGAAGGAGGCCTTCTTGATAACTATATTCTCGAGATCTTCAGCAGACAGGATGCCGACTTGCTGTATATTGCAATCCTGGATGAAGAAGGCAGGGTAATTTCCCACAATAACATCACCGAATACGGGAAAGTCTATGCTGACCCTTTGTCAAAAAAGGCGCTGAAAGCCGACAGCACAATCATACAGCATTTTTCAAAAAACGAACATAACGCCCTTGATTTCGGCGTTCCTCTCTCCATCGGTAAAAAGAGATGGGGAACCCTCAAATTCGGGATATCCCTTGAAAAGGTCGAGCATGAAATATTAGCTACTGTCAAAAGGATTATCGGTTTAACGATAGCGCTTCTTATTGCAGGCTTCGCAATTATACTGCTTTTAAGCAGACGGTTCATCAGCCCCATCACTCAGCTTGCCAATACCATGGAAAAGGCAAGAGGTGATTATCTTGACATAAAAGTTGATGTTACAGGGCATGATGAGCTTGCGGTGCTGGGAGAACGGTTCAACAGCATGATCGAGAGAATACGGCAGGCAAATGAGGAATTAAGGAAGACCCATGAAAAACTGATCCAGTCAGAAAAACTTGCCTCAGTTGGAATACTTGCCGCCGGGGTCGCACATGAGATAAATAATCCTCTCGGCGGTATCTTTAACTGTATCCAGATGCTCAAGCAGAACGGCGGCAATCCGGAGCTCAGGGAGAAATATCTGGATCTTGTGAAAGAGGGGCTGGACCGAATAGAAAATACAGTCAGCAAGTTGTTGTGGATGTCACGGAAAGCCGAGCATGCGCCTGTCGATATAAATATCAGAAACATGGTGGACAGTGTTTATTTCTTCCTTGAATATAAAATGAAAAAAGGGAAGGTTGCGTTCAGGAATGAGGTTCCGGACGCCCTGCGCTTTACTTGTGACGTACACGATTTCCAGCAATTACTGCTCAATCTCTTCATCAATGCGATTCATGCCATGCAACACGGCGGAATCCTTGAGATCAGGGGATACAATGAAGATTCGGCGGTCACGATAGAAGTTATTGATACCGGCTGCGGGATCGAGCACGGGCATATCGGCAAAATATTCGATCCTTTCTTTACTACAAAACCGACGGGTGAAGGAACCGGGCTCGGGCTCTGGTTGACTTATGAAATAGTCAGAAACTACAATGGAGAAATTTCAGTAGAAAGTGAGACGGGTAAAGGGAGCAGATTTATAATGCGTTTCCCGGTAGGTAGTGACTGTCTGTAAATATCGGCGATGGTCTCGAATCGTCATTCCCGCAGTCTTTTGAGCGGGAATCCAGCCCTTCGACAAGCTCAGGGTGACAAGGCAAGCTTGTCATGGTGAGTCTGTCGAACCATGGATTCCGGCTAAAGGATTGCCGGAATGACAGACAAACGGATTATAATAGATTCTGATTAATATATATGAAAGAAACCATACTCCTGATAGAAGATGACAAGATAATGCGCATCAGCCTTGAAGACGCCCTGAGATCAGCAGGGTATGATGTCACATCATTTGAGGCTGGTACCGGGGCCTTAAACGCCCTGAAAACCAACTCCTTTGATATTGTAGTTACCGACATCAGACTGCCCGATATTGACGGTTTCGATATTGTAAGGGAAATCACTCCGATAAAAGATACCCAGGTAATCGTAATGACGGCCTTCGGCACGATAAAAGATGCGGTTGAAGCAATGAGACTGGGAGCATTTGATTATATAACCAAGCCGTTTGCCCTGGACGAATTTCTCCTGCTCATTAAAAGGGCGCTCGAAATAAAACATCTTAAAGAGGAAAATATAAGGCTGAAAAAAGACCTCAGCAAGTATTACGGTTTCCCCAATATTGTCGGTGAAAGCGGGGAAATGAAAAAGGTCTTTTCTTTAATCGAGAAAGTTGCCGGATCAGATTCATCTATACTCATACTCGGGGAAAGCGGAACAGGCAAGGAACTTATAGCCACAACTATTCATTATCAGAGCAATCGGAGAAATAAACCTTTAATAAAAGTCAACTGTGCAGCTCTGCCCGAAGGGCTTATAGAGAGTGAGTTGTTCGGGCATGAAAAAGGGGCTTTTACAGGTGCAATAAAGAGAAAACCCGGAAGATTTGAACTCGCCGATGGCGGCACCATTTTTCTTGATGAAGTCGGCGATCTCCCCCTTTCCACACAGGCAAAACTTTTAAGGGTAATTCAGGAAAAGGCCTTTGAGAGGGTGGGTGGAACAGCTACATTCAGTGTTGATATAAGGATAATTACTGCGACGAATAAAAACCTCCAGGAAGAAGTTAAGAAAGGACACTTCAGGGAAGACATTTATTATCGTCTGAATGTAATACCGATAACGCTTCCATCTCTGAGAGAACGAAAAGAAGATATACCTCACCTAATCGATTTCTTTTTCAATAAGTTATCAAGCAATATCCGCTTTTCCATGGATGCCATGGATGCACTGCTTGAATATAATTATCCCGGGAATGTAAGAGAACTCGAAAACATCATAGAAAGATGCGTGATTCTCTCTGCTTCGGATATAATTGAAAAGGATGATTTGCCCGCTTTTATACTAAAAAAAGATAATAAAACCAGCCAGATGTTGCTGTCGGATGTGGCAGCAAACGCGGAGAAGGAACATATCATCAGAGTGCTGAAGAGTACAAAAGGGAGCAAATCAAGAGCTGCTGAACTTCTTGGGATAAGCAGAAAGACTCTATGGGAGAGAATAAATGCATATGAAATTAACCTGTAATCTGTTTCTAATTCGTAACGCCCCTTTTATTATAAATAACCCATCCTTTACCTAATAATTTAAAAGAGTTAGGCAGTTTTTTCTTCTCTATCTGTTTCTTTTCTGTAACAAAGTCAAAATAAGTATCCCTTTGAATCCAAATAGTTATTGTATGGCACAAGAGTTGCATCTTATTAAGAGGTTTTTTTGTACCTAATTTTCCTAACAGGGTGACACTTAATATTAACTTGATGTGCCAAAGAGATGCTGAATGAATTTCTGCATAACAGATGCGGTTCTTGCAAAAGTCTTTATTCGTCATTCCCGAGGTCTTTATCGGGAATCCAGTATTCTTAAAAACCAAAGACCCCCGATTAAGACCTTCGAGGGCAGGCTTCTGGATACCCGCCGGAGTTTACCCCGTACTCTGATACGGGGCGGGTATGACGGCAAAAACGATTACTTCAATACATTTGCAAGAGACTTATATGAGAGATATTTTAGGGAAGAGAACTTATGAGTTCTTAATTCAAATAAACTGTAAAGGAGGAAAATTATGAAGAAGGCTTTAACTGTGTGTTTAGTTCTGTTGTTTGCCTCTGCAGCAATGGCAGCAGAAAAAAACCTTATTGAATTGCATAAGAATGCAGGAAAACTGAGCAATAAGGAATGCCTTGCATGTCATGCCAACATAAACAAGGATGTTTCCCTCAATAAGAAGATTAAAACATATCACAGGGAGCATCTTGAATCAAAGCTCGCAACACCAAAGAATTGCGCTGACTGCCATCAGTCAATTGATTTAAGGGAAGGTTCTGCGTCTGCATTGAGAAAGCAGGTGGACCCACAGATCTGCGCCGGATGCCACAGTGGCGGCATGAAGGATGCAAAGGTATTATTTGTAAAATAAAGGAGGGATACTAATGAACGAAAAAAGAGTTATTACTGAAGATGAAAAAGATCTCTTTGAGAAAGCTACAGGGAAAGAATTTACAAGAAGGTCTTTTCTTAAATGGGCGTCCGCGCTTGCCGGGACAGTTGTTGCCAGCGGTCTTCTATGGGACGACAAACTGGGCCTTTTCAGAGAGGCTAATGCCCAGGAAAGAAGCTTAAAAGAGGGTGAGTGGATTAACAGCAACTGCAATATGTGCGGCGGCCAATCCGGCATTAAGGTTAAGGTTGTCAACGGCAGGGCCGTAAAGATTGAAGCGCTTGCTAACCCTGTTAATGTTGCCAATATATCCACTAATTATGAGACGGTAATAAACGAGCTTGGCGCTTTGTACAATGATAAAGATTGTGCTGCAAGGATATGTCCCAAGGGGAATTCGGGACTAAGATCACTTTATGACCCTGACAGACTTAAAACTCCCATGGTAAGGGTTGGAGAAAGGGGCAGCGGTAAATGGAAGGCTATTTCATGGGAAGAAGCAGTAACCCAGGTTGCTGAGAATCTCCAGAAAATTAAAGATAAATACGGCGCTGAAAGCCTTGTATGGTTCAGCGAAGACCATTCCTTTACCCATATACAGCAGGACTTCTGCAAAATGTATGGAACCCCAAATTACCATAACCATGCTAACCTCTGTGACGTATCAAGAAAAGCATCTTTCAAACTATTGATGGGGGATGAGCGTCCCCTTGCAAGTTTTGAAGATACATCTTACGCCCTTGTATTTGGATGGAATCCTCTTGGCGCGATGAAATGGACGCATCTGCCAGGAACATGGAACAGGGGCAGGGCCAAAGGCGCGAAAATGGTAATTGTTGACCCTGTCATGAGCCAGACTGCCTCAAAAGCCGATGAATGGGTTCCTATCAGACCGGGGGCAGATGGAGCAATGGCTCTTGCAATAGGCAATGTTCTTATAAACAAAGGGCTCATTGACAAAGCCTTTATAGACGAATGGTGCGTAGGTTTTGATGAGTATGCAAAATATGTTGCCGACAAGACACCTGAATGGGCAGAAAAGATAACCAGCGTTCCTGCAAAGACTATTGAAAGGATCGCTACAGAGATGGGCGAGACTGCAAAGGCGGGAAAATCCGTTATCGTTGATGCCTGGAGCGGACCGGGACATCACACTAATGCTACACTCGGCGGTTATGCAATAGCCAACCTGTGCGCTCTTCTTGGGATGGTGGACAAGAAAGGGACTATGATGAACCCAAGCAAGAAGGGCAATGCGTATCATGCGATTGATTGGGACATACCTTCTTTGAAGAAGCCGAGGGTTGACGGAAAGGGTACAAAATATATATTAGGCCACGGCTCCGGCATCTATGTTGAGACAAGGAACGCAGTTGTAGAAGGTAAATACTGGAGTCCTGATGTGACTCCGCCGAAGGCGGGCGTGTTTGTATTCCAGAATTTTGTTATGTCAGTTCCAAACGTTAAGAAGAATATTGAGTTTATGAACAAGCTCGAGTATGTAGTGGTTAACGATACGCACATGAGTGAGACCGCGGAGATGGCCGATATAATAATTCCCGGTTCAGTATATCTGGAAAGATATGACTTTACCGGTTATTGGGTAACATGGCCTGTACTGGGTTTGAGGAAGCCTGTTGTTAAGTCGGTTATAAACGGCATGACCGAGGTTGAGTTTGTAATGGCGCTTATGAAGAAGATGGGGATGAAAGACAAGATCGGATATTCTCCCGCTGATTTTTCTTATGACGCCTATTATGCCGATGAATATACCCCGACATCATATTCCAAAGAACAGGACTGGGAGACTTATAAAAAATCGACCCTTGCAATGACCGGCAAGACTGAGTATGAAAAATTCAGAAAAGAGGTCAAAATGCCTGATGGCGGAAGTGTTGACGAAAAGACAGGCGTTGTAAAGGAGATGCCCGGTAAGGACGGCAAAGCCAAGGCAGTGGGTCTTAAAGTTGGAGACAAGATCGTTAAAGGTTTTGAGACGCCGACAAGAAAGCTTGAATTGACCTCGACATTCCTGAAAAAGAACAATTACAGCGGGCTGCCTGAATACAGCGACCCTGAGGACAAGCCGACGTCGGACTTCCCCTACTACCTTGTTAACTTCAAACAGGCTGAACATACCCATTCAAGGACGTTTAATAACGACTACCTGATGGAGATGAAGCCTGACAACCCTTTACTTATGAATTCAGCAACCGCAACTAAACTTGGACTGAAAGATGGAGACGCCATATGGATAGAGTCCCCTCATGCAAAGGCAAAGGGAACGGTTCAGGTAACTGAAAGGATTCACCCTGAGGTTGTAGCGCTGCAGCATGGCTATGGCCACTGGGCCTTTGGTAAAGTGGCAAAAGGCTCCATGAATAAACTCAACAAATGGTCGCCCGGGGGCACTGCTGATGGACAGTTTTTAGCGGGTAAAGCTGAGAAGTTATCCGGCATGGCAGTTCACAAAGAAATCGGCGTTAAAGTGACAAAGGCATAGGAGGTAATATAAAAATGGCAAAGAATCCGAATCAAACAGGATGGTATTACAACGAAAACAATTGCATTGCCTGCAGGGCTTGCGAAGCAGGCTGCAAGCAGGAGTTTGATCTACCGATAGGAGTGAGACGCAGAAGGGTCATAATTAAGGAAGAGGGGAAATATCCTGATGTAAAAGTGCGGTATATATCTACTGCATGCAACCATTGCGAAGAACCGGCATGTCTGAAGGCTTGTCCTGTCGGCGCATACACAAAAGAACAGGAGTTTGGGGTTGTTCTGCATGATCAGGAAAAGTGTATCGGCTGCAAACGCTGCGCTGGTGCATGCCCTTATGGGGCGCCTCAGTTTGATGAGACGAAGAAAAAGATGGATAAATGTTCACTCTGTTATCACAGACTGAAGGAAGGACTTCCTCCTGCATGTGTAAGAACATGTCTTGGGTATTCCTTATGGCATGGAAAACTGTCCGATATCGAGGCACAAAAAACGCCTCCTGAGGTATACAGAAGACCGTTAAAGGACAAATTGCCGGGTTTCGCAGACCCTAAATTAACAATCCCATCAGTAAAGTTTTCTGATAATAAGTAAGAAGAGCAGGAAGCGGGGCAGAAGTTTTCTGCCCCGCCTTTCAAAAAATATGACCATAATGACATTAGGTTTTCCAGAGGTATTGAATTTATTAAGCAGTATGTATTTGTGCAAGCCAACAAAAGAGGCTTTGGAGAACTGGAAAATATTGCTTTCTGAAGGCATCCCTGATTTCATGTCGGACTTAAAAGACGCTATTGATGAAATAGACATTACTTCTGAACAGGAGCTTGACGATCTGCTCTGGGAATATACCAGGCTTTTTATTGGTCCGTATAAACTTCCGTGTCCGCCCTGGGAATCTGTTTACACATCGCCAAAAAAATTAATGATGCAAAATGCATATGATGAGGTGCTGGATTTTTATGTCAAGTCGGGTCTGACGGTCAATAACCCTGATATCATGCCGGATCATATAGGGGCGGAACTGAATTTTCTTGCAGTTTTGCTTCAAAGGATTAATGATGATCCTGAAAAAAGATCACACTGCCTTGACACCGCAAACAGGTTTTTGAATACGCATGTCATAACATGGATCCCCAAATTCACCCGTGATATGGAAGATGCCGCAGATTCTTCTCTTTATAAAGAGCTGGCAAAAGTGACAAGGCATATTTTACTGGATACGATTAATCCTCAATTCCAGGTTTATTAAATAATGAGAGCAATCTCATTATGAAACCATCAATTCTGATCGTCGATGATGAAGTCCTTATCCGGGATAGTCTCACGAGGCTTCTATATCCTGATTATACGATCTATCAGGCTTCTAACGGCCGGGAGGCAATTCAGATACTTAGAGAAAATAAAGGCATTGAACTTGTCTTGAGCGACATAAAGATGCCTGAAATGGATGGGATCGAATTGCTGGAAACGATACGTTCTGACAATAGTGATATGGTTGTAATTTTAATGACAGCTTTCTCTACAATCGAATCAGTAACGGATGTAAAGAGAAAAGGCGCCTACGACTGTTTGTCCAAACCCCTTGATCTCACTAAACTTGAAATAACAATAAAAAATGCCCTTGGTTTAATTTAGTTTCATTAGTTTGATTGGTTTTATTAGTTGTATTGGTTAGATTGGTTAACAAAAAAACTAATAGAACCAATTAAAGCAATTGAACTAATACAAACGAAATTAATAATGTTACATTTGCTGTCATACCCGCGAAGGCGGGTATCCAGAAGTCCTTAAAAATACTGGATTCCCGTTTTCACGGGAATGACGACACTAATTGTTAATGTCAATTTATTTAATGCGTTTGTATTAATAAAACCGGCTGAAGCAGATTTAAGTTTTATTTTTACTTTGAATCCTTTTAATTATATCGGTCGTTGAAATCCCCTCAACAAACGGAATAGTCCGCACCTCTTTTACAATATCCGCACCGACGATATTTTTTAGGTCCCAGTCCGCGCCTTTAACAAGGACATCCGGCTGAACTTCTTTGATAAGCTCGTATGGCGTATCTTCATCAAAAAGCGTTACATAATCAACCATGTATAATGCGGCAAGAACTTCCGCACGGTCTTTCTCTGAATTGATCGGCCTGCCGGGCTTTATCCCTGATACAGACTTGTCTGAATTCAAACCTATTACAAGAATATCTCCAAGTTTTTTTGCCTCAGTCAGATACCGGACATGTCCGACGTGGATAAGATCAAAACATCCGTTTGTGAAAACAATCTCTTTGCCTTCTTTTTTTAGTCGTGCAATGATGTCCTTAAGTTCTGCCCTGTCAACGACTTTATTCATGGCAGTTTTAATTTTAAATTTTAAATTTTATTTTTGCAATTCAAACTATTACTCCGCAGATTTCCATTCATCCTTTTTCACGGCTCCTCTTTTACTTTCCTGTCAACCGTTTGCGCACCCTGAGCTTGGCGTCGATGAAATCCTTATGGGACACATGGATCAGGCTGGAGATCTTTCGGACCATGTGCTCTTCATGTTTATCAAGGGCCGCATCCGCAAAGGCTATCTCCCACAGGTGTTCTATAATTAATTTTTTCTGTTCATGGGAAAAACCATTATTGATGAGCGAAGTAAACTGAAAATATCCGGTGGCCTGCCAGATTTCTTCTTCAGCAAGTTTTATCAGCTCATGCGTCTCCTCTTCAGAAAGTTCGAATTTTGACTGAATAGTCTTTGATATTGCATCCTGCTCAACTTCAGTAATTTCTGAATCCGCACGCATCATTTCTATAAGAAGAGCGGCTGTGGCGATCCGGAGGGAGTGTTCAGATACCCTGTCAGCGGTCTCCGAACTGGGTTTGACATATTTTTCAAAAAATTGTCTGACAGCGCTTACCATGCTACAAAAGTACTAATTCCACTCTTAATATGTCAACCCCGGCGCTTAATATTGGCGAAGCTTATTTTCATGATGGTATAATTCATGATATAAA
The DNA here is from genome assembly GCA_016215115.1 of Nitrospirota bacterium. Classification (GTDB taxonomy): domain Bacteria; phylum Nitrospirota; class Thermodesulfovibrionia; order UBA6902; family UBA6902; genus SURF-23. The sequence continues at coordinate 106,850 of JACRLN010000016.1, forward strand.
TTAAGAGGAGGCGTAATGATAAACCCGGCCATTTTCAGGCAATACGACATTAGGGGCGTTTGGAAAAAAGATTTAACTCCTGAAGTTGTCGAACTTATAGGAAAAGGGTTTGCCTCGTATCTGCTGAAAACCATTAATAAAGAGAAGGCGAAGATAAGTGTCGGCAGGGACGCAAGACTCCATTCTCCGGCAATCAGGGACAGCCTGATAAAAGGGTTAACCGGATCCGGCATTGACGTCATAGACCTCGGTGTTTGTCCTACACCGCTGCAATATTACTCCATGTACAAATTAGCGCTTGACGGAGGCGTTATGATTACAGGCAGTCATAATCCACCGGAATTCAACGGGTTTAAATTGAGCGTCGGCAAGACCACAATTTTTGGGGAAGCGATTCAGGATATCAGAAAGATCATAGATGCAAATGAGTTTAAAAACGGGAGTGGCAGTGTTGAAGAATACCCTGTGACCGATGACTACATTAATTATTTAAAAGAAAAATTCGGGAGTCTCTCCGGCATTAAAGTTGTTGTTGATGCAGGTAACGGCACGGGAGGGCTTGTTGCGCCGGAGATTATGAAAGCGCTTGGGGCAGATGTAGTTGAGCTTTATTGTGAGCCAGATGGCAACTTTCCACATCATCATCCTGATCCGACAGTTGAAAAATATCTCACAGCCCTCATTGCAAAGGTAAAAGAAGTAAAAGCTCACGTTGGTATAGGTTATGACGGAGACGCCGACCGGATTGGCGCTATTGACGAGGATGGCAATATAATCTGGGGCGACAAATTAATGATAATATTTTCGAGAGACATCCTGAAAGACAACCCCGGCGCAAAAATTATCGGTGAGGTAAAATGCTCGCAGACCCTTTATGACGACATTGCTGCTCACGGTGGTACGCCTGTTATGTGGAAGACGGGACATTCATTGATTAAAGAAAAATTAAAGAAGGAACACGCCCTGCTCGCAGGCGAGATGAGCGGGCATCTTTTTTTTGCACACAGGTATTTCGGCTATGATGACGCCGTCTATGCAAGCCTCAGACTTCTCGAAATTATAAAAAATGCCGGCGAGCCGTACAGCATGAAGGCGCTTTTAAAAGATGTTCCACATACGGTTGCAACACCTGAAATCAGGTTTGACTGCCCTGATGAGATAAAATTTATAATCGTCGAGAAGGCACAGGAGGCATTTAATGAATATCCGTCAATCACTATTGATGGAATACGCATTCAATTCGATGACGGCTGGGCGCTCATCCGCGCATCCAACACCCAGCCGGTTTTAGTCTTACGTTTTGAAGCACAAAGCGAAAAACGCCTTTCAGAGATAAAAAGTTTTGTTGAAGAAAGGCTTAATAAAATTATTGAAGGATATACTAAGTAGTTCATAAGTAAGAATACATAAGCGTCATTCCCGCAGTCTGTTGAGCGGGAATCCAGAAAGGCACTGGATGCCCGCTTACTACCTGCGGGCATGACAAACGTGTCTTCATACTAATAAACTGATTGGTAAGAGCGGGGATAAAAAATGACTATTGAGACAGGTCTTCTTATACTCGAATCGGTTTTGCTTGTTGTAACTATCACACTTCTTGTTTACAGCATCAGGGAAGGCAGGCAGAGAGACAAACTGTTAATGGAAATAGGTAGGACTACCAAGATACTTACGCGGCAGGAATATTTTATGACAGTTCTTGATTCCATGCTTAATGCAAAAGAGGAGATAGTAGGCTGTATTACAGGGAGAATTCCGGCCGGTAATGATAAGCAAATGACGAGAGATATTATTTCCACTCTCGAAGTCCTTGCCAATAAAAGAGTCCGTGTAAAGTATCTTTTGCCAAAATTCCCCGACAGGTTGCATATAGGATATCTTTACACAAAAGCAGGCGCAGAGATTTTATACAGCAGTTGCCTTATGGTACATAATATGCGTTTCATTATTGTGGATGAAAAAATTGTTGTGATCGGCATCCCGGAGATCATAGGCGAGACAGAAGCGACTAAAAAGGGATACAGGATTCCGTCTGAAGGACTGGCGATGGTGCTCGGGAATTATTTTAACACCTGTGAGAGGCAGACATCTTTTCATGATTACATAAAAGAGGTAATGAGTCAGACAGGCGCAACACTCCAGCACCTTGCACTGGAGTATAAAATAGATGAAGAAGCGTTAAAGAGGTTGGTGGAAAATGCAAATTGATCTTAAAAAAATATTCGGGGAGACACTGTTGGTTATATTTTGTCTCGTGATAAGATTCCTATAGGAGGTGATAAGATGAAAACTAAACTGTTTATATTTACAATTGTTCTTTTTCCGATTATGGGCATTGCAGTCGCACAGCAACAGAAAGCACAGCCTGCGCCGAACGGCATTATCATGCCGGAGGGTTATAAAGACTGGCGGTTGATTGCTTCGTCAGTCCGCTCAGACAACAATACTATGAGGGTCATACTGGGGAATGATATTGCAATCAACGCCGCAAGAAGCGGCAAAACTAATCCCTGGCCTGATGGAACTGTTTTCGCAAAGCTTGTATGGAAGAATAAGACTCACGAGAAATGGCCGACCGCCACAATACCCGGGGACTTTGTACACGCGGAATTTATGATAAAGGACTCGAAAAAATATGCGTCAACCGGGGGATGGGGTTTCGCACGCTGGCTGGGAATGGAGCAGAAGCCTTATGGCAAAGATGCAGAATTTGTGCAGGAATGTTTTGGATGTCATACGCCGATGAAGGACAATGATTACGTATTTACGCATCCGGCGGTGCTGCCATAATTAGTGTCTGTGTATAAATTGCAAGTTTTCAATTTCGTCATGCCCGAAGTCTGTAATCGGGCATCCAGAACTTATTAAAAAAACTGGATTCCCGCTCAAAGGACTGCGGGAATGAATCTTCAATATTTGAATTTATACACAGACACTAATCACAACGGCCAGAGCTTTGCCTCTATTGCATTGAGCAGTTTATGGAACGTCACAGGATGTTTGGCTGAAATAGAAAGGCCTTCAAACCTTCTGCATACATTCATAACTTCTTCCCTGTTTACCATATCTTCCTTGTTAAAGACCAGAAGCTGCTGTTTTTGAGAAACCTTCAGATCGCTGAGTATCTTCTCAACAGATTTAATATGCTGTTCAAACCGCGGGTTTGATATATCCACGACATGAAGCAGTAAATCTGCGTCTTCAAGTTCTTCAAGCGTTGTGCGGAACGCAGCAAAAAGATCTTTCGGGAGGTCGCGAATAAAACCGACGGTATCAGTAATTATCACATCTCTTTCTTTTGGGAATCTCAGTCTCCTGCTTGCGGTATCGAGTGTTGCAAACATCTTGTCTTCCACAAAGGTTACGCTTTTGGTGAGGTTGTTCAGCAAAGTCGATTTCCCCGCATTTGTATAGCCGATGATAGATATTATAGGAAGCCCCTGTTCAACCCTGCGCGCCTTTCTCTGTTGTCTTGCGCGGCTCAGGGATTCGAGCTGTTTTTCGAGCAGGGTTATCCTGTCCCTCACCCGTCTCCTGTCGACCTCAAGCTTCATTTCACCGGGGCCTCTTCCACCGATACCACCCATCAAACGGGACATCGCAGAGCCTTTGCCTGTGAGTCTCGGAAGCCGGTAACGCAGCTGCGCAAGCTCGACCTGGACTTTTCCGTCCCTGCTGTGCGCCCGGCGCGCGAATATATCAAGAATGAGCTGTGAACGGTCAATGACTTTCAATTCCGTCAAGTCACCGAGCGCTTTCATTTGGGAGGGATTCAGGTCCTGATCAAAAATAAGCAGGGTTGCGCCCTTGTTTAGTGCATTGATAACAAGCTCTTTTATTTTCCCTCCGCCCATAAGATATTTAGGATTAATCTGTTTCGGCCTTTGCATTACAGTATCAAGCACCACTACATCGCTTGAATAGGCGAGTTCTTTCAGTTCTTCCAGGGATTCTTCCTGTTCAGACCTGGGCCCTGTTGAGACACTGACGAGGATAGACCGCTCCCGCTTGTCTTTTATATCAAAGCCTGTCCTGCGTGATTGCAGGTCATTCTCGACCAAAGATATCACGCTGTCGAAATCTTCAAAGGAAGTATCGATCTTTTGAAATGGCACAGGGCCTTCAATTACGTGGGATACTCCTGATTCGGACGGAGACAGGCGGGCAAGGGAAATATTATCAGGTTGGCTGTCTTTTAAACCAATGACGATAAGGGCGTCGAACCTCAAAAGTGAAAGGTCTGTAATGTCATCCTGATTTATTGCCTCACTTTTGAGATGTGTATGGATCAATCTCAGTCCGCGGAGGACTTTTCTGCCGAGAGGGTAATTAGTAAGTTCAGGGATGAATATCCCTTTGGCGTCTCCAATAATTACATGACTGATATCGCCATCTCTGTCGGCAAGCACGCCAATCTGCCTGCCGATTGCGCTTGAACACTCAGCCATGTACCGCGCAAGTTCAGCAGTCAGCGGCCTGTCTTTCGGTATGCGCCTTCTGTATATTCTCTCAAGCGCCTTAAGCTCGCTTCCTTTTAAGCCGGAGATGTTGCCGTAAACAGTTGGAATGATGCCTCCTTTTTGTAGGGGCGACCCGCCGGGTCGCCCCTACGCGTAACTCTTCAATGCGCTTCTGCCCAGTTTTTGCCGATGCAGATTTCAACTTTCAGAGGGACCTCGATTTTGACTGCGTTCTCCATTTCTTCTTTGACAAGCGGCATGATTACAGCTTTCTCTTCTTCAGGCACCTCAAATAATAATTCGTCATGGACCTGCAGGAGCATCCTCGTTTTGAGATTTTCCTTTTTCAGTCTTCTCCAAATGTTCAGCATTGATATTTTAATTATATCAGCCGCTGAGCCCTGCACAGGAGAATTGATTGCGAGCCTCTCTCCGAGCTGGCTTGTATTTTTATTTGAGCTTTTAAGTTCAGGTATCTGCCTTTTCCTGCCGAATAAGGTCACAACAAATCCTGTTCCGGTTGCCTGTTCGATGGTCCTGTCCATGAATCCTTTAACGCCTGCGTGTTTTGCAAAATAAGTATCTATATAATCTCTTGATTCGTCAGGTGGAATCCCAAGTTCCTTGCTCAGTCCGTACGGGCTGATGCCGTAAACAATGCCGAAGTTCACTGTCTTGGCCCTCCTCCTCATTTCTGCAGTGACCTCATTGGCGGAAACGCCAAAAAGTTCCAGGGCAGTTCTCGTGTGTATGTCTCCGTCACGCTGAAAGACCTCGATAAGTCCCGGGTCCCGGCTCAGGTGGGCCAGCACGCGGAGCTCAATCTGTGAATAGTCGGATGAAAGAAGCAGGCATCCCTCTTCCGCTATAAATGCCTCTCTGATTTTCGTGCCCCATTCGCCTCTAACGGGAATGTTCTGGAGATTAGGTTCTGAACTGCTGAGCCGTCCTGTGGCTGTAATCGTCTGATTGAATGATGTGTGGAGTCTGCCGGTCCCGGGATTTACAATCCTGGGAAGCGCGTCAACATACGTGTTTTTCAGCTTTGATAAACCGCGATATTCAATAATCTCTCGTGGAAGCTCATGTTCAAGCGCCAATTGTTCAAGGACATCAATGTCTGTTGAAAATCCGGTCTTGGTCTTTTTAATGGTCCTGAGGCCGAGCTTTTCAAAGAGGATCTCCTGCAATTGCTTTGGTGAATTGATATTAAATTCTTCACCCGCAATAAAATAAATCCTTTTTTCAATACTTGCAAGCTCATTTGTAAGTCTTTTAGAGAGAAGGTCCATCAATGAAATGTCGATCTTTACACCTGCCATTTCCATGTCTGCAAGGACTTCAATCAGCGGCATTTCTATCTCATGGAATAATTTTGAAAGTCCTTCTTTCTCTATTTCAGGCTCAAGATGTTTTTTCAGTTTCAATGTTGACGCAGCGTCTTCCCCGGAGTATTTTGCGGCGCTTTCCACAGTAACTTCTCTGAAATTCAGTTTACCTTTATCAGAGACATCATTGTAAGAAAGTTTTTTAATTCCGAGATATTCCATACAGACATCTTCAAGATTATGATTCGTCTTATTCGGGTTTAAAAGATAAGAGGCAATTATTGTGTCAAAGTCAATACCTTGCAAACCCATTCCCTCATTCTTCAAAACGATGAGATCATATTTAATATTATGACCCGTCTTCTTAATCCCGGAATTTTCAAGAACCGGTTTTAAATTTTCGAGAACATATTCCTTTGACAATTGTTCCGGTACTCCCAAATATGAATGAGTGAGCGGAATGTAATAAGCTTTCTCGGGATTTGCAGAAAAAGAAATTCCTACAAGCTCTGCTGTCACCGGTGATTTAGAGGTTGTCTCTGTATCAATTGCAACTTCAGCAGATATTGAAAGCAGCGCCTGCTCCAGTCCTTCTTTATCAAGGACTGTCACATACTCTGTTTTTACAGAGGCAGATGAATCCTGTTCCGGGATTAACTTCATCAGGCTGCTGAAATTAAATTTGCGGAAGAACTCCAACAGTAAAGCCCAGTCCGGTTCGCCCTGTTTAAGCTCTTTTACCGGTACATCCAGAGGGACCTCGGGATGTATGGTTGCAAGTTCCCTGCTGAGTTTAATGTTTTCGATATCCTCAGAGACGGCCTTTTGGGCCTTGGCGTTTTTTATTTGAGAACAATCCTTTAGGAGCCTGTCGAGGCTCCCGAATTCCTGTAAAAGCTTTACAGCGGTTTTTTCCCCGATACCGCGCGCGCCCGGGATATTATCAGATGCATCCCCCATTAGCGCAATGATTTCGGGAAAGCGCGAAGGCTCAACGCCGAAGCGTTCGATTACATCTTTCTCTTCCGTAATTTTCTCCTTCATTGTGTCATACAATCTAATCCTGGGACTGACGACCTGACACATATCTTTGTCTCCTGTTACGATATAGACATCAAGTCCTTCTGTCTCAGCCTCTTTTGCAATAGCTCCCAATATGTCATCAGCCTCATAACCGGGTTTCTCAATGCTCATAATTTTAAAGGCATTAACAATCTCCTTGATGAATGGGATCTGTATCTTGAGATCATCCGGCATTCCCGGCCTGTGCGCCTTATACGCCTCGTATGCTTCATGTCTTTTCGTCGTCTCAGGAGAATCAAAGACAATGGCGAAGTAGTCGGGATTTTTCTCCCGCAATATCTTCATTATCATGTTTGTGAAACCGAAAATGGCATTCGTGGGAAAACCGTCTGAGGAAGAAAGATTCCTTATTGCATAAAAGGCGCGGTACAGATAAGAGTTGCCGTCAATTAAATATAATGTTGGCATGTGTTAATTATACAAAAGAAAGGGTTATTTAAGCAGGTTAATAAAGAACCTTTGCGCTAAAGTAGGGGCAATTCATGAATTGCCCCTACTGGATTCCGGATTAAGCCTGTCCCCGAAGGACGTAATCGGGGAGACTGCCGGAATGACAGCTTTAAAGGCGTTTTCGGGTCAATGACACAAGATATCATCTCCCGCACGATTCCCTGAAGAAACTTAATTTTTATTAAAGTTTGCATGGAAAAGACCGATAGTAGATGAAAAGGTTGAATAAATACCTTATGTCTCTAAATATTACGTATTCAAACAGGATATGGTATAAACATTTTTAACATTTATGGTACGCACAAAAGTTCACACATCTGTTTTTGAGAAAAAAGGAAGCCTGATATGAAGAAAAACCATATTTTCTTTTGCCTTATCATAATTGCGTCAGTGGCTGGGATTATAGTGGGACAGGGAATTCTTAAAGACTCTCATGTCTTAAAGGTTGGGTATATTGCCGGAGGGATGCTTACTGTAGCATTACTTTTATTCGTTTCTGCACGTATTTTGAATGGAGTGACGAAGCCTGTAGATGCAATTACAAATGCCTTTCATCACATGGCGAAAGGAGACTTTACGGATATCGTTATAGACATACATGATAAAAAGGAAATGAAGGAAATGGACCATGCTTTTCATGAATTCAGAGATGGGCTAAATGATATGGCGGCCAACATAAAGAAAGGCATTACTGATCTATCGTCAATGACCGAGAACCTTTCTTCTGTTTCCAATGAACTCATGAGTAATACTGACAAAAAAATGCATGAGACCAGGGAAGCGATAAGTTCAATATCAATAATGTCTCAAACCATGACCGATTTGGCGACTAATGCAACGGGCATTTCTGAAATAATAGATGAAATTTCAGAGCTTGTTTCATATGGAAAAGATACAAACAATTATACGTTAACCTCACTGAATAATATTTCTACTGTAGTTAACGATACCGCTGAGACAATTAATATTCTTGGAAGCAGTTCGGGAGAAATTGGGAACATAATATCGGTAATTACTGACATTGCCAGCCAGACAAACCTGCTTGCGCTAAATGCGGCAATAGAGGCAGCAAGGGCAGGAGAACATGGCAGGGGTTTTGCCGTTGTAGCCAGTGAAGTAAAAAAGCTTGCGGATAAAACAGCAAAATCAACTGACGAGATTACCCAGAAAATCAAGTTAATACAAGCAGAGTCACAGACGTCAGTAGAAAAAGTTGGAAAGAGCAAAAAAGAGGTTGACAAGACCATAAAACTAATGACAGCAATTACTCAATGCTTTGATTCCATCACATCAACTACTAATAAGGCCGTAGAAGCAGCTAAGGACATAACTAAACTGATCGATGGCAGAATAGAATTAAAAGGAAATGTTGTCGAAGATATCAGCAATTCTTTTAAAGAAACACTGAATGAAATGAATAAACTGAAACAAACTACATCCAAATTCCCTGATATCGTTGAAGAGTTAAAAAGACAGGCAAACTGGTTTAAAAATGGAACAACTGTGTAATATTTTGCACCTCTCTTGACTAATCATCCCCTGCAGGTTATATTTTTGTGTGGCTAAAAAATACAAACCTATCTCCCTGAAGGATATAAAAACCTGTAAGCTTAAATCGAGAAAGAGCAAGGTTCAACTCGACAAGGTCGGAAAACCTTTCTGCAGGGGAAGCTTCAGTGACTTTCTTTCCGGTCTTCCCGATATACTCGCGGCAAAAGATTTTAAAGCGGTAGTAAACGCCATAATCAGTGCAAGAAAAAAGGACAGGCCTGTAATCCTCGGGATGGGTGCGCATCCAATTAAAGTCGGCCTCTCGCCAATTATTATTAACCTGATTGAGAATAAAATGATTACTGCTGTTGCCATGAACGGCGCATGCATTGTCCACGATTTTGAAATGAGCCTGATAGGGCACACATCAGAGGATGTTGACATTGAGTTGTGCAGGGGTACCTTCGGCATGGCAGAGGAAACAGGCAGGGATCTGAACAGGGCGATTAATGAAGGAGTTAAGAAAGGTTACGGAATCGGCAAGGCAGTTGGTGAATATATATTAAAGAGCAAGGCAAACTATAAGGAATTAAGTATTATTGCAGCCGCAGAGCGATTGAACGTTCCGGCAACAGTGCATGTTGCCGTAGGAACAGATATCATCCATATGCATCCGGCGGCAGACGGCAAATCGATTGGCGAAGGAAGCATGAAAGACTTCAGGCTTTTTTCATCTGTTGTTTCGGACCTCAAAGGAGGCGTTTATATTAACCTTGGTTCAGCAGTGATTATGCCGGAGGTGTTTTTAAAGGCAATCGCTGTTACGAGGAATCTTAAATATGACGTGAAGAATTTTACCACTGTAAACATGGATTTTATCCAGCATTACAGGACCCGTGAAAATGTCCTGAGACGGCCGGTCCTTTCAGGCGGCAAATCATACGCATTGACCGGTCATCATGAGATAATGTTTCCGTTGTTGGCGGCAGCGGTGATGGAAAAAAAAGATGAGACCCGTTGTTGACGAAGACTTATGCATAGGATGCGGCAATTGCGCAGAGATATGCCCGGCAGTCTTTCAGCTTATTGACGAAAAATCAAAGGTGGTTGACCCGGAAGGGTGCGAGATTGCGGACTGCTGCGAAGCGGCTGAAGAGAATTGTCCAGTTGAGGCCATAACGCTTATTGAAGATGATGAGTAAATCAAAGTCTTGCGATTTCCAAATCGGGATTTGTGTCATATACCAAGGAGTTTATAAATAAAGCCACATTGTTTGTCATTCCCGCAGTCAGTAAGCGGGAATCCAGACAGTTAAGAGGAACTGGATGCCCGATTAAGACCTTCGGGCATGACGGATGAAGTTATACGTGGCTTTACTAATGAACTCATTAGTAAGCCATTAAGAGAGAATAAAGACATGTATATTAGAGCAGGGAAAATCTTACTGACGGCATGTATTCTGTTATTTATTACAGGAGCAATCTATTTAAATGCCGAACAGCCCCCCCGATCTTTTACTAATGAAGATCTTGAAAAATACGGAGGCAGTTCATCATCCTCTAATTCTTCAGAAACCTCAAAAGTTCAACCAGAAGAAAACAATCCGAAAATAACTGAACGACCCCTGAAAAAGTATGCGATACCATATGCAGGAGGATCAAGGAGGATCATAATTCCGGTAACATTCAATGGACGTGTGACAGCAAATATGCTGCTTGATACCGGCGCTCCGGGTATGCACATTTCATACGAACTGGCACAGAAACTTTATCTGTTAAACAGCAGCGAGAGCAATCTTCTGGTTATGATTGGCGGTATCGGGGGATCGGTTCCAGCGATATTTACCATTATGGACAGCATCCGTGTTGGAGAAGCAGAAGACCATTTCATTCCCACCTTTATCTCTCCCAGGATATCCAATGAATTTGAAGGCCTTATCGGCATGGACTTCATGGCTAATTACTCGATCCGGATAGATACAAAACAACAGGTTGTGATATTTGAACAGCTTCCCGAAAGTTCTGACATGCCGGCCGGGCACGACGAACGTTGGTGGAAGACTACTTTTCAGCAATTTAAATCGTTACGGATGACATGGGAAGGTTACAGGGACAAGATTGCCGGACAGGGAAGCTACACTGACAAAGAAAAGGATATAAGAACGTTTGTTGACCGTCAATACAGGAAAGCAAATGAACTAAATGACAAACTTTCAGTATACGCCAGCGAACATTCAGTCCCGCTTGAGTGGCGGTAGCTAATCTTTTTATGTCTCACCTCTGACGTTTCTTTGACATCTCTCAAAGAATTATTGTTAAATAAATATCGCATTTTTGGCAGCCGTAATTTTTAGGTTACGTATAATAAACGCAGGCTGAAGCCTGCGGCTACAATTTATTTATAACAGGAGCCGGTCATGTCGAAACTTAGTCACAAAAAATCAATAGCACTTTTTAACAAAGCCAAACGCATTATTCCCGGAGGCGTGAACAGTCCAGTCAGGGCCTTCAAAGCAGTAGGCGGAAGTCCATTGTTTATACAATCAGCAAAAGGTTCAAAAATTTATGACGTTGACGGAAATGAATACTTAGACTATGTCCTCTCATGGGGGCCCATGATACTTGGTCATTCCCATCCTGTGGTTATCAAAGCATTGCAAAGAGCATGTGAAAAAGGCACAAGCTACGGCGCACCGACGCCCCTTGAGATAGAGCTTGCAGAAATGATACTAAAGGCATATCCATCTGTGGAGATCGTAAGGATGGTTAATTCAGGCACAGAGGCGACCATGAGCGCAATAAGGGTTGCGCGCGGATTTACCGGAAGGGACAAGGTGATAAAATTTGAAGGCTGTTATCACGGTCACGCAGACGGACTTCTTGTAAAGGCAGGCTCCGGCGCTGCGACCTTTGGCGTGCCTGACAGTTCGGGTGTTCCCAGGGATTATGCAAAAAATACAATAACCCTTCCTTATAATGATCTGAAGGCGGTCAAGACAGTTCTTGAGAAGAACGCAAAAAATATTGCATGCATTATTATTGAACCTGTCGTTGGAAACATCGGCTGTGTACTGCCGAAACCGGGGTTTCTTGAAGGGTTGAGAAAGCTGACAAAGAAGTACGGCGTAATTTTAATATTTGATGAAGTGATGACGGGATTCAGGGTATCATACGGTGGGGCGCAGAAAGCGTTCAGAATAAAACCTGACATGACCTGCCTCGGAAAGGTAATCGGCGGCGGTCTGCCTGTGGGAGCATTTGGCGGCAGAAAAGATATCATGAAGATGGTTGCTCCAGAGGGCCCTGTGTATCAGGCAGGGACGCTTTCAGGAAACCCGCTTGCAATGACCGCAGGAATAGAGACATTAAAAATTTTATCCAGGCCGGAAAATTACAAAAAGCTTCTAAGTAAGTCAGCGGCTCTTGAAGAGGCTTTGAAAGATGCCGCAAAACGTGCAGGCATAAAGACTAAGTTCTACAGGGCAGGAACAATGTTCTGTACGTACTTTACAGATACAGAAGTCGTTGACTACTCTACAGCCAAAAAAGCAGATGCACAAAAGTTTGCAAAATTCTTCAGAAAGATGCTTGAAAAGGGAATCAATCTTGCCCCCTCCCAGTTTGAGGCAGGGTTCATGTCTCTTGCACATTCAAGCGCTGACATAAATAAGACCGCACGGGCGGCCTTTGAGGCATTTAAGGAGGTAGCTTAATAGAAATAACCACAGAGGACACAGAGGGAATACCATAGTATTATGAAAAGAAGGATTCCCGACGCCTCCCGACTTGTTCGGGGCTTGCGGGAATCACATAGTGTCTGTCATTCCGGCTTGTCCGGAATCTTTCTTTTTTCTCTGTGATCTCTGTGGTTTTGTCTGGAATTACCATGAAATTAACAATCACAGGCTTTTCAAATTCCGGCAAGACAACCGTTTTTAATGCCCTCACCGGATTGAACCTTGCCACAACTACATACCCGACAGTGATTGCTCCCGAGCTGGAGCCGCAGATCGGAATGGTCAAGGTCCCTGATGCGCGCATTGAGAGGCTGACCGCTGTCTACAACCCGAAGAAGACCACATATGCAACCGTAGAATACGTGGACTATGCCGGTATTACCTCCGGTGATGTTGCTCAAAATACAAAGGTCTTCAATTTAATGAAAGACGCTGACGCGGTCGTGCATGTTGTCAGGGCCTTTGAGGATGAATCGATCGTTCATCCCATGCAGGGCATTGACCCGGTCAGGGATGTGAAATCATTTGAGGCAGAGCTGATTTTAGGGGACCTTGAGCTTGTCGAGAAACGTCTTCAGAAGATAGAAGAACAGGCAAGAAAGGGGAAGAAACAGGATGAGGCGGACAGGGGTCTTTTGCTGAAATGCAGAAAGGCTCTTGAGGATGAGATCTCCCTCAGGAATCTTGAATTCACTGACGAGGAAAAGCGGCTTATGCTGCCCTACCAGTTTCTTTCAACAATGCCGGAGATAATCGTGCTCAATATCGATGAAAGAGATATTAATTCCGGGAAGGTGAAAAATTATCAGAATGAAATAGAGGCTTATTTCAAAGCAGTGGGGCAAAGCGTAATCCCGCCTGTTCTTGCGCTTTGCGGAAAGATCGAGATGGAAATTGTTCAACTCCCGGCGGACGAGGCAAAGGCCTTCCTCGACGATCTGGGAATTGACGAACCTGCAATGCATAAACTTTGCAGAATATCCTACGATGCACTCGGACTCATTCCATTTTTCACTGTCGGAAAAGATGAGGTCAGGGCCTGGACGATACAAAAGGGGACCACCGCACAGCAGGCCGCGGGAAAGATACATTCTGATATTGAACGGGGCTTCATCCGCGCAGAGGTTGTGAGCTACGATGACTTTATATCGTCCGAAGAGGACATGAACAGGGTAAAGGAAAAAGGGCTTGCGAGACTTGAAGGCAAGACATATCTGGTCCGGGACGGGGATATTATTAATATTAAGTTTAATGTGTGAGGGGATTAGGTTTAAAACGTCTTATGACAGGTAATAGATGACTGATTCTTTTAGAGCAGGCAGCTCTTCTTCTGAGAGTTCAAATAACTCGAAACTTTCCTGGTTAGCTTGAGGGATGCGGAAATTACCGCTTGCTCCCAGCTCAAACCTTTGCACCAGCACGTTAGCAACATGCACCGCCGAGACAATATCGATGTCAATTTTACACAAATGCGGGTTATGGTGCCAACGAATGGCATTAACCAAAAACGAAGGCATGCTCCACCACTCAGCAAGATGTCTGCCGATCTCCTCATGAGTGGTCTCCAATACATCATACTCTGCTTCTAATAACAACGTTTTTTTCTGACGGGCCGTGTCAATAATTTTCCTGAAATTTTCAGTGAGGTGTCCTTCTTCAACCAGTTTTCCCATGTCATGCAGTAAACCCGCGGTAAAGGCCCGGTCAACATTTTTGGGCTCCTCGTGCGATATCCTGGCAATAAGCAGCTTTGCCAGGATGCCGCATGAAAGAGAGTGAGTCTGAAAATCCTTCAAATTGAAACCTGTTAAAACCCGGGAACCTGAGGATATGGAACTAAAGATAGAATTTGAAAGCACCAGCCCTTCGACAATATCAATTCCAAGGATCATCAGCGCCCGTTCGACGGTGTCAACTTTATACATTTGCCCGAAAAGTGCAGAATTAGACCAGCGCAGGAGTTCTGCAGAGACCGAGGCATCCTGCTCAATGATTTCCGCAAGACTTTCTATGGACAAAGTATTTTTATGTGAAAAACATTTTTTTATTTCAAGATAGGTTTGCGGTGTTGCACTCAGGGTAGATAGGGAGTTGATGATTTTCTGAAGCCCGATATTTTTCTTTTTCAGTTCCTCAGCTTGCAGGAGTGCATCGCGAATAACCCCTTTCAGTTCATCATCATCCCACGGCTTTGGGAGGAGTTGCTGTGCGCATCCTTCGGACAGCGCGGTCACAATCGCAGTCCGGTCTGCATACCCGCTCAGGAAAATACGAACGATATGGGGATAAATTTTCTTCACCTGTTTCAGAAAGGTTAATCCATCCATGACGGGCATGCGCACGTCTGATATAACAAGATCGACTTTTTCCTTCTTAAGAATTTCCAGTCCTTTGCTGCCGCTGTCTGCAAAAAACAGATTCCAGGGTTCATCATAGAGTAAACGACGCAAGGAATTAAGGACATTCTCTTCATCATCTACAAAGAGTATGGTCTGGTTCTTATTATTCATAAACAATTCAGGACAATTATAATATTCCTCTTATATGCTTATTACTTAGTATGTTAACAAAAATAAACATAATCATGGCAAGAAGAAAAATAAGTCTAATAAAAATTTTGAAATAAATTAATTAAACCCCGTATAATATATAACTTTTTATTATAATAAGCTTTTCAGGAGGAGAAAGTTGCGAAAAAAATTTTCCATAGACCTGTCCCACAGGGTGAAAGATCTTCCACCTTATCTTTTTGCGGCTATTGACAAGATGAAACAGGAAGCTGTCAGGAAAGGTGTGGACCTGATAGATTTAAGTATCGGCGATCCGGATATACCGACACCAAAACACATTGTCCAAAAAATGAAAAAGGCTGTAGAGAATCCAGCGCATCACCGTTATCCATCATATGAAGGGATGCTTTCTTTCAGACAGGCAGTAGCGGGCTGGTACAAAAAAAGATTCAATGTATCATTGGACGCAAAAACAGAAGTCCTTTCGCTCATAGGCTCAAAAGAAGGCATCGGACATATTCCTCTTGCATTTATAAATCCTGGAGATGTTGTGCTCGTGCCTTCTCCCGGATATCCTGTTTATCCTGTCGCAACGCTTTTTGCCGGCGGTAAAAGCCATATCATGCCTCTGCTTGATAAAAACAACTACCTTCCTGACCTTAAGGCGATCCCGAAGAGTGTTCTGAAAAAGGCAAAGCTCATGTTTATTAATTATCCCAACAACCCCACATCTGCTGTTGCAGGCGGAAACTTTTATAAAGAGGTAATCGGGTTTGCCGCTAAAAATAATATTCTCGTATGTCATGATGCGGCCTATTCAGAAATTTATTATGACAACAAAAAGCCTTTGAGCTTTCTCCAGATACCGGGCGCTAAAGACGTGGGAATAGAATTTCACTCACTCTCAAAAACATACAACATGACAGGCTGGAGGATTGGCTTTGCCGTTGGAAACGCAAACGCACTGTTCGGGCTCGGAAAGATCAAGACAAATCTTGATTCCGGAGTGTTTCAGGCCATTCAGGAAGCATCTATTGAAGCGCTGAATACTGGAGAGGCAGTTCTAAAAAATATAAGAGATACCTATCAGGAAAGAAGAGATGTTTTATACAATGGATTGAAAGCTCTTGGCTTTGAGCTTCAAAAACCAGGGGCGACATTCTACCTCTGGACAAAAGTGCCGAAAGGTTTTACATCATCCAGTTTTGTTACACACCTTCTTGAAAATGCAGGTGTACTCGGGACCCCGGGCAATGGCTTCGGCGCTCCCGGAGAAGGCTACATAAGATTCGCCCTCACTGTTTCAACAAAGAGAATGAAAGAGGCCGTGGAGAGGATAGGAAAGGTTATTTAGTGTGTGTTTATAAACACACATATTGCGCCGTCATTCCCGCAGTCTGTTAAGCGGGAATCCAGTCTTTACAATAATTTCTGGATGCCCGATTACAGCCCCCCGATTACGACATTCGAGGGCAGGCTTCGGGCATGACAAAAATAAGAAATGGCAATCGAGGATTAGAGTGAAGCTCCCTTGGATCCTTGAACCCCCGAACCCTTTTATGTCTACAGCTTACATCGGCATAGGCTCCAATCTTGGCTACAGGGAAGATAATTGCGAGAGGGCGATTAAGCTTCTCATCGCTAATGGAATAATGGTTACAAAACGTTCATCCATGACAGAGACCGAGCCGTGGGGAGTTAAGGAACAGCCGAATTTTATCAATATGGCTGTTGAAATTAAAACCGGTTTAACGCCTGACGAACTATTGCGTCTTCTTAAAAATATAGAGGTTGATGTCGGAAGATTGCCGACTTCACACTGGGGCCCGCGGATCATTGATCTCGATATTCTGCTTTATGATGATGTAATTATGAAAACTCCTGATTTGGAAATACCTCATCCGGGCATTAGCGAGAGGGAATTTGTCCTGAAGCCGCTTGCAGAAATAGCCCCGGATAAAATGCATCCAATCTTTAAAAAAAGTATTAAAGACCTTTTGTTACAATATCACCAAAATTCCTGAGCACCTGCAATCCCATCGCCTGACTTTTCTCCGGGTGGAACTGAACTGCAAAGATATTGTCTTTCCGGACCGAAGATGTAAATTCAATACCGTAATCAGTAGTGGTTGAGATAATTGATGTGTCTTCCGGGACAACATAAAAGGAATGAACAAAATAGAAATAGCTCTTGTCGGGAATTCCCTCAAACAGCGGATTGTTCTTCTGTATTTTTATCTCATTCCAGCCCATGTGAGGGACCTTTAGAGTTGAGAGTAGGGGCGTTGCATGCAACGCCCCTACACCGAAATCAAACTTCACCACGCTTCCACGTAAGACATCAATGCCCCTGCATTTCCCGAATTCTTCTGATTCACTGAACAGCACCTGAAGACCGAGACATATGCCAAGGTAAGGCTTCCCCTTTTTTATGGCATCAACAACAGTATCTACCAATGCAAGATTTGTCAGTTCCCTCATGCAATCTTTAAAAGCTCCTACACCGGGAAGTACAACACCGTTTGCTTCTTGAACCACTTCCGGATTGTTTGTTACCCTGACGTCAACGCCAACTTTCAGAAACCCCTTTTCAACACTCCTGAGATTTCCCATTCCATAATCAATTATCGCAATCATACTGGTATATTATGAGTTTGAATTAATAAATTCAACGAGGTCTTTATCGGGAATCCAGTATTCTTTAAAACCAAAGACTTCTGGATACCCGCCTTCGCGGGTATGACGGCAAAAGCGATTTCCACGATACTTTTGCAAGAGGCTCATGTTATTGACAATAGTTGTATTTTAAATTAATTTAACATCTACTTTATGAAATCTCTGTATATCGTATATCTGCTTTTATTAATAGGTGTTATTTTCTGTGGAAGTTCAGGCTTAACATCTCAGCAACCCGTTGTCGATACTGAGAAGTCCGACCAGCCCACTTATGGAGATACCCTGATAACAGGTTCTATCGGCGAACCGAGCATTCTCATTCCAATGCTGGCCGGCGACAGCGCGTCACATGATGTAGCGGGTTTGGTATTCAACGGCCTTGTCAAATATGATACGGATCTTAGCGTTATAGGAGACCTTGCGGAATCATGGGATATTTCTCCAGACGGGCTGATTATTACATTTCACTTAAAGAAAGGAGTGAAATGGACAGACGGTGTCGAATTGACGGCTGATGACGTGATATTCGGTTACAAGACTATTATAGATGAAAAAACGCCCACGCCGTACAAGGAAGATTATCTTCAGGTAAAAAAGGCGGAAACACCTGACAGGTACACGTTCAAAGTCACTTATGAGAAACCATTTGCCCCTGCCCTTACAACATGGGGAAACCTGATTGTCCTTCCCAAACATCTGCTCGAAGGGAAAGATATAACAAAAACTGATTTTGCAAGAAATCCGATCGGCATGGGCCCGTACATATTAAACAAATGGACTTCCGGGCAGGAGGTTATTCTTGATTCAAACAAGAATTATTTTGAAGGAAGGCCGTATATTGACAGATATGTTTATAAGATAATACCCGACCCTGCAACAATGTTTCTCGAACTGCGGTCAGGCGGAGTTGATATGATGGGACTAACGCCAATTCAGTATACAAAGCAGACGAACACCAATTTTTTTAAAGAGAATTTCCAGAAATTCCGTTACCCGGTATTCTCTTACACCTATATGGGGTTTAATCTGAAGCATCCGTGGTTTAAAGACAAGCGCGTGAGACAGGCAATCGCATATGCCATTGATAAAGGAGAAATCGTGGATGTGGTGCTGTTCGGACTCGGAAGCCCTGCCACAGGCCCGTATGTCCCGAACACGTGGGTTTATAATCCAAATGTGAATAAATATTATTATGATCTGGATAAGTCCAGGCAACTGCTTAAAGAGGCGGGGTGGCAAGATACGGACGGGGATGGAATACTTGACAAGGACGGGGAAAAATTTGAATTTACAGTGCGTACAAATATGGGTAACCGTTCAAGGGAGCAGACAGCAACAATCGTTCAATACAGACTCAAGAAAATCGGGATAAAGATGAACATACAGGTATTAGAATGGAGCACGTTTATAAATGAATTTATAGATAAGAGACGTTTCGAGGCTGTCATTCTCGGCTGGAGCATCGGGATAGACCCGGACCAGTACGATATATGGCATTCGAGCAAAACGAGGGAAAAGGAATTTAATTTTGTCAGCTATAACAATCCCGAGGTGGATGAACTCCTGGAAAAAGGAAGAAGGACCTTTGATATTGAAAAAAGGAAGAAAGCTTACTTTAGGATTCAGGAGATACTTGCCGAAGAAGTGCCGTATATCTTTTTGTACGTTCCTGATGCAACGCCCATTTTACACGCAAGGTTTAAAGGCATAAAACCTGCGACAATTGGAATAAGCTATAATCTTCCTAAATGGTATGTGCCGAAGAATTTACAGAAACACAGGATGGAACAGTGAAATGATAGTTGTTAGTTGCGGAAAAGCGTGCTTGTCATTGACCCAAAAATGTCATTCCGGCTTGTCCGGTCGGAGCGACTCTTCGCGGAGACTCGCTTCGAGAATCTTTCCTAATGAAGGATTCCCGACCGGGCGGGAATGACAGAAAAGGTCATATGCTTACTTATTTAGCCAAACGACTTTTTGAAATGATCCCGACCTTGTTCGGGATTACGCTGATCTCATTTTTCATTATCCATCTTGCTCCCGGCAAGCCCACGGATGTACTTTCCGAGATGAATCCAAAAATAACTCCCGAGGCAAGAGAACAGCTTGAAAAGCTATACGGGCTCGACAAGCCTGTTTATGTCCAATACGGCATGTGGTTAAAAAGGGTTGTTAAACTGGATTTCGGCAATTCATTTTCGACTGACAGGAGGCCGGTAATCGAAAAAATATGGGATACAAAACAGAAGTTAATTGACAGGAGATTATTTATAACTTTTTTTATTAATGTGCTCTCAATGTTTTTCATTTTTATCGTCGCCATACCAATCGGCATCTCGTCCGCAACTCATCAGCATTCATTGTTTGACAAAGTTACAACTGTTTTCTGGTTTATAGGTTTTGCAATGCCTGCTTTCTGGTTTGCTCTGCTCCTGATGATGCTTTTCGGCATTTACCTTGACTGGCTTCCAATCTCGGGATTCAAGTCCATGAATTATGAATTATTAACCTTGTCGGGAAAGATATGGGACAGGACCCGGCACCTCATTCTTCCGGTCTTTGTCTCCTCTTTTGGAGGGGTTGCGGGTTTTTCACGATATATGAGAAGCAGTATGCTTGAGGTTATCAGGCAGGATTATATTACAACTGCAAGGGCAAAAGGTTTATCCGAACGAACGGTAATATACAAACATGCCTTGAGAAATGCTCTGATGGCAATTATTACTTTGCTTGGGCTTTCTGTTCCGGGTTTAATCGGCGGAAGCGTGATTTTTGAAAACATATTCAGCATTCCCGGAATGGGGCAATTGTTTTATATGGGTGTTATGACAAGAGACTACCCTCTTGTAATGGGAATACTGACAATCGGTGCAATGTTGACTTTAATCGGGAATCTGTTAGCGGATATAGGTTATATGTTTGCAGACCCGAGGATAAGGGCGAGGTAGCCGTTAGAACATATGAGCGATTCACGAACAATTTTCTGGAAAAGATTTAAAAGAAACAAGCTTGCAATAACAGGTGGGATGATTGTGCTTATCCTCTTCATTATTGCAGTGTTCGCCAATGTTGTTTCTCCTTATGATCCAAGTGATATTGACAGGAAGCATATCCTTGAACCTCCGAACAAAAGTCATCCTTTGGGAACTGACGATCTTGGAAGAGATGTGCTTTCAAGAATGATTTTCGGGAGCAGGATATCTCTTGCAGTAGGTTTTGTAGCTGTAGGGATAGCAACATTAATAGGAATGATCCTGGGAGCAATATCAGGATATTACGGCAGATGGATTGACAGAATTATTATGAGGTTTATTGATATAATGCTTTCAATTCCGACCTTCTTTCTCATTCTTGCCGTGATCGCATATATAGGATCGAACATATGGAATATTATGATAGTTATAGGGGTTACGTCATGGATGGGGGTTGCAAGGCTGGTGAGGGCAGAATTTTTATCGCTTAAAGAGCGGGAGTTTGTACTTGCGGCAAGGGCGTTAGGTGCAAGCGACATAAGGATAATTTTCAGACACATAATGGTAAATAGCATGGCTCCGGTTTTTGTATCTGCTGTGTTAGGCGTGGCAAGCGCTATTCTCCTGGAATCAGCGTTAAGTTTCTTAGGGATAGGTATTCAACCGCCAATCCCGAGTTGGGGCAATATCCTGACATTAGGCAAGGACAATATTGAAATAGCGTGGTGGCTTTCGGTTTTTCCCGGTGTCGCTATTTTAATAACCGTGCTAAGCTACAATCTGGTTGGAGAAGGCCTTCAGGACGCACTTGACCCGCGTTTGTGGGGCAGCGGGGATTAAAAGAGAATCCGGAGGGCTTGTAAAAGAAAAAATGATAATGTTATGATTACTGGTTGACCAAAACCGTAAAAATCTATTATATTATCTATTCTTAATAAAAAGGTTTTGGAATTAATATAAGAAAAACGCTTTAGCGGAGCTTAAAAAAAACATAGCTTCGATTAAGTGTATATTTGCGTTTATATATGAGCATGAACGGGATGCCGATGTAGCTCAGTTGGTAGAGCATCTGATTTGTAATCAGAGGGTCGGGGGTTCGAATCCCTTCATCGGCTCCAAGAAAAACAGCAATCAGCGATTAGCTGTCAGCGGTCAGCAAAGAAAAGACTAATTTTTTTTAGCTGAAAGCTGAACGCTAATTGCTGACAGCTTAAACGGAGAGGTTCCCGAGTGGCCAAAGGGAGCAGACTGTAAATCTGCCGGCGAAGCCTTCGGAGGTTCGAATCCTCCCCTCTCCACCATGTGGAGCGCTCAGCTTTCAGCATTCGGCTGTCAGCTAAAGAGATTTAAGTGAATTTTTGCTGAAAGCTGACAACTGATCGCTGAGAGCTGAAATAATGCGGGAGTAGCTCAGTGGTAGAGCGTCAGCCTTCCAAGCTGAGGGTCGCGGGTTCGAATCCCGTTTCCCGCTCCATAAAAGACAGCGATTAGCCGTCAGCAATCAGCTGTCAGTAATAAAGCGAAGGAAGAGATCTTTTACTGAAAGCTGACCGCTGAAAGCTAATTGCTTTAAGAATGCCCATGTAGCTCAGTTGGCAGAGCACATCCTTGGTAAGGATGAGGTCACCGGTTCAATCCCGGTCATGGGCTTGAGGATAAAAAAAGGAGGACAAATGGCTAAGGCAAAATTTGAAAGAACGAAGCCGCATGTAAACGTAGGGACGATCGGGCACGTAGATCACGGCAAGACGACGTTGACAGCAGCAATAACGAAGTATTTATCGCTTAAAGGGAAGGCAAAC
>JACRLN010000051.1 GCA_016215115.1 Nitrospirota bacterium
GTCAAGATAAAAAACACGATAAATGAAAACAACTAATTGATTCGGAAGATTAAATGGAATTTAAGCAGAGATAAGCAAACTTTGCGGCTATTTATTTAATGGAATGGTTACAATTACCCCCCGTCACTGAATGGTTACCATTTGCAATATTTTTTGCTTGCATTTCTATCATTGAATGTTATAATATTTACCAATGCCGGAGGTATTGGAGAAAGAATTATCTCAGACTGAAACACAGAAGCAGGATGATTCGGCAAGTGATGCTGCATCCGAATCTCTGAATAATTTTCTTTTCAAACTGCCGGTCTTTGAAGGCCCCCTTGACCTGCTTCTTCATTTAATTAAGGAAAACAAGATAGACATATACGATATCCCCATCATTGATATAACCCATCAGTATATTAAGTACCTTGAACTGATGAAAGAGCTTAATCTTGAAATTGCAGGCGAATTTCTTGTAATGGCTGCAACCCTCATCCATATAAAATCAAAAATGCTTCTCCCTACCGATGAAGAGGAAAAGAAGGAATCTGCTGAAGACCCGAGGTCTGAACTTGTTCAAAGGCTCCTTGAATATCAGGCGTATAAAGAGTCCTCCGGTTTTTTAAGAAAACGGGAAGAAATATGGAAGAACATCTTCCAGAGAAATATTTCTGATAAGGATGATTTTACATTTGAGCCGGAGCCGTTACTTTTTGATGCGAATGTCTTTGACCTGATCACTGCATTTAAAAAACTGTTAGAGAAGGCGCCTGCACAGGCTGTCGAAATAACAAGAGAGACACTTACTGTAGCTGATAAAATAAATTTTATCATAGAGCGGATAGAGAAAGAAGACGGGATAAGGTTTGAAGACCTTTTTGAAGAAGGATACACACGGCTGACGCTTATAGTGACGTTTCTGGCCCTGCTTGAGCTTATCAGGCTTGGTTTGGTGAAGATATATCAGGAAAAAGCGTTTGGTATCATCTGGATTATCAACCCCCGTCAGCAGGCTGATGCAGCATCAGATGAGGTTGTTCAGGAAGTGTCAGCTTAATAAAGATTTGTCCCTGCTCTTTATTGCTCCTATTGACTCAATAGCCGCTTCTCTCACAAGTTCATTTTCATCATTTACCGCTTCCAATAAAAAAGGCAGTGCATTTTCATGTCCGATGATACCAAGGAGATATGCAGCATCACCGCGTATGGTGGGATTAGGGTTTTTAAGCGCCTCAACAATTCCTGGAAGCGCTTTCAGGATATTATTAATATCTTCTGTCATTAGAATTTCTACAAGCGCTACTGCGCCAAGCCGAACCCTGCTTCTCTCGTCCACAAGCATATCTCCTATCGTTGTGTACAGGCTTTTATCGTGCCTGAACATGTCGACAATGTTTTCAAGGAATCCGTTTTCCATGTAATCAGCTATCATTTTTTTCATAGCTTCAAAAACTTTTTTTCAATAATGCAGATATCATACGGTTTATCACAACACTGAGTGTCATTCCCGCTTGTCGGGAATCCTTCCGAGTTGTCAGGAATCATAAAGAAAGATTCTGGACAAGCCAGAATGACAGAAAAAAGCAATCCTTTAGCAAGCTGCTGGGATACCGAGGTCATCTTATAAGGCAACGGCTAAGCTACCGTATACTTACTTTACGATTATCTTCCCGTCGCCCCTGGCAACTTCTCCGATAAGCCAGTAAGGCATTTTTTCTTTCTTTGCAAATGCGTCAAATTTTTTCATGCCCCTTGGTGGAAGCGCTATCAACAAGCCGCCCGAGGTCTGAGGGTCGGACAGAATTAATTGCGCCTCCTTTGGGAAATCTTCAGGGAAGGTTACATCTTTGCTGCAGAATTCGAGATTTCTCTGGGCCCCTTTCGGCACTGTTCCTGATGCAGCATATTTTCTTACCCCATTCATTAAAGGGACCTTATCATAAGAAATCACAAGGTCTACCGTTGAGCTTTTTGCCATGTTCAATCCGTGTCCCAATAAACCAAATCCTGTAACATCGGTTGCAGCTCGTGCCCCTGACAGAACAGCGGCTTTTGATGCGGTTTTATTGAGTTGAAGCATTGAAGCAATTACCTTATTCAAAGCCGCTTTTTTTAGCTTCCCGCGTTTAGCTGCAGATGTAAGAATGCCTGTGCCAAGAGGTTTTGTAAGAATAAGAACGTCTTTAGGACAAGCTCCGGCTACCCTTAAAATTGTTTTTTTATCAACCGCGCCTGTTACCGCAAGCCCGAATTTGAATTCATTGTCTTCTATGCTGTGTCCGCCGATCAGGCAAGCACCTGCCTCCCCGAGTTTATCAATACAGCCTTTTAAAAGATGTTTAATTACAGGGGAGCTGAAATCACAGGAAGCAAAACCCAGTATGGCAAGCGCTGTGAGAGGTGTTCCACCCATGGCATAAACATCACTTACCGAATTTGCAGCACATATTGCCCCAAATGTGTAGGGGTCGTCAACAATAGGGGTAATAACGTCGACTGTTTCGACTAACAAGATGTTTTTGTAGCGGAATATTCCCGCGTCATCACCGGGACCCACAACAACGTCCTTATTGCTACACTTGTAAATATCTGCCAATATTTCGGATAGGTCCGCCGGACCTAATTTGGCAGCTCAACCGCCTGCTTTTACTTTCTCTGTAAGTTTCACTATGTTCATGACTGTTTATATTACTTAAAAGATTTTTGCATGTCAAAATTGGTTTTAATAAAAAACTGTTTCCCCCAGCCAACTTTGACTTTTTGTCCGGAATTTCTGTATGTTACAGTGTTATGATTGATTTACATATGCATACGCTTTTAAGTGATGGTGTTCTTCTGCCATCAGAGCTTATCCAGAGGGCTTACAGCAGTGGATATAGGGCGTTGGCGCTTACAGACCATGTCGATATGTCTAATATCGATTTTGTAATTCCCAGAATTGCACATATTGTTAAAGAAATTTCAGAATTTTCCGGATTAACCGTTATCCCCGGCGCCGAGATAACACACGTGCCTCCAAAACTTATTTCGGGGATGGTGCAAAAGGCACGGGCCCTTGGCGCCAAAATAGTGGTTGTACACGGTGAAACCCTTGCCGAACCAGTGGCGGCCGGCACAAACAGGGCCGGGATAGAAGCAGGGGCTGATATCCTTTCACATCCCGGCTTGATTAATCTGGAAGATGTAATGCTTGCGAAGGAACGTGGAGTTACACTTGAGATAACATCAAGAAAGGGTCACAGTATATCAAATGGTCACGTTGCGAAGATCGCCATGGAGACAGGAGCGATGCTTGTAATTAACACAGATTCTCATGCGCCTGAAGACCTGATTACCCTTGAACGGGCCAGGATTATTCTGCGTGCTTCAGGTATTGCAGAAAAAAATATAGATCAAGTTCTTGAAAATTCAGAAAAACTTATAGATAAAACAGGGAGGGATTAAATGCCGAAGATTATCAAGAAAAAACCTGCTAAAAAGAAATCTGTCCAGGATACAGAAGAAGTAAAAACCGTTGCCCTTCGTGCATTGGATGTAATGAAAGGGAGACAGAAACAGGCAATAATAATCATATCAGCAATTGTGGCAATCGTCCTTATATTTGTATTCTTTAATTTTTATACTTATTCTCAGAATAAAAAAGTCTATGAACTTGAGATGGAAGCGAACAGTATTTATTATCCTGCCAAAACAGATAAATCCCTGCCTGAAACAGAAAAGTGGAAAAGGGCCTTGGAACTTTATAAAAAAGCGGTTGATGTAAAGGTTACGCCGACAGCGTTGTTTTCCCTCGGTAATTGTTATTACAATCTCGGAGATTATGAAAACGCAATAAAACAATATAACGTATTTATAGAAAAGTTCAGCGGTGATTATGTAATATTGCCCCTTGTCTATCAAAAACTTGCTTCTGCTTATTTAAAAACCGGCAAAAACGAAAAAGCGTTAGAGACATTTGCCAATCTCTCCAAAATTAAAAACGGAACCTTCAAGGATACTGCTTTATTAATGGAAGCCAGGCAGTATGAAATTCTGGGGAATACAGCAAAAGCGCAGGAAAAATACAGGGCGCTTGTCAGCGAGTTCCCAAATTCACCCTGGAGCGCAGAGGCGACTGTAAAGGTTTCTCAAAAGACCAAAACAGAAGATAAGGCAACAACCGAACAGACCCCGCATGTTGCGGAGCCAGTAAAGAAGTAAAGAGATAAAGGCTCATCTATTCTTGCCTTTCTAACATGCTGAACAGCACTTGAAATGATATCGAATTTGGCGTATTCTAATATTCGGTACAAATAAAGAAACTTATTAAGGTTCTCATAATAGTCTGTACATTTCTAAAGCGTCATTCCCGCACGTCTTTAGCGGGAATCCATTAGTTTCTATTCTATGGATGCCCGATTAAGGACGTCGGGCATGACGGACCAAGGCCGACAGTTTGTAAATACTATTTTGCACAGATTAATATTTGTATGCTTCAGTCTTTCAAGAAAAATTTTATACGTCCCCGGCAGTGATTTGATGACTATAAATTCTTAATTCCTCTTATGCAAATTATCAGAACCATAAAAGATATGCAGGCGTTAAGCAGAAATATCCGGGATGAACATAAAACCATAGGCTTTGTCCCTACAATGGGAGCGCTGCATGAGGGGCATATGAGTCTTATGAAGCGTTCAGGAGATGAAAACGATTTTAGTATTGTCAGCATATTTGTAAACCCTGTACAGTTTGGACCAAATGAAGATTTCAGGCAATATCCACGAGATATTGAAGGAGATTTAAACAAGCTGTCTTCCATTAAAGTTGATATTGTCTTTTTTCCTGATGATAAAGAGATGTATCCGGACGGCTTTTCTACGTCTGTTAACATTGGCAGCGTTGGTGAGATTCTCTGCGGCGCTTCAAGGCATGGACATTTTAACGGCGTTGCGACAGTAGTAGCCAAACTTTGTAATATTGTCATGCCGCATAATGCATATTTTGGACAGAAAGACTTTCAGCAGACAGTTGTTATAAAAAAATTAATAAAGGAATTAAACTTTGATATTGATGTTATTGTCTGTCCTACTGTGAGGGAGCATGACGGGCTCGCGATGAGTTCAAGGAATATTTATTTAAATCATGAAGAAAGAAAAGCAGCTACTGTTTTATACAGGGCATTGAAACTCGGGGAAGATCTAATTTCATCAAAAGGTCTGGTTGATGCATTATATATTAAAAATGAAATGAAAAATCTTATAAATTCCGGGCCGGTTTCAAACATAGATTATGTCGAGATCGTTACCACCGAACATCTTGAGAAAGTGGAGAAAATAAAATCTCCTGTTGCAATTTGTATTGCAGTTAGAATAGGCAAGACAAGGTTGATTGATAATATAATTACAACGGGCATCTTCCCCTTTGCTACTGATTATCAAACATGACAGACAAAATTACAGATGCAAATAAAGTTGAAAATGAAATCCCAATTTCATTAAAAGACCGCAAAGACGAAATACTTCTGCTCGCAAGACATTTTATTAAATTAGCCCAGGAGCAGTTGACTACCGAATATAAAGAACTTTCAAAGGAGACCGGGGATTATCTTTTAACATACGACTGGCCGGGCGGGGAAAAAGAACTTGAAACTGTTATAAAAAGGGCTTGTATTTTATCAGATGGAACTGTATTGCAAATAGAAGATTTCGATATAAAACAAAGGCAGGCCAAATCTATCGGGAAGTTTGTTGAAGCCAGGCTTAAAGGTTTTTTGCGGAATATCAAGCGGTTTGAAAAATTCAATCTTTATGATATGGTTATCCCGGAGGTTGAAAGGTCACTAATATTAATGATCCTGAAAGAGACAAACGGCAATCAGATAAAGGCAGCCAAACTGCTCGGCATAAACCGCAATACCTTAAGAAGCAAGATAAAAAAATTAAAGATAAACGTAAAAAATCCTCAGAAGTAATGTCTGCATCTTCTTGGGTTAATGAAGATTTGATTTTAACAAAAAGTTCACTTATAATTTTTATGAAGTTCAGGAGGGCGATTAGCTCAGTGGGAGAGCGCTTCCTTCACACGGAAGAGGCCGCTGGTTCAATCCCAGCATCGCCTACCATATTTTTCAATGAGTTACAAGATACAGATGTTCTTGATCCTGCCTGATTGTATAGTTTTTGTATAGTAGGCGTTTCTGTTTTCGTCAGCGTTCTCACACAATTTTCTTCTTTACGGATTTTTGCATCATTTATACCGCTATCTCAAGGAGAATCTTTTCGTAATTTACATTAGGAATAGTCTTTTCATCGGTCTCCTTAAGTTCTACAAGCCCCATATTGTGGAGATATTCAATATCCTGTATGACATTCTTGATATCCCTGTGAAGCATCTTTGCAAGCCTGTAGATTGACTCAGGGTGTTTATCCTTGATGGTCTTGAGGACTTCAAGTCTCTTTTCAGTTAAGACCCTTCTCATATCTGAGAGATTCTCAAAATATATGCCGGTGGTTTTTTTAACCTTTTCCCCCTTGATGGCTTTTTCCATTACATCCCTTGCATCATCAAGAAATTCCTTTGTTGTCTTTATACCTATTCTTATTCTCTTAACCTTCATCTTTGTACCCCCTTTAAGTCTCTATAAAAATCATTAAAGAGCTTTTTCACAGTTGTAAAATTGTATGGAAGTTCTCGGTCTCCTATGTGTTTATGATCTCCTTTGCCTTCAGCATTGTCATAACATATAACCCTTTTACCATCCCTCACAAAAACAAGGGAATATTTAACGCCGAAAGGTTTGTCATCTGATACCGGAACTTTCCAAATCTTGATTTCAATAATATCTCCATCTGGATTAACCTTTTTTGTATGATGTAAAAGTTCCGCCTTCATACTTGGCATGATATACCTACTATAACATAAGATTAGCAGAATGGGAAGATGTTTAGGCGTAAGCAATAATTTAATTGCTATAGATTAGGTGTTGAATAAGAGGATGCTGACCTAATCTCAGCTTCTCTTTGCCTGCATTTTAATAACCAGCTTCATATCAAGCGCATCGGCAATTTTTTGTAATGTCTCTACAGACGCTTTCTTGAAAGCTCCTCTTTCAAGCCTCGATAGTGCAGGCTGTTTAGTGCCGATCCTCTTTGCAAGTTCAGCCTGTGTGATGCCTGCCTTTTCTCTTGCCTTGATGAAACCCTCTAAAAGTTCAAACTCCGGATCAAGGTCATGCCATGCTTTTTATTCTATTCCAGTATTTAATGGCATGAGTATTGATGTAATCCAACTCTTTTTTTCAACGTGCTAAAAACGTGCTAATCGTATTCAAAAAAGCAGGGGGCTTTATTTATTGAAACCGGATTATAACATCCCCATACAGTTTGGAATAAGGATTTCGCATAGTTTTTAAGAGTCTGTTTCTTTCTTGAAAAAAGATTCCGGACATTCATCCTTCGTAGTTCTGTTTTCGTAGTACTTCGGCGAAGTAGGCTACTACGGAGAACGGAAGCCGGAATGACAAAAAACCGATGACTGAACGAATTTATAAACGAACTCTATTTTATCCTCTTTGATATTTCCTTAAACTCCAGGGTTCCGGCATTTTCAAGCAATTGGAATAAAACAATCTCGGTGCAGGTTATCACAGCGCCTGCGTCTCGCATAAGTTCCCTGCCGGTCTGAAAATCATCTTTTTTCCTGGAACAAACAGCATCGCTTACAAGATGAACTGAATAATTTTCTTTCAGAAGACTTAAACACGTCTGCAAGACGCAGACATGTGTCTCCATTCCTGCAAGGATAATATGGGTCCTTTTCAGGGATGCTGTTTTTCTGAGGAAACCGTCACTTTTGCAGCAGTCAAAAGTTACTTTCTCAAGAGGACGATAAACAGGAATCGCTTCTTTAATATCGTAGATCGTAGGGCCCAGCCCTTCAGGATACTGCTCTGTAACAATTATAGGAATATAGAGAAGTTTTGCAGCCTCGATAAGGTGCAGACAGTTGACCGTAACTTTCTGTTTCTGATCCATAACAACTGCAAGTTTTTCCTGAATATCTACGATGAGGAGAGCAGTATTGTCTTTGCTGAGAGTGAATTTGTCCATAATTTTATTTTTTTATAACCGCTCCTTCACCAGATTATCTACAACCGATGGATCGGCGAGGGTAGAGGTGTCACCGAGGTCTTCAACATCTCCTTTTGCGATCTTCCTTAAAATCCTTCTCATTATTTTGCCGCTTCTTGTCTTGGGAAGTCCGGGAGCGAACTGTAGCTTGTCAGGGGTTGCAATCGGGCCGATGACCGTTCTGACATGGCCTATGAGGATTTTTTTGAGTTCATCAGTCGGTTTCTGTCCGTCTTTCAGCGTTACATATACATATATCCCTTCGCCTTTTATTTCATGAGGAAATCCAACAACAGCAGCCTCTGCAACCGCTTCGTGGCTTACAAGCGCTGATTCCACCTCAGCGGTTCCAAGCCTGTGACCGGAGATATTAATGACGTCGTCTATCCTTCCCATGAGCCAGTAATCACCGTCTTTATCAACACGGGCTCCGTCACCGGTAAGATACTTCCCTTTAAATCTTGAGAAGTAAACTTCTTTAACCCGCTTCTGCTCGGGGTCTCCGTAGGTCCCGCGTATCATCCCGGGCCAGGGTTTATCAATGACAAGATAACCTCCTTCATCAACTGCTGCAGGCGAACCGTCTTCTTTTAAAATCTTTGGCACTACACCCGGAAAGGGCCTGTTTGCGGAGCCGGGTTTTAAGGTCATTGCACCGGGCAGGGGAGTGATTAGAATTCCCCCTGTCTCTGTCTGCCACCAGGTATCAACAATCGGGAGTTTTTCCTTCCCTACATTAATGTGATACCACATCCATGCTTCAGGGTTGATAGGCTCTCCAACCGAGCCGAGAACACGGAGGGATGAAAGGTCATGCTTGTGTACCCAGCTTTCTCCTTCTTTCATCAAGGCCCTTATTGCAGTAGGTGCGGTATAGAAGATATTGACTTTGTGTTTATCGCAAATGTGCCAGAATCTTCCTGCATCAGGATATGTGGGAATGCCTTCAAACATGAGGCTTGTCGCCCCGGTTGAAAGCGGCCCATATACAATGTAACTATGTCCTGTTACCCAGCCTATGTCCGCAGTGCAGAAGTGAATGTCTTCATCGTGATAATCAAATATCCACCTGAATGTGAGATTTGTGAAAAGGAGATAACCGCCTGTTGTATGCAGAACACCTTTTGGTTTTCCTGTGGAACCGGAGGTGTAAAGTATAAACAAAGGGTCTTCTGCATCCATCTGTTCGGGTTCACAATAATTTGTGATGTCCGGAGCTTTCATTTCATCATGCCACCACATATCCCTGCCGGGCTCCATATCTATGCCGTCTGTCCTCTTTACCACAATCATCTTTTCAACAGTGGGGCATTCCTGCAATGCAACATCTGCATTTGCCTTTAATGCAACCTGTCTGCCGCCCCTGACCCCCCTGTCTGCGGTAATTACAAGTGTTGCTTTGCAGTCCTGTATCCTGTCCCTGAGAGCAGTGGCACTGAATCCGCCGAACACTATGCTGTGTATGGCGCCTATCCTTGCACAGGCAAGCATGGATATTGCCAGCTCCGGTATCATCGGGAGATAAATGGTTACCCGGTCTCCTTTTTTTACTCCGTGCTTTTTCAGGACATTGGCAAACCTGTTGACTTCGTAATAAAGCTGCTGATATGTATACGTCTTGTAACTTCCATCATCTGCCTCCCAAATGATTGCAGCCTTGTTCCTTGTTGCAGTTGTTATATGCCTGTCGAGGCAGTTGAACGATGCATTGATCTTTCCGCCCTGAAACCATTTGATCTCAGGTTTTTCAAAATTGTATTCAAGCACCTTATCCCACTTTTTATACCACGTAAGATTCTGCTCTGCCATGTCCTCCCAGAACCCTTCCATATCTTCAACAGAGCGTTTATATATCTTTTCATACTCTTCCATGCTCTTGATATGAGCCTTGCTGCTGAACTCTTTTGATGGTGGAAATGTCCTTTCTTCAGTCATTAAAACATCAATCTTTTCTGTGTCTGACATTTGAACCTCCCGTTTATATTAATATCATTTAACCTGAACTGCCTGGTTTAAAAATTATAACGTATTATAATTATCAGCGCTTTGAAATAAAAGTACAGAATATAAATTGCAAATCATATAATATTCATCGGTTATGTTATACACTAACTTGAGCGTTCTTTTAATGCCTTATATATATTTACAGTAAATTATCGCAACATGTCAGGTGATTTAAGATAGAGGGGAAGCAACAAAATCTCTCAATTTAGATGTAACGTATTAATATATGATACGATTCCTGCTTAAGAAGATTATCTCAAGACAAAAAGAACTGATTTTGCAGGAGGCGTCCCGTATTCAGGACTTTATGCGCCTTCTGATGAAGCTTCGAAACACAGGGAAGAAGTGGACAAGGGAAGAAAAGAAACAACTCAAATTACACATAATACATTTATCAGTCTATGTCCCTGTATTAATAATTTTCCTGTTGCCGGGCGGATCGCTGCTGATACCCATTCTTGCAGATATACTTGAGAGGAGAAAAAAAAAGGAAAGGCTAATACAACAAGACGCTGATTTAGTATCAAAGAGAAATAAATATGAAAAGTAAATCCAGAAAGCCCCCGGTCCCAATGGACAGAAAAGAGACGATCCGGCAGATGATAATATCATGTCTCAGGGATAAAACACTTTCGGCAAAAGAACTGTCAGGCGAGGTGAGGGTTTCCGAAAAAGAAATATACGAACATCTCGATCATATTCACAAGACAATCAGTAAAAGTAATAGTACACTTGCCATTACGCCGGCAGAGTGCAGAAAGTGCGGTTTTGTGTTTAAGAAGAGAGAAAAGCTTAAAAAGCCGGGCAAATGCCCCATATGCCGCAGTGAATCTATAGAAGAACCGCTTTTTGGAATATATTAACCATGATTATTTTAATTTATTTCAGATTACGCTTCAGGTTTTTTGGAAATGTCTGTATTATTCGGATTAATCCGTCTTCTTCACCTGAACAAATCTGTATTTCCCAAGAGTTAAAAGATAATTTGTCAATGCTTCAAATTCCCATTTTTGAAATTTAAATTTCGGCATTCTCACATCAGATTGTATGGACTGCGGGTCTTTGAGCCATTGTTCAAACCATTCCTTCGTCAACCGGCTTGCAACATCTGTATGATCGGGGCCGACCTGCCCCCCTCTTCCATTCACGCGATGACACCCGACACAGGCGAATATTTCGTGATATAGTTTTTCTCCATCATCAATATCTTCCGGTTGCACTTCTTTTTTTAGCTCAAAAGGGTAAGGATAAGGGATTTCGGAAAGAAAAGCCAAATATTCAATTGCATTATTTATCTCTTTTTCAGACAGCTTGAAATCCGGCATCCTCGCTTTGAGGATGGGCTCAGGTCTAATTTTGTAGGGGGTTTTCAGAAAAGCAAACAACCAGTCCGGTCTGCTTTTCTTCCCCTCTTTAGTCAGATCGACGCTTACATCCCCGCCTTTTTTATTAAGTTTATGGCAGCCCAGGCAATTATATTTTTCAAAAACCTTTTTGCCTCTTATCTCCGGACTATCAGGCTCAATCAGGGTTTTCATGTATTTCACAGGAACAGCATCTTTTCGCGCACCCAAAAGAAAAGTAACCAGGGCCTTTGCCTGCTGTTCATTAAATCCATAATTCGGCATTCGGGCTACTATCTTATCTGAAGTGAATTTTTCAGGATGCATAACCTTCATCATCAGCCAATCAGCGAGGGTTTTCTTAATATCGGTTATATTGCCCCAGAACAGTTCATCAACCCGTTTGCTTCCTATCCCGTCAAGCGGAGGCGCGTCGTATCCGGCAGGCAATTTTTCAATCTCGTGACAACCAGTGCATCCTTTATCTTTCACCAGTTTTTTCCCTTTGTTTATGTTTTTCAGCAAGAATTTGTTTTGCCCAGTAAATACTTTGGTTATGTCATTCCGGGCTTGACCCGGAATCCAGTTGTCTCTCTGGATTCCCGCCTTCGCGGGAATGACATCCCCTTTTTCCCTTCCCTTTTTTTTCAGAGTTACAAGATAAACGGCAATGTTTTGGATCTCTTCTTCAGACATCACGAAGTCGGGGATCTTTGCCTTGGGATCATATGCCTTAGGATTCTTCAAGAACCTGTAAGGCCAGTCAGCGTTTACTTTATTCCCTATGCCGGATAAATCAGGCGCAAAGTTATTGCCTTTTTCATCAATCATGTGACAGCCCAAACAACCGAGTTCTTTAACAAGATTTTTACCTTCAACTGAATCTCCCTTTTCAAATTCCCCCTCACCCCCCTTCGCTAAAGGGGGGGGCACACCCCTCACCCCTCTTATTAGAGGGGAATAAATTCCCCCTTTGAAAAAGGGGGATGTAGGGGGATTTTCATTACCTACAGTCAGGCTCAAGAGATAATCTGCCATATACCCTATCTCGTTATCGCTCAGCTTTGGTCCCGGCATCTTCGTGTTTTTCAGGTACTCTTTGGGATCTTTCAGCCATTTTATGAGCCAATCCCTGTTCACCTTGCTGCCTATTGCAGTCAGGGCTGGACCGATGCGCTCCGGCCTTTCATATCCTTTCAGTTTATGACATCCGATACAGTTGTATTCATTAAAAAGCTTCCATCCCTGTATAAAAACCGGAGCACCTTTTAATTCAACAGTCAGAGGCAGTTTATGATTCATGGGATGGCATTTCCCGCATGATGACTGCGCAAA
This sequence comes from Nitrospirota bacterium, assembly GCA_016215115.1. GTDB lineage: Bacteria > Nitrospirota > Thermodesulfovibrionia > UBA6902 > UBA6902 > SURF-23. The sequence continues at coordinate 12,773 of JACRLN010000051.1, forward strand.
AGAACCTTTTAAAACAGGCTTTGTCCAGTTCTTCACATCGCCATGTGCATCATCGACTGTCAATGCAGCACCCTGTCCTTCATGACACGTAACACACCCGAATTTTTCAACCTTATGATGTTTCAGGTAATCGCCAGAATGGGTCTTGAAAGGTTGAGGTTTATTGCTGAAACCAGGCTTATCTATCCCCTGGTGGCAGGTGATGCACCGGTCTGTTTCGCCGAGGTCCTGAAGACGCAGTTGTTGAATCTTTTCTTTTTGGAACTTTTTCCACGGACGATCATATTCAGCATAAAGCGCCCAGATGATAACTGCTACAAGTGTTAAACAAAATACAGCATTTAAAATTAATTTATTGCGTGTTAATTTCATAAAAATAAATGTAGGGGCGACCCGTCGGGTCGCCCCTACGTTCATATATTAAACCAGGGAGTTACCAGTACATATTTGATGTTAAATACAAGTCTTAAGAAAATCTTGACAGGGACAAAATACATTAAGAGTATTGAAAGCATAATGATTACATATCTGACAAAACCGCATTTTTTATAAAAATCTTTTTTTATCAGTTTTGGCATCATCATGCCCAGCCCGAAATAAATTATTAGACTTATTAAGCCGATCTCAGGATTCAGGCTCCACAGATTTTCTTCTAACTCTTTGACCTTTTCCCATGATTCCCATGGCAAGTACAACTGCCAATTTGGCCCCCTGAGAAAATATCCTATGAAAATCAATATCAGCCACATGAGAAACCCGAAAATGAAATTTATAATCGCCAACTTTCTGAGTGAAAAAGTATATTCTCCGCTCCCATGCGGGTCCCTGTCTATATATGGAATGACCATCAGGCATAGAATGATGATTGCTGGAATCATGACGCCTGCAATCCATGGATCGAAATAAACTAACAACTCCTGCAATCCAACAAAATACCATGGTGCCTTTGACGGATTTTCCGAACGTGTCGGAGAAGCTATCTCCAGTAATGGCGCATTTGCGAGTAGTCCCCAGACAATTAAGATAATTGTTAAAGCAATCGCAGTCAGGAATTCCATGAATGCCAGGTCTGGCCAGACAAGATGTTTTTTCTTTTCGGTCACAACGGTCTCGATATCCCTCCGTCTTTTCTTATTCTCCAAAAATGGACTGCCATAAAGATAATTGCCGCTGCAGGCAGCGCCATGATATGCAGCACATAAAATCTTAAAAGGGCATTGGCCCCTATCTCTGTCCCTCCAAGGATCATAAAGCGGACATCGTTATACTTATTTAGCAGTGCAAAGGGTCCCTCATGTCCTATTACCGGTGCGGCCCTTATCATATTTGTGCCCACCGTTATTGCCCAGTAAGCCAATTGGTCCCATGGCAGGAGATAGCCGGTGAAACTCAGTAAAAATGTTGTAACCAGTAAGACTACGCCAATAACCCAGTTAAACTCCCTCGGGGGCTTATATGAGCCTGTCAGAAAGACCCTAAGCATATGCAACATAATAGTAACTAACATTAAATGAGCGGCCCATCTGTGCAGATTTCTCAGAATGATACCGAAAGGCACATCAAATTCCAGATACTTCATGTCGAGATAGACATACTCCGGAACAGGGCGGTAATAAAACATCAGAAGTATTCCTGTTATTACTTCAACTAAAAACATAAAAAACGTTATCCCGCCCATACACCAGGTAAATCTTATCTTCATTGCGTGAGAAGGTATTTTTACAGGATGAAGATGAAGAAATACATTTGATTTTATCTGGAGGGTCCTGTTTTCTTTTGTATCCGTATAAGTATGACGGAAGACGGATTTATAGATTTGAGAGTCGGTTATTTTATTCCTGAGATTTTTTCCTTTCAAAATTCATCCTCCAAATTATAGGAAGGTTCAAGGATTCGAGGGTTCAAGTGAAGACAGTTTTAATCACTCGAACCCTTGGCCCCTTGGCTCCTTGAACCCTATTTATTCACACCTCCACATATGCTTCCGGCTTTTCAAATTCCTTAAACGTATATACCCTGCTTTTATCCACGATAATCATTCCGTCTTTGCCGATTGATAATTTGAAACGGTCAAGCGGTCTTGGCGCAGGACCTGCGAAGTTAACTCCGTTACCGCGGAACTGGCTGCCGTGACATGGACATTTAAAGATACCCTCCTCGGCAAACCAGTTTGGAGTGCAACCTAAATGAGTGCATTTGGCATGTATCGCATATATGCGGTTTCTCTCCTTCACTACCCAGACAGATTGCTCCTCCTTCCAGTTTTCATATACTCTATGGCTTGTTGATCCATCTGTTTTGAATTCATCAGGAAAGCCGATATTGAAAGTTGATGGCTTTTCAAAAAGGACCCGGGGATACAGAAAGCGAAGAATGCTTCCAATTGTAATTCCGAATGTGACCAGCAGAGAACCCCAGCCTGCAATCTGAAGAAGACTGCGACGGGAGATGCCGGTTTTATTAATGTCTGTAGTCATTGCTAATCCGCTTTAATTCTGTCATCCACGGTTGTCGGAAATCTTTCTTTTCTCTAATGGGTAATTCCGGACAAGCCGGAATGACAAAAGGATAAAGGGCGAGTCACCGACTCGCCCCTACCACTCCTAACTCTTAACTCACAACTCTAAACTCTATTCCTATATCATCACAGTTTTCACAATATTCACCGGCACCATCCTGTCCCACTCTGCAAGTTTCGGGTCTGCCTTTTCACTTGTCACCATATTTGGAGTAGATTCAGTCTTTGGATAAAGAGACATAACATCTACAACTCCGAGCGCGGTTAACCCGCTTACTTTTGCTACAGCCCTCATACTGCCGTTTCTGGAAGTCAGGGTAACCCAATCTCCGCTTTTCACGCTTATTGCCCTGGCGTCATTTGGATTAATGCTTACTGTCTGCTCAGGCAGTCTTTCGTAAAGGGTCTGGGTCAGCGGCACATTCAGCCCGTTATTGTAAAAGTTGTATCCAGTGTTCCAGATTTCATTAGCGCGATGCATTATCATCCAGAATGGATACTCATTTGTAACTTTGTCTCTAAGGGGATGGTTGTAAGGATCAAAATCAACCAGAGCCTTTACGGGATCAAGGTGCGCCTTGCCGTCATCGTGTTTAAAGCGCCTTCCCATCACCTCTTCTGTCTCGGGCGAATAGAGCCGCGCTATGCTCCTGCGGTTTCTGTAAGGGAATTGAATGCCGTTCGTGCCGGCCTTTATAAGGTCATTCCACGTTATCTCCGAAATATCGCTGGTGAAATGGCCTTTTGTCTGGGCGTTGCATTCTTCATAAATCTCCTGCTCGTTTTTCCAGTCAAACCCTTTAAGCCCCATGCGCTTTGCAAGTTTTGCAACGATCCACCAGTCCGGTTTCGCATCGCCGGGAGGGTCCATGAAGCCCTGTTGAATATGGATCCTGCGGTCCTCGCTGGCCTGAATGCAATTCCATTCTCCCCATGTTGCAGCAGGGAAGACCACGTCTGCCGCCGCTGTAGTGTCTGTCGGATAAATCTCATTCACAATGAGGAACATCTTATCAATCTGCGGTTTATATTTGCTCAGGTTCGGAAGCTGGATGTATATATTGCTGATATATGACCAGAGGGCCTTTACTTCTCCCTTGTCAATCTTGTCGCATATACTTCTCATTGCGCTGTCTCCGTTTGGAGCCGGTGGATCAGCCCATGTCCCTCTCGGATGTCCGCCTGCCCTGGATGTACATGCCCCGGGTTTTCCCGCATTGCCAAGGATAATCCCCATTGCGCTGTATGCAACTTCATTTTCATAACCTGTTACCTGATGCATGATTCCCTTTTCAAAGAGTACCATTGTCTGACCTTTGTATTTTGCAAGCATCTCCGCCGCAGCCTTGATCTTTGCGGCCGAAATCCCGGTGACCTTCTCGGCATTTTCAGGAGCGAATCTGCTGTTCAAAACGGTGTCTTTAAGTGTGCTGAAACCGGTCGCATACTTCTGAACAAAATCTTTGTCGTACAAATCATTCTTCACGAGCACATGCATCAAAGATGCGCCGAGTATCGCGTCCGTCCCCGGGTTTATCTGCAGGAACAACCCGCCGCTTTTAACTGCGTCGTCAGCCATTTGCGTCTTCCTCGGATCGACAAAGATCAGTTTTATGTCGCCCTTGTTCATGCCGCCCTTGGACAGCGCATTGTAATACCAGGATGAACCTGTGTCCTTCAGATTTTTTCCGGCGCAGAAGATACATTTGGTTTTAGTAAAATCTTCCACAGTGAAGGACCTGGTCCCGCCGCCGACTACATCGGCAAGACCCCAGCTTTCATCACCCCAGAAGAGATATCCGTTGCCTGCGAGGGTGCTTGATTTAATCCCGGTAAAAAGCCATTTCAGGAATGCATATGTGTTCTGGAGATAACCCCAGTCGCCGTAAACCGCGCCGACTGCATCCGGGCCGTGTTTATCAATAATCTTCTGAAGATTATATGCGGTGAATTCAATCGCCTCATCCCATGAAACCTCAACAAGAGGCCCGGACTTCCCGCCCTTGCGGATCATCGGCTTCTTGAGGCGAATCCTCGTCGGAAGTTTTTCGGAATACAGACTCTGTGCATTGAAGGACCCGCGCACAGAGTAATTTGATCCGCTTGCAACGTCTTTGTTATCCGGCACCACCATGATGTTTACGTCCTTGCCGTTCTTTTTTGCCTCAATAGTAAAAACGGGGTTCGGCCAGTCTCCTCTCATCTTTTCGACCGGGAAAAATTTTTCTTTTTCCGGCTTGCGGCCGGTTCCTTTAGGCCATACATACACCTTATATCCGCACATAACATGGCAGTAACGACAAGCGGTATCATAAGTCTCGGCATTCGCTGGAGGGAGTTCCGCAAATTCTGTTGCCTTTGCCCCGGGAAATTTGTCTGCTGCAAAGGCGGGGATGCCTTTATCGAGCACACACGCCCCTGCGGCGCCTGCCGCCGATATTTTTAGTAAATCCCTTCTTGAAAATTTCTTTTCGTTGCTCATTTACTTTACCTCCTCCCCGTCTAATAAATTGTTTCTGAGTCCATAAATAAGTCCGGCAACCCCAACTGCGTAAATGTCTCCGTTCTTGTCCACCTCTAATGAAATCATCGGCAGATTAGAGGGAGACGGACCTTCAATGAGCTTTCCGCTTTGCTTTGGATCATATATACTCTGGTGGCATTCACAAATAAGCATCCCGCTTTCTTTGTCAAGTTCAACACCACAGCCGATATGAGTACAGAATGCACTGTATGCAACAATGCTCTTGTTTGCGCCAACACCTCCTTCAACCGGGCAGCCAAGGTCAACCAGCATGTTCTTTCTTCCAACAAGCGGGTAATCGAATTTCACCGGTTTCCCTGTCTTAAGTTCCTTCAGATTGGCAACCTTAATCTGCGGGTAAGTTCCTGAAGACGCCTGAGCCTTGTCTTTTAAGCCCATGAGCAGAACGGCCGCTCCCGCACCTGCGATACCGGCGGTCTTCAATAGATTCCTTCGCGTCACTTCTTTCTTTTGCTGATGATCCATCTTCTCCTCCTTTTTTGTTTTTTTGTCATGCCCGAAGCCTGCCCTCGAATGTCGTAATCGGGGGTTCTTAATCGGGCATCCAGTTCATTTGTATTCTGGATTCCCGCTTAAGAACTGCGGGAATGACAGATTAACTACAAGTCTGTTAATGCAACATTAAGGTCTATCTATTCCTCCTGACACCTGCACAATATCCTCAAATACATTACCAATGATTTTATCTGCGTCTTACTAAATGTATTCCCCCACGGCGGCATGAGTGTGGATTTACCAACGCCCTTGCCTCCTTTGCTGATTGCGTCAAAAAGATCCTCGTCGGCTCTTTTAGTCATGAGGTCAGGGTCCGTATGGTTTGCGGGACGCGGATCGAGATTTTTTGCATTGAAACCTTTGCCGTCGCCTTTGTCCCCGTGGCATGGAGTACAGTACCATTTGTAAATGCTTTCTCCGTTTTTCATAACTGGTTTTTCTACCGCCATAATTTGCGAAAAATCAAAAAGCAAAAATAAAAATGCAAAAATACAAATCAAAGTTAATAAATGTCTTCCCCTTTTCAAAATAGTCATAAAATAAAAGCCCGATCAATCACCCCAAAGCATCGGGATAATCAATCGGGCTTTAATAACCTGTACATTCCAGGGTTAAAGAAACCGTTTGTCGAATATAAATCTATTTTTCCAGATCTGTAAACCTAAGCTTGCAACATCCCAAATCCAATTCCAAACAATCGTCTGTCAACCGATATTTTAACTTTTCTGTTACATTGTAAAATCTATAAAGGCCTTCTTTTCTTTTTTCTATCAATCCATTGGCTTCCAGTATTTTCAAATGCTTTGATATGTTGTATATCTTCATGCCAAGAATATCAGCAAGTCGATTTACAGATAATTCCTGGTTAAGCAGTTTCAGGACAATCTGAAGGCGGGTCTCATCAGCCAGGGCATTTAACACTCTGATCCAATAAATAAAAGATTTTGAAAAATATCTTTTATTTTTATTCATATTGTTGAAAAACTTTAAAACAGCTACTTGATGACCTCTATACTGTTGATGTTTATCCATGCGATATTTCCAGAAGTTGTCCTGAAAGTCACTTCATGGTCTTTGTCTTCCGACAGATAGCCATATTTTCTGAACAGGTCCAGCAGTTCTCTTTTGAACTCTTTTTTTCTATCATCCTTTAAATCGTGTCTGATATTTATGTCTTTCATTTTTGCAAAGGTATTTTCCTTAATTTGACATAGAAGTTTCTCTCTCTGTTTTGTCGATAAGTTTTTAACTTATTCATTTATTGCCTTCTTGCGCAATCTGGCAATCAAAAGGCAAAAAAAATTATACCAGCGACCCGCTGCAGCTTGCCCCTGCTCCTGCAGTACACATAAAACACAACGGACCCGTGACAATGTCCCTGTTGCTTAACGATGAATAATCAAAACTGTTTACTGTATTTGAGTTTCTGTTTTTCACGGGAAGTTTGAGCATCTGCCAAAAATCACAGTCATACAATGTTCCGTCAGGGGAAACACTGATAAGAGAGCGGCACATGACGTTTTTTACTGTTGCGGGATTGAATTTTTCTTCAAGCTGTTTTAGATATGCTTCCTTATCTGTGCTGGACATGGTCTTACCTAGTCTGCCGATCGGCATATTGCTTAAAGCTATAAGGTGATTAAACGTTATTCCGTGCATCTCCCCCAATTTATTTTTATATGTGCTTTCCAGCATATTCTGGTCCGGAGCGATTTCCGCCTTTGCAGGATTGAACATGATATCTATTTCAAGACCTGTCCCTTCCTGACCATACCCTAATTTGTTCAGACTTTTTAACACGGCTATGGCCTTTTCATATGTGCCTTTTCCCCTCTGCCCATTTACGCCTTCAGCAGTATAACAGGGGAGTGAAGCTATGATTTTAACCCTGTTCTGTGCAAGGAATTCGGGGATGTCTTTCATTTCCGGATCTGTCAGTATTGCAAGATTTGAACGAACCATTACCTTTTTACCCATATCAACTGCGGACTTTATAAAACGTCTGTAGTTGGGGTTTAGTTCAGGTGACCCTCCGGTAATATCAACAGTAGTTATTGTGTCATTTTCCCGTAAAATATCGAGCAATCTGTCAACTGTTGCTGATGACATCTCTTCTTTTCTGTCAGGAGAAGCCCCGACATGGCAGTGAGCACATCTCAGATTGCACTTGTATCCCAGATTGACCTGAAGAGTGGAAATATTCTCTGCTTTTAAAGGATATGCATCGATAGTTGATATCTTTTTCTCAAAGGCATTCATTATAAATAAAGCCTCCTCTTTAATTTGCTTAGTTGCGCAATAAGGCAGATAAGAAACAAAAAAAATACAAATCTGAAATTAATCCAGCATCTCGTTATTATGCAAGCTTATATTCATAAGCAATAATTATGCTAATATTGATTGCAAAACAAATTCTTTAAAATTAATAGGAACAACCTGCAAATATAATAATAATCTGGTCAATAGTTGAACATACTGCTCACTATTTGAACATTGTGTGGTTACTTCTGCGTAAGTAAAAATCTTCTAACGGTTATTGGCAACGGTATAAATGAACCCTGTGGGCAGCGAATATCTCTTTTATGAAAGTTCTTCTCAATCCATATTCTCGACTAGTTGCCTGCTAAAAGGAATGTTATAGTTTCATATCATTATTGCGATAAAATATCTATAACTGTACGGAATTATGGTAACATAGTATATCTTGCCTGATTCTCAACAGTGTAACATGAACAGTAAAAGCACAAATCATCCTCACAAATCTGTTACTTTTCTGAGAAGCATTAAAGGAATTATCGTTAGGCTGAGGTCGTTAAAAAGATATAAGGGCGATCCCGAAAAACCAAGCATTATGCATCTTGCGGTGACGGATAATTGCAATATGGCCTGTGCATTCTGCCTGTATAAGAATGACAACAAAAATTACAAGATCCTCGATGTGGCAAAAGCCTGCTCCATGATAAAAGAGATTGACAGCCCGGTTGTCCTGTTGAGCGGCGGCGAGCCTTTGCTCTCCGGCGATATACTCGAAACTACGAGGAAGATAGTCCACTTCTGCAGGGAATCCGGAAAAATTACCGGGGTGTTAACGAATGGTATTACCCTTCAAAAGGTTTTGATGAACAATTATCATGAATTCAGGCCCGGAAGCAGATTTTTCTTTCAAATTTCTATTGACGGCTTGAAGGAAAACCATGACAGACTAAGAGGAAGTTTTGATTTAATAACAAAAAACATCCGGTTTGCAAAAGAGGCCGGACATCTGATTTATACAAATACGGTTGTAAGCAGAAACAATATCGATGTAATTCAAGAAATAGTAAATTTCATTTCCGGTTTCAGTGACAGGATTTATTTAAATCCTATTTTGAATGCCGAGGTCAAATTAGATGAAAAAGGGTTGAAATATCTTGGTGATTATATAATAAATCATCAGGAGTTCAGGGTTGGCAACAGTGTTAATTTCGGTAAATTCTTAAAGGGGGAAAGAAAGCTGAAATGTATGTTTCACAGCCTTATCAGCGTTACTCCTACAGGTAAAATAAAATTCCCCTGTTATTGTTACGGGGAAGGAGCGGAGTACGTCGACTCATTCCAGGAATTTATCAAAAAGGTCCACGAGCACAAAAAAATTTTTGAGGAACGGTCGGATCCCCAGTGCAGTCATTGTTACACACATTGTCTGCATGAGGCAGACGTATATGCGAATTTTTACTGGAATGAGATACTGGAGCAGATTAAAAGACCCGGGTGTCTCTATGAAAAATATGTCGCCCCTCTCCTTAAAATCGCTCATTGACCAATTCTGTCCAAAGAATTTAGAAAATCTTTCTTAATCAGTGCTTCATCAATGTCAGTAATGACGGTAATCATACCTTTTGTATTGGAATGATCGAATTTCCCGTTCCTTAATAAACCGGGGCGGGGCGTTGTAATCCACGTACACCAGTTCATTGATTTCAGAACTGCAATAGCGACTACATCATAAATAGCTTTGGGTTTCCACAGTCTCTTTAAGAAAAGCTTCCACAGGTAGTTGCCTATCTCGCCTTTTCCTTCTATGTAATTTCTGTCCCCTTTGTATATTTTGAGTTTATTTGCGGTCCCGCAAGCCGGGATAATCGTCAGATCAATCTCTGAACCAAAAATGATCTGAGCGGCCAGTGTATCTTTTTTCATATTAAAGAAAAGCCCGCCCTTAGGCCACGCCTTGTCCGCAAGCCAGATAACTTTTATTCTATCTTTAATTTTGGGCTCCATTAAATAAGCAGAAGCCAGATTAGATATTGCTGCAATACAGATGACATATAGATATCCCTCCGGGTTATTGAGAGCTTCATTAATGATAAATCTTGCTGCGGGTGAATCTACAGGTGTTTTCGAGTTTACAAGAGCCTTTTCTGCTCCCCGTAATACAGGATATTTTCTTTCGCAACCCAGGAGTTTCAGGACAAGCAGTATTTCATCATAACTTTTTTCCATGCTCCTTTTTTTACCGAAATGTGCCGCGGTAAAACCCCGGACATCAAAGCTCCCCGAAAGCACGGCATACGCAATTGCGTACTGGTCATCAATCTCATTCTTGGCGTCAGTATCAATTATTATTTTGCAGGGCATATTATGTTTCCGAAACATTATAAGAACTCTGTACGGGATTCAGTGATTATTTAAATTTAATTGATTCTTTGTATAATAACTAGAGCATAACTTTATTTATAGCCGTTTCGGAGCAAGAACTATGCTGGATAATAAAAAGAAAAACAGACTGGTTGCTATTTTACTGGCGGGGCTTCTGTTGTTCATAAGCGCCGGGATTTACACTGGCTTTTTCAGCAATGTCCTAAAAGCGTGTAAGGCCTTCATATATTGTAAGGGCCCAGAACTTTCCGAAAGAAACAAATAAACACACATCCACACCTGAGTAATTTAGAAGTCATCTCGCGACATCTGCATTTTCTTAATTGAATTTCTGAATTAACATAGTTAATGAAATATAACCTGCCTGATAAATGAACACATTGTTCAATTATTGAGCTTTTGTCAAACTTGTTTTCTTTAAACCGCCTTAATTTCAATATCTTTTTCAACGGCACAAGTTTTGCATTAAAATTTTTTGGTGACACTGCGCTTAATTTCATAAAGGATTTTAAACGTCATGGGGAAACATAATTCAGATTGCACAATGGTTAAATTTATAAATGTTAATAAAGCATTCAATGCAACGTGTATACCTTTAAAAAATATTAATCTGGAAATTTCAAAAGGTGAAATTTTAGCTGTCTGTGGGCCTAGCGGGGCCGGCAAAAGCACTCTGTTGAGAACGATCAATAAAATTGAGCCGATTGACTCAGGAGAAATAATTATCGATGGAAAGTATCTTTCCGATCCTAAAACAAATCTTACAGCTCTCAGGGCTGATATCGGCATGGTCTTTCAACATTTTAATTTATATCAGCACAAGACCGTGCTCGGAAACATTACACTGGCCCCGCGCAAGGTTAGAGGATTAGGCAAAAAAGATGCAGAAGAAAAGGCCCTGCAACTGCTTGATATGGTAGATCTTACGCATAAACGTAATGCATTCCCCATACAATTATCAGGTGGAGAACAGCAGCGTGTAGCAATAGCCAGAAGCCTTGCCCTGGAGCCTAAGATAATGCTTTTTGATGAACCTACGTCATCTCTGGACCCTGAACTGACCAGGGAAGTACTCGACATTATAACTGCACTTGCAGAAAAAGGCATGACAATGATAATCGTCACTCACGAATTGGCTTTTGCACAGAAAACTGCTCATAGGATTGCATTTATGGACCAGGGTGAAATTATGGAAATGGGAATGCCTGATAAGATGCTTCTCGATCCGGGGCATCCCCGGACAAGGGAGTTTGTCAGCAATATTCTGCATGTCAGCAGGAATTATTCCGGGGAATGAATGAAGTTATTTGGTGGAAAATATTTTTCAGTTTTTTTGCTTTTATTAACTATTACTCCTGGTTTTGCAGAGGTTAATAATGTATTAATACGTGAAGACTTCAACGACCTCGAAAACTGGAAGCTGTTAGAATTTCCGAAGATAAAAAGGCACACGAAATATTCCATTGAAAAAGAGGAGAACGGGAGTTACCTCAAGGCAGAAAGCAATGCTTCGGCGTCGGGGATTGTTTTTAATAAAGAGTTCGATGTATTTAAGTATCCTAATGCAAGGTGGCGCTGGAAGATAAGCAATGTTTACAAAAAGGGAAATGCAGAGGAAAAGTCAGGTGATGATAATCCCGTCCGTATCATCTTTAATTTCAAATATGATCCGGAAAAGGCATCATTGAGTCAACGGGTTAAATACGGATTTGTTAAAACTATATATGGGGAATATCCCCCTCACAGCAGTTTAAAATATATCTGGGAAAGCAGAAAGCATGACAAAAAAATTTATACAAATCCTTACGCCCCGGAATCAAAAATGATAATCTTACAGGCAGGGGATGAAGATGCGGGTAGCTGGTTAGAACAGGAAGTTAATATTGTTAAAGATTACCGTGAGGCTTTCGGCAAAGACCCTCCGGCTATCGCAGGCATAGCAATCATGAATGATTCTGATAACACAGGAGAAAGCTCTGTTTCGTATATTGATTACATTGAAATTTACAAATAGAAAGTGAAAATATTGGCAGTTGATTAACCCATGAATGCAAAAAAAATTTCCATAATAATCATAACCCTTAATGAAGAAGAATTAATTGGGGGGCTTTTACTATCACTGAGGGATGTAGAAGATATCGAAATTATTGTCTCAGACGGGGGGAGCATAGACCGAACAGGCAGGGTGGCAAGTAAGTACACGGACAAGGTCATTAGAGGAGAGAGGGGGCGGGGAAAGCAGCTTAACGCCGGTGCGGCATTAGCCACTGGAGATATATTGTGGTTTCTCCATGTGGATTCAACACCTCCTGATAATTTTAAATATCACATCTTAAATACGTTAGAAAAGCCCGGTGTCGCCGGCGGGGCCTTTACACTCGAAATTGACTCCGATCTATCCTCATTAAAATTCATATCAAGGGTTGTAGAACTGAGATCAATGATTTCACGGATTCCCTACGGGGATCAGGGGATATTTGTTAAAAGAGATGTCTTTGAAAAAATAAACGGGTTTGAAAACATACCGCTTATGGAAGATATCGACTTCGGCAGGAGATTAAAAAAAGAAGGCAGGATAGAAATATTAAACCAAAAAATAAAAACCTGCGCCCGTGCATGGGAGAGAGACGGCGTTATGAGAACTACCCTTAGAAATTGGGTATATGTGACGCTTTTTTTTATGGGATATTCTCCTCAGAAACTTTATGAACGATATTATCGTAGAAATATCCATATTACCTTGCAGAGAGACGTAATAAAACAGAGGAAGAATTAGTAAGAAATTGGAAATGATGAAGATGTCATCTCTTTCTAAATATTAGATAAATTTCTAACATTGTTTACTTCTGTGATATAAGAAATCTCTTTACGGTTTTAGGCAGGGGTAACAAAACCAGGTCTTCCCTGCATATCTCCGGTTTATACGATTCATAATCAAGGATGCCCAATTTCTTCTCAAGTAATTGTGATGCAAGCGATAGAATATAGCATGATATCCAGAATCCTATCGCCATACAGATATACGCCGCATAAATCCTGTTGGGCTGACGCTGGCTTATAATGACGCCTGTCCGTGTGAGATCAATGATGCCGACTATGTAAACAATTGAGGTGCTTTTAAAAAGGGAATTAAAAAAACTGACGAACGAAGGGAGCATCTTTTTGAAGGCCTGAGGTAAAATAATAAGTTTTACCGCCTGATACCGCGTCATTCCGGTTGACAGGGCAGCCTCCATTTGTCCCATCGGGACTGCTAATATGCCTGCCCTCACTATTTCCGCCTGATAAGCGGATGCGTATACAGAAAGAGAAATGACCGCGCACCAGAAGAGGGGCATCTTAGCGCCGACAACGGGCAGGAAGAAATAAAACCAGAAAATAATAAGGAGCAAAGGCGTTGATCTGATGACATCGACATAAAGACCGCAGGGGTGACGTAAATATCTTCTGCACGACGTCCTTCCCAGTCCGAACAGTATGCCGAAAAACAGGCCGATTATGATGGAGAGCATCGCGAGAACAATATTTAAAGTCAAACCCGTAAGCTGGCCTTTTGGATAGGCGCCTATGAGATAAAATTTCCAGTTTGCAAGCTGTTCAAAAAGGAACTCCATATCAGGTCCTCATCTGCGTAATACTTGTAACGTCAATTTTCAACCACCTCTCAAGCCGTATCATGATTACTGCCAGGGTGAGAGATATTCCGATGTAAAAAACCGTTGCCAGAAAAGTCACTTCAAGTCCGCGAAATGTAATTGATTCAACCTGCTGTGTCGCCCATGTGAGTTCAGGCGCCGCTATAGCCATACAGAGGGAGCTGTTTTTAAAATTATGGATCATCCTCGTTCCAAGAGGAGGGAGGATAGTCCTGAATGCCATGGGTAGAATTATGTACTGTATCTGCTGAAACCTGTTAAGCCCGGTAGAAACTGCGGCCTCAATATGACCTCTTGGCACACTCAGAAGCCCTGTCCTGACAATATCGGAGACATAAGCGGAATTATCAACAGTAAGCCCGAGTATACCGGCTATAACTGAATAATATGTATACCGGTTTAATGTATCAGTCAGGCCGAAAGGCAGTATTTGCGGAAAAACGAAATAAAAAAATAAAAGCCAGAAAAGTCCTGGGATATTCCTCACGATTTCAACATACACTTTGGCCGGTATGTTAAGAAATTTAAACCTCGAGGTCCTCATGATTGCGAGGATTGTACCAACGAGAAGGGATAATACTGATGTTACGGCGGCTATCAGGAATGTGAGCTTTACACCGGTAATCAGCCATCCTAAATAGGGCTCCCTGAAAGGGATACTCCAGTCAAAATCATATCGTAGATTGAAAATCTTCATGATTTATAAATATTACCCTGTCAGCATCTTTAAAAGCAATCTTTTCATGTCGATTTTCTATTTGAGGCAACCGGTCCTGCAAACTAAAATGGAGGCACGAGTATTATTCGTGCCTCCATGAGTAATCTGTACGGACGTATTGCCTACGTCCCTACTTTATACTAATTTTAATCAGGCCATACATAGAGCATCTCTCCATAGGTATCCTTTGGTAAACGGGGTCTTGCATTAATGGGGAGAGGTGAAAGGCCCTTCGGGCCAAACCATTTCTGGTAAATCTTCTCATAGGTGCCGTCCTTAAGCATATCCTGTAGGGTAAAGCTTATCTTGTCCCTCCAGTCGCTTTCGTTCTCAGGCACTCCGATGCCATAAAGGCCGGGGCTCCAGATCGCACCGCCTACTGCTTCGTATTCTTCTCCAAGGGTGCCTGCTACCGAAGCCATAATTTGAGCGTCCTGAGAATATGCATCGATCTTGCCTTGTTTCAACGCCAGGAATCCCTCCGCGCTATTCTGGAAGGAAAGCATTTCCGGTTTTGCGTCGGTGTATTTGGCAATCTCCTGGGGCGCTGCAATAAATGCGTTTGAGCCCTGATCCACGCCTATCTTCTTCCCGCCAAGGTCTTTTATTGATTTAATTTTTCCTTTCTTCGCATAGAATATTTTACCCGTCCAGAAGTACGGCGGCTCAGCATAATCCATTTGTTCTTCACGGCTTCTGGTCTGGCTTATGTTTGCCAGAGAGATGTCAATTGATCTGTTCGCCAGAAAGGCGATCCTTGTCTTGTTGTCTACTAACACTCTTTCAACTTTTACGCCCAGTTTTTCAGCGATTGCGCTGCCCAGATCAACGTCAAAACCGGTCCACTCGCCTTTTTCATCAATGTAGTTCATCGGTGGAGTTGCATTACCATTACCTATGCGCACTACACCTCTTTTCTTTACCTCGTCAAGGAGGCTCTCTCCTGATGCATAAGAAATAAATGAGACGAGAAATATCACTGCCAGCATAAATACTACGGTACTTCTTTTCATTAGTTGTTCTCCTTTCTTTTGCTTCTGTTTTTATAGCTTAAAAATAAGCCGGTTTATTTGGTTATAATTAAACAGCAATACTTGTGCCAGAAACTATAAATACATTTAAAAAGGTAGCCGAAGGCTTTATCTGCGTTAATTAACTATTTATAATAAGTAGTTGCGCAAACTAAAGTTTACGGATACATTTACTGTTAAAATCCGGAGCGAAATTAACCACTGCACAAAGATTGAACATTATGTTCATTCTTTGTGCAAATCATCCCTGCTCATCTTTTCCCTGAGGGTATTTCTTGAGATACCGAGAAGCTTTGCGGCGAGCGCCTGATTGTTATTGGTTAATTCAAGCGCCCTTTTGACCAGAAGACGCTCAAATTGTGACACCGCCTCTTTGTAAATGTCTTTCCCTCCTCTTCGCAGGTGCTCATTTACTGCATCTGATAACGCCTTTTCAATATCTGATTCACCTCTGTCAGTCAATCTTAGCTGTGACAGCCACTCGCACTCTTTCGAAGAAAGATAATTGCCTGCGCATAAAACCATCCCCCTCTGGATAGCGTTTTGAAGCTCTCTAATATTTCCGGGCCAGTCGTATTTTTTAAAATCCTGCAGAATCTCTGATGATATGCCTTTTACTTCTTTGCCAAATTCCCTGTTGAATTTTCTGATGAAGTAATTGATAAGGTCTTCGATGTCTTCCTTTCTTTCCCTGAGCGGAGGTATGGTAATGCTTACAACGTTCAAACGCCAGTACAGGTCATCTCTGAATTTCCCCGTGTTTATCAATGACTCAAGATTTTTGTTCGTTGCCGCGATAATCCTGACATCTGTTTTAATTGTATCGCTTCCCCCGAGCCTCTGAATGCAGCCGTCCTGAAGCACTCTGAGCATCTTTGCCTGAAGGGGCAAAGGCATATCCCCGATTTCATCGAGGAACATAGTACCCCCGTCACACTGTTCAAATTTACCGATCTTTTTTGTGTCAGCCCCGGTAAATGCGCCTTTTTCATGACCGAAAAGCTCGCTCTCAAGAAGGTTCTCCGGAATAGCTGCACAATTGACAGGGAGAAAAGGGTTATTAGCTCTTTTACTATGTTGATAAACAGCCCTTGCAATCAGTTCCTTCCCCGTGCCTGTCTCACCACATAAAAGCACGGCGACATCGCTCTTTGCAACCTGCCCGATCTTTTTAAATATCTCAAGCATGGCAGTACTTCTGCCGATAATCGTGTCGCCTTCTTCCGACTCTCCTTCAAAGGATACGGGGATACTCATCTTCCCCGCTGCAATGGCTTTTTCAACTAATGATACTAATTGGTTATTATCAACCGGTTTTGTGATGTAATCGTACGCCCCGTACTTCATCGCGGTTATCGCTTTTTCGGATGTGCTGAAAGCGGTCATTATTATTGCAGTAAGAGCGGGATGAATTGTCTTCAATTTTTTGAGGGTTTCAAGACCGTCCATTCCGGGCATATTGATGTCCATGATAACGAGGTCGGGGAGCTCTTTCCCTGCCAGTTCCATCGCCTTTTCACCGCTTGAGGCAGTGATAACATCATAGTCATGCCTTCCGAGAATTTTTTTGAATGAATGGCAGATTCCCGGCTCGTCGTCAACTATAAGGATTTTATCCATGGCTTGTCTATTTTAGGAAAGAATTAAAATGATAGCAATAGGCCAGCTACTCGTATTCGCAATTTTATAGGCATCGGTCAAATAAAAAAAGAGGAAGAAGCCGAAGCTTCTTCCTCTTTTTAAATATAATAAGGTTATTAATCTCTGCCTATGCCTTTTTCATCTTTCTGAAACGCCTGAACCCTAAAACTAATCCGCCTACTATAAAGAGCGTTGAGCTAACCGGCTCGGGGACAACTGTTGTATTTGCAATCCATCCGCTGGTGCCATCGCTTCCATTGATTCCCTGGACTTTTGCGACTGAATTATAGAGCCCGTTACCTGCTCCATCAGGCGCACTTATAAGGTTGAATGTCGTAGCATTTATTGATGAACCAGTGATGTTATAAACTATTGTCTCGCCACCCGTGAATCTGCCAGTTCCCGCCGATGTCTGGAAATCAAAGTCAATATCGAAGTAACCGTCTCCATCAGCCTTATAGTAATTGGATGCTTTGTTTATCGTTGGCTCAGATATCGCTGTAATATTGACAGGAGAAAAGGTTAGCCCGGTTGAATCGACGCTTGAATTGAAAAACCATCTAGTGATAAATTCGGTTCCCGTCAAATTAGTAGCAGACATAGTCAGTTGTACCGTATTAGAACCAGCATCAACAAAAGTTGCTGTCGCCCATGGAGCAGAGCCTTGAGGAGATGTCCCTCCACTGATTTCGTAATCCAAAGGAAAGATGATTGTACCGGCCTTGGCTTGACCAGTCAATGAAACAAGAAAAATAGTTGATAATGTAAGAAGCAGTAATGTTTTTAACGTCATTAGATTTTTCATTCTTTCCCTATTAACTTTCACCATTGAATTTAATAGTAATCCTTATCCAGACTTTAGTTACTTTATTTAAGCACTATTATAGGGCAATAAATACTAATTTTAAAGCAATAATCATGCTTGAAAATAATTTATTTCAATATATCTTTTTTAATCAGAATGTTAGGTATGTTTGTTCAAAAAGCTCAGAATGCAAAGGGGTGCAAGAAATTTTGCTGTACATTTTTAACACATTGGTGTAACTTATTTAATTTAAATATTTTATTGTCAGAGTTGACGTATCTAACGAATTTCGAAAGTGCAAATAATCTTGCACCCCTTTTGGCTTGCCCCAATGCATTTATAGTGGATGTCATCGGTCAAATAAAAAAAGGCTATTAATATCTGCCTATGCCTTTTTCATCTTCCAAAAACGCCTTAAGCCCAAGGTCATCCCTCCTGTTAAAAAGAGGATTGTGCTTACCGGCTCTGGTGCAAGGGCGGTTGTTCCGGTAATTGGTGATATATTTCCTGCATGGTCGTCAAATTCAGCGGTATAGGAAATGTTCCCCACTTGCTGGTTAATTGTAAAACTAAATCCGCCAAGCGAACTATTAGCGGGTAGGTCATAGCTTGAGTCTATGGTCATTGCATCCAGATATGCAGTTATATTTTCGCCTTCCCACACAGTGCCATACCATCCATCCGGCAAAGTTGAGCCCGTAGCCGTTAGTTCCTGACCAAAGTCCAGATATACTTTATAAAGGTATTCGCCTGCATCTGATGTATTATTGAAAGTATAGTCATACTGCCAAAGCCCTCCTAAGTCTGTCTCGTTGTAAAGTATGCTTGCTCCCGGGCTTGCCAAGGCCATTGTGGAAATCAAAAATATGCTCACTGCAAGAATGGCTGCGATAATAAGTTTCTTCATAACAACTCCCCCTTTTTATTTTGTGCTTTATTTTAGTCATTCCGCACCTGCCGGAACGACTCGTACCGAGATACGGTATCCGGTTCCTGGGCGAGGCACCGCCTCGCCCCTACGAGGGCAGGTTCAACCTGCCCCTACTGCCCCGCTACTGTATAATTCCCGCTGCTTATAGCCTGAGATGGTGCATTATAGGAGGTAGTGCAAGCGCCTCCCGGCACAATCACTATTCCAGTTGCATCTGGACTGCCGTCAGTTACTGTTGATGTGAAAGTACAACCTGCAACATTATTCACTTTTCCTGCACCTGTAACAGTTGCAACGCCTCCTGTCACGGTTATCCCTGTGATTGATGTGCTTGTAAGCAATATCCTCTTGAAAGAATATTTCAGCCAGCTTGTTCCAAGAGATGATGCGTTTACATTTAGTGATAAGCTGGCCCTGAAGGCCGGTTCCGGATAGTTGTAACCATTGCCTGTGGCAGCATTTGCTTTTGTCGGGTCGGTACTATGTTGATATTCCTGAAGGTTAGTAGCGCCGTCATGGTCGAAATCACCATTGCCCGTCTGATTCAAATTTCCAAAATATTGAAGCTCCCAGCAGTCAGGTAATTGATCATTATCGGTATCAAGAAGTGATGTATCAAATGCTGGATTTATGGATGATGTCGGTTGACTGTCTACGACCGTTATATCCTGAGAATATAGTATTAGGCCGGATGCATTGGTAACATAGAACTGATAATCCCCTGCAGCAAGGTCCGGAATGAAATAAACTCCCGAGGAATCTACTGTATCGCTCCCTTTTAATACACCGCCCTGCCGCACTTCGACAGCATAAGGGACAAAACATCCTGTGGCCGTCACTTTCCCGCCGATTGCAGGAACAAGATGCGTGTTGACTGCTTCAATGAGCGGATCCAACTGTAGTCCAAGATAATTCTCATGCTTCAAAGTTGAGGTAAAATCGACAAAATAACCGTCTTTGCTTGTTGAGAGCAGCCAGTATCCTTCTACAGCGCCACCCGGAGGTATCTCTCCGAAATCAATGGTTAAATCTCCCTGGTGATAACCGCTCTGGTCCGGGGTCGGCGAAGAACCATCAAGGATGAAACTGATCGGGATATTGTTCAGATTCTCAACAATCTTCGGCTGGGCAGAAGAAATAATAAAATTATGGGCAGAGCCAAAACCGTTGTTAGTAACTACAACTTTTATCTTCACCGGATTTCCAGCCATGGTTATGTAAGGCAGATAATAATCTACCGTCAACCTCGGCATCGGCTTTACGGAGATTGTCTCAGCCTGTGTAGCATAGCTGTAACTGTTGGCTCCATATTGATAACTGATGTTGGCCGTAATTGTATAATTCAATCCTTCCGGCAGGGTGCCGCCGGCTTCGCTGCTTGGTATCAGTTGCCAGTTGATTTCAGCAGGGCCGGATACACTTCCCCCGCTTAAGGAATTTATACCTGATTGTTGTGTAACAACTGCAAAGAAGAGCGAACCCGCATCGTTGCCTGCAGCATCTTTGATATCGAGATTGACAGATACATTGCTTAACGAAGGCACCGTAGGAGTCAGGTTCAGCTTTGCATTGAAGGCCTCTCTTTCCAGAGATATTTTCTGCTCAATCTCCAGTTTTACTGTTCCGTGTTCATTGAGAGGGACCTGTGGTACGCCTCCGCCGCCCCAGCCAAAAGAACAATAACATCCGCCCGCCCCTCCGCCAATAATCGTGTTCTCCCTGATAGTTGTTATAGAAAGAGGAATAAGATATGCGTCGTTTCCGGGTCTGTCCGCCCATTTGCCGAAGAAACCAATGTATTTATGTTTGCTCAATAAAGCATCCCTGTTGCTGCCGGACATCTGTGCCTCAAGGGCTTCTTTCAAATTGGTTATATCGAATGTAGTAACATCACCCTTTGCATCAAGGGATGTGGGAGGATTAAAATTATTCATCCAGAGCGCCTCATTGGAGTTGATGATATTTGCGCTGTCTGATCCGCCGTAAATATGGATCAAGGCCTTAAGGTCTTCCTCTGTACCTGGAATTTTCTGAATATCAAATGCCATATCCCTGTTGCTCTTTACGGGCAGCCTGTATGAAGTTCCCTGATATTCAAGGTCATTTAGGTTGCCGTCGGTCTCATCATTAATGAACGACACGGCCGGCAGGGTTAATTCCGAAGGTTTATTGTAAAACACCGGAATCGGCGTTGTGGTTGTGCTTTCATAAGCATTCCCTTCCAGGGAAAGCGTGTAATCACCGGATGCAACAATATTGCCGAGATATCTGTTGGTCAATTGAGGGTTGGACGCATAAATTATTGCCTTGAACGGTATCTGAACACTTTGCCCGTGATTGAGCTGGCCGATGTTTAAAATTTGCGTTCCGTCTGCGGACCCGTCGTCGAACAATATTTTTATCTCATTTGCAACAGCATCCAGAGCTGATGAGTCGATAGTAAGGTTCCTTACAGGAGCGTTATTGCTCGTGTTCTTTATTGTTATTGTTCCCTGGTACGTTTCTTCAGGGAAGAAGGAAAGGTATATTGCTGAGGGGTTCGCATACAACGACGGCTTGATTAAATCCGTAACGTAGGTAATATTGAGGGTAACAGTGTACTGATCCTGAATGACTGTAGGAGTGACAGTGAAATCCACAGTTACCAGGTTGGCTACCATAAGGACCTGAACATTTTTTGTAATCCCTGCCTCAACGGTGACTTCACCCTGTGCCTGATTATGTCCTACGGCATTGACAAGGTAACGGTAATCGCCTGCAGGGACCTCGCTCAGAACAACGTTGCCTCCGGTGTCCGTGGTCCCTTTTATGACATTGTTGTACTCCTGTCTGCCCTGCGGAGTAACGTTTACATAAAACGCCCTGCTTATAAGATTGACTTCTGCTCCGGATATAATTGAACCGGTATCGCTGTAAACCTTAAATGCTGCACTGCCGGTTGTTGAAGAAGTCACTTCAACGGTGATATAAAAAGGAACCGTTACGCCGCTGTAGGCAAGATTCAGTTGAACCACATATGATCCCAACTGTAAACCGGAAGGAGGATTTATGTAAATCTGAAATGCTCTGGATACCGCGTGGTCTATAGTTCCTAATGCTCCGTTTACAACGGTTATCCAGTCATAGGTTGCAGGGTCATTTACGCTGACCAGCGCATTTGTCATTGGAGCAAAACCATTATTCGATACATAGACTTCTTTCGTTACCGGGGTCCCTGCCCGTACTCCGGCACTGAGAGGGTAAGGGGCTATTACAGGAGTGCTTACTGCTGCATAGAGATTGACAGAGAGCAAAGAGGTTTCCGCTGAGCCTTCTGTTGAGTTGATATTCAGATTGAATGTTACAGAGGACGAAGGCGGATTTCCTGCAGCGGTTGTAATTACAACAGGAACAGTAACAGAACTTCCCGGGTTCAGCGTTGAAGGCAGATTGGCGGTGTTGACAGTACCTGTAATTGAATCGCCTGCGTTGTTGTCCGTAAGCGCATATTGAATTCCGGTTAAGGCTATGTCGCCGATATTTTTCAATGTAAAGTTTACAGTGCTGGATGAGTTCATGGACATATTCGCTGTCATATTCGATGGCTGAAGCTGAAGCCCTAATATGCGGAAGGAAGTTGAAGCAGTCCTTTCCAGTCCCCTGTACATAGCTTTTACCGTAACCTCATAAGCTCCTGCCTCATTTGAGAGAGGCTGGAACGTGTAATTAAAGACTCCTGAAGTATTTGTATAAGCGGTATACAAGCGGTGAAATCCTTTTGACTCAACGTCTATTGTCACCTGAGCACTTAACGCAGGGCTTCCATCATATAAGATAACCGTTCCGGAAACCAAAACATCCTGTCCCCTGTCATAGGTTATATTTTGAGTACTCACTGTAACGTTGAACCCCGATACGGTGATGGTTACAATCACATCGGTATTACTTTCTTCGTTGCCTGCACGGTCAATCGCTTTTAAGCCGAATTTGTAGGTCCCTTCTGTCTGGAAACTGACAGTAAGGGTATTTGCGGGATAATTAAGTGTGAAATGGGGAGCGGAATAATTGATAACTCCTGTTCCATTGTCCCAGTAAATTTTGTAAGATTTGATATCTGTTGAAGGGGAATGCGACCAACTAAGCCTTATCCCGGTAGATATGGCCGTTGCATTGAAATTGGAAGCAGGCGATGGAGGAGTAGTATCAACTGTAAAACTCCTTGTTGCAGGAGTAGCATCTTCATTTCCTGAAACATCTCTGGCTTTAACCGAGAATGTATGCGCTCCGTCTGAAAGATTTAATGTAGCGCTTGTTGATGAATCAAAAGACGACCATTCACTGCCATCAATCTGGTATGAATAGGTTAATCCACCGCCCCTGTTATCGCTCCCGGACCAGTTGAATGTAATACTTGTTTGTGAGATAAAAGAACCCTCTGCTGGCCCGGAAGTAATATTAGTTTGAGGAGGTACGATATCAGGGAAGGAATTGGAATTCAGCGGGTCTGTACCGGCAGCAATTTCAGCTTCATCAGTAAAACCATCATTGTCATCATCGTCATCACAGGCATTACCTGATCCATCGTTATCAGTATCCAGTTGATCAGGATTTGGCACAGTGGGGCAGTTATCACAGGCATCGCCAATACCGTCGCCTTCGTATCCACGACCGTTAAGACCTTTCTGATAATGCTGCTGAATTTCCTGTGGTGTTAAGGCAAGGTTGTACATGGCAACTTCGTCAATAAAGCCTTTAAAGTATTCTGAAGACGAGGCAGCGGCTTTCCCGATAGTTAAAGGAACACTTGTATCAGGAATTGAACCGGAATAAGAGTTGCAAATATTTGATGAGCTGCCATAACTGCATCTTATCAAAGGGACTTCATTCCCATTGATATATGCTTTTATTACTGATGATGTTTCGTCATATGTAAAAGCTGTGTGGGTCCACTGATTTGGAATAATAATGCCTGTAGCCGTAAACCACCAGGCATTACCCAAACCAGCGTGTAATTCCCCTGATGAGGTTATATGAAATTGTCTTCTGTTATTGTCATCAGGTTTTTTATCAACAATTGCCGCAGAGGCAAGAACAGCAGGTTGAATCCATGCCTCAATTGTTATGGCATTTTGCGGATCTAAGGCTGGTGAATCCTGAATACTCACATAATCATCTGTACCGTCAAAACTCAAAGCACTGCCGACTTTCCCGGCAGTCCATGCAGGATCGTTGACCATTGTTCCGTGATTGACATTGATCGAATCATTGACATCTGTACCGCTTCCTTCTTCAAACATCCAGTATGAAATCATTCCTTCGGGAATATCACTGTCACTCTGAGTGGGATTTGAAACAGCCGGACAATTATCAATAGGGTCGGTTATGCCGTCATTATCGGTATCAATTGAATTTATTGTAAAACCGGTAGAGCCGGCGTCAAAAGTTCCATCTTCATAAAAATAACTGGCAGATACACCCCATATTCCGGCTTCTCTCATGCCTGAGGCGCCAAACCAGTTGACCTGGGTGCCGGTCCCTTCTATCTGAAATTTTATACCGTTATAGCCGTCTTCTGCAGAGATCCAAAGCTCCCGAACGTTATCCTGAATCACAAGCCCATAATTAATATTGCCTGGTGAAGATAACCAGTTAATTTCAAAATATTGCAGATTATTCGATGATGGAAGTTTAATGTAAAGATAAGGTGTTTCATTCCAGTTAAATGTTGTTTTGGGTATAGTGCTCCCATAAGAGCCAACCGTATAAAGCGCATCAAAGGCGGCATGAACATTGTTTATCAATAATAGAGCAGCAAATAAAGCTAACACGATTATTATTTTTTTATTCATGAATCCTCCTTCCATCTCTTCAAGGAATATATATGCTAACGATAAAAAAATTATGATTTTCTTTGGTTAGAGGAAAGGAACTTACCTTTTCTTCATGATCAGGTAACGTCTGCCTGTCAGTACTAATCCGCCGGTAATAAAAAGAATGGCGCTGATTGGCTCAGGAGTTACCGCGAAGCTGGTAGCTCCGCTTCCGGAAGATCCGTTTGTATAAAGATAACTTGCAGAAACATTCCAGTTTCCGGCTTCCCTCATATTTGCAAACCAAGTGACATCGGTGTTCGTTCCCGCTATTTTAAATTTTTTGCCGTTGTATCCTGTTTCTGCGGAAATCCAAACTTCCTGAATATTATCCTGAATTACAAGTTCGTAACGATCATTGGTAGGCGAATTCATCCAGTTTACTTCAAAATATTGAAGCGGATCAGAAAGGGGAAGTTTGACATAAAGCCAAGGGTCATTGTCCCAGTTTAAAGTTGTTTTTTGTGAAGTGCTTCCATAAGAGTCGACTATATAAAATGCATCGAAAGCAGCAAATACCTTTCCGGTTAAAAACGATGCGCATGTTAGTAACAATAAAATAAAAACTACGATTAATTTTTTCATTATATGTTTTACTTTCGTTAAGACACACGTATCCATTTAGACTAATGGATAAATTGTATACTGCAATAATCATGCTTGAAATAAATTATTTCAATTTATTCTGTTTTATCAGGAGATTAGACATATTTGCTCAAAAAATTCAGATTGCAAAGGGGTGCAAGAAAATTTGCTGCACATTTTTGACACATTGGGGTAACGTATTTAATCTAAATGACTTATTGTCAGAATTGATGCAATTAACGAATAGCTATAGTGCAAAAAATCTTGCACCCCTTTACCCATCTTTTTCGAATAGGGGGACACAGAGCCTGTCTAAAAACTACCATTTTTTATTATTGTCATGCCCGAAGTCTGTAATCGGGCATCCAGAAAGCACTGAAAAGAATAGATTCCGGCTTAAGGACTGCCGGAATGACAGACAGACAACTTGAGTTTTTAGACAAGCTCCACACCCCTTTATCCACTCTTGATAGAGGGGAATTATAAACCAATATTTTTGTCACAGATTCTTATTGGCTTTTTTTAATCTGCTGTTCAATGCCTGGCGGGTAATACCGAGGAGAGACGCTGCTATACCCTGATTTCCGTTGGACCGTTTCAACGCCTCGGATATCATAAAGTCTTCTACCTCCTTCAGAGTAGGAAATCGCCCGGAAATATCCGGCATCGAAGATAATTCTTGCTCCGGAATTGAAATCTCGGGCTGAGTTAATTTCCCCTTTTTCATGATATATTCATTAATGCATCCTAATGACAGGACGCCGGACTTGTGCTTTGCAACAGCGTCGAATATCATAGCCTTCAGCTCCCGGATATTGCCTGGAAAATGGTAACTCGAAAGCAGTGATATAAGCTCGGGAGGAGTAGTGGGTTTTTTCTTTTTCAAAGATTCAGAAGAGCTCTCAAGAAAGTAGTCAACGAGGATCGGGATATCTTCAATACGTTCTCTCAGGGGCGGTATGTTAACCTGTATGGCGCTGAGCCGGTAATATAAATCCTCCCGGAAGGTCCCGGCTGAAACCATTTTATGAATATCCCGGTTGGTAGCGGCAATAATCCGCGCATTACTCTTTTCAGGAGTGTCCGAGCCAAGTGGATAATAAGTTCCGTTCTCAATGAGACGCAGGAGTTTAATCTGAGACTTTTCGTTTAAGTCCGCAAATTCATCAAGCAGAAGCGTGCCTTCAGATGCCTTGACAATAAGGCCTGCCCTGTCTTTATCAGCTCCTGTATAAGCCCCCTTTTTATGACCGAATAATGTATCGGAAAACATAGTATCATCCAGTCCGGCAACGTTAACTGCTATAAAATTACCTTTAAGACCGCTAATCTTATGAATTACTTCTGAAATCAGTTCCTTGCCAACGCCTGTTTCACCGGTAATAAGGACCGGCTCCTGAGATTTTGAAATCGCTTCAATATAATGAAAAACAGCCCGCATCTTTTTGCTTTGTGTAAGAATCGATGAGAAGGCCTGCTCATATTCCAGTTTATCTGTCAGAAGGTGATGCCTCAAAGATGAGATGTGTTCTCTGAGAGAAGTTATTTCTCCTTGCAACGAATTTAGTTCGAGGGCTTTCTTTACACTGGAAATAAAGCGGTTGTCTTCTACCGGTTTTACAAGATAATCCAGAGCGCCTTTTTTCATGCACTCTACAGCCTTTTCAACATCATTTGCTGCGGTTACGATAATAACGGCAATGTGCGGGAATTCGGACTTTATTTGCTCTAACAGGACATCGCCCGGGATATGAGGCATATTCAGGTCCAGAACAACCGCAGCAACTTCTTCCCCGGCAAGCAGCGGCATCACCTTCCGGCTATCGTCAATGGTTACAATATCCTCAATGCCTCCGGTAAGGAGCATGGCACGATAACCAAGCAATATCTGCTGCTCGTCATCAACAAGAAGTACAGGAACGTTTTTCTTCATCATTCATCCTTTGTGCTTTTACGGGTAACTTAACAGAGACCGTGGTTCCCTTCCCAACTGTTGAATCAACTATCAGAGAACCATTGTGTTCTTTGATTATTGTACTGGAAATAGAAAGACCAAGTCCTAAGCCCCCGCTATCAGCCTTTGTCGTAAAAAAAGGCTCAGTAATCCGTTTAAGGACTTCATAAGACATGCCTATTCCGTCATCTTTAACTTTTATTACGACATGATTCGATTTTTCATCATAAGACGTTGATATTTCGATACCGGATTTCTTATCAGGCAGGGACTGAAGGGCGTTCATGATTATATTTATAATCACCTGCTCTATTTTCTGAGCGCTGCCTCTTATCAGGGGTATGTTATCAGAACAATGAACATAAAATTTATCGGTAAATTTGCTGATATGGTTGTTGAGAATTGATTTGGAAGTCATAACAATATTGTTGACGTTGACATCCTCATGCATATAGGTCGTTTCAGGCCGTGCAAAATTCCTTAAGCTTTCGACGAATTGTTTAATCCTCAATGAACCTTCATTGATTCCGTTCAGTAGTTCAGGCACAAGCGTCTTTACCTGTGGAAAAGATATTCCGGCAAGTTTAAAGTTTTTATTATCATGATAGTATTGTCCAAGAAGCTCAATCGCATCTATATAGATTTTACTTAATGTCTGGGCATTATGATGAATAAAACTGTTAGGGTTATTAATCTCGTGAGCCACTCCGGAAACAAGCGCGCCGAGAGAAGTCATTTTATTGGTATGAATAAGTCGTGACTGAATGCGGTTTGCTTCTTCCTCCATGCGGACCGTTGCGGTAATATCTCTGGTAACCTCTATGACTTTTATTGCTTTACCTGAACCATCTAATATGGGGAATGCCCTTTTATTTAATATCTTGCCTTCTGTATTCAGGACCTGAGCCGTTTCTTCCCGCCCTGATTGAAAACTCTTTACGGCAGGACAGTTATAACAGGGAGATGAGAGATTACAGCATAAGCTGTAACAATATTTTTTATTGATTTCAGAAGGTTTGTTTTTATATTTAGAGGAGAAGGCCTTATTCGCCCACACTATTTTCATATCACCGGACAGGAGTATCAAATCGTCCGGAATGGCGTTAAGAAGGGCATGAAATTCCATTGAAAGCGCTTTGAAGTTCTCTTTACTTTTAATTAATCTGGCTTCTGTAAGTTTGCGATCAGTAATATCCGTAATTGCTCCAACCCATTTAACGGCCCTTCCTTTTTCATGGCCAATGGCTTTGCCGCGTTCTTCCCAGTGACGGTAAGTACCGTTTTTACATTTTATGCGATAAACTGCACGGAAATCATTGCCGGTATCGAGCGAACTCTCAACAGCTTTCAAAAATCCGTCGCGATCTGCAGGATGAATATTTTCCATATGGCCTGTAACAGTGCGGGGGAACTCTCCATGATCATAGCCGAGAAGTCCATCGATGTCCCCGAACCATTTCAGTTCGTTATATCTGACATCTCCTTCCCAGATGAGATCAGACGTTGCATTGGCAACTGCGCGAAATCGACTCTCGCTCTCCAGCAGACATTTCTCCGCTTGTTTAGGTTTTTTTTGGTATTTCATTTAAGTGTTCACAGGCAGTCTTACGGTAAATACCGTCCCTGTCCCTTCGTTGCTGTGAAAGAATACTTTGCCGCCGTGGGACTTAACTATATTATATACTATCGAAAGTCCGAGTCCCGTGCCATTTTCCTTTGTTGTGAAAAATGGATCAAAAACCTTTGAGCGTATATCCGATGATATGCCGGTGCCTTTGTCGCTGATAACCATATCAAGGAATTTGTCATCAGTCTTGCCTGTAATCCTGATATCGCCTCCGTTGGGCATAGCCTGAATGGCATTCAGGATGAGATTCAGGAATACATGTTCAAGGAGCGCCCTGTCTCCTTTTATTACGGGAAGATTCTCCATCATATCTTTGTATACCGCTATGTCATACCTGCGAATGTCAAAAGCTGCAAGCGACAGGACCCTCTCTATCAGGATATTTATATTTATATCCGAGACCTCAAAGTCTTTCTGTTTTACAAAGCCGAGAAAACTTGTGATTATAGTTTCAATCTTCTCTATCTCCCTGTTGATGATCTCCGCATCCTCTTTTGTCATATCCGGCTGGTCCTTGAAGGCCTGAAACAGCATTTTTAGGGTGGTCATGGGATTTTTCAGTTCATGCGCAAGGCCTGATGAAATCTGCCCGATTGTCGAGATTTTTTCCGCCTCGAGAAGATGAGTGTATGTATAGGCTTCTTCCATTTTCTCTTTTACTCTCTTGAGCTCCATTGAAAGCCTGTTAAAGTTTCGAGCAAGGTATCCAATTTCGTCTCCGTAGGAAACATCTACTCTCTTGCCGAACTCACCCCTCCCGAGGACTTTAGTAAATTCTACAAATTTATTTAATGGTTCTGTAATTAAACGGCTGAAAACAAATGAGGCAATTACTCCCAAAAGAGTGACAAAAATAATAATAGGGATAGTAATTTTTCTTAATTGTGTTATTGTATGCTTTAGATTATCCTCTCTGATCCCCAAGTGAAGCTCTGATTTCATGCCATTAAAGATTTTCACTCCTACATCCCGGAGATAACCCTTTTCCGTATCAAGAAGCTGGATATTTGTTGTTTTGTTATTGAGAGGATTCCAGGATAGAATGTCAGGAGGAATTTCATTGTTAAATGTATTTGCAACCAAGCGGTTTTCTTCATTTACAATAAAGATATATTCAATATCATTTTCCTTGTTCAGGACTTCCTGGATGTCCTTTGTTGCCTGAAAATAGTCTTTTAGTAAAATATAGTTTGCAACTCTGTCAGAAAGGTTAACCGCGACTGAAACCGCCCTCTTCTCCAGTTCTTCCCGGAATGCATTTATTATAACGCCTCTTATTGAGAGGAGAGTAAAGAATACAACGCTGACGGCGATTGTCGTTGTAAGGAGAGTTATTTTTGTTCTGAGTTTCATGTGAATCTATTTAGAGTCTGTTTATAAATTGCCGGTCGTCATTCCCGTGAAGACGGGAATCCAGAAAATTCAAACTGGATTCCGGCTTAAGGACTGCCGGAATGACAGACAAACATAGTAGTAAGGGCGGGTTTGAAACCCGCCCCTACATTTTCATTTCGTTAGCAATCCATACCTTATTGCCAGCGTTTTCACCTTTTCCAACTCAAGTTCGTTCACTTTTGTAAAACCCATAGGCATTTCTGTCTTATCCCAGTCAACAAGCATATCTTTGTGCTTTCCCATTGGTTCAAATGCAAGCAGGGCGGCCCTGACAGCCTCAACAGTCTTGCTATCAACAGAATTGTTATAGGCAATAAGACTTCCTGGATATGGTTCTGATATCTTTAATATTTTTATTTTCCCTTCGGACTGAAGTTTTTTTGCAAGGACATCCTGTATGCCTCCCGCATCACACTCGCCGTTTAAAACTGATTTCACAGTATCAAGGTGGGAGCTTGTATAAAAGTATTTGCCGAGATCATTAAGGGTAATGCCTTCTTCCTCCAGCATCTTCCTTGGTATGAGATGCCCCTGTGTTGACATCTTTGCTCCAAATGCAAAACATTTCCCTTTCAGGTCTTTTAAATTTGGTATACTGCTTTTTGGCGCTGTGAAGATTATTGAATGATATGTAGTATCCCCTTCTTTATTAACCCCGTTTACAAGATATTTAATTCCGTATTTAGCCTCGCCAATAATATAGCTGAGGACCCCTACAGCAGCAAAGTGTGTGACGCCTTTTCCGAGGTCCTCAACAGTATCCTCATATTTTTCGGAAAATTTTATGCGGAAACGCATGCCGGTGGCGCTTTCAAGATATTTAAGCAGAGGAATGTAGCTCCTGACATCTTCTTTCGGTCCAACCCGAAGGTCAAATCCAAACCAGATGGTGTCCTGCGGAGGGTATTCAATTTCTTCCACCTTATCAACTGTCTTTTTAGTAAGACTAACCTTTTTAGGTGTTTCTTCCTTCACGCATCCTGAAGATACAAAAAGTAAAAAAGAGAATAATATGAAGAATGAAATGGCAGGTATTTTCATTGCAATATCAGCTTGTATTATTGCTTTTCTCGTGTAGAGATTGCTGTTGGACATTAATTCAATTATTATAACTGAACAGGTCAATAATGTGATATACTGGATTATCAAAGAGCAACAAAGGATAACTTTCTGCCGTGCCGCTTGATCTCTCTATATTCCAGAAAGCCCTTAGCACCTTAGAGGGAAGAAGTGCGGACACATTTACTTCGCTCACAGGATCTTCGGGTGCGCTGTTTTTTTCGATGTTCAAAGGATCATCTCTTCTCCTTTGTTCTTCAGACACTGCTGCTTCCGATTTTCATTCAGATGCGGTTTTCTGGGCGAAGTTATTAAAAGTTGAAGCCCCGATTTTAATCCCTTCGAAAGACGATCCTTTACGATTACAGAGTCTGATTAACCTCTATGCTGACGATTCAGGCAAGTTCATTGCCTCTGTTGATGCAGCTTTTTCACCATTATGGAGCAGGGGAGAATTTCCGCTGTACAGCATTACAAAAGGGGTCATTATTGACCGTGATGTGATTGTACAACAGCTTCAGGGACAAGGGTACCACATGGTCCCTGTTGTTACCGGGGAAGGAGAGATGAGCGTAAGAGGTGGAATCCTTGATATTTTAGCGCCTAATGAAGAAAATCCTGTGCGAATAGAATTCTTCGGCGATGAGATTGAATCCATCAGGTTTTTTGATATTGACACGCAACTGTCTTTGAAAGAAATAAATGATATTCAGATATGTTCTACAGTTGAGCCGGAAAAGGGGCCAAACCTTCTTGAGCTTTTGTCTGACAGCATATTTATTTTAAATGAGCCGGATGATATAAAAAGGCATTGGCCGGAGTTTGAAAATTCGATAATTCACAAAATCCCCCTTAATCCCCCTTTGTCAAAGGGGGGAGAGGGGGGATTTGAAGTCTTTCCCCCTGAACGCCAAATCCTCTCCTTCACCTCACTCCCATTACATAATGATGGTTTCCATTTCCCTGTCAGCAGCCCGGCAGGACTCGGCATCCTACCGGAAGAAAGAAAATCTGTCGAAGAGTTTGTCAGAAAAGTCATTGAACTTGGAAAGCAATATTTCATCTTGATTGTCTGTTCATCGGAAGGACAGGCCAAGAGATTAAAGGAATTGTTTTTTGATCATGATTCAGACGTCCCCATTCTCAGCAGCAATGCAGTTATTAAAGATACGCGCAGCCCGGTATTATGCTTCGGCGAATTAAGCAGGGGATTTACATATCAGAATACTATCGTACTTGCCGAGAGAGACATTTTCGGGCAAAGACCTTCCTTTAAGCGCACAAAAAAGTCCAGAATTTCGACGCTTATTTCTTCAATAGAAGATTTCAAAGAAGGGGATTACCTTGTGCATGCCGAGCATGGCATCGGCAGGTTCCTTGGTCTTAAAAAACAGAAAATTGAAGATTATGAAGGAGATTTCATAGTCCTTGAGTATCTTGAAGGCGCAAAACTTTATGTACCGCTTGAGCATATTAACTCTGTTCAAAAATATCATGCCCCTGAAAGTGTGCGACCAAAAACAGACAGGCTCGGCGGGAAGACCTGGGAAAAGACCAAGCAAAAGGTCCAGCAGAAAATAAGGGATATGGCCGAGCGCTTATTAGCAATTTATGCGAAACGCTCTACAGCAGAGGGACATGCATTCTCGGAAGACACGGAACTGCATAAAGAGTTTGACGGGTTCTTTCCTTATGAAGAAACCCCTGACCAGTTGACTTCCATCAATGAGATAAAACGTGATATGGAAAACCCTGTGCCGATGGACAGGCTATTATGCGGAGACGTCGGCTACGGCAAAACGGAGGTAGTGATGAGGGCGTGCTTCAAGGCTGCTTATGATTCAAAGCAGGCAGCAGTGCTTGTACCCACAACCATACTCGCTGAACAGCATTACGAAACATTTACCGCACGTTTCTCTGCTTTTCCCATCAGAATTGATTATCTCAGCCGCTTTAAAAGCAAAGCCGAACAGAAGCAGACTCTCAAGGCGCTTGCCGAAGGGAATATTGACGTCATTATCGGGACTCACCGTTTATTAGCAAAGGATGTGAGCTTCTTTAACCTCGGACTTCTGATAGTTGATGAAGAGCATAAATTCGGAGTAACTCACAAGGAAAAATTAAAGGCTATCAAGGAAAATGTAGACGTCCTGACCCTCTCCGCCACGCCTATTCCGCGAACGCTCCATATGGCGCTTTCAGGTATAAGAGGCATGAGCGTCATCGAGACGCCGCCTGAAGAAAGACTCGCTGTAAAGAGTATTGTTTCACGGTTTAATCCGGCGACAATCCAAGAGGCGCTCCAGAAAGAATTAGAAAGGGAAGGGCAGGCATTCTTTGTGCACAACCGTATTCAGGATATTTATAAGATCGGGAACTTTCTTAGAGAGATGGTTCCTGATGCAAAGATAGGCGTTGCTCACGGGCAGATGAATGCAAAAGAACTTGAGCATGTAATGAGGGCCTTTTTTCACAAGGAGATAAACGTTCTTGTCTCAACCTCCATTATCGGATCAGGACTTGATATACCATCTGCCAATACAATCATTATTGACAGGGCAGACAGGTTCGGGCTTGCTGACCTGTATCAATTGAGGGGCAGGGTCGGACGCTCAAATGTAAAGGCATATGCATATTTCCTCATCCCGGGAGAAGATATTATCTCAGAGGATGCAAGGAAAAAACTTCAGGCGATTCAGGAGCTCGGTTATCTCGGCGCAGGTTTCCGTCTGGCCCTGAGAGACCTCGAGATCAGGGGCGCGGGAAACCTTCTTGGCGCTGAGCAGTCAGGACATATTGAGGCAGTCGGGTTTGATATGTATATGGAGATGCTTGAATCAGCCGTTGCAGAATTAAAAGGAGAAAAGATAGAGCCGAAGATGGAGCCTGTTATTGACCTCAAAATTACAGCCGTTATCCCTGAAGAGTATATTGAAAATCCCGATCTGAGATTGAGCATCTACAGAAAGATTGCCACCGCCAAAGACATCAAATCTCTCGAACGGCTGCTTGAAGAACTTAAAGACAGATTCGGCCCGCCCCCTGAAAAGACTAAAAGGCTTTTAGAAATCATGGAACTGAAAACGCTGGCGAAAAGATTCCTCATAACCAGGGTACAAAATATTAACGGAAGGATACAAATTATCTTTGGACCGGATACCCAGGTTTCCTCACAGACCATATTCTCTCTCTATAATACCCGCAAGAAAATACTTAAATTCCTTCCCGAAGGCGGCATTGAGCTCGATCTCAGAGGAAAGCCATGGAGCGATATTTTTAAGGAATTGAAGAGGGTGATGGAGGAGCTGGAAAGCGGAGCTTGATCAGAGGTCCTTTCCAGTATCCTGGTTTGACAACTGTCACGTGACAAGTTATAAGTTGTTCCCGTTTTATAGACGGAGACGCTTATGACGTAGAAATAACAGATTATCATTCCCCCAGCACGCCCATCACCCAGAGGAGATTGACCAGGGCCGCGCGGTAGTTCCTCCAGGCTCGTGAAAGATTTCCCCTTGCCTTCTGGAGGTTCAATTCCGCATCTTCGACCTCAAGCCTGATCTTCACTCCCAATTCGTATCCCTTTTCCGACAGGAGCAACAGTTTTTCAGCCTGCTTCACTGTGCCGGAAAGGGCATCAACGATCTCCTTTGATTCTTGCACGGCATTCAGCGCCTCACGCGCCTGCAAGGCAATGGAATCAGCAAGCTTTTCCTCGTCTATCTTAATGCTGCGAAGGTCGCTTTCAGCCTGGGCCACTCTTCCCCTGGTGCGCATTCCGTCAAAGAAGGGAAACGACAGGAACATCCCGGCGCTCCATGCCTTCCCGTTTGTGGCCATGTCTCTGCTGTCGATATCTTTCCATCCGTATCCGCCCCTGAATTCAAGGCGCGGTTTGTCATCGGCGTTTGCTATGGTGACGAGTTCGCCTGCGATGCTGATCCGGTAGCGGAGGTCTCTCATTTCAGGCCGCTGCTCAAGCGCTGTATTATATACCGCTTCATAAGTCTGGACTACCGTAACATTCCCGGGTTCCAGGCTGCCGGTGACATCGAGGTTGTCACCCTCGAAGGCAAGAAGAAAACGCAGCCTGTCGAGTGCATCACGTATCCGGTTTTCCGTGCGGATGACCTCAGGACGTGCATTTTCCACGGCCACTTCAGCAGCCAATATCTCATAATCAGTTGCAACTCCGGCAGAGTATTTGCGGCGAGCCTCTTCAAGATGACGTTCTTTCTGCTCAAGGTTCTGGCGCGCAATGGCATGTAGCTCCCTTGAAAGAAGTACATCGTAGAAGGCAATGGGGACATCCCTGAATGCCGCCTGACGATAAAGTCTCAATTGTTCTTCAGCGGTCTTGAGGCCCTCCTTTGCCGCCCTTATTGCAGCGCCGACCTTTCCCCATGTAAATAGTGTCTGGGTAACGCCGATTTCTCCGGAATATATCTCCTGCCTGTCAGGAACAATCCCGGTTATATCCTGGCTGATGATTGCCGAACCGGTCATGGTAAGTTGTGGAAAGGCGGCAGCCCTCTCTTCCACATACTTTCCCTGTACCCAGCGGAAGTACTCTTTCGCTTTTTGAATATCGCGGTTTTTTTCAGCGGTAATATCAAGCGCCTGCTGCAAAGTCAAAACCTTCACATCTTCAGCTATTGCAGAAAGAGACGGTAACAACGTGATTAACCAAAATACGAGTGAACAATAATATATAGATGAATATTTCTTCATGTCGTCACCGCCTTCTTTAAGCCAAAGCGTTTCCGCACCCACACGCTGAAATCATCCAGTGCCGTGTACATCACAGGGACGACCAGAAGTGTCAATACTGTGGAGGTAAGAAGTCCGCCGATGACGGCGCGCGCCATGGGAGCACGCATCTCCGCACCTGAACCGAGGGCAAATGCCAGCGGCATCATGCCGAATATCATGGCAAGTGTTGTCATCAGAATAGGACGCAGCCTCGTCCTTCCGGCTGTTATGACAGCTTCACTCCTTTCCATCCCTCGTCCGCGCAGCACCTTTGCATAGTCCACAAGGAGGATGGCGTTTTTTGTTACCAGACCCATGAGCATTATCAAACCGATAAGAGACATGATATTGATAGTATCGCCTGTAAGGAAAAGCATCCCTGCCATTCCGACAATGGAAAGCGGCAGGGAGAGCATAATGGCAAGGGGTTCGAGAAACGATTCGAACTGCGCCGCTAATATGAGATAGACAAGGACCACCGCAAGGATTAGAGACTCTCCCATATACCCGAAGGACTCCGCCATGTCCTCCGCCTCTCCTGAAAATACGATCTTGTACCCGGGCTCCATCCTGATTCCCTCTGCAGCCTTCTGCACCTTGCTCACCGCGGTGCCTATGGGCACGCCGTCGAGATTGGCAGTTATCACGACCTCACGGTTCAGGGCCTGCCGGTTGATCTCCGAAGGCGAGTTGCTCACCTCATACGAAGCGATATTCGACAGGGGCATGAGAACAGGAGACCGATTTCCCCACTGCATGGTAAGCCTCAGGTTCTGCACCTGCAAAGGGTCCTGGCGCAGATGCTCAGGCAATCTGACCCGCATGTCAACCGAATCGCCGTCTTCGTCTTCATACGTTGTAACTGCTTCCCCTCCGACAAGCGCGCTTACGGTGCGGACGATGCGGTCGGTCATGATCCCGGCGTTCACCGCCTTTTCTCTATCCACCGTAAGCCGGTATTCGGGGATATCATTCTCCAGTGTCGCTTCAATATCGACAATGCCGGGGATCCCGTACATCTTATCCTTCAACTTGGTGGAATACTTTTTCAATAAGGATATATCCTCACCCCTCACATTCACAACGAGGGGTTTGATACTGCTTCCAACCCCGCCTGCTTCCTCAATAGATATCTTAATTCCCGGAATGCGCTGAAGCCTGTTGCGGACATCCCGCTGGATGGCTTCCTGCCTCCTCTTCCTCTCAGAGCTTTCCTTGAGCTTGATATAGACCACTCCGCTTTGTACTGTACCGCTGTCGCCTGCGCCGACAGTAGAATAGGTGTGATCAATCTCGGAAATATCTTTGAGCGCTTCAAGCATTGCGTTGAGGCGGCTGCGGCTTTCGCTGAGCGATGCGTCCGGAGCGGTTTTAAAACTCACCTGAAATTCACCTTTATCAAAATTGGTCATGAAGGATGATTCGAGCATGCCGAATATCATAAGCCCGCCGACAAAGGCGGCCAATGCAGAGAACAGGACGGTCTTGCGGTGTCCTAAGGCCCATCCGATCAGTCCGCGGTAACGCTCCGCTATATTCTCAAACAGATCATTAAAGCGGTCGAGCATACGTGAGATAAACCCGCGTCTTCCTTCCCTGTGTATGGCCGGATCATGCCAGCGCGATGACAGCATGGGATCGAGCGTGAATGACACTATAAGAGATACAGTTACCGCGAAGGCCACAGTTATACCGAAGGAGAAGAAGAAACGTCCCACGATACCCTTCATGAAAGCCACCGGCACAAACACGGCAAGAATAGACATTGTCGTGGCAAAGACAGCGAGCCCTATTTCGCTCGTACCATTGCGCGCAGCAGTGAAATGGTCCTCACCACGTTCAAGATGCCGGACGATATTTTCCCGTACAACTATAGCGTCGTCTATCAGAAGGCCAATGGCAAGTGAGAGCGCCATGAGCGTCATGATGTTGAGCGTCATGCCGAGCGCGTTCAGGATGATGAATGATGATATAACCGATATGGGCAGGGTAATCCCGGTTATGACCGTAGAGCGCCATGAGTTGATGAAGCAGAAGACTATCAGGACCGTGAGGATACCGCCGATGACCATCGGCTCCTTCACATCCCTGAGAGAATCAAGCGTCATGGTAGAGGCGTCGCGCACTACGTCCAGAGTCACGCCTGAAGGAAGTTCCGGCTGAAGTTGGGAGACACGCTTCTTAATCGCATCTACAACCTCCACCATATTCGCCCCGGATTGTTTCTGAATATCAAGCGCCACTGCGGGAATACCGTTTACAAGCGCAAGGGACCGCTCCTCTTCAATGCCGTCCACCACCTCCGCAACCTCTGCAAGCCTGATCGGTCTGCCTTCGCGTTCACCAATTACCATAGAGCGGAACTGCTCCACGCGGTCCGGTTTTCCTGCTACGCGGAGCGGATACTCGGTGTTGCCGCGGTTCAGCCTTCCCAACGGGGTATTTACATTTTCCGACCTCAGTCCGTTTATCACAGTGTCAACGCCGATGCCGAGGGATTCGATACGGACCGGGTCTATAACAACATTGACTTCTCTCTTTGCTGAACCGACAAGATCGACCTTTCCCACTCCGGCAACGGTTTCAAGACGGCGCTTTATTTTCTTTTCGACAAGAAGGGTCAGGTCACGGTTTGAAAGGGACGAGGAACGGACTGCAAGCGATATGACCGGTAAGGCATTGAAATCGAGCTTCTGTATAATGGGGTCTTCGATGCCTTGCGGCAGTTCGCCCCGGACCGCATTTATTTTAGCCCGGGTCTCCTGTGCGACCTCATTGATCTTCTCTTCAAGGCGGAACTCCACCACCACGGTGGAGACCCCTTCGCGGGAATATGAGATGACGCGCTTCACCCCTGCAACAGGATTTACCGCCTCCTCGATCTTTTTAGTCAGTTCCCTTTCAACGCTTTCCGGAGACGCGCCCGGAAACTTTGTAACTATAGAAACAACAGGTATCTCTACATTGGGATACATTTCAACGGACAGCCGGCGGTACGAGAATATACCTAATACAACAAGGGTCAGCATCATGACCGCCGCCAGGACAGGCCTCTTTATGGAAAGATCAGAAAGAAGCATCCCCTAACCCCCCTGGCCGGTGATTATGACTTTGTCATCGTCTTTCAAATTAAAGCCGCCGCGTACAACCAGCAGTTCCCCGGGATTTAGTCCCGAAACAATTTCCACCTGATCTCCCGCGATCACGCCGGTGACCACTTCCCTGTAATGCGCCAGGTCATTTTCAATTACGTATGCGCCGGCCTTCTTCCCCGCAACATTAAGACCTGTGAGAGCTGAGCGGGGGACCTGGATAACAGATCTCCTGATTCCTGTCTGAATCATACCTTTAACAAAAAGTCCTCCCTTTAATTCTCCCGATGAATTGATCACTTCAGCGATCACTTTTACCGATCTGTCCGCTTCGTCCACCGAAGGGTTTATGTGCATTACCTTACCCGAAAATTTTCTACCGGGAAGCGCGTCCACCGTGAAAGTCAGAGGGTCCCCAATTTTTATGGAAGCCATATCTACCGACGGGACCGTGACGGTAAGTTTGAGGATTCTGTTATCTACGATCTTAAAGAGCGCCTTGGCTGCTCCTGTATCGCTGGCAAGATCGCCCACATTTACATCACGCAGGGAGACGACCCCGTCCATAGGAGAAAGTATCAGCCCTTTGGAAAGGCGCGCCTGAAGCGAGCGCAGTTCTCCTTCTGCCGCGCTGATCTGGGCCCGCGCTGCTTCAACTCCGGCATTTGCCGCCGCTGTCTCTGATTCTGCATCATCATAATTCTGCTGCGTGGCAAGGCCGAATTCCCTGAGCTTCTGCATGCGGGCCTTTTCACGCTCTGCGCGCTGGGCAACGACCTGAGCCTGAAGGTATCCGGCCTTTGACGATTCAACCGCAGCCCCGGCCTTATTTACAAGAGCCCCGGTCTCACTTACGTTTATCCGGGCAAGGGGATCATTCTTCTTTACTCTTACCCATTCGGTAACATAAACATCACTTATGAGGCCCAGGATCTGGGACTTCACCTCTGCCTCGTATTTTGGGGTCAGGGAACCGACCACATCGATCCCTTCGATCAGTTCTGAAGCTGCAACCGTTATGGTTTCTACAGCCACCGCGGGACGACCGGCCTTGTCCTCATTTTTGCCGTCAGCGCTTTTTGAAGAACATCCTGACGTCCATAGTATAGAAAGCAATATGAAAAATAATAGTATGTTCTTATTCATAGTCAATGTAACTCACCTTTCCCTTTTCGATTTTGAAGGAGTGACCCCGTCAAAGACTAAAGCGAGCATGGCGGACAGTCCTTTTTTGTCTACCATAGGGGAGCGGTGGCAAAGCTGCTCTTCAAGCACAAAGTTCAGCGCCCCTATCAACACACATGACAACGTATCTGCATTCACCTTTCGGAATTCGCCGCTTTCGATCCCGTCCTTCACAATTAGATCCGTTACCTCTCTTATCTTGAGGTGGTAGCCCTCGAAGTCAATGAACGGCGCGCCCTGAGGAGGCCCGTAATAGATCGAATACATAAGTCTTGCCGCCTTGAGATTTTTCATGAACAGGAGAAATATCCTGTCATAGAGCCGTATCACGCGTTCACGCGCGCTCAATTCTTCTTGTACGGTTTCTTTTAATATCTTTTCAAGTACCTCGAAGGGTTTTGTCATCAGTTCTGTGTAAATGCCTTCTTTGTTCCCGAAATAGTAATAGAGCACCGGCTTTGACACATCCGCGGCCTCAACAATCTCCCGCACGGAAGTGGCGGCATATCCCCTTTCGTTAAAGATATCAAGGGCTGACTGGAGAAGACGTTCCCGCGCCGCATGCTCTCCGGATTTTACCGGGTATTTTTTTTTCGCCATCAAAACTCCTTTGCTAAATTTATCTTATATACCTACCGGTAAGTATATTTGACGGCAAAAACTTTGTCAAGGAATCTCTGTTTACGAACGATTTGTCAAAGCAACTCTGTAAGTGTTAAGACTGCTGCAATAAGGTATTTCGACATCTGGCTATTTTGAGTCAGTGGTTGCCAAATATCTCATTAATGAGAAGCGGGATTAGAAAGTTCAGTCTTTCACCATAAAAAAATCGTTCGTCAAGATGGATATGCTTTTCCGGAATGAAAGATTTCGGCTTGGATCATTCGTAGGGGCGATTCGGTGAAGCGCCCTTTTGATAGATGATTTATGTATGACGTTTCAATAACAGGGGCGAGGCACCGCCTCACCCCTACGAATAATTTATATCGAAAGCTTCTTAATAAGCTTTCTTACAGATGCGCATGATTCTCTGAATTGGGCTTTTTCTTCCTTGGTAAGCTTTATCTCAACTACCTTCTCAACGCCCTCTTTTCCGAGTATGACAGGCACGCCTACATAGAGGTCTTTCACCCCGTATTCTCCGTTCAGATATGCAGCGCACGGCAGCATCCTTTTTTCATCATTAAGTATGGATTTTATCATCTGAAATGTTGCAGCCGCCGGAGCATAATATGCGCTTCCTGACTTGAGCAGGCTGACTATCTCCGCTCCCCCGCTTCTCGTTCTCTGGATCAATGCATCGATTCTGTTTTTCTTCATGATTTCAGTTACCGGAATTCCCTTAACAGTGGTAAACCTCGGAAGCGGCACCATCTGGTCACCGTGTCCGCCAAGTAACATCGCCTCTATATCTTCAGGAGATACATTCAATTCCCATGCAAGGAACGCCCTTAACCTTGATGCATCAAGTATTCCCCCCATTCCCATAACGCGCCTGCAGGAAAATTCCGTGGTCTTCCAGGCAAGCTGTGCCATTGCATCCATTGGATTGGTTACAACGATAATGATGGCATTGGGGGAAGTCTTTGCAATTGCACCGGATGCATTTTTAATAACATCCGCGTTGGCATGAAGGAGGTCATCCCTTGACATGTTCGGCTTCCTCGGGAAACCCGCAGTAATGACAACAACATCCGAGTCTTCCGTGTCAGCATAACTGTTTGTTCCTCTGACAGAAACAGCAGAATACCAGAGCGGACAGGCCTCCGAAATATCAAGCGCCTTGCCCTGAGGAATTCCTTCTGCAATGTCATAAAGCACTACATCGGCAAGCCCTTCTTTTGCGATCAACTGTGCTGTCGAGGCTCCGACATTTCCAGCGCCTATGATAGTGATTTTCTTTCGCATTGCTTTCCTCGTAAAAAGCCAACCTTCAAAAGTAGGGGCAATTCATGAATTGCCCCTACGATTAATTAACGGATAAACATTATAGCCAGGATATATTAACATTAACAAGGTGTTAACAGTATAATAAAGACAATAAATGTATTTCTTGTGACAACATAAAATTCCTGTTATTATGTAACCTTACAAAAGGAGATACACATGACCATTAAAAAAGAACTGCTCGATATCCTGGCATGTCCTCAGTGCAAAGAGGATCTGAGATTGAACGCATCTGAAGACGGCCTGATTTGCGACAGGTGCAAACTACTCTATCATATTAAAGACGATATACCTGTTATGCTTATTGATGAGGCTGAAAAGATAGGAAGCTGACTACTAAGTAGTTCATAAGTAAGAATACATAAGCGTCATTCCCGCAGTCTTTTGAGCGGGAATCCAGAAAGGCACTGGATGCCCGCTTACTACCTGCGGGCATGACAAACGTGTCTTCATACTAATGAACTGATTAGTATTTAAAAACTCTTCTGAAAATATAATTCACGTTCTTTGTGTAATAAGACAAGTTAAAAAGCTTTGTTATTTCATTTGAAGACAGATATTGTTTTATCTCTTTATCGTTTTTTAGAATTTCTTTAAATTCTCTTTTACTGCTCCAGCTCTCCATAGCGCTTCTCTGAACATGTTGATAGGCATTTTCACGGCTCATACCTTTTTCAATCAGGGCAAGCATGACCCGCTGGGAATTATAAAGTCCGAAACTTTTATTGATGTTCTCAAGCATTCTATCGGGATAAACATTTAGACCCCTGAGAATCTTTGTAAGGCGTGCAAGCATGTAGTCAATAAGTATGGTGCTGTCAGGGATAACGATCCGTTCAACTGAGGAATGACTTATATCTCTCTCATGCCATAATGCAATGTTTTCCATCGAAGCCAATGCATTTGAACGCACAATGCGGGCCAGCCCGCTGAGATTTTCAGAGCCGATGGGATTTCTTTTATGCGGCATTGCAGATGAGCCTTTCTGTCCTTTCTCAAACGGCTCCTCTGCCTCAAGCACCTCAGTCCGCTGGAGATGCCTGATTTCAACGGCAATCTTTTCGATAGTGGCTGCTATAAGTGCAAGTGCATTCATGTATTCTGCGTGCCTGTCTCTCTGAATGATCTGAGTGGAAACCGGCGCAGGGTTTAACCCGAGTTTTTTACATACATAGGTCTCAATAAATGGGGGTATGTTGGAGAATGTTCCAACCGGACCGGACAGCTTTCCATAACTGATTGTTTCCTTTGAGCATTGTACACGGAAAAGATTCCTCTTCATCTCTTCATACCACAATGCAAACAACAGTCCGAATGTTGAAGGCTCAGCATGGATGCCGTGGCTCCTTCCCATACGCAAAGTGGTTTTATATCTAAAAGCATTTGTCTTTAGAACGCACATGAGTTCTTTGATATCGTCGATAATAATATCCGAAGCCTCTCTCATCTGGATTGCCAGAGCAGTATCGAGGATATCAGAAGATGTAAGCCCCTTATGGATGAAGCGGGAGTCAGGACCGACATATTCGGCAACAGAAGTTAAAAATGCAATAACATCATGTTTAACCGTTTGTTCAATCTTGTCAATCCGTTTGATGTTAAACTTTGCCTTTTTTCTGATTACCTGAAGGCTTTTCTTCGGAATCTCTCCAAGTTGTGCCCACGCCTCGCATGCGGCAATCTCAACATCAAGCCATTTCCGGAATTTGTTTTCCGGTTCCCATATTTTCGTCATTTCAGGTCTTGTATAACGCGGTATCATGGTTTCTCCTCTAGGATAGATCAAAAATAAAATATCAAAATGTAAAATTAATGAGTTTTTATTTTAATTTGGTAAATTTTCTCCACAATTTTGGTTTTTGAATTTTAATTTTCTTCTGTGTAATTACTATATCATAAGACACCCTTTTGATTTCTACAGAATTTTATATAAAACAGCAAAATGTTGCAAAGATAACAACAACAGACAAACAGAAAACAGTCTGACATCTGTCTTCTAAAAAATATATCCTAAAGCCTGAAATTCTGGTATTATTATATTAACTTTAAAGGATCTACTATGAAAATCGTTTTGACAGGTTTTATGGGGACAGGGAAAACCTCTGTTGGCAAGGAACTCAGCAGGAAGCTCGGATATAAGTTTATTGACACAGACGTTTTGATTGAGGAAAGGGAAGGCACTCCCATTTCCCGCATATTCAAGAAAAAGGGCGAGGATTATTTCCGCAATATTGAGCAGGCCGTAGTTAAAGAAGTATCAAAAATAAGCAACGTTGTGATTGCGACAGGCGGCGGTGTTATTAAGAACAGAAATAATGTGGAAAATCTCGGCAGGAGAGGAATTGTCATCTGGCTTAAAGCAGACCCTAAAATTATTCTTAAGAG
Organism: Nitrospirota bacterium; assembly: GCA_016215115.1. Classification (GTDB taxonomy): domain Bacteria; phylum Nitrospirota; class Thermodesulfovibrionia; order UBA6902; family UBA6902; genus SURF-23. The sequence goes on from JACRLN010000051.1 coordinate 57,578, forward strand.
AGTTATGCTTGAAGGCGGGAAAAGACCTTTACTCGAAGTCGAAGAGCCGCTGGAGGAGATCAATAAGCTGCTAACGGAAAGAGTGCCTCTTTACATGCAGGCTGATGCATCCGTTGACACCAATTATATCACCCCTGAAGAGACAGCAGAGGAAATCATGGAAATGCTTGCGCTTGATGCGCAGATCGTGACTGTTGACCTGAAGGAGAGAAGTTACAGTATTGTTATTGGAAGTAAAATTCTTCAGAAACTCGGCCTCCGATTGAAAGAATTCAGGCCTTCCAAAGTTGCGGTTGTCAGCAACAAGACGGTCTTCCCTATTTACAAAGATACACTTCTTAAAGCGCTGAATGATTTTGATATAACACCTGAGGTCATTCTCATCCCCGACGGAGAAGAATATAAAGATTTTACCTGGACATATCATTTACATGGAGAACTTCTCAAGGCAAGGTTTGACAGAAACTCCATGCTTATCGCCTTTGGCGGGGGCGTTGTCGGCGATATAACCGGTTTTGTAGCGTCAACATATATGAGAGGAATCAGATATGTACAGGTTCCAACAACCCTGCTTGCGCAGGTTGACAGTTCTGTAGGCGGCAAGACAGGGGTGAATCATCCTCTCGGTAAAAACATGATAGGCACTTTTTATCAGCCTTCGCTTGTCATGATCGATATTGATACAATAAGAACACTGCCAAAAGGAGAGTTATCCGCCGGCATGGCTGAGATAATTAAATACGGAGTGATTGCCGACAAGGAACTCTTTAATTACCTTGAAAACAACAGAGAGAATATTCTTTCCCTCGGAGACAGCCTTATTCATGTAATCAGGCGTTCATGCGAGATTAAGGCAGGGATTGTATCAAAAGACGAAAAAGAAACCGGATTACGCGCTATATTAAACTTCGGGCATACAATCGGTCACGCCATAGAAACAGCAACGGACTATAAGAGATTTCTGCATGGAGAGGCTGTTGCAATCGGTATGTGCGCTGCTGCGGACCTTGCGGTCCGGATGAATATCTTCAGAAAAAAAGAAGCGGAGCGTATAAAACGCCTCGTAGAACTGTATAAACTCCCGGCTATAATACCTGACAATATTAATTCCTCAGAGATTATCAATGCCATGGAAATTGATAAAAAGGTCATGGCAGGTCAAATAAGATTTATCCTTCCGGAAGCTATCGGCAAAGTCAGGATAGAGGAAAATGTTGACAGGGAGACGATTGCCCGCGTCTTACAGGCTAATGCCTGAAGTTTTGATAATGCCCCTTAGTAATTCAGGTCTTATTTCCTGAATGTTGAATGACATTGTTTGCAGCTTTCTTCTACTTTTGTTGAGAGGTTGTTTGCAGCGTCAGCATCTTTTCTTTTTATTTCGTCCTTTAATTTCAGTATGTTTTCTCTAAAGACATTGCATTGTTTGGCAAACTGTTCCTGTTTATCCGCATTTTTATGTAATCTGAAGCTGTCAATGTCGGCGGCCGCTTCAATGATAGTTTCAACTGCGAGGTCCGCATCCTTAAAATTATTATCTTTAAGGGCATTTTTACATGCTTGCCATTGTTTGACGATTGTCGTCATTGTCTCGTGCTGTTTTTTCATCTCAGGACTCATTGTGTGACCGACATGTTTATGATCTGAAGTCCCTGCAAAAACAGCGCCGCTGCCGATCAAAAAAAGGGACATGATAATGCTAAGCGTTTTCATTTTTTTTAAACCTCCTTCCTTTCCACAGCAAATAAATCGCAGGATAGATGATCAATTCAAGAATTGCCGAGGTAACCACGCCCCCGACCATTGGAGTGGCGATACGTTTCATTACGTCGGAGCCAGCGCCATGACTGAACATTATTGGAATCAGTCCGGCGAGGATTACGCTGACGGTCATAATTTTTGGACGGATCCTTTTTACAGCGCCATGCATGATGGCCTCTTTGAGGTCGGCAAGATTTCTCATCTTCCCCTCTTTTTTCCATTGCTCATATGCGAGCTCAAGATAAAGGAGCATCACAACGCCGGTTTCCGCATCAAGTCCTGCAAGCGCTATCAGCCCGACTACAACAGCGATGCTCAGGTTGTAATTAAGGAAATATAAAAGCCAGAATGCGCCGACAAGAGAGAACGGTACCGCAAGGAAGACGATAATTGTTTTTGTGACGGATTTTGTATTCAGATAAAGCAGGACGAAGATGATAAGCACAGTCAGCGGAATAACGAGTTTGAGCCTTTCACGTGTTTTGACAAGGTATTCGTATTCTCCGCTCCATTCAAGGCGGTAGCCGTCAGGTATTTTTAAAGATGCAACCCTTTTTTTTGCATCATCCACATATCCGCCGACATCCCGGCCCGTAAAATCAATAAACACATAAGCTGCAAGAAGGCCTTCTTCGCTCTTGATGCCCGTGGGACCTCTGACAATTTTTATATCGGCAAGCTGGCCGAGGGGAACCTGCAGAGTATTCATAGAAGCTGATTGCAGATTGCCCATTGCTGACTGCTGATCGCTGATTGCTGACCGCTGACTGTTATCCATTACAGGCACAAGTACCCTTTTGAGTTTCTCAATGTCGTTCCTTAATTCCCGTGCATATCTGACGTTCACCGGGTAGCGTTCTCTTCCTTCGATAGTTGTAGTGAGGTTCATTCCGCCTACAGCGGATTCTATAATTTGCTGTACATCATCAACCGTCAGACCGTATCTTGCAGCCTCCTCACGTTTGATGTTGAAGTCGAGGAAGTAACCTGTGGTCACTCTCTCCGCATACACGCTCCGCGTGCCGGGGATGTCTTTTAAATGATGCTCTATAGCAAGCCCGATTCTCTCAATTTCGTTAATGTCGGGACCCATAACTTTGATGCCTACAGGAGTCCTTATGCCGGTGGCAAGCATGTCGATACGGGCCTTTATCGGCATCGTAAATGAGTTTGCAACCCCGGGGATTGACAGCACGTCATTCAGTTCGTTTTTCAATCTCTCCACTGTCATGCCTTCGCGCCATTCCGATTTCGGGAGATCTTTCTTGAGCCCGATTTTATAGAGAAGCTTATCGAACCAGGATGGACGAGTATCCGGCTTCAGATTGATGATCGTCTCAAACATCTCAAGGGGCGCGGGGTCAGTGGCGGTCTCCGCCCTGCCTGCCTTTCCGAATACCTGCGCAACTTCAGGAACCTGTTTAATAAGCTTGTCCTGTAACTGAAGAAGGTTTGACACCTCCGAGATTGACGCCGCGGGGACAGTGACAGGCATGTAGAAGAGCGTTCCTTCATAAAGAGGCGGCATGAATTCGCTGCCGATTTTTATAAACGGGTATGCAGTCAGCGCCATTATGATTACTGCAAGAACGATGACCGTCTTTTTGAATCTGAGCGCAAGCCTTGCGAAAGGCTCATACAGCCTGTGAAGAATTATGCTTACGGGATGTTTATCTTCAGGATAAATCGTAAACATGTATTTAAGTATGGGCAGCCTGCTCAAGACAGGGATTTTGCCGTGTATGAAAAACGTCATAAGCACGGGAGTAATAGTCACTGCAAGGAATGACGCAAAAAGCATGGAAAAGGTCTTTGTGTACGCAAGCGGTTTAAATAATCTTCCCGCCTGCGCCTGAAGGGTGAATACGGGAAGGAATCCGACAGTAATGACGAGCAATGAAAAGAACAGTGAGGGGCCAACTTCTTTTGCGGCCTCGATGATTATATCTGTCCTGCTGACCGCTGAATGCTGACCGCTGACCGCTTCTTCTAATTTTTTATGCGCGTTCTCCACCATGATGATTGAGGCGTCGACCATTGCTCCGATGGCGATGGCTATTCCGCTTAAGCTCATGATGTTTGAGGTCACATTGAGATAGTACATGCACACAAAGGAGATAATGATTGCTATGGGTAATGTGAGGATTACAACCAGTGCGCTCGGCAGGTGAAAGAGAAATACTATGCAGACAGCGCTGACGGCGATTGAGAGTTTGATGATCTCTTCTTTAAGTGTATCGATGGAGCGGTGTATTAAATCTGTTCGGTCATACGTGGTGACGATCTTCATACCTTTGGGAAGGCTCGGCGCGATGTCGGTCTTTATCCTCTCCTTCACCCTTTCAAGGACGTTTAAGACGTTCTCACCGAATCTCACAACTACAATTCCGCCTGCCACTTCGCCCTTGCCGTCAATATCTGCAAGTCCCCTTCTTATCTCCGGGCCCAGTTGCACGTTCGCAACATCTTTCAGAAATACAGGCGTCCCTGCGCCGTTGGTTCCGACCGCGATATTTTCAAGGTCTTTCAGATTTTTGATATATCCCCTGCCGCGCACCATGTATTCGATGCCTGAAAATTCCAGCACCCTGCCTTCCACGTCCTTATTGCTCTTTTTTACGGCCTCCATAACTTTCATAAGCGGAAGGTTGTATGCAAGAAGACGGTTGGGGTCGATGGTTATCTGGTATTGCTTTACAAAGCCCCCGATGCTTGCGACCTGAGAAACGCCGGGAACGCTTTCAATGGCGAGCTTGACATTATAGTCCTGAATGGAGCGAAGCTCCGCAAGATTGTACTGACCGGTTTCGTCAACTATTGCATAGGAAAAGCCCCAGCCGAGACTCGTTGCGTCAGGCCCGAGCACGGGATTAACGTCAGCGGGGATCTTCGCTTTTACCGCCTGAAGATATTCAAGCACCCTGCTACGCGCCCAGTAGATGTCCGTTCCTTCTTCAAAGATGACGTAGATGAAGGAGCTTCCAAGGAATGAAAAACCGCGCACGACCTGCACCTTCGGAGCCGCAAGTAATGTGGAGGAAATCGGATAGGTTATCTGGTCTTCAACAAGGTCCGGGCTTCTCCCCGCCCATTCCGTGAAAATGATAACCTGTGTGTCGCTCAAATCCGGGATGGCATCGAGAGGCGTATTCTTAAGCGCCCAGTATCCCCATGCTGAAAGAAAAAATACGAGCAGGAAGATGATGAATTTATTCCTTGCGCTGTATTCGATTATTTTGGAAATCATAGTGCAATTACTAATGCTGTCATTTGTAATGCCTCATAAACCTTTATTCATCATGCCCGAAGCCTGCCCTCGAAATTCGTAATCGGGGGTTCTTTATCGGGCATCCAGTTCCTCTAATTGCCTGGATTCCCGCTTACTGACTGCGGGAATGACAATAATCCCCAACCCCTAATCCCTTCTTATTGGCTTCACTCCCTTCAACTGGGCTTCCGAGTCAATAAGGAACGTGCCGGAGGCGGCCACTTTTTCGCCTGCTTCCACGCCGTGCAGAATCTCTGTCATTCCATCAGCCTTCAGACCGAGATGCACTTCTCGAGGCTCAAAATATCCTTCACCTTTGTCTACATAAATTAACTGCTGTATTCCGGTATCAATCACCGCATCATCGGGAATCACAAGTCTCCTGCCCATGTCGATTTTAATCTCAACGTTTGTAAACATCTGAGGCTTTAACTGCGCAGAAGGATTTGTGATGATGAACCTGACCTTTGCCGTCCTTGTATCGGCTGAGAGAGCCGGATATATATAATCGATGGAAGATGAAAATTTCTTATCGGGGAAATAGCTGAGGGTAATATCCGCTGTCTGCCCGACCTTGATGAATGGTATTTCGTATTCGTAAATATCGGATATGACCCAGACAGTTGACAGGTCTGCTATGTCGAAGAGTTTTTCTCCCGGCATAAAACGCATACCGAGCAAAGCCATTTTCTGAACAACGTATCCGTTTACGGGACTGTAGATCGTCAATGTCCTGATCGGCTTTCCTGATTCCTCAATCGCCTTTATCTGCTCATCCGTGATGTCCCACAATTTCAGTCTCTGTCTTGCTGCGTCAACGATTCGCTCAGCGTCTTTAGAAAGCATTGAGCTGACTGCTGATTGCTGACCGCTGACCGCTGATTGGTTCCATTTCAATACATTCAATAGCTCCTGCTGTGTTGCCACAAGTTCAGGGCTGTATATCTCTGCAAGAGGCTCTCCTTTTTTCACATACTTCCCGGTGTAATCAACATATAGCTTTTCAATCCAGCCTTCAAATTTGGTATTAACTGTAGCAAGCCGTCTTTCATCATATTCAATGCGTCCCACTGTCCTTATTATTTTCTGCATGGGCCTTACTGCAGCTTCAACTACTTTAACGCCGATCAATTGCTGTTTTTCAGGCTCGATCTCGATGGTATTTTTTTCTTCGTCCGCTTCTTCTTTTTGCGCTGCCTCCTGAGTCTGTGGTTTAGCGGTTTCTCCGGCAGGCGCTCCGTGCTGGTGGACTTGAGAGAATGAAGGCGTGTTGAAGAAAGATAATAAGAAAATTATTAATCCTGAAATCATTATATGTTTCATTTTAACCAACTCCTCACTCGCAGGCTTCAGCCTGCGGTTGTCTTTTGGGCAAGGCAACGTCTTGCCCCTGCAAACGACAAAGGACTATTGACTCTTGACCGTTGTCAACGCCTCAAGTCTCGCAATCGCTTTTTCCCTTTCGATAAATTGTTTCCAGTTTAAAAGCTCGTAATCAATCAGAGACTTAAGAGTTGTCATAACGGTTATCGCCTCGATATTTCCTGTCCTGTATCCGGCAATGGCCGATTCAAAACTTTGATATGTCTTCGGTATCAGTCCGTTCTTGTATAAATCCATAAGTTTCTCCGCAGACTTGAGCATGGAGTAATTGTCCCTTATATTTGAAGACAGCATGTATTTTATATCGTCCAGTTCGTGTTTTATCCCTGACAAAGAAGCCTCAGCCTCGAGGACCGCCTGCCGCTGCTTTGTCTTATAAAATATCGGAATGTTGACAGTGGCGGTCAGACCCCACATGTCTTCGAAATATTTGTTTTTGGCGAAGTAGTTTGCGCTGACGGTGAAGTCAGGGTAGTATTCCTTCTTTGCCATTTCAACCTTTGTCTCAGCTCCCGCTATCATCCTGTCTTTAACCTTTATCTCAGGCGAGGTCTCGTATGTTGCCTTAAGAAGTTCTTCGATACTGTAATTATATTCTTTAGGCAATAATTCAACCGGTCTTCCGAGTGTGATGCCGCCGTCCCTGCCCAATGTGCTGTTGATCATCGCTTCAAGGGACTGGACCTTCTGTACAAACATCTCCTCTTTTTCAAGGAGCATGTATTTTTCGGTTTGTGCCATCAATACCTCTTGCTGAGGAGCCATCCCGGTCGAATAACGTGCAAGAGCCGCCTCTTCAATCCTCGAAAAAAGCGCAGACATGTCTTTTACAAGGTCGATGCTTTTATAGGTGAGAAACAGTTCGTAGTAAAGCTCTTTGACTCTCGCCGCGACTCTTAAACGCGCTGCATCAAGTGATGCCAGAATGCTCTCGGCATCTCGTGAAGCCATCTCGCTTTTTAATGACAGTTTCCCGGGATATGGGAACATCTGTGATACGGAGAACATCCATTGTGAATCAGAGGCCATCTCATCATCAAATGTGTACAGGTCTCTTACGCCGTCATTTAAATATCCAAACATGAACATGGGATCGGGAAGGCTTTCGGCCTGGGGGATTTTGAATTTCGAAACTGATTCTCTTGCCTCAAGCATGAGTATCTCGTGATTGTTTTTCAGCGCCTCGTCGATAAGCGGCTGAAGCTTAAGTTCTTCAGCAAAGGCGGGAGCAGTAAACAATAAGCAGTAAGCAGTAAGTAATGCAAAAATCCCCCTTAATCCCTCTTTTTCAAAGGGGGACACAGGGGGATTCATTCTGACTTCTGACTTCTGACTTCTGACTTCTGTATTACTGTGCATCTACGCTGAATTTAACTTTTGATGTCTTATCGCCGCGGGTTATTTTTACAACCACATTCCATGAACCCGACATCGAGAGATCCATTGTTGCCTTATATTCATAGCCGTCAAGCTTTGCATCCGTCTTGTAATCCATTGCAGGCATACCGGACATTGCAGGCATGGTGTATTCCACAACAACCTTTGCATCCGTCACATACTTGCCGGACTTGTCTTTAATCTCGATCTCCATATTATTCTTTCCGACAGAAGGCGGATTTTTATCAATTTTAATCACAACATCATAATCGCCTGCCTTTTTCTTTACCTCATAATCTTTTGCATAGGCAATACCTGTAATTAATAAAATTACAGATGCTGTAATTCCAATCCATTTTTTCATGTCTTTCCTCCTTATTCTTTTGTTAAATTGTATACCATACTCCCCTATACAATACAAGGTGAATATGAACAAATTATGAAATGTTCATATTTACATTTCGTTGCGGCCCTCGATTGATTTGGAGAGCGTCACTTCATCAGCAAATTCAATGTCTCCGCCGATGGGCAGCCCATATGCAATGCGCGTGATTTTTACTCCAAGAGGTTTCAATATTTGAGATAAATACTGGGCAGTGGTTTCCCCTTTTGTATTTGGATTGGTTGCGATAATTACTTCCGAAATGTCTCCTGATTTCACTCGTTCGACAAGTTCATTTATCTTGAGTCTTTCAGGAGTGACACCGTCAATTGGGGAAAGCGCTCCGAGGAGGACGTGATAAAGCCCGTTATAGATTTTTGTGTTTTCTATAACAATAAGATTGCTCGGTTCTTCAACAACACAAATTGTATTTTTATTTCTCTGAGAGCTCCTGCAGATGGAGCAAATCTCCTCTTCAGTGATATTAAAACACTGTCTGCAGAAGCGCGCCTTTTTCTTTATCTCAATTATTGCATTTGCTATGGACAGCGCTTCATCTTCCGGTATTCCCATAATAAAAAAGGAAAGACGCTGGGCGGTTTTCCTTCCAATACCGGGAAGTTTTGTAAGTTCATTTATAAGATTTTCAACAACACCGTTGCTCATAAGAATGATTAATTAATAATGTAGTTATAACAAGCGGTATGTCTGTCATTCCCGCTTGTCGGGAATCCTTCCTTTTCGCCTCTGTGAATTAGCCGGAGCTGAAAGAAAGATTCCGGACAAGCCGGAATGACATTTTCGGGTTCATGAATAAAAATAAATAGTTACCCAAAAATATTTCCCAATCCCGGTAAGTTCATACCCCCTGTAAGCTTGCTCATGTCCTCTGAAACCATTTGCTGTGCCCTGCGCAGTGCCTCATTTACTGCTGCAATTATAAGGTCCTGGAGCATTTCAATATCATCAGGATTCACGACATCACGTTCAATTTTTATAGAGACAACCTCCATGGCGCCATTGGCGATGGCAACAACCATGCCTCCGCCGGAAGATGCCTCAACAGTCTTCTTTTTTGATTCTTCCTGTATTTTCCCCATCTCCTGCTGCATTTTCTGGGCCTGTTTCATCAGGTCGCCAAGCATTTTCTTCGACATATGTCCTCCTGTTTTCTAAACTTCCCTCCCCCTCGATGGGGGAGGGTTAGGGTAGGGGTGCTAATTGTTTCACCCTCCCCTTCATCCCCTCCCGTCAAGAGAGGGGAGACAGCTCTCAGTTACTGTCATCAACCTCCTCACCATCCTCAAGCGGTTTGACATTTACCAGTGAACCATTAAAAATTCGTATTGCATCCTGAACAATAGGTTCTGCAAAAACCTCTTTTTTTATTTTATTAATATCCTTTTTTGTTTCTTTTTTGGGAAGCGAGGCGGTTTTTAATTTAATTTTATGCCCGCTCAGTTTTTTCAGTATCGATTCAATAACAGAGGTGTTTTTCTTTATTGAATCGGCAAGGACCGACATCCCGCCATTAAAACCAATAGTAAGTTCTGTTGTTGTGAGATTGATAAGCTTAGCCTCAGTAAGTTTACAGGCCAGGAGATTATCTTCTGATTCAAGTTGTTCAAGCAGTTTCCGCCAGAGCTCTTCTTTATTTGTTATAACTGATTTGATTTCAGTGTCAACCTGTTTTATCAGTTCTGTTTTTTTTTCTGGGGTCGGTTCGGATATTTGTCCGGAAAATCCCCCTGTATCCCCCTTTTCCAAAGGGGGACTTAATTCCCCTCTATCAAGAGGGGTTAGGGGTGTGTCCCTCCCTTGCTCCCCGCCGAGCATTTTAAAGATGTGCTCAACAGATGTCATTCCCTTTACAAATGACGTTCTGAGAAGCCCGAGTTCGAGAGTGTATCTCGGGTTTATAGCGTTTTTGACCTCGCTTTCAAGCCTGAGAAGTTCAGAAAAAAGCACAGTCAACTCTTCGATACTGACGCCGGATGCAAGAGCCCGCAGTTTTTGTATTTCATCTTCTGAAAACTCCAAAAGTTCTTTATCACCTTGAGTAACTTTTACGACAGCCAGGTTTCTGAAATTTTCTACAAGTTCCTTTATTATCTGCCTAAGATCATTCCCCCTGTCTGTTAGTTCTTTTATTATGGAGAGGGTCCCGGACACATTCCCATTTAAAATGGTCTCTAAGAGATTGGAAATAATATCAGCTTCCGGCAGACCTAAAAGGATCTGAAGTTCTTTCTCGGTGATCTCTTCGCTGAAAGAGTATGCCTGGTCCAGAAGAGTAAGGGCGTCTCTCATGCTGCCGTCAGCCGCCTTTGCTACCATTTCCAGTGCCGTTTCCCTGATATTTATTTTTTCTGTTTCGGTAATTTTTTTAAGCTGCTCTTTTATCACGTTTTTATTAACCCTGCGAAACAAATGGTGCTGGCATCTGGACAGGATTGTAGCCGGTACTCTTTTCGGTTCCGTCGTCGCGAATATAAAGACAACATGAGGCGGAGGTTCTTCAAGTGTTTTCAATAGTGCATTGAACGCAGAAGTGCTCAACATATGGACTTCGTCAATTATATATATTTTATATTTCCCGCCTGACGGGGCATATTTTACTGTTTCCCTTAGTTCTCTAACAGCATCAACACTATTATTTGAGGCGCCGTCAATTTCAAACACATCTACCGAGGCTCCCTCCGTGATTGCCTTGCAACTCTCACATTTGCCGCAAGGCTCGCTGTCCGTCCTTTGCTGACAGTTCAGCGCCTTTGCAAGAATACGCGCAGAGGATGTTTTCCCCACACCCCGGGGCCCTGAGAATAAATAGGCATGCACTACTTTCCCGCTTGACAGGGCATTTTTAAAGGTTTTAGTTACCGTCTCCTGTCCGACGAGATCGTCAAAACTTTGAGGCCGCCATTTTCTTGCAAGTACTATATAGCTCATAATAATTTAAAGTTGAAAGTTAAAAGTGAAAAGTTGAAAGTTATAATTTTCAAAATCTTCACTTCCTTTAACTCATAACTTATAACTCACAACTCTTAACTGTTATTAAGGCCGGGCCTTCAGGTGATCCTGCGGCACACAGGATAACTGCTTACCGTTGCTTCCTTCCGGACCTGGCGGGGTTTGCAGCATACTGTTGCACAGGGCCCAAAGACCCGACCGAAAATTAGTTGTCAGCTCTCAGCTTTCAGCAATCAGCTAAAGAACCATTTGAAAAGAAAAAGTAAAATACTTTTTCCTTAAGACTGATAGCTGACCGCTGACAGCTAATTGCTGTCTTTCTGGCGGAGAGGGAGGGAGTCGAACCCTCGAGACGGTATTAGCGTCTACACGATTTCCAGTCGTGCTCCTTCGGCCACTCGGACACCTCTCCAATAAAGCTTTCAGCTATCAGCCGATAGCTGTCAGCACCTGTACCTAAAATTTGCTTTGCAAATTTCCCTGGAATAAAGAAAAATTATATCCAATTCTGCTTTACCCGGTTAGAAGGACGAAGGTCTTCTAACCGGGTTTACGATGGAGTTAGTTTAACATTTTTTTCACCTGGTTGTGTATTAACTCTTTCTATCTTCCCTTGTGCTGAGTACTTTATAAAAGAAAGATGTTCGGAGAATTGATAATATCGTTTCTTGCGGCATAAACTAAACAGAATTGAATTTTGTTTTTATTCTGTTATTGTCAATTTGATTTACAGATTGATGCTCAACGATAACTACCAGATACCGTGACTTTTCAACCATGGTTGCTGTTCTTGCTAATACCTCCTACTCATCAAATGTGATGACTTTACATTCGATGATTACGGTTAAAAGAGTGGTTTCCATTTGATCGAAGGAATGTTGCTTCGTGATAGGAAGATGCAGTGTAAAGAATTCTGATTGCGCTGACAAATATTCAGGTATAGCCGACTTCTCGGATTAAGCACATTACCTACAAAGAGTTAGGATTGTCAGTCTGAAAGATTATTATCTACCGTTAATAATAAATATGGTATCGCTACCCTCAAAAAGTAAGCCGTCTATGAGTTCGCCGCTCACTGTTAGTGTCACTTCCTTGGAAGATTGATCAATAGCAGATAAGTAATCAATAAGAATTTGGCGATCAAACTTAACCATTAAAAGATTTCCTTGAACTTCACTCCAAGCTGCCGGGATTGTTTCCAAAATTACAGAGTCATAATTAATATCTGTCGCACTATAATTATCAGATAATTTAACATAAACAGTAACCCACTTACCTTTATTCTTCAGGTTTAAAGTGTCAGGATTAATATCTACTATTGCAGGTATTTTCATAACAGGCACAAATTCATATGCTCCCATATCCGTAACTGCTATCCCGTTATTATCACCATCAATTGGACGTGGATTACCTTCTATATCTTCAGAAGGTGCTCCCGCATTAGTGCCAGCATCAATACTTGGTGAATCTGCTTGTAAGTGATAGTCGCCCCCCGTAGGGTCAACAAACTTTGGGTCTGTCGATATGTTGCCTTCGCCCAGGTCGCCATCTTCGATATTGGAATAAGTTGCAGAGCAGCCTTCGAGGTCATCACCATTGTTCCAAATAATGCTGTTTTTTGTTGTAATGAAAGATGTATCATTACAAAAAATTCCCCTTTGTATATTCGCTAAAATTGTGTTGTTTAAAGTCGTTACAGATGACTCATAGTTATATATACCAGCCCATCCGTTAGAAACGATAATGTTGTTTGCCACAATATGATCTGTGGCTTTGTAGAGTAAAATTCCATGTCGATCGTTATCAATTATTATATTTGAGATTATTGTGTTACCAATAGCAACGCCACTTATTGCTATTCCATCTTGATTACGATTCAATTTAACCTTATTGTGTGTTATTTTATTATGTCCCGAGAAAAAAGCAATAATTCCTCCATATTCATTTGACATAACAATATTGTCGGATATGGTGTTATATTCATTATTATCAATTCTAACTCCATAATTTCCATTGCCTAAACCAGGATTGCCATTGACATCCGTTCCAATAAAGTTGCCTTGTACTTTTGTCCTATCACCAGCAATTTCAACTCCATCACGATCATTTCCAGAGATTAGATTGCGCATCTCAGCCGTCGAACCTCCTATTATGTTGTCAGGGGAGTGGTTGTAAATATACACACCAAAGAAGTTGCCGAGTGATAAGGTGCCGGTGTTATCCGTGCCTATGAAGTTGCCCTCGATGACATTTCCACCGTTCATGTTCAAAAAGATCCCATAACTGCAACGATTGATTACCAGACCTCGTACTGTACTACTTCCGGCTAGTATTTCCAATCCAACACGTGAAGCTGCACTGGCTCCTTCTATCAAACTTCCGTCCAGCTCAACCAACAGTACTGCATTGATCCCAAGTTTAAGGGGATTAGTGTTTGGGCTGGCCCCTGGTTGCGTGTAGCCATCGATAATCACTGGATCGGTAATGATTGGAAGGACGGTTACTGGCTGGATAGTATGATGGCCCGATCCGGGTATATTGAAAGCGATAGTGTCAGTACATAGATTGGCGTTAGCATCTAAAATTGCTTGTCTTAGCGAGCCAAAACCGCTGTCATTAGTGTTGGTCACAATGAAAGTGGTTGCTTGGGCTATGCTGTGGAATAAAACAAATATCAAAATTAGCGATATTCTAAATACAACTATCCTGTATTTTATCGAGATCATTCCAAGGGATTGTAAGGTAGATCGCTTCATAAAAGTCCTCCTTTCTTATTTGTTCGATTCAACATTTTAAAAAGACTTTCCAATACATTTCCTCCATGAAAAACTCTGAAACTTTATCTTGACTTGTTGAATTTTCAAAACCAAAAAAGCCGACCTCACCAAAGGCGTATCCTTCGGCAGCTCGGCTGTCTTACTTCTTAAGACCCGTTGCTTTCTGTCCCCTCCTTACGGAAGGTTTAGCTTTATCAGGTTATTTTAATTTTCAAATTAAATTATAGAGCATCAAAAGTAAAAAACAATCAGGTTAATTACTGTTTGGTTATAAGGGAATCCTGTATGATGATATTTTTCATGAATTAGAAACTAAAGCGATAATTAACGCAAATGCAAATTATTAACGATAGAACTCAAATAGGATTAGTGATCGATGACTTCAGTATGGCAATCCTTAACTTCAAAAGTTCATTTTCACTGAAGATTTGTTCATGGAGTTAAAATATATTACACTCCCTCTTTGTTAGCAAAAGAAATGAAACTTCATGCTGGACAACAACCTCTCTTTTCATCACAAAGAAATGTTTCTGTTTCTATACAGTCCCTTGATGATGGTGGAGTAGTTGCCTATATTCTGTTACATTTTTAATTAATAATAGGTTATAATTCATTACATTTTATTTTAAAAACAGGTTATAGAATATTACATCATGTTTCAGCGTACTATAAATAAATTTTTTCTGGAATGGAAAAGCAGAAAGAAAAGGAAACCCCTTGTAGTCAGAGGCGCGAGGCAGGTAGGCAAGACATCGGCTGTAAATCTTTTTGCGCAGGAATTTTTTAAGACATACATATATATAAATCTGGAGCTGGAAGACAATCTTGCATTGTTTTTAAGAATGAATCCAGTCCGTGAATTGCTTCAGGCGATCCAGTTAAAGTTCAATAAAAAGATCATTCCCGGCGACACACTCATCTTCATCGATGAAGTACAGAATTCCAGCATTGCAATGAATCAGCTCAGGTATTTTTATGAAGAAATGCCTGACTTGCATGTCGTGGCAGCAGGCTCGCTGCTTGAAGTAAAAATGAAGGCTGAAGGATTTTCATTCCCTGTAGGCCGGGTTGAATACTGTTATATGTACCCGGTAACATTTGAGGAATTCCTGTCTGCAACGGGAGAAACAGAGATGATCTCTTATATAAATTCCATCAAGCATGACAGCAGCATACCGCCTGAAATTCATACTACACTAATGAAGAAGTATCATGAGTACCTGCTGGTTGGAGGTATGCCGGAGGCAGTTGCAGGATATGCAGAAACAAAATCGCTGATTGATGTGGACCCCGTGTATGAATCGATATTGACAGGCTTTAAAGATGATGTCCTGAAGTACGCCAGTCTTGCAAAGGCAAAATACATTCAATATCTTGTAGAGCATGCATCAAAATATATCGGACTTCCTGTTAAGTATGAGAATTTCGGGGGATCGGGTTTTCGCAGCAGGGAGATGAGCGAGGCATTTGACGTAATTGAGAAGGCAATGATTATCAGCAGAGTTTACGCATCTTCATCCAAGCAACTGCCGATAGTGAATAACTTAAAGAAGTCGCCGAAGCTTCTGTTTTTAGACACAGGGCTTGTCAATTATCAGGTAGGACTGCGGACTGAAATTATGAATATACAGGATATCAATGCCGTGTATCACGGACAGCTTAGCGAGCAGATCGTAGGACAGACTTTACTGTCTCTGGCAATACGAAAAAACATAAACTTATCTTACTGGTACAGAGAGCAGAAAGGTTCTATTTCGGAAATTGACTATCTGATAAGCTCACATAACAGCCTCATTCCTGTTGAAGTCAAGTCGGGGAAATCCGGGACATTAAGGTCTCTTCTTAACTTCATTGATGAAAGTAAAAATAAATTTGCAATCAGAATATATTCCGGTCAAATTGGTTTTGAAAAGATACGCACTCCGAATAAAAAACAGTTTGTCCTGTTTTCGATACCATTCTATTTACTGCATCGTATCGAACAATTGCTTGAGAATGCGGGGTAATGTTAAATATGCCAAATGCCATTTTTCGGATGCCATTGAACGAATTATTTAGCACTTCTCTCCATCACAAAAAAACATTTTTTAGAGTTGATGGCATTCACTCTTTACAGGCGGCAGAGACAAACAAGGTCGAGAAAGTTTCGTGAAGAAAATATGGCGGAGAGGGAGGGATTTGAACCCCCGGTGAAGTTGCCCCCACAACGGTTTTCGAGACCGCCCCATTCAGCCACTCTGGCACCTCTCCAGGAAAGACGGTGTTAAGGGATAAGGGGTATGGATTAGGGATTAGAAAAAAATCTATTTGTCTTTTCCTAACCCTTATCCCATAATCCATACCCCTTAATCCTTAATCCCTGTCTTTCACATTTGTTCTCAATTTTACAAAAAACCTCTTAAGAATGTCTGCACATTCATTTTCCAGGACTCCTGATACTACCTTTATCCGGTGATTAAGCGCTGTATCATGGGCAATCTGATACCGGCTTGTTATCGCTCCAAATCTTTCATCCTTACAACCGTAAACAAGTCTGCCCAGTCGTGCATTTACCATAGCTCCTGCACACATGACGCAGGGTTCTTTGGTTGCATAGAGCGTTGCGTTTGTCAAACGCCAGTTTCCTGTCTTTATAGTTGCTTCTCTGATAACAATTAATTCCGCATGCGCAGTCGGGTCATGGGTCGCTTCTTTTTTATTATGGGATGATGCAATGACGTCGTTCCCTGTAACAAGGATTGCGCCAACCGGGATTTCACCTTCGGAAAAAGCCGCTTCCGCCTCTTTCAGGGCAAGGCGCATGAAATATTCATCAGGACGGTTATCACGACCGTCCTTGTCAGCCCCTTTTTCGGGGAAACATACCGGACAGTAATATTCCCCGTTATCAAGGCTGCAAACATGGCTTCATTCAGGACAGCAGATACATTCCTCAACCGGTTTTTTACAAACTTCACAGAATTCAGTATTGTTTTTCATAATTACTGTTTCAGCATAACTCAGGGATTATGTCCAAATCAAGAAGAAGCAAACTGCTTGTAGAACTTGCATATCGATTGTGTTAAAATGACGCATAACTTTTACCAAGGAGACGACATTTGGGAAAGACCGTAGCGGTCAGTTTTGAAGGAGGCAATGTAAAAGTTGTCCATGCCTCATTAAAGGGTAAGAGAGTAACAATTGAAAGATCTGAAACAATTCCTGAAAGTGAATTCGACAATTACCTCCGCCGGGAAAAAGCCACGGAGTTTATTGTAACCAGCGAATTCAAGGAATCCTACCACGACGTTATCACGACTCCTGTTGTAAAAAACCAGTTTCTTAAAAAGATAATTGAATCAGAAATAAGAAAGGTAATTATACAGAAAGAATTTTCTTTTATCTATGCCTCTATTGGCGAAAAGGTTATTGAGAACAAGAGGGTTCTGGAAGTTTTTTATTATGCCGTACCAAAAGATTTGATCCGGAACACTATTGAGAGATTCTATAATAACGGCAAGATAGTCCGGGCGGTATACCCTTCGGTGTTTTCAGCCGCTTCACTGTTTGATTCTCAAATTAGCGGTGAAGCCCAAATGGGTGTATTCAGCTCCGGGAAATCGCGGATCGTTTTTTTCACAAAGAGAGGCGTTGTTTATTTTTTAAGAAATTATGAATCATATGAAACAGAACTTTCTGACTTTGATATTCAAAACATCAACATGACTATCAGTTATTGTTTCCAGAATATCAGGATAAATCCCTCTGCGGTTTTTCTAATGGGCGCCTTCTCTGAATCATCCCGGAACAATGCCATGTCTACGGCCCCTCTCGCATGCCTTTCCATACCTGAATATATTCATTGCACCAGGGAAACATTTAATGAGTTTATAATACCCGTTGCTTCGTACTTTACACACAAATCATCAAATATCATGACTCAGGAATTCAGGGAAATTTATCTTTTAAAAAATTATATGACGTATGCTTCGAGAGTTTTCATCATGCTTGTACTGTTATGTATTGGCGCCATATCTTTTGAATTAAAAAATGCAGCCGAAAAAAAAGACCGGATAAAATTAGCGAAAAAGAGCAGAGTGGACACCGAAAAAGTTCTATCAGAATTAAGTGCAAGAGAAGAAAAGATAGGTCAGTATATGCCCCTTGTTGAGTTCCTGAATAAACCGGAACCGGATTTTCAAAAGCTGTTAATTCCCCTGGGTGAGACAGATTTTGGAAATTTAACATTAAATATGGTCAATGCCTCAGTTAAGGGAGATAATACACTTTCTATTTCGTTGAATGGCGTGGTTCATGCCGATACATATTCAGCAATGCAGGATTCGCTGGACCACATGATCAATGAATTGCGAAAAATGAAAAACATGGAGATCACAAACAAATCGGTAGAACTGAAAGATAAAACCTTTATCCTTGAAATGAACTTTAAGACAGCAGAATGAAATACTTTAAATATCTGAAAAACAGTTCCTCTTTTTATATTATCAGCGGTCTTGCCTTTGGACTTGCGGTTTTGTCATTGGTAGCAATCCACAGGTATAACAACAGTTTGCGGGATACACTCAATACAGTTGAAAGTATCAACCTTAAGGAAGACGATATCAAAAAGGAGATAACCCAGATAGATACATTAATTAAATACTTTCAGGATAATTTTGGTGTCAGAGAAAAGGAAATTAACTCTGAAAGACTTATTCTTCAAGCACTTGATGACATGAAAACACATCTGAACAATGCATCAATAAACATATCCAGATTTGAAGAGGCGCCAGGTGTAAGGCAGCTTTCCGTTGAAATCAAAATTCCTGTAAACGGCTACAGGACGATTATCGATTACGTGAACTATATTGAATCATTTAGTTTGCCAAAGTTCAGGATAAAAAATCTTATGATAATAAAAGAAGAGACCGGAGGAGTAGTTCTTGACATACAGGGTGGTTTTGTAATACCGCTGAAAGCCAATAGCTGATAACTATAAGTAAAAAGCTATTTTAACTATGGATAATAAAATAAAAATATTAATTGCCTTTCCTGTTGTTTTCGTTATAATACTTTTTATTATAGCTAACTATATCCCGTTTAAAACGGAGCTTACAGAAACTGAGGATCGTATATTGGCATTTATGCCAGCAGCCCTTGCGATAAAAGAAAAGCAGAAAATTACTGTAAGTAATGAACTGAAAATCCCTATTAATTTTAGTCCGGTTTTAATCGAAAAGATTCAGGTAAAAGAAAGTACTATAGTTCCAGAGATTGAGTATAATGATAGTAATTTGTCACTGATTGTAGTTACTGGAAAGAGAAAGATGGCAATTATCAGAGGGATCCTTGTCAGGGAAGGTGATAGTATAGAAGGCATGAAGGTCGCTAAAATAGAAGCTGACAGAGTATTATTAAAAAATAAAACCGAAAGATGGTTATATCTGGAGAAAGCAAAATGAAAAAATTATTTCATTTTTTCTGTGTTCTGTGTTCAGTTCTCTGTATTCTGCTTCTAATTTCCTGTGCCTCTGCACAAAAAGCCAAAGAAACAAAGGTTGAACCAATTGTCCTTGATCAGACAATAGAAAAAGACTCAAAAGAGCAGAACATGATCCCGCCTGCAACTCCTGAACCGGCAGTCCCGGAATTTATCCCGGTTAAAGAGGCCAGTTCTCCACTTCAGACAAAGATGGTTTCTGTTGCCGCAAGAAATACCCCCCTGCGGGAGGTGCTTTTCACTATTGCTGAAACAGCAAATTTCAATCTCGTAATGGAACGGGGCGTTGATACGGAGATCCCCGTTACCATGACATTAAAAAATATAAGCGTTGAAGACGCACTTCATATTATCATGGACTCTGTGGATTATCTTTATTCCATTAAAGACAACATCATGACAATAAGTGCAATGGGAACAGAAATATTTGAGCTGGGCCATCCCAATGTCATACAGGAATACAAAATAAAAGCCGGCGGAGACATCCTCAGCGGGACATCTTCCGCCTCAGCCGGTTCGGGGGGGGGAAATGCCGTCAGCGGAGATGTATCAATTCAATCAGAGTCTGACAAGACCTCATTCAGTTTCTGGGATGCCGTAGAAAAATCGCTGGATACCCTTCTTAAATCACAAAACGCCGGGCAGAGAAAGATACAGCCAAGTTTTACTGTTAACAGAATGGCCGGAACCGTCATGGTTACTGCAGCGAAAAAGGATCTGGAAAGAGTTGGTGCATATATAAATAATTTAAAAAAGGTGCTTAACAGACAAGTGTTTATCGAGGCGCGTATTGTAGAAGTGCAATTGTCCAAAGGATTGAAATATGGAATAGACTGGAACTACATTGCTCAGTCAGTCATGCTGGGGGGTAAAATAAATTTTGGCACAGAGAAATTTACCAGTGCAGTAGACAGCAATGGTCCCAATTTTCAGATAGCTGTTACAGAGAACAAAAATTTCTCTTTTCTCCTGAGGGCCTTGCAGGAGCAGGGCGATGTCAGTACGCTTTCCAACCCGAGAATCAATATTATGAACGGACAGACCGCGTTGTTAAGCGTCGGCAGAAATACAAGTTTTGTCTCACGGGTTGAGACCACTACAACAACCGGGACCACGCCGACAACAACGTTTACAGTTGAAACCAACAGTGTGCTGTCAGGCATCATTTTCGGTATTGTTCCCTACATTCACAGCAATGGCGAAATAACCCTTACGATAACGCCTATTATTTCAAATCTTGTTGAGCTTGATAGCAAATCGATCGGAACCGGTGGCAACTCAATTGAAATAAAACTTCCCACCGTGGATCTGAGGGAAATGAGTACAACTGTAAATGTACTGGATGGACAAATGATTATCATCGGAGGGCTTATTGACAAGAAAGGGGAACTGGAAGAAGAAAAGGTTCCCATTCTTGGCGATATTCCGATTTTAGGTGCCCTTTTCAAGAGTGTTGATAAAGTAGACGAGAAAACAGAACTTGTTATCATGCTGATCCCGAGATTGGTTAGTTAATGGTTAGGGGGATTTTCGAATGAAACTCGGCGAAGTTCTTATAGAAAAAGGCCTCTTAACAAAAGAAAGACTGGAGCTTGCGCTTGCACACCAGAAGATAACAGACTCTATGCTCGGAGAGACGCTGATAAAACTCGGGTTTGTGTCCTCTGCCGAGATTGCCAGGACTCTTGCGGATCAAACCGGAATCCCTTTCATTGATTTAACCGAATATAATGTTGCTGAAGACGCCATCCGTCTGGTCCCGAAAGATCTTGCTGAAAAGACAGGTTTTATACCGCTCCGTTTAGTTGATGGATCTATTGAAATAGGAATCACCAATCCCTCCAACATACAGGCTATCGATACAGCATCAAAAGTCACCGGCCTGAAGCCCAGGATATTCATGATCGACAATATGGGGTTTTATGAAACACTGGAACGTGCATATTTCTTTCTTGAAAATCCTATACAGCAAAACATTCTCGCAGCCATCAAAGAAATAAAATCTTCCCCGGCAATCCCTGCTGCCACGGTTGCCGAGCTTGCACAAAACCTGATCATGGAGGGAATCAGGAGGAAGACAACTGACGTTCACTTAAGCCCTGCTTCAGATACGATCAATATATTTTATCGTGTAGATGGTGTTTTGCAATACGGCTTCTGCATTCCCAAAATAGCGCATGCCGGTATTGTATCGAGGATAAAGGTTATGTCAATGCTTGATATTTCCGAGCAGAGACTGCCGCAGGATGGTTCTTTTTCCATGGCTTTTCTTAACACGAAATATGAAATGCGTGTATCAACAACACCGACTATTTATGGTGAGAACATTGTTATAAGGGTTCTTGCCGGTACCGGACAATTGCTCAGGATTGAATCGCTCGGTTTTGATCATGGAAATACAAAACAGTTGCGTACGCTTTTCCAAAAGCCCTATGGGATAATACTGATTACAGGACCTACCGGCAGCGGTAAAACAACAACTCTCTATGCAGCCCTGAGAGAGGTAAACCTGATCGAAAGGAATGTGCTTACTGTAGAGGACCCTGTTGAGTACAAGCTGAGTTTTGTCAAGCAGACAGCGGTGAATTTAAAGGCAGGGTATGATTTTGCCCTTGCAGGCAGGAATTTCATGAGACAGGACCCTGACGTCATGCTGCTTGGCGAAATAAGAGATGAAGAGACCGCGAGGATTGGGGTAAGAGCCTCAATCACCGGGCATCTTGTTTTATCTACTCTCCACACTAACGACGCTGTAACATCGATCCCGAGATTGCTTGATTTTAAAATCGACAGGTTCCTGCTTTCTTCTTCCCTCCTCGCCGTGGTGGCCCAGAGGCTTGTAAGAAAGCTTTGCAATAACTGCAGGGAGGAGTATGCGGTTTCTGCGGAAGAACTCAAATTATTAAATGTGTCCGGAGATATAAATATATACGGGCATGATGTTTCATTAAAAACAGCTTATAAGGCAAAGGGCTGTACCATGTGCAGCAATACAGGTTATATGGGCAGGACTGTTGTTGGGGAGATCATGGTTGTGAACGATGAGATCAGGGAATTTATTGCTCTTGGAGCCTCTTTAATGAAAATCAAGGAGGCAGCGCTAAAAAATGGCATGGTTCCATTAAAAATTGCCGGCATACAGAAAATCAAACAGAATATTACCAGCATCGAAGAGATTGTGAGGCTGATTGATTGAGGCTAACTATAGTCTGTACATAAATTCCTGTGCGGCTAAAAAGTCGTCATTGACCCGAAAATTTGGTTTTATTTAGTCGTCATTCCCGCATGTAGTAAGCGGGAAACCAGTCTTTATTATAAGTTCTGGATGCCCGATTACAGACTTCGGGCATGACAAAAATAAAAAATGGCAATTTATCAACTGCCTCTAATTAGAGGCTGTACAGAGTGGTTTGAATAATGGTATTGACATCGGTATAACTTTACTGCATACTTAAAATATGAAAACGGCAATATCAATCCCTGATGAAATATTTAAAGAAATAGACAAGACCGCCAAAGAGTATAATTATTCACGTAGTGAAATATTTACTCTTGCAGTTAAAGAGTTTCTGGAAAAGATTAAATCAAGAAAACTTTTAGACGCTATTAATGAGGCGTATTCAGAGCCGGAATCCACTAAAGAGACTTCCTTGAGACAGAAAAGCAAAAAATATTATTCCCGTAAAATCCTGAAGGAATCCTATTGAACATCAAACAGGGTGATATTTTCTGGATTGATTTGGGCTCGCCCAGAGGTTCAGCGCCCGCCTACATACATCCTCACGTCATCGTTCAAAACAATGTTTTCAATAAAAGCAAAATCAACACTGTTGTAGTATGCGCAATTACGTCTAACATCATAAGGGCGTCTGCGCCTGGTAATGTTATGCTGAAAAAAGGCGAAGGCGGACTTAAGAAAGACAGTGTCGTCAACATATCTCAGGTCATAACAGTTGACAAAGCAGACCTCGTAGAAAAGATCGGTACCCTGCCGCCATCAAGGGTCAGACAGGTAATTGAAGGAATTAAACTGCTGATAGAGCCGAGAGACATTTAAATCTTCGGCTTTTGATTTTACCTGATCTTAATTTTTTCCCGATACTCTTTCGATAAGCCACTATTCATCTGCCACTATTCTTCTTGCTGTTTAAGGTGAGTTGGATTAGAATTAAGCGGTGGATTTATAGAGGGGAAAGAATAAATTATGGGGATAGAAGAAATAATACTTAATATTTTACTTTCGCTATTAACAAACGGAATCACTACGCTTGCAGATAGATATGATAGTGAAAAGAAGAAAGAGTTTGATGAACTCAAGAAACATTTAAAAGACCGTAATGTTCTACAGGCGATAACAGTCGAATCCCTTAAAGAAATTAAGGTTGAGTCAAAAGAAGTTGATAAACTCAAAATACTAATAAGCGACAATGTTTTTAATAAGAGACTTGTTAATATAATATCAAACTCATCCCCTGAAAATGAAATTATCAAGCTTATCATTGCAGAGGTCAAAAGATACTGCAGTTTTCCAGAAAATAAAGCGCTAACAATAGAGCCGCATATTACCCACTTTGTAACTGAGTTTTATAAGGGAATACTACAGAATCCAAGCTTATCACCCTTTTTGATCAGAAGCAAAATTGAAGAATCAATAGCAATTTCACAAAAAGAACATAAAGATCATAAGGAATTACTGGAAAATATTGATAAAAAATTTGACCAAGTGATAGCAGGCTTAAATGTAAAAAACAATACGAGTCGTGATATTACATTCCAATCAATTGATACCAGACAAATTTTCCCTGACACTACCCCTATAGATAATCTTCAGCTTGATTCAAGAGTTGGGCGGCTTTTACAAAATGAATTAGAGAAAACCTTATCTAAGCTCAACAGTTTTTTTAAAACTCGGGCTGATGAGATAAAACAAATACAAAAAGATAGAGACTTCAGAAAAGCGATCAATTTTTATGAATCGCTACTTGCCGAAGCAGACGACAAAATTGATACAGAAACAATCTTAGGGATTTATGCAGATTGCGCATTGTGTGCCATAAACATAGATGATTTTGAAGCTGCAAACAAATGGCTTAATAAAGCAGAGGAAATCTCCATAAAGGATAAAAGGGTGTTAGCAATAAGAGGGCTATATTTTTATGAGTTAGGTGATAAGGGTAAAAGCAGGGAATATTCTGAAAAATCATTATCCGTAGATAATTTTTATCATTTGGCGCTGATAATACTGATAGGTCTTGAATTAGAATCCGGCATAGAAGGGAAAACTTTACTTAAAAGATATTTCCTTGATGATGCGGATAATCTAATAAATGGTTTTAGAAAAGAACATCTTGCAGTCATTTATCGCACCATCGGACAGTGCTATTTAAGAGACAATTTATTTGATAATGCAATCGATTTTTTCAGGAAATCATTGTCACAAGATGAATTTGATGACGCAACTCTCTCGCTAATAGGATTTGCTTATCTGAAAAAGGTAATCGGGGTGGATACTCTAATCGTACACATATACGAAAAGTTAGATGATGAAGAAGAACAATTAATAAAATCTGCAATTAGCTATTTCAATAGATCATTAGAAGTTGCCGCTCGCTATCAGAACATAAAACACCACATCTCAACCCGTGCAAATCTCTCAGTATGTTATATGCTCTTAGGGCAATATGATAACGCATATGATGTTACTGAAATCTCGAGCATAGCCCAAAGTGAGCATGAGGATTTGATTAAGAGCAAAGCTGCTGCGGCTTTTTATAAGGGTTCTTTTCCAGAAGCAGTTGAGTTACTTTCAAAAGTAAAAGATATTACATGCCAGGACATTATTAATGAAGCTGTTTCTCTTTTACATTCAAGTAAAGATGGCAAAGAGAAAGAAGCTTTAAATTTGTTAGATACCTTCTTGGGAAAGACGACTATTAGTCCTGAGGACATTGCACAAATAAATTATCTAAAGCTTGAAATATTACTTTCTCTGAAGGATAAGGACAGTGCATTAAAAGTATTACGTGACTTGCAATGTTCCTGCCTTCCCATCTGGCAAAAAGAGGCCGCAACAGGAAATTATTACGATACATTTTTAGATCACGAAAAAGCTGGCGTTCATTATCAGAATGCTTTGAGTCAAAGTGACATAATCGTTCCAGCGAAAATATATATTGCTTATTATTATTTCCAGAGAAAAGAATTTGAATTTTGTTACAGCATTTGTTCTTCTATACCTCTAAACAAGATTAAAATCGATTTGGAGTTTTTTCAGAGACTTCTTTATATAGCAGTCATTTCTTCTTTTAAACTATCGAAGTTTAATGAATGCCGGAAATTTATAATCTTCGGAAAACAGCAAAATATTAAAGATGTTTACTTAAATGAAACATCTGCAGCTATATACTGGCAAGACGATGATCTCGAAGATGCTCGCGATGAACTAAAAACTATATTAGGAAAACGTAACAAGGACAAAAACATTGATGTCCTGATCGATCTCGGGTTAGTTTCCCTGATATTAGGTGATGTTAAAACATCTGTAAGCTATTTTGAACAAGCTGAGCAATTACCGGAATTTTATAGTAATTCACAGAGTGTTATTAATTACATGGTAGCACTTGTAATTATAGGCAATAGAATCGAGGCAAAGCGGATATTTCAAAAAACTGTAGAATTAAAATTTGATAATCGAGATGATAGTATTCATAGGTTTGCTCCTGTTTTTTATTTAAGAGAAAACAATTCCGATCTTTTAGCCAAATATGCTATCGAGTTTAATATTAAACACGGTGATACCGAATGGCTTTGGAAAAAGGATATAAAGAAAGATGAAGAAGAAATAAAAAGTATATTTAGTGAATCCATAAGACGATCCCAAGAAATTCGAAACTTATACACTGATAAACCAATACCCCTTGTATTCTTGCCACTGCTAACAGGGAAGAAAGAAATTATTCATCTGTGGCGATTTAATAGAGAATATGGGTTGCCGTTAGTTATTGAATCAGGTAATCCTAATGAACTTTCTCAAGAGATCTCATATCTGAGTAATAAGAAATCAGTTCTTCTTGACTATACGGCTTTACTTACTCTGATGGAAATAGGCAAAGAATATTTCTGGATACTCGATAAACTATTTAATGAAATACTTATATATAGGCCAATGTATTTAAACATGGTGAATGAACTGTTCGTGGAAGAACATGAAGGGTTAAGAGAAATAATTAACTATTTATCCGCATCCAAGAAAATAAAATTCTTAAAACGGCGCAGTTTGCCACCAACGGATATTAAAGGTAATAACTTAATTAATTTTATTCCAGAAATGTATATTGAATTTTTCAATATTGCTCAAAAGAATGAAATTCCTTTACTAATAGGGGAATCAAGACTCAGAGGTTTTGTAGGTAGCCTTGGTATCAAATCAAGCGGGATAAGATCTTTACTGGAATACTCAAAAAATACAAAAATAATCAACGAAACAGAGATAAGCATAGCAATAATAAATCTAATAAAAAAAGACTGTCAGTTTATATCATTTAACCAAGAGACAATAGATTATCTATTTAACAATTATCAGGAAAATGACTTTGCATTAATATTCGAGAAACTTAGCGACCAAGTATTTTCAGCACATTCAGAGCTGGAAACTTTTTTTAATGTATACTTAGGATTTATTTTGACGTGTATAAGATCGGAAAATTATGGAACGAAAATAAAATTAATGATAGCAAAATCGATAAATGATGCAGGAAGGCTGACCGCTAAGGCTTTGGTATTAAACCAAGCCCCATACCTTAATAAAGATTCTTTTTTAACTAATATGAATGAAATAAATCGTATTTGTTTAGGCTATATTTATCAGCTTTTAAAATTAATTGATTCATTTAAAATTAGTGAACAATTAAAAGAAGAATATATTAATACTGTGAGAAATAATGCCAACTTAGCTTATTGGTACGAGACTAGATTTAAGAACAAACCTATTATCAAGATGATATTTGACTCTGCTAAAAGTAGTATGTTGAAGAAGTTTTAATGTAATTACAAATCAACAAGATAAGGATTAAGACTATGTCTATTCCATACCTACACGCCAGTTCATATCAGAGACGGATGGAATCAGGCCGTACTCGCCCCTGCCTTTTTATGTGTGAAGATGAGAATAGTGAATTGTATGACTACTATGTTGTAAAACTGAAAGCGGGAATAGATAGCCGGGAAACCGGACTTGCTTCGGAACTTATTGCATCTCAATTAGCCATGTTTCTTGATATTCCAACTCCTGAACCTGCTATAATTAGAGTAGATCCAGCAATAACAGAAGTAATCGGCGACACTGAACTTGCAACAAAGATCACGGAAAGTGCAGGGTTAAATTTTGGAAGCAAATTCATTACAGGTGGTTTTAAAACATGGCCTATTGGAGAGGCGATACCGTTGTCTCTAAAACAATTAGCATGTGAGATATTTGCCTTTGATGCTCTTATTCAAAATCCGGATAGAAAGGCTGATAAGCCGAATATTTTATGGAAGGGCGAAGATCTTTATATAATTGATCATGAAACAGGTTTTTCTTTTGTTTATGCACTACCTTCTACAGATAAACCCTGGCAATTGACTCATTTAGATTTTTTAAAAAAACATTTGTTTTATCAAAACCTAAAGGGACAGAAAGTAAATCTCGATAGATTTACAGGCGCATTAGAAGCTTTGTCAACACAAAAAATGGATAGCATGGTTTTAAATATTCCTGATGAATGGAAGAATGCTAATGTTTCAAAAATTGACGAACACATAAATGAAGTTAGAAATAACCTCAATGAATTTATTGACGAGGTAAGGAGGGTATTACAATGAAAATACCTTATACGTTCTCAATTCTGAGATATGTACATGATGTTTTAACAGGAGAATTTGTTAACGTGGGTGTAATCTTATTTGCACCTAAGGCAAAATATCTGAATGCATTATGCACTACACGATATAGCCGTATATCGAAAATATTTTCGGATTTTGATAATGAACATTTTCGTAAGAGTGTCAGATATATTCAGGCAACAATAGAAGAGGAAGGGGAAAGGCTGTTAAACGAACTCCCATTTAAAGAACCAGCAGATAACGCTAAAAGATTTGCTGCAAGGATATTGCCGGTAGATGACAGTTCATTACAATTCTCACCTGAGGGATATGGTTTGACGGAACATCCTGAAAAAACATTAGAACAAATATACGATCGTTATGTTGAAAAATATTATGAAAAAGTCGAGAGAATCAGTAGGACTGATGATGACGTATGGAGGGTCTACAAAAAACCATTTGAAGAAAAACGCATTTTGAGCCATTTAATATCTCATAAGATTACTGGCAATAATTATGAGCATGAATTTAATTACTCTTGGAAAAACGAGAAGTGGCATGTAAATGAACCCATTTCATTCGATTTAATAGATACAAATGAAATAATCGACAAAGCACATAAGTGGTTAGGCCGCATGGAAAGTCTTCATGATGGCGGGGAGCCGTTCAAATTAAACGTATTATTAGGGAGCCCCAGAGAAGAGAAAGTTAAGTCCGTTTATATAAAAGCCCAAAATATACTTAATAAGATGCCATGTGATCATGAATTTATTAAAGAAGATCAAGCAGAGACTTTTGCTGAAAATTTGAAAAAAGAGATCGAGAAGCATGTGTCTACAGGATAAAATCAGCAAGTAAACCATATGCCTTTTTTTACTTATAAAGCAATCAACAGCGACGGCGAGTTAATAAAAGGGATTGTTGAAGATATTGATGAGACCAGCGTCTACGACAATGTCTCATCATCAGGCCTTCATATTTTAAAAATACAGAAATCACACAGCTTCGCAGATTTCTATCTTAAAAAAATCAGGTCCTGGGGCATAAAGACCAGCATAGTCATTGAATTTGCAAGCAACCTTGCTGTTATGCTCAGGGCCGGGCTTCCCCTTGTTACATCCATCTCTGATATTGCCATGACAACTGACAATAAACGCTTCAGGGCCAGGCTTCTTGAGGTCAAAAGGAACATCGAGCTGGGTTCAAGTTTTTCATCTGCCTTATCAGCGCACGGAGACATATTCCCCGAGATCTTTATCAATCTGGTTTCTGTTGGAGAGGAAACCGGGAGGCTGGATGAGAGTTTATCTGAAGTTGCAGTTCATATTCAGAGGATGGAAGACTTAAAAAGTGTGATGATAAGGGCGCTGATGTATCCTGTATTTGCGCTTATCGGCACCATGGGCGCTCTTCTGTTCTGGCTTATTTACGTCCTGCCCAAGATGACTTCGCTTTTTACATCCATGGACGTAAAACTCCCCGCCCTTACACAGTTTCTTATTTTAGCCAGCAGCTTCAGCCAGGAGCACTGGTATGTTTATTTTGCAGCGCCTGCTGTTATCTATATCTTTATTGTACTCTTATCAAGAAGGGAGTCTACAAAATATTATGTTGATGCTGTAAAATTAAAAATTCCGGTCCTCAAGCTGCTCCTGTTTAACAAATTTCTTGCATTATTTGCAGAACAGTTAAGGATACTCGTTACAGCAGGTGTTACAATTGACAGGTCTCTTGATATTATGATTAATGTTATAAATAATTCTGTATTCAAAAAGGCGCTTGTTGATATCAAGGAAAATATCCTGCTTGGAAGCAGGATCAGCGAATCCGTCAAAAGACACGAGGACTTATTCCCGAACCTGGTGATAAGGATGATATCTATTGGAGAATCAACGGGCAATCTGAATGAACAGCTCAATTATCTCTCCGAGTATTATCTTAAAAAGCTTGATGATATCTCGCAAAAAATGGGGAAAATGATAGAGCCGATCATTATTATGATTATAGGCTCCATATTTCTGATAATAATTCTCGGGCTTATGGCCCCTATATATGACCTGATCTCAGAGATAGGTAAAAAGTAATGGACTTTTTAAGCTTTTTCGGACTCAAGGAAGACCCTTTTAAATTAACCCCCGACCCTGCATATTTTTATCCTTCTTCCACCCATAACGAGGGGCTTCTTTTGCTGGACTATTCCATAGAGCAAAAAGAAGGCTTTACAACAGTTATCGGAGACCCGGGAAGCGGAAAGACAACGCTTCTGAATGTCTTTCTGGATAAATGGAGCTCTGGGGCAGAGATAGCAATTGTTCTCACACCAAGATTGTCTCCGGAAGAATTTTTAGTCTCAATCCTTGAAGATCTGGATATAAGTTTCAAGCGCAAAAATAAAAATGAAATAATAAAGGCGTTCAGGGATTTCATGATTGCAAAATCATCTGAAGGCAGACGGGTTATTATTATCGTTGATGAAGCGCAGAACCTTCCTGATGAAACGCTGGAGGAATTGCGGCTTCTTTCAAACCTTGAAACCGATAAGGACAAGCTTCTTCAAATTGTGCTGCTGGGGCAGCCTGAACTTGAAACAAAATTAATGTCAGACAGGCTGAGACAGTTGAATCAGAGAATAACTACCAGGATACATCTTAGACATTTCAATCCTGATGAAACACTCGATTACATCAATTACAGGATTATCAAGGCAGGAAAACAAAACCTGCAGCTTGACAAAAAAGCGGGCAG
This sequence comes from Nitrospirota bacterium, assembly GCA_016215115.1. Taxonomy (GTDB): domain Bacteria; phylum Nitrospirota; class Thermodesulfovibrionia; order UBA6902; family UBA6902; genus SURF-23. The sequence continues at coordinate 88,582 of JACRLN010000051.1, forward strand.
GCTTGCGTATAAACTTTCAAAAGGCATACCCCGATTAATAAATATGTTGATATCCCGTGCATTAATGGCTGCATATCTTGAAGAAAGTAATATTATCCTTCCCAGGCATATCTCACATGCCGTAAGGAGCCTGAATCACAGCGAAATGAGGCTGCAAAGATGGTTCAGATTTGCACATGTGTCGGCTGGAATATTTGCAGTACTACTATTAATTTTTTTTGCAGTTAATTTTTATTTGCCCGGTCGCAAAACAGATGCTTTTAAAGAAGCAATTAAGAAAGCTGAAATTAATCCTGTTCAAAAACCGTCTGAAATCGTTTCAGTTACAAAAAAAAATGAAGACAATGAAAGCATAATCTCCCCTAACCCCTCTTTACAAAAGAGGGGTGAGGGGGGATTTGAGAGATCACTTTCGCAAAAGAACACAGAGAACTCATCCATACAAATGCCGCCAGAACCAGACACAGTTCCCAAAAAGAATGAGACGCGTGCTATCCCTTACAAAATCTTATCCGTCAAAGTCGATGTCGCTAATGTCAGAGATGAGCCGATGCTCGATTCAGTAGCCGTTGGAAAACTTTTGAAAAGCGATCAAATGGTAACATATCAGGAATATTTAGACGAGTCCGGCTCCAAATGGTATCAAGTTTCTTTCCGCGGAGAGAAACGGTGGATATCTGAGGAAGTTGTGGATGTGCTGGATGTGAATGATGTTGGTAAGTCAGAGGTGCAACAAACGAATTACTAATGCGGTCATAAGTAAAAACACATAAGTAAGTCGTCATGCCCGAAGTCTTTAATCGGGCATCCAGTTCTTTATCTGTCTGGATTCCCGCTCAACAGACTGCGGGAATGACATTTATGTATTCTTACTTATGACCTTATTAGTAATTTAGTTTTTCTTTAAAAGTGTCGATATAGTATTGACACTACTATTAAAGAAGACACAGATAATACAGACAGATTTGGTGAGAAATATTTAAGACTTTGACTGATATGTCAGAAAAAATTATTAACAACACTGAAGTAATTAAAGATATAAGTTGCCATTCCGGGAAAACTCATTGGACCTGGCATCTGCTTTTTGGGATCTCAGGCATGCTTATACTGACCGCCTTAATATTTAATGATGCCTTTATGGAGCGCTGGTTCAGTTCAGACCACCATATTACCGATGACGGGAAAAAATATCTGAATCTGCTCAGATACGGACTGCTTGTCATGGCAGGGGGGTGCATCGTTCTCTGGACCCTGAGAAAAAAGATTACAAGTTATTTTAGAGTAGCAGTTGAGCGGTGGAAGGAGAGTCCGTCCGACCTTGATGCTTCCTCGATCGTTCCACCCCTGCATCCTGCTGGTTTACAACAAGTTCTATTATTGATCTTGTCACTTTGGACGGTTTTTGTAGTTATCACTCTTGTTCCCGGTTATGATACCTGGGCTGCTCATTTAACTCATGAGAATGGAGTAACTGAAACGTTAACCGTAATTTTTTATTTTTTTGCCGGTGTCATGGCCATAATATTAGCAGTGCCATCCTTACGTCGTAATTCACGAAAAGGGCTTTTTTACTTGTGGCTTCTTGGTCTTGCCGAAGGATGCCTGTTTGTAGCCTTAGAAGAAACAAACTGGGGGGAAATATACTTTCACTATGAAGCAGGTGAATTAATCAGGGCGAGTAATTATCAAAACGAAGTTAGTCTGCATAATATAAGTTTGCCATTTATTGGTTCTTATTGGGCCAATGGCTTATTGCAGATTATGGCAATTTGTGGAGGGGTGTTACTGCCATTAATGATACGGTTTAGTAGATCCTTTCGCCGCATATTGTGGTCCGCAGAGTTTCCGACCCCACCATGGTTGAGCCAGGCCTGCTTCTTCGTTGCAGCCCTCATTCCTCAAGATCAAGTTATACAACTTCAACGGGCAAATATCCCATCAGAGTTAAGAGAGGTTACAATTGCATTTGGAGTTGCAATATGGCTCTGGGCTACATCAAGAAATAGATGCTATCAATATTCTAAACACATCAACTGACGCAAATGGCAAAGCTAAAGATATAATACTCTCTCAAACATAATGATGGTAAGTCTGTTTTTGTTCTGATTAATCCCCTGTTTTCTGTACTTTATTTGACAGTATAACAATCCTCTGCTTCACCTCTGACCGTGTCTTATCATCGAGAGAATTATCTGCATAAGCACTTTTGTAAAGTTTAAGAGCATCTTCTGCCTTCTCCTGTTTTTCATATATACGCGCGAGACCTAACGTGGCTGATAAATCCCCTGATTTAGCAAGCCTTGAGAAATAGTTATATGCTTTCGGATAATCCATCTGTCTCTCATAAAGAACAGCAAGATTTAAAATAACGTTCTGATTATTTGGATCAAGCTTTAAGGCCTTATTGAAATAATCCTCTGCGGCAGAGATGTTTTCCGACTTTGCAGAAGCGATTCCAAGATTGATTAGTGCAGGGATATAGTCCTTATTTATTTCAAAAGCCATTTGGGAATATCTAACAGATTCTTCTGTTAGTCCCAACTTTAAATATATATAAGCAATATTATTCATAATAACGAAATTGTTTTTATCTGTTTCCAGGACTTTTTTGTAATTCAGCAGCGCTCCCTGGTAGTCATTTTTCATCTCATGTTCCCTTGCGCTGTACAAAAAGGTATCCAGGTCGAATTCACTCAGGCTTTTACCGGGAGACTCTTTTTTAACAATAACCTGCTCAAGGTTCGGAAGGAGCTCTTTTCCCCTGCTTCCAATGCCGGGCGCAGCATGTGATACATCTTCATGCTTCTTTGGTTTAACAACTTCGGGTTTGCCAACTTTTATGTCTTGAATTGGTTCCTTTGATTTTAAAGGTTGAACAGATTCTGCAGATTTTGAAATTTCAGGCTGTTCCGGAGTGTTACCCTCTTTGTTTTGTATTTGTCTTTCAGTTAGTTCCGCTCTTTCCCGTCCTGGAGCGCCAATAGTGCTGACAGATTTTTCAGAGAGTGTTCTTGTGAAATAGACGAGAAAAATGCCAGTGAATATTGCAACAGCCAACAAAACTGATAAGATGATTATCCTTCTTCTGTTAGCGGATTTCCGGGCGGAGGTCTGGACAATATTTTTGAGATTTGGCGGGACATCTCTTTTTGTCTGAGGCTGTTTTATCTTTGATAGTAAATCAGCAAGAAGACTCATAAGTAAAATAATGTTATAGTTTTGTCATACCCGCCCCGTATTGTGTACGGGGTAAACTCCGGCGGGTATCCGGAAATCGTTGAAAATACTGGATTCCCGTTCCCCGATTACTACCTTCGAGGACAAGTTTCACGGGAATGACGATACTGACTGATAATGTCAATTTATTAATGCGTTTGTATTAATTAAATTTTCTCGTTCACAATTATAACAAAAACATATTAATTAAACTCATTTTCTTTATCTGCGATCACCTGCGTTTATCTGCGTCATTATATCATCTTGCATCTTATATAAAAAATCCTGTATCCTTTTTACGTTATGCAAATGTTAAGACCTGAAGAACAACTCGGAATAATCAGAAGGGGAGTAGAGGAGATATTAATTGAGGATGAGCTGCTCAAGAAGCTTGAACATTCTTATAAGACAAATACCTCCCTAAAGATAAAGGCAGGTTTTGATCCTACCGCGCCTGATATTCATCTCGGGCATACCGTCCTTCTCGAAAAGATGCGGCAATTTCAGGATCTGGGGCATGAAGTTATCTTGATAATAGGAGACCTTACGGGAATGATTGGAGACCCTACCGGCAGGTCCGAAATAAGAAAGCCGTTAACAAGGGATGAAGTCCTGAAAAATGCGGGAACATACAAAGAGCAGGTATTCAAGATTCTTGATTCGGAAAGGACGCAAATCAGATTCAACAGTGAATGGCTTGAAAAAATGACCCCAATGGAAATCATAAGGCTTCAGGCAAAGCAGACTGTTGCACGCATGCTTGAACGGGAAGACTTCAAAAAAAGATTTGAAAGCCATACTGCAATAGGGATTCACGAGTTTATTTATCCGCTTCTGCAGGGGTATGATTCTGTGGTATTAAAGGCAGATATAGAGATTGGCGGGACCGATCAGAAATTCAATCTCTTAATGGGAAGGGAACTACAGCAGGAATATGGACAGCCGCCGCAGGCGCTTGTAATTATGCCGCTCCTGGAAGGCACTGACGGCGTGAAGAAAATGTCAAAAAGTCTTGGGAATTACATCGGCATTACGGAAACACCAAAAGATATGTTCGGGAAGATTATGTCTGTCAGCGACGAATTAATGCTCAGATATTATGAACTGCTCAGTCATATTTCTGTGGATGAACTCAATAAATTAAAAGCCGGAATTAAGGACCATTCAGTACACCCTATGGAATCCAAAAAATCTCTTGCATATGAGATTGTTGAAAGATACCGGGGAAATGAAGCTGCAGCAAAGGCAAAAGAAGAGTTTGAACATATATTCAAGGATAAAGGTCTTCCTGATGATATACAGGTGTTTAAGTGCAATGAAAAAATCATATGGCTTCCGAAGATCATGAAGCTTTCAGGCATTGTTAAAAGCACGGGAGAGGGCATAAGGTTAATAAAACAGGGCGGCGTTAGTGTGAATAATGAGAAGTGGGCGGATCCTGATAAAAACCTGCCTGCAGGAGAATGTCTTCTCAAAGTCGGGAAGAGAAGATTTTTGAAGATCGTTCAAGGATGAAGTTTGATTTACCCCGTTAGAAAGACGAAGGTCTTCTTACAGGGTTTACTTCCTTCCGAAATCATCATCAAAACGCACGATATCATCTTCTTCAAGGTAATTTCCTATCTGCACTTCGATGAGATGAAGGGGTATCTTTCCGGGGTTTTCAAGCCGGTGAGGCGATGTTTTGGCTACATAGGTAGACTGGTTTTCTTCAAGGAAAATGGTCTGGTCACCGTTTATAATTTTTGCCGTGCCCTGGACCACGATCCAGTGTTCGCTTCTGTGGTGATGCATCTGCAAAGATAATTTTGCGCCGGGATAAACTACTATGCGCTTTATCTTTGTATTTTTGTTCTCTTCTAAAATAGTATACTTGCCCCAGGGCCGGTATACGGTGGTATGAGTTTTATATTCCTTGCGCCCATGTTTTTTCAGGTCCTGCACTATGGATTTTACATGTTTACTTTTCTCAAGGTCTGATACAAATACTGTGTCCGGCGTTTCAATAACAACTATATTTTCAATATCGTTTGTTACGATCAGCCTGTTATTCCCCCTTATGAAACAGTTCTTCGTATTTCTGGGAATGACATCGCCCTCCAAAACATTGTTATTATTATCTTTCGGTAAAAAATCATAAAGTGATTTCCATGAACCGATATCGCTCCATCCAAAATCCGAGGGAAGCACGACGCCTCTTCCGGTTTTTTCCATGATTGCATAATCAATGGAAATATCAGGCAGGGCTTTATACTTTTCTGAAGGGACAGCAACCCCTCCTGAAAGCATCTTCTGCATATTTTTCAGCAGGGAAGGCTCGAAGGTCCTGAATTCTTTCAGGAGAATAGAGGCCTTAAAGGCGAACATCCCGCTGTTCCAGAAAAAGTTTCCTGCGTCTACATAGCGCTGTGCAGTTTTTTCATCAGGCTTTTCCACAAACCGTTTTATCGCAAAAGCGCCATGCGTTAAACGTTTGGACCCTTCTATATATCCGTAGCCGGTTTCAGGATAATTGGGTTTTATACCAAAAGTAACAATATAATTCATTTGGGCCAGCGATACGGCTGTCTTTAATCTTTCCTGAAACCCGTTCACATCCTTTATGACGTGATCAGACGGGAATATCAGTATCACAGCATCTTTTTCTGTTTTAAGGATATTAAGAACGGCAAGCAGGATGGCAGGAGCGGTATTCCTTCCACAGGGTTCTTTGAAAATCTTGCCTTTTGACGGCACGCCGATTTCTTCAAGCTGTCGCGCTATTTCAAAAAAATGTTCATCTCCGCATACAATTCTTATGCTCGAAGATTGAAGCACAGGGGATAACCGTTTAATTGTGTTTTGAATTAAAGAATCTGTCCCGACAAGATTAACAAGCTGTTTGGGATACAGCTCCCTTGAAATGGGCCACAATCTTGAGCCGCTGCCCCCGGCTAAAAGGACTGGGAATGTTTTAATTTCTTTTTCCTTTTTTGACATAAATCCAGAACGTTGTCATTTTCTTAAAGACAGGTAACAACGAATTAGTGCCTGTTTATAAACTATGATTAATCGTCATTCCCGTGAAAACGGGAATCCAGAAAATACAAACTGGATTCCGGCTTAAGGACTGCCGGAATGACAGACAAACAGTCTTTATAAACAAATATTGATTATAAACGCCTTATAAACATTATATTAGTTTACAAACAAGAAGGTCAATTGCAAGAGATATGAAACGATGATTATTGTGTTCAATAGTCCTTGAGTTAAATTACAACGCTTTTCCAGCAATCAGAGCTATCCAGACATGATTCTAAAATTCTTGTTAACTCTTTGTCTGCCAGGATATCTCCATTTTTTATATCAAGAAGCATCTTTTTAGGAATTTCCAAAATACACAATTTATCCTTTCTAAGCAGCTGGAATTTGTAAATAAAGCTGTCAAGTATATAAAAAATCCGGAATATTATTACGGTATTATCAATTTGCCTGATTTTATCTTCAACTATATCATATGCCGGTACTTTATCTTCTGAAACCCTCGGGTCCATAGTTTTCCTTTTAACCATGTTTTAAATTGTTTTTATAAAATAAATAATTGTACAGATATTGATATTTTTTGTCACGAAAAAAATAAAGGTATGTTACGGAATAATCATATATAGACATTTTGTAAATATCATTAGTAGACAATCAGTAGGATAAAAGCATACGGTATGATACCCACCTGATAGAGTAAAGCCATCTTAATATCAAATAGGAGTCCAAGATGGCAAAGAA
>JACRLN010000052.1 GCA_016215115.1 Nitrospirota bacterium
ACAAAAATATGGGTTGCATTCAGATAATTGATTGTAGAGCTTTTAGCTGAGCCGTTTTTTACAAAATTGATGGAAAAAATCTATTATGAAGACAAAAAAGTTAAAATACAAAAACCGGACATTTCTATTTTGGTATTACAGGACTTTTTTGCTTTTGTTTTAGAACAATTTTTATTAGACCGGAATCTTTATCGGGGTTAAAAAACAACATTTTTTGCGAGGTTGACAATCCTCAAAGTCTTCCCTTTTATAAAGCAGAAAAGTTAATATAATTTCTCAAATAATTATTAATAATTTAAACTGGAAAACCAACTATGAAATATATCGTACTTGTAGGCGACGGGATGGCTGACAGGCCCTTGAAGGAACTTAACAACAAAACCTGCCTGCAAAAGGCACGAACGCCCAATATGGATAAGCTTGCAAGTGAAGGGGAAGCAGGCAAAGCGAGGACTATCCCTAAAGGTTTTGAACCGGGGTCTGATGTTGCAAATCTTTCCATCCTCGGATACAACCCTTCGAAATATTACAGCGGCAGGGCGCCTGTTGAGGCTGAATACAGAGGAATTAAACTCGGACCGGCGGATGTTGCCTTCAGATGCAATCTCGTTACGCTGAAATTCCCCTCACCCCCTCTTAACAGGGGAGTGCAAGTGTGGGGCAACGCTGTTATGCGGGACTACAGCGCGGGTCACATTACCACCAGAGAGGCAGGACTTCTCATAAGAGAAATCAATAAGCAACTGGGTGATAAGAACATTAATTTTTATCCCGGAGTGAGCTACCGTCATCTGATGATCTGGAAGAACGGAAAGGAAAAGATAAAGTGTACTCCGCCTCATGATATTACCGGCAAGAGAATCGGCAGTTATCTCCCAAAAGGGAAGGGAGCAGAAATTCTCAGGGTTTTAATGGAGCAATCAACGGAAGTTCTGTTATCTAATGTTGTAAATAAGAACAGGGTAAAAAATGGATTTTCTCCGGCAAACAGTATATGGTTCTGGGGACAGGGCAGGAAATTATCCATACCGGATTTCAAGGACAGATATAATCTCAAAGGCGCGCTTATATCAGCTGTTGATCTAACTAAAGGTCTTGGCATGTGCGCCGGTTTTGACATTATAAATGTAAAAGGGGCCACGGGATATATTGACACCAATTATGCCGGCAAGGCAGAGGCCGCGCTGAGGGCATTGAAGAAATATGATTTTGTTTACGTGCATGTTGAAGCGCCGGACGAGGCAGGTCATAATGGCGACGTCAAAACGAAAATTAAGGCGATAGAGGATTTTGATTCAAAGGTTGTAGGTGCCGTGTTGAAAGGGATTACGAAATTTAAAGATTACCGCATACTTCTTCTACCCGACCATGCAACACCGGTCAAAGTCAGGACCCACACTGATGAACCGGTTCCGTTTGTAATTTATGAAAGCAGCGTCAAGCGAAAAAACAAAGGATATGCATTCAATGAATCCATTTTGAGAAAAAAGAATATTAAGGTTTTTGACAGAGGATATAAATTGATGGATTATTTTATGAGAGGCAAGTAATGAAATGAAATTGTGGGAGATTACGTGGCGCTTATAGTACAAAAATACGGCGGAACGTCTGTTGCCAATACGGAAAGAATTAAGACGGTCGCTGAACGGGCTGTATCAACAGCCATGAAAGGGAATCAGGTTATAATAGTTGTCTCTGCAATGGCGGGTGAGACCGACAAGCTGATAAAGCTTGCTCATGAAATAACAGATATGCCTGATGAACGAGAGATGGATCTCCTGCTTTCTTCAGGAGAAAGAATAACAAGCGCACTTACTGCTATTGCTATTCAAAAGCTCGGATACAAATCAATGAGTTTTACCGGCAGGCAGGTTGGCATAATTACCGATAGTTCACACACAAAGGCAATGATTGAGCATATTGAAGCAGGCAGGCTTAAAACTGCCCTCGATGAAGGAAAGATTCCGGTTATTGCCGGTTTTCAGGGGATTAATGAATTTTCTGATGTTACCACTCTCGGCAGAGGCGGTTCCGATACAACTGCTGTTGCAATAGCTGCAGCCCTGAAGGCTGACCTATGTGAAATTTACACGGATGTAGAAGGGGTATATACAACGGACCCGAGAATAGTAAAGGAAGCAAGAAAGCTGAATAAGATTTCATATGATGAGATGCTTGAGATGGCGAGTCTGGGAGCTAAGGTTCTTCACGGACGCTCTGTTGAATTTGCCAAGAAATACAATGTTCCTCTTGTAGTCCGTTCAAGCTTTAATGAGGCTCCGGGCACACTTGTTACAAAGGAGGATGGAGATATGGAAAAGATTGTTGTTTCAGGCGTTGCCGCTGATAAAAACCAGGCAAGGATCACCATAATGGGTGTACCGGATAAGCCGGGGATAGCAGGCGGTATTTTTAATGAGATTGCCGGCGCAAACATAGTCGTTGATATGATCGTTCAGAATGTCAGCAGCGATACAAAAGCAACTGATATGTCTTTTACCGTTTCAAAGTCAGACAGTAAAAAGGCGTTTAAGATTGCTAAAAACGTATCCGACAGGCTTGGCGCAAAAGGTGTTAATATGAATACTGAGGTTGCAAAGGTCTCAATTGTCGGTGTTGGAATGGTGTCTCACTTTGGAGTAGCGGCAAAGATGTTTGAGACGCTTGCAAAAGAGGGTATTAATATCATGATGATAAGTACTTCAGAAATAAAAATATCATGCGTGATTGATGTGAGTCATGCCGGGAAAGCGATAAAAGTGCTGCATGATGTTTTTGAGTTGGCGAAGCATTAAGGCATAGAATATACGGAGGTATCAATTAATAATAGTCTCAAAATAGTATTTACAAACTGTCTGCCTTTGTCTGTCATGCCCGAGGACTTTTATCGGGCATCCAGAGACTAAGAACTTCTGGATTCCCGCTAAAGACATGCGGGAATGACGCTTATAGAAATGTACAGACTATTATGAAAGCCTTAATAATAATTAACAATGAATAATGAGTAATTAAGGTAGAAATATGCAAAAAATAGAACTGTACGATACAACATTAAGGGACGGCGCTCAGTCGGAGGATATTTCATTCTCTGTAGAAGACAAACTGCGCATAGCGGAAAAACTCGATGATTTCGGCATTCACTACATAGAAGGCGGCTGGCCCGGCGCCAACCCGAGAGACGCCGAATTTTTTAAGAAGGCAAAAAGCTTTAAATTCAGGAATTCAAAACTTGCCGCCTTTGGTTCAACATATCACGCTTCTCACAAGGTTAATGATGATCCGAATATAAAAGCGCTCCTTTCTTCAAAAACGCCTGTAGTAACAATAGTTGGCAAGACATGGGATTTTCATGTGAGGGAAGCGCTAAGGGTTTCACTTCAAACCAATCTCGAATTGATCTATAACACTATTACCTACCTTAAGAAGAGAGTTCCTCAGGTATTTTTTGATGCGGAGCATTTCTTTGACGGGTATAAGGCAAATCAGGAATATGCATTGAAGGCTCTGGAAGCTGCTGTCTCGGGCGGAGCTGACTGTATTGTTCTCTGTGATTCAAACGGCGGTACGCTTCCTCATGATGTGGAACGGATCATTAGAGAACTCAAAACTCAAAACTCAAAACTCATAACTCAATTTGGCATACATGCCCATAATGATTCAGAATGCGCTGTTGCAAATTCAATTGTAGCTGTTGGGTCCGGCGCTACACAGGTTCAGGGAACCATAAATGGCCTGGGTGAAAGATGCGGCAATGCCAATCTGATGTCCGTAATTCCCAACCTAAAGATAAAATTAAAGTATGACTGTGTAACTGACAGTAATTTAAAGAAAATAAAAGATTTATCACGCTTTGTAACTGAGATATCCAATCTTAGGCCTTTCAAAAGACAGCCATATGTCGGCGACAGCGCTTTTGCTCATAAAGGCGGTATTCATGTCAGTGCAATTCAAAGGCATCCGGAGACTTATGAGCATATCAGACCCGACCTTGTCGGAAACTATCAGAGGGTTCTTGTATCTGATCTGGGCGGCAGGAGCAACATAATCAGAAAGATAAAGGATTTTAAATTAAAGGTGGACCCTGATTCACCGAAGGTTGCGCAGATAGTAAAGGAATTGAAGGATCTGGAGAATCAGGGATTTCAGTTTGAAGGAGCAGAGGCCTCTTTTGAACTTTTGATAAAAAAGACTTTTGGCCTTCACAGGAAATTTTTCGATCTTGCAGGTTTCAGATTAATTGTTGAGAAGCGGAAAGAGGGTGAAGATCCGATAAGTGAGGCTACAATAATGGTGAAGGTTGGAAAAAAATTGGAACATACAGCAGCAACAGGTCATGGCCCGGTCAATGCGCTTGATAATGCTCTCAGAAAGGCGCTCGAGAAATTCTATCCTCAGCTCAGGCATGTTAAGCTAATAGATTATAAAGTCAGGGTATTAACTGCGGGAGTCGGCACTGCCGCAAAGGTGAGAGTTCTTATAGAATCCGGAGATGAATTGCACAAGTGGGGAACAGTCGGCGTATCAGAAAATATTATCGAGGCGTCATATCAGGCGCTTGTGGACAGCATTGAGTATAAATTATTGAGAGGATGAATTTTAATTTCAAATTTGAAATTTGAAATTTCAAATTAAGACATGATTGAAGAAATCGGCGTTGTCACTAAAACAGAAGGCGTTACGGCGAAAGTCGCTATTCAGAAGAAAGGGACATGTGAAGGCTGCGCAGTGAAGGGTGTATGTGAAACACAAGGAGAAGGCGCGGAGATAGAGGCATTTAATCCTGTTAATGCAAAAGTGGGACAGACCGTAAAGGTTTCAATTAAACCGCAGGTCTATCTAAAAGGCACCATGCTGGTTTACGGAATTCCTTTGGCAGTTTTTATTACAGGGGCCATAATCGGAAAAAACATTGGTGAAGAGTATTTTAAAGGAACAAGCTCTGATCTTGTTGCAGCTATTGCAGGATTTTCTGCACTTATAATATCTTTTATTGGAATAAAGATATGGTCTAAAAATGCAGAAACAAAAACCGAATACAAGCCGGTGATTGAAGAAATAATAGATTAATTAGCCACAGAGGACAAAGAAATAAGAAACTGGAAACTAAGAACGAGGAACTGGAAACTTAGGAATTATTTTTTTTTGCTTTTCAGTTCTTAGTTCCTACTTCTGAGTTCTAAGTTTTTGACCTCTGTGATCTCTGTGGTTAAAAAATATACAAAAGGGGAGGTTGATTTCTATGAACTACGAAGTTGAAAAAATCAGGAATGTTGCAGTAATCGCTCACGGCGGAGCGGGCAAGACTTCGCTTGTAGAAGCAATACTTTTTGATTCAAAAACTACTGAAAGGATCGGAACTATTCAGGATGGGACCACAGTAACTGATTATGAAACTGAGGAGATAAACCGTAAAATCACAATATCTTCTGCTCCTGCTTTTTGTAACTGGAACGGATACAGGATAAACCTTATAGACACTCCCGGGTACATCAATTTTATTGAAGATACAAGATGCTGTCTCAGCGCTGTTGACGGAGCGATTGTTATTGTAAGCGCTTTGTCGGGCGTAAAGGCGGAAACAGAAAAGATATGGCAGTTTGCATGCCAATACGAAATTCCACGGGTTGTTTTTGTCAATAAGCTGGATAGGGAAAACGCAAATTTTCATATGGCTCTGAGTGATCTTGAAAAATCCTATGGTTCCACCGCGATCCCTTTAAATATACCTATGGGCGCAGAAAATAATTTCGAGGGAGTTATTGATCTGGTCAATCTGAAGGCAATAAAATTCAGTAACGGCAGCCTGTCAGAAATATCTATTCCTGATCAATTTAAAGCTGATGTCGATGAATATCGCAGAAAGCTTATCGAGAAGATAGCAGAAATGGATGATGCACTGCTTGAAAAATATCTCGAAGGCGGCGAACTTACAAATGAGGAAATTAAGAAAGGCATCAGGGAAGGCTCAATAACAAGAAGATTTATTCCGGTTGTCTGCGGCTCTGCAACGAGGAATATTGGAATCCATCAACTGCTTGATACAGTGATACTCTGTCTTCCTTCACCTGCAGAAAAGGCAAACATAACACCGATAATCGGCAAAAATCCAAAAACCGGAGACGAGATTAAAAGGAAGCCTGCCGGAAACGAGCCGCTTTCAGCGAGGGTCTTTAAGACTATTGCGGATCCCTTCGCAGGCAAACTGACTCTTTTCAGGGTGTATTCAGGGATCTTAAAGGCAGATTCAACAGTATACAACTCTACTCGTGAAAGCAAGGAAAAAATCGGAAGCACTTTTTATCTTCTCGGCAAAAAACAGTTTCCGGTAAAAGAAGCAGGTCCCGGAGAAATTGCCGCTGTTGCAAAACTGAAAGACATCCAGACGGGAGATACCATTTCAGATGTTGGTAATCCTATTTTGTTTGAACCTGTTAAATTCTCCGATCCCATGATCTCATATGCGATAGAGCCCAGGACAAGAGGCGATGAAGAAAAAGTCAGCACCGCGCTTCACAGGATGCTTGAGGAAGACCCGACCCTGAGATTCCACAGGGATGCAGATACAAAGGAAATGATCCTTGCCGGAATGGGACAGGTGCATCTTGAGGTCACGCTCGAAAAGCTGAAAAGGAAATTCGGAGTTGATGTCCTTATGAAGACACCCAAGATTCCATACAGAGAGACTATTAAAGTATCTTCCAGCGCACAGGGCAGATACAAGAAGCAATCGGGTGGAAGAGGGCAGTACGGCGATTGCTGGATAAAGATTGAGCCCTTGCCGAGGGGGGCGGGATTTGAGTTTGTTGACAATATTGTCGGCGGTGTTATTCCGAGGCAATATATCCCCGCTGTTGAAAAGGGCATAGTTGAGGCCATGCCTGAAGGTCTGATTGCAGGTTACCCCGTTGTTGATATGCGTGTGACACTGTATGACGGATCGTATCACACCGTTGATTCATCCGAAATGGCTTTTAAAATAGCCGGCTCAATGGCTTTGAAAAACGCAGCCCAGAATGCAAAGGTTATTATCCTTGAGCCTATAGTCAGAATAGAGGTAATTACACCCGATGAATACCTTGGAAATGTAATAGGGGACCTTAATTCCAAACGCGGGAAGGTGCAGGGCGTTGAGCCTCAGGCAGGCGGAAACCAGAAAATCATGGCGCTTGTTCCGATGTCAGAGATATTGACCTATGCAAATCAGCTTAACTCTCTGACCAGCGGAAGAGGCATCTATACAATGGAGGCTTCCCATTATGAGGAAGTGCCTTCTCACCTTGCGCAGAAGATAATCGCCCAGAAGGCAGAGGCAAAGAAGGCGGAGGGGTAATAATAACTTCGGCACATCCTGACATATAAGGTTTTTCCATCGGTAGAAAAAGCTTTTGATTCGACTACAGTAAGTCCTCAATTTCAAAGCTGTATCCCAAATCGAGCGGCGGCATGATGGCTAATCTGTTTCAATAACAGTTTTATTTCAAATGCCATTTCAAATGACTTAAGCTTTACGACACTCACCTGGCACACGATTGACTTCCTATATATTTTTGATAGAATTCAATTACAAGTTTTAGGAGGATATTATTTTAAATATTTATAAATAGGCAGCGGAGGAGAATGAGGGGCGTGTTTCTGTGCATCCCAAAGAACAAATAAAATGTGAAATTCTGTCCTGGGCAAGGACTGTAAAGGATGCCAAAATCCTGTCACGTCTTTTAAAGGATTCCGGCTACAAAATCGATATTGCAGTGGCCATTGCAAGGGGCGGATTCGTTCCCGCCAGAATACTCAGCGACTATCTCTCGATCAGGAATTTGACTGCGATAAAGGTAGAACACTGGGGGGTTGCCGCTACAGAAACAGAAAAAGCAGTCCTGAAATATCCTTTAAATGCTGATATAAAAAATAAAAATGTCTTGCTTGTCGATGATATAACCGACACAGGCGACACCCTCAGGGTCTCCCTTGAGTACCTGAAGAGTTTTGAACCAAAAGAAATCAGAACCGCGGTGCTCATACATAAAACATGTTCAGTTATCACTCCTGATTACTTTGTCAGAAAGGTCGAAAAGTGGAGATGGCTTATTTTTCCGTGGCATATCTGGGAGGATTTGACAGGTTTTGTTAAAAAGATAGTAGATTCAGGAATTCGTGATGAAGAGGATATAAGACACGAACTTAAGCAGCAATACAATATTAAGATTAACATTGCTACCGTTAGAGAGGTTCTATCAGAGGTAAAAAGGCCGGTGGAGGCAGGAAAATGCGGTAACCCGGATTCTGTGATATGATTTAATCATAATCAGACATATTATGAGATTAGGTATAAAGGAGGTCATGATGCCTGCTTATGAATACGTGTGCAAAGACTGCCTGAAGGATTTTACAATTTTTCTTTCGCTCAAGGAATATGATGAAAAATCAAAGATAGAGTGTGTACACTGCGGAAGTGATAAAGTACAGAGGAAATTTACAGGTTTCTTCGCAAAAACGGCCAAGAAATCGTAGAGGTAAAAAAGATATAACCAACTGTCAGGAGGTGGTTTATGTCGAAAAATGAAATAGAGTTGGATGAAAAAGTTAATCTTCTGGAGAAAGAAGTTAAACTTTTGGGAGAAGATGCTGAGAAAGAGAGACTTGATCTGGAGGAGGCTGTAGACTCCCTTAGATTGGAGATCGAGTCCGTAAAAATGGTCTTAAAAGAGTTCGTCCCAAACTTCCAGAAAAAATTCAGAAGCATAAAGAATACGGTCTTAAGAGAAGTAGACCCGCAATGGATAACTAAAAAATGAACCGGAACGAATAACCGTAAACGGTTTTAACAGACAGGATATTTTCCTTTACTTAATTCCATACAGAATCTGTTAATTCCTGAAAATTCTTTTTCAAAGATTTCTTCTGTTTTATTTGCAACCTCTTTTATTCCCCGTCCTCTTTCCAGCAATACCTGGGCCGTGGCCATTTGCGGACTGTCGATGGGGGTGCCGATCCTGCTTAAAAGAAGGACATATACCTCTTTGATCCCCTCAATTTTTCCATAAATCTCTCTTGCTATTTTATGGGCCAGGAAATTGTAAATCTTCCCGACATGGCTTACAGGATTTTTCCCGGCTGCAGCCTCTGTACCCAAAGGTCTGTTCACAGAGATGAGTCCGTTTACCCTGTTCCCCCGGCCGACCTGGCCTGAATCAGCATCCTCTGCAGAGGTTCCAAGGAGGCTCAGATAAATTCCGCCAAGCCCTCTCCCTCTCTCATCGAGGGTATTAAAATGGATCTTTATTTCTTTGAATTCCCGGAATACGCTGAGCATCTCCCCCATCTCTTTATGGATAACAATCTTTTTCTCAAAATATTCATCCTCGGATTTGATATAAGAGACAAGTAACGGCATCGCAACGGTTACGTCCAGTCTGTTTCTATTTCTTAATCCCATTACCTTTATGTCTTCCCCGGTCTCAGGGTGCTTTTTCTTGAACTTTTGTGAATTAAGCTGCCTCTCCAGTTTAAGAACTGCTTTTTCAGTAGGACTTAACGGATAATATCCGACCGCCGCAGATGTATCATTTGCAGCCCTGACTTTTCCGGGCCTTGAAAAAATATCAGTGAGTTCCTCTGACCCCGGAGAAATGACAACCCGGTATGTCAGATGCTTATCAGGGTCTATGAACCGCATATTGTTCCTTATCCATTTTTTTGCGCTATCTATGGCAATATCGGCAACTGGTATCTTCCTGTCTGCAACCCTGAAAGTAGCCCTGTCCCCGATGGTCAGTTCCATGGGCTTCAGAATCCTGCCGCTGCCAAAGTTTTTCTCAACTTTACCGGCAGCCAACAGACCTTTATCTATGTTATGATGGAGTACTGTCCCGAATTCCCTGATATATTCCTGTGACAGGGCAACTGAAATAGTTTCCATTATAGAATCGCACATATAGTCGGGATGTCCGGTCCCTTTCCGTTCGACTATCTCAACGCTATGCTCAGTTACAGATTTCCCTTTAAATGTTTCTACCAGTATCATGACTGAACTTTCCTTATCTTCATTTCATTCTCCCCACAGGCATTATATAAAGCGGCTGTTCACTGTCAGACATCTGTAAAATCTTTCTCACTGCATCATCATAAAATGCTCCGATGACCACTGTTCCGAGTTCAAGAGGAACTGACTGCAAAAAGACATTCTGGGCTGCATGACCGGTTTCTATGTGTACATATTGTATGCCTCTATCGCCGTACTTCATGGTTGTTCGTTTATAAACAGCAGAAAATACTATAACGGCCGCGGCATTCCTGACAGAAGTCTGGCCGAGTGCAGCATCGCACAATTCAATTCTTTTGTCGCCTGTTACAACCCTCACTAATTCATGCTTATAAGGCCTGTAATTATAAACTCCATCCGGAAGGGCATCTACATTTCCTGCAACAATGTAAATTTCAAGCGGATAGAGCGCCCCTGCGGAAGGCGCTGTCCTGAGTCCCCCTGGACTTGTGATGCCCTGTGCAGCCCAGAGAAGTTGTGAAACTTCAGCAAGCGTCAGAGGGCTGTCTTTAAAACTCCTGACAGACCTTCTTTTAAGTAAGGCTTTTTCAATCGATATATCACTATCATACTTCGGTTCAGGCAATTTGATCGTTTCTGACTTAAATTCCTGCACGGGATCGGTTTTCTCCTTTCAAAATTTATGTCATATTACTGTCATTCCGGACATACTCAGGCATAATTGCATCCCTATAGTTCAAAATTTACAACCTCTATAATGACCTGTCAATCATTTTATTCCTCCAAACTCTAATATTCTGAGTTAAAATATTAACTATGAGAAAGGACATAACTATTGAAGATTTCATAAATGGGATTCCCAAGGCTGAATTGCATGTTCATATCGAGGGCACTTTTGAGCCTGAATTAATGTTTAAAATTGCCATCAGGAATAATTCCCGGATTAAGTATAAGTCCGTAGAAGAGATCAGGGAGGCTTACAAATTCAATAATCTTCAGGATTTTCTTGATATTTACTATGAAGGGGCCGGCATCTTGACCGAAGAAGAGGACTTTTATGATTTGACGATGGCATATCTTGAAAAAGCCGTTTCACAAAAGGTCCTTCACAGTGAAATATTCTTTGACCCGCAAACTCATACAGGGCGAGGAATTAAGTTTTCAACTGTAATCAATGGTATTCACAAGGCTCTTGCAGAAGCTGAGGAAAAGTTTGGTATGTCAACAGGATTGATAATGTGCTTTCTCAGGGATCTTGATGAATCCGCTGCAATGAAGACCCTTGAAGAGGGGCTTGCTTACAGAAAGCGGATTATAGCCGTAGGATTGGATTCTGCAGAGACCGGCAATCCTCCTTCAAAATTTCAGGATGTTTTTACCAGGGCACGGGAAGCAGGATTTCTCACGGTAGCACATGGAGGCGAAGAAGGTCCTGCGAAATATGTCCGGGAAGCATTGGAACTGCTGAAAGTATCCCGTATAGACCATGGTAATCACTGTCTTGATGACGATAAACTAACGGAAGAACTGGTATGCCGTAAAATACCTTTGACGGTTTGCCCGCTCTCAAACCTCAGGCTGAAAGTAATAGACTGTATGGAAGATCATCCTTTACGAAGAATGATGAAAAGAGGGCTTTTAGTCACTTTAAATTCCGATGATCCGGCCTACTTTGGCGGTTATATCAATGAAAATTATTTAGCGATAACTAAGGCGCTCAATTTAACCCCGGATGATATATATAAGCTTGCGAAAAATTCATTCGAGGCTTCTTTTCTCGAAGAAAGCGTAAAAGATAAAATGTTAGCCAGGGTACGTGAATATAAGAAAATGTATGAATAGAAAAATTCAGAGCTAGTGCAGAAATTCCACAGTGCAAAAGTCAGAAAGTTCGGAAGCTTGGAAGTGAGATTGAAAAAAATGAAACTCCGTTACTTTACCGGTTACAGGCCTGACAGCATACCCGCCGGCCAGATATGAAAAAAGAAGCCGTTTAAAGCGGATAATTGCATGACTCTAAAGGTGTTATTTGCATATAAAAAGAGTTATAATAAATTAAGAGATAAGCTTGCGATCCCCTGGTGTAGATTAAGCCTGAGAACCAAGCAAATTGAGTAAGGGAGCGGGAGTTGGATGTGGTGAGCGGTTCCCCGAAGAGAAGGCGGAACTGCCTGAAGCATCTACCGAAGCACCCCGTATAAAAAAGAGCTCAAGAGTCTAATCACCTGGGGGTATCGCACAATCCGTATAGAGCCATCTAAAGGCAAATTGTCCGCTGCGTTAGTAGTGACAGATGGTGGACGTACCGACAGTGGGCTTGTCCAAGGAAGCGTGCCGAAAGATGACTCTATTTTTATAATCAAAAAAGCAATCTGCTTCTCTTTCTTAATTACTCACTTTTGTATTTTCGAAATATATCTTTTATTGCATCAACGCGCCGTTCATCTTATAATTTTAAGTAGATGGCTATCCGGTGTTTATATTGCGGCAGGGAGTACGATGTCACCCTGTTTGAATTTGACAGGTCCATAACCTGTGTCTGCGGAAAGACCGTTATGTTTAAACACAAACAAATGACAGACGAGGCGCTTCTTGCGCGGAGATCTGAAGACAGGAAGGTCAGGGAGATAACGACGATGGCCGACCGGATCGCTTCCCTGATCGTCGGCAGTGACTATCCGATGATAGATATCGAGATAGAAAAGCAGAAACTCAGGGAGAGGATTTCAGAACTGTTCCCGGATAAGATTGATCTATACGATCTGATTTACGGACCGAGATTCAGGCGGCTGAAGGACCAGTTCAGGGAGTGAGATATAATGATAAACGCTGAAATTAAAGACCCCGTTTCCACTAGTTCCCGATTTTCACCTTTTCGTTTTTCGGAAGACTAATATTTGTCGCGTTAATGCCTGCTAATGCAATATCGACACTTGCGGTTTTCCTATCGGCTCCTTCTTCACAGGATTCCATGTGAAGTTCAGGTCTACACATTTTACAGATATAACTTTTTTTGATTCAGATCAATCTTCTAACGGGGGAAATCGGTTACAATGAGCATATGGCTGATCTGAAGAAATCAGCCGTTACTAAATAATTATTAGCAGCACGATCTCTATGATAATGAGAATAATTATGCCAAGCTCCAGCAAATGTCCCCTGCGTGTTGAAATTTCGTCATAAAGCATTTTGTAGGTATTCGTCACAACCTGAAGTTTTTCCTTGATGCTGTCTTCCCATTCCTTGCTTCTGAACAACACCATCGCAGTCCTGTAGATCCTTGCGTAATACACATCTTCCGTGACTTTCAGCGCATTGTCCACCTTCTCCGTAATTTCAGTAAAATCGGTGACGGTCTCCGCGATATTCCTTACAAATCTTTCATAAACCCTCAGTTTAAAAAGCGGCATCCTTTTGCCTTTGGGAAGTGCGCTGTAAATCCGCATAAGCTCGTTATCAAGGACGTGATTATAATATCTCAGCTCAAGCATCTGCGCATTGGCGAATTCGAGGATATCGAGGATGTCCGAACTGCCTGAAGGTTCAATGACAAAGGCGTTATCGAGATGAACAATAACGAGGTCATTGGGATAATAACTGAAACGGTGCTTCAGCGTTTCAGCCCGTGTGTGCGCGCTTAGTTCCTGTGTTTCATAAAGCAGAAGGCGCGAAGGATCATACTGTTTCAGAAACTCTGAGGCCTCCACCGGCTCAGCAGGCTCTTCAATGAAGAAGATCATATAGTCTTCCATAAATTCTTCCTTGATCAAGGGGCTGATGACCGCATCGCCGAGGGTGCCGATAAGATGAACAATGTATTCCATCGCCTTTTTATCAATGGATTCATCGGTGTCGAGGGCTTTTGTAACTGTTTCAAGCTCGGTAAATGCGGTGTCCTGCGGAATCGGTATATCGAATGCGATAGAGATGACGCCAAAGTCATAGGCCCTGGCGGTTACGTTTACCTTTGTATCCTGTCCAAAGAGGGGCTTAATAAATCCCTGCAGTTCAACAGACACAGGCGGGTTGGCAAACTCGATTGCCTTTGTTGAGGGGTATTTTGAAAGACGGAGCCTCCTGGCCCCTTCCCTTGTCTGTGATTCAACCAGTGAAAGATTAATCTCCGAGGCAACGTCAAAGAGCCTGTAGATAATTATCCTGCCTTTTTTGATGGAGAGTGTGTCCATAACAATATGATACCGCATATTTTGAAAATGCCGAAATCTTTTTTAAACAAAATTAATGGAGTGAAAGCCGGAGGGGTCTGCCCTTGAAATTGTCCGGTGTTAAGCGTAGAGGCGAACGGCCGTTCGCCCCTACTTCTTCGACAGATATTCCATCAGCATGAATAGCCCCTGCGCTCTTTTTTGTATCACATTAAGTACATTTTCAAGCCTCGAAAATCTATTTGTCAACGAGGTATCTACGAAAGCCTCTTCGACTTCCTCCAAAACCCTTTGGACTTCCTCTCCTTCCCGGCTTTTAAGCAATTCATCTTTATATAAATCCTTTGCCAGCAGAAGTGTTCCCATCAATGTCTTTCTAATCTTTGTACATTTATGTTCAAGTCTTATAAATTTGTCCTCATCTGTGATCTCAGCAAAATGAAGTACCATATTATCCCTCCGTTTTTGTTTTCTATCGTCAATTTAATTATATTAGAAATGGGCTCCAAATCAAGCAGATAAATTTAAAACTAAGTTAGAGGGGTGAATAATTAATCTGCCTTTATATATATACCGGGGGTATTATCATACTGAAGAATGCCGGTCACCCCCTTTGGGATAGATTCGTGTATCCCGATAACAAAAATCCCTCCGTGATAAAGCTTTTCTAAGATTCTATCAAGGATTTCCCGCTGTAACGCTTCTTCAAAATAAGTGAACACAAGGTTACGGCAGAATATGACGTGGAAGAATCCCTCCGGCGACTGTTCACGAATATCCTGCTCCATAAATTCAATATTCTCTGTGAAAGGTTTCTTTATTGTGTAGAACTTTCCAGACCTTGTAAATGCCTGTTGGACCAGTTCTTTTGGAAGATCTCTGAGGCTGCTCTCTGAGTAATAACCATCCTTTGCACGTTTAAGCATATTGTGATCAATATCTGTTGCGATGATGCGAAGAGGCAAATCCTGATGTATTTCGGGTATCACGCAAAGTTTCCATAGTATTTGCAAGGAGTAGGGCTCTTCACCTGAACAGCAGCCGGCGCTCCAGCAGTTAAGCTCATTACCTCCGCCTGATAATATGTTCTTTGCCAGTGACGGAAGTATTCTGGAGCATAATATGTCGAATATTCCCCGGTCGCGGTAGAAGCGGGAAATTGCTATCTGGAGAATCAAATCAAGGATTTGCCATTCTTCAGAGTGCTCACCGAGATAACCTTTATAGGCGGAGAAGCCGGAAAGGCCCAGTTCGGTTATACGTCGCCCGAGACGCTTGCAAACCTGTTTATGAACCTTGCGAAAGCCGGCCCAGCGAAACCTGAGTTGAGGCAAGTAATGCTGCAAGAATTCCGTGCATTCAAGATTCTTCATTATCAAGCCAATTCTCAAAGTCTCTGCCGTCGGTGCAGCCGCTTTTTTCATAGAGTGCATAAGCTATCCTTGCTATTTCTTCGTGCAAGTTCATTTTTTCCTTCTTGTGCATTATTTTTTTAAAATATAGCATTGATTGTAAATCAATGCAATCTGTTAAGAACAGTCTAAAAATAGTATTTACGTAACCCTTCAGTGAAAGGTGGAAGCAACACGCCTCAGATGTTATTTTTTGAATCAGGGCGGTTTCTTCTTTTTAAGGAGGTGGGGTATCTTTATGGAACAAGAGGGGGGAAGGATCAAGGGTAATGTCCTTGGATA
>JACRLN010000053.1 GCA_016215115.1 Nitrospirota bacterium
GAGGATCTCGCCAATGCTCTGCTGCAGGGCTGCTATGTTCAGATCTCCCCTCAGGCGTATGGCATGCGGTATATTGTAGGCAGAACTGCCCGGTTCCAACTGGTCCAGAAACCACAAGCGCTCCTGGCAGAAGGAAAGTGGTAACCCTCCATCCCGTGAGAGAGGCAGAATGGGTGAATCCGGCTGCAAATGTTCTGCCTCAAGGGTCTTGTCAACCGAGCCGGCGAGGCCGGAAACGGTCGGTGTCTCAAAAAGGGTCTGCAATGGTATCTCTACCTTAAAATTTGCCCGCAGACGTGAGATAACCTGTGCTGCCGATAAAGAGTGACCGCCCAAATCAAAAAAGTTATCGTGAATGCCAACCTGTCGAATTCTGAGGACCTCAGACCAGATATTGACCATTAATTTCTCAGTCGGGTTGCCAGGTGCCACATATGGATGTCCCAGTTCAGGCCGTACCGGATCCGGGGCGGGTAAAGCCTTTCGGTCAATTTTTCCATTAGGGGTCAATGGTAGCGCCTCGAGGATTATGAATGAATCCGGTATCATGGTATCAGGCAATCTTTTTTTCAGAAAGTCCCGCAAATCTCCAGTAGTCGGTTTCTCCCTCCATCCCGGTACAATGTAAGCTGCAAGGCGATTTTCCCCTGTACCGTCTTCCCAGGCATGAACAACAGCTTCCCTCACACAGTCCAGTTCAAGGAGGGCTGCCTCGATCTCCGCCACCTCTATCCGAAAGCCCCTTACCTTTATCTGAAAATCCGTTCTTCCCAAAATATCTATGTATCCGTCCGAATGCCTCCGCCCGAGGTCTCCGGTGCGATAGATTCGCAGGTTGCCCCCCGCGGGGTCGGTAAGAAATGTCTTTCCGGTCAGGGAAGGGTTTTGCCAATACCCGGGAGAAAGATAGCGGCTCTTTACCGCGAGTTCCCCTACAATCCCGAATCCGACATCTTCACCCAGCTCGTCCAGTAGTAGGATCTCCATGTCTTCGACAGGGTAGCCTGCTGGAACAACTCCACCAGGGATTGTTGTCTCATTGTCCATCAGATACTGGGTCAAGTGGGCGGTCTCGGAAGTGCCTAACCCTGTGCATATGACGCAATCAGACGGAAAATGTCTCCTGCATAATTCAATATCCTTCGCGAGGACCCTTTCGCCACCAAAACGAATGATTCGCAGGTCCGGAAATCTCTCATCTCCCCGCAATGCCATAACGAAATGACGGAAGACCGTTGGTACAGAATGATAGATCGTGATCTTTTCCTCATGAAGAAGGTCCGCAAGACTGTCCAGCCCTTCTTCCCTAATGCTCAATGGATAGAGGGATGCGCCGTTGAGCAAGGCCCCGAAGATACCTCTCACTGAGCCATGAACGCTGCATGAGTAGAGGAGTGTCATCCTATCGGTTGAGCTGATTGCGAGGGAATTCGTGTAATGCCGAACATCGTGCAGAATGTTGCGATGGGTCTGCACAACCCCCTTCGGCCGGCCGGTCGAACCAGAGGTGTACAGGATGTTCGCAGGGGCATCTGGGGAGATCAACAGATCAAGGTTCTCAGAGGAGACAGAGGCATCGATCCCGTCAATATTGAAGCAAGGCAGCCCCTTCTGATCAAGTACCTCTGCGAGAGGCACATTTCTGCTGTTAGTGAGTATGAGTCCCGCCTCCGAATGAGCGAGGATGTGGCTGGTCCGTGCGCTCGGGTATGACGGGTCGAGCGGTACATAGATCTTGCCGGTCTTCAGAACGCCAAGGATAGCTGCGATCATCATGACGCCCTGTTCTATCAGGAGGGCAATCGGATCTTCTCTCACACACCGCTGTGACAGGATGGTGCGGGCTATCCGGTTGGCGAGTCCGTTCAGTTCCCCGTATGTGACGGGTTGTCCACCGGACTTCACGGCAATCCGGTGAGGATACGCCCGTGCCTGCTGCTCAAAACGCTCCGTAATGGACTGGTCGATCTCTCCCCGGGAGAATTCGATAAAACTGTTGGACGGCCTGATGCGGTTTCCCCGCATTCCTTGTTCCTCGGGGGGTGGTAACTGACGGCGTTCGGCCTCTGTCAAGAGCGATTGTGTTTCTATATGCTGCCCGGGATTTGAAACGATTCGTTCCAGTATGTATTTATAGTGTAGGGCCATCCTTTCTAATGTGGATGCATTAAAGAGTGCTGTATTGTAAATAAAAGAGCAACGCAGTCCGTCCTCTTTATCGAAGATTTCCAATTCCAAATCAAAGTATGATATTTCACTGCTGAATTCGACCTCCGATATAGTCACATTTTTCATTGTTAATGTCTTATTCGGCACATTCTCCAGGTTGAACATAATCTGAAACAATGGCGAATAGCTCAAGTTTCGTTCCGGATGAACTTCCTCGACGAGCTTTTCAAAAGGGAGATCCTGGTGTGCGTAAGCCTCAAGGGCCATCTCCCGTATTCGCCCAAGAAGTTCCCGGAACGTCGGATTGCCTGTAAGATTGGTACGGAGTACGAGCGTATTCACAAAGAAGCCGATCAACTCTTCGATCTCCACCTTCGCACGGTTAGCAACAGGGGTACCTATAACAATGTCGAACTGTCCAGTATATCGATGGAGAAGTATCTTGAATGCAGCCAACAGCGTCATAAACAGCGTGGACCCCTCCCGTCGACTCAGAGCCTTCAAGCCTTCAGATAATTTATTCGTTAATAAGACCGTTAGCTTTGAACCTCTGCATGTTTTAATCAGTGGCCGGGTACTGTCAGTCGGCAACTCAAATATTGGGGGGGAACCATCGAGCCTTTGTTTCCAGTAGGAAATATGGGAATCCAGAACATTTCCCTTCATCCAGTTCCGCTGCCATTGAGCATAGTCGGCATACTGGACAGGCAAATCGGGAAGTGGGTTTGGATTTCCGGTAAAAAAAGATTCATAGATCGTTGCCAGCTCTTTAAGGAAAATCCCCTCTGACCAGCCGTCAAAGATGATATGATGCACAGCGAGAAACAGAATATGCTCCTTATCGCCTAAACGAAATAATATGGGCTTCAAGAGGGGGCCCTGAGACAGATCAAAAGGCTGCTGTAATTCTTCTTTCATCAACCGCAGAGCCTCTGTCTTACGCCCGGTTTCAACCAGATGCATGAGTTCCACAAGTGGCATGGTCAGGATCAGATTCGGGGCAATAATCTGCCTTGGTTGTTCCCCGACAAGTACAAAGGTAGTCCGCAATATTTCATGGCGTCCTACAATCTCGTTCAGTGTCTGCTCCAGCAGAGCCGCCTCAATCAGCCCGGTCAGACGGAAAGCGATCGGACGGTTGTAAACAGCCTTGTCAGATTCGAACTGGTCGAGGAACCAGAACCTTTCCTGAGCAAAAGAGAGAGGCGCTGATTCACGGCTTTCGATGCGAGGAATAGTCTTTTGGGAAGGCAATCCGGCCCCCTTTTTTCTAAGCGTCTTTTCAAGAAGGGCCCGTTTCGCAGGAGAAAGTTGTGAAATACGATCTGACATCTTATTCATGTTTTCGCTCTCAGAGTGCATTTCGGTTCCTGAGATTTTCTTCAAGCAGTGCCTGGCATGAAGCCAGATCAACAGATTTCGGGTTTCCCGCAGACAGTAAACCATCTCCGGCTTTCAGGTTTTGAATCGATTCCTGAATTGAGGCCTGAGCAGCAAAAAGACAAGGAGTGCTATACAATACTGCGGAAATTCCCTGGGACTTTAGTTCTGTTAAGGATAACGACGGGGATTTGCCACCTGTAATGTGGTTGAAGACAATGGGTTTTGTTGTATGAGATCTGACTGCCCTGAGCATATCGAGATTGGAAATTCCATCCACCAAAATCCAATCTGCGCCGACTTCATCAAAAGCCTTTACTCTTTTTATGATCTCATCATAATCATTCGCATCGGTCCGGGCGACGACTAATAGGTCTTTTCTTGTCGCAATGACTTTTTCAAGTTTTTCCAGAAATTCATCAAGATTCAAGATAAGTTTGTTATTGAGATGGCCGCAACGCCTGGGCCTTTTCTGGTCTTCCAGAACAATCCCGGAAGCTCCTATCGATTCCAATAAGGAGACAACATGACATGCAACTTCGATATCAGCATATCCATCATCGATGTCGACCAGTATGTGCTGCTGAGGCAGAATAGTTCTTATACGCTGGACAAGTGCAACAATGTCTGACCATGAAATCAGACCAATGTCGGGCATACCGTAAAAGCTTGCTGCAAAGCTGAAACCACTGACGAAAATCCCATCGAAGTGTCGTGCCGCAATAGCAGCAGAAAAAGCATCATAGACACCTATGAAAGGTATGATTTCTTTTTCAGTTAAATCGCCCCGTAGTTTGTTGCCAAAATTTAATCCCATTTTCTTTCCTCCATGATCACTCATTATATTCTTGGAATAACTTTTCTCACCTTTTTTCAATTCTTTAGTCGATTTACTACATCTTCTTCGGAAAGGTTTTCGATCTCTGTTATCAGGTTGATCAGTTCGTTCTCATCTGTTGATGAAAATTGACTTTGAACAATATTCGCAGCCAGTTCCGCCAGCTTTGGATATTGAAATATCGTGAGAATCGGCACATCAAATCCAAACTCCTTTGTCAGCCGCGATATTACCTGAGTAGCCAAAAGGGAGTCTCCACCCAAAGCAAAAAAATTGTCGTACTTTCCTACCTGATCCAGCCCCAGAACCTCTTGCCAGAATCCTGCGATAATGATTTCCGTCTCTGTTTCAGGGGAAATATATTCGGGTTTCAACAGGTCAGACAGCTTTTCAGCTAAACCTATCCGCTGCACTTTGCCTGTTGGCCCTTTCGGGATGCTGTCAACAAATATAATTTGCTGGGGTATTTTATAAGGGGCCAGGCGATCAGCAACATGTTGACGAAGTTCTTTTTCAGTAACATTATTTTTCTTATCTACAACAGCAGCAACTGCTATTGCTTCACCAAGGCGGCTGTGAGGTACACTGAATGTTACGGCCTGCAACACTCCGTGATGCTCCAGAAGCACCTCATCGATTTCACGGGGAGAAACCTTTTGCCCACCGCGGTTAATTATTTCTTTCAACCGGCCTGAAATATAAATATAACCCTCTACGTCAAAATACCCCAGATCTCCGGTCCTGAACCATCCACGGGGAAATGCTTTCTTATTGGCATCAGGATTATTCTCATATCCCTTTATCACGTTAACACCGCGTATCACAATCTCTCCTGTTTCTCCGTTTGGCGCTATGTTGTCCTTGTCATCCATAATGGCAACTTCAGGGCCTGCAGGAAGCCCCACTGATCCGGGTTTACGCTTCAGCGGCGGCATCGGGTTACTTGCCATCTGGTGAGCGGCTTCTGTCATGCCATATGCCTCAATAACCGGAACGTTAAAGGTGCTTTCCAGTTTTTCCATGACTATCGGCGGCAGTGATGATGATGAGGATCGAATAAAACGGAATTTAGCTTGTTCAGTATTTAATATTTTCTTTTCCGCCAACTCAAGAACCATTTGATGGATAGTAGGTACGGCCGTATACCACGTCGGTTGAAGTCTTTCTATCCAATCTGCGAATTTAGTATCAGAAAACCCGGAGGTGCAAATAACACTTCCTCCCACAGTGAGTGAAGAAAGCAGTGCAGCTATTAACCCGTGAATATGAAACAGGGGCATAATGTTCAGGCAGCGATCAGAATCATTGAGTTGTAATGAAAGGCTTACGTTATAAGCTGATGCAAAGATATTGCGCTGCGTTAAAGGCACTATTTTGGGTCGGGATGTTGTCCCGGACGTATGAAGGACGAGTGCTATATCGTCAGGCGCTGATAGTCCCGTTTTGGGATTAGCTGACGTTTTCCCGGTGAATTTAAGATTAAAGAGCCCTGCTTCAGCCTCTTTGAGGGGGGTGAGCTCGATAATGGGAATGTTTTGTGATCCGGCAACGGAACGCACAGGCGAATCCATTCCTGCTTGCACTATCACTGCCCTGGCATCAATATCTGAAAGGTAGAAATCGAATTCTTTTTCCTGATAAGCAGGATTTAAGGGAACACAGGTAGCACCTGCGATCACGGACAAAAAAGCGACAGCCATTTCGGGGCCATTGGGAAGGACTATAGCTATGCGATCATTTTTGCCTAACCCGTAATCATTCAACAAAGAAACCACATGATCAATATGCTGGGATAGCTGTCCGTACGAAAGTGGTTTTCGTGCTGGAGCCAGGATTGCCAACGATGAGGGAATCTTTTTTGCTGATTCGAGAAATTCTCCAGCAGAATGAAATTTATGCTTCGAAGAATCATTCATTTGTATTATTATGCCTCTCACGAATGCGTTCTTCAAGCATTGTATTTACCTCGTCTTCTGATAGTTCAGCCACTTTCAGTAAGAGCGCCGCCCTCTGTTCCAGTTTTTCGCGCTCACCTTCTCTTTGAAGAAGTGCGAAAGCTAACTCTTCCACTGTCGGAGACTCAAACAGTGTTCGTAGCGGGATCTCTACCTCAAACACTTTCCTCAGTCGTGACATGACCTGTGTCGCCAGCAGGGAGTGGCCGCCTAATTCAAAGAAGTTGTCATGAACACCTACCTGGTTGAGTCCGAGAATCTCACACCAGATGCCAGCCAAAACTTTCTCAATCGGGATACGTGGAGAGACATAGGAATCTTCTGAACCAAGCCGCTCTGAGTCGGGTGCCGGTAATGCCTTTTGGTCTACCTTGCCGTTTGGCGTCAAGGGCAGTGAATCCAGTGCAACAAATGCTGAAGGCACCATATAATCGGGAAGATGTCCCTTCATGAAACTTCTCAGTTCATTGGTTGCGAGTGCTGACTTCTTATTATTATGTACGACATAAGCTACCAGGCGCTTGTTACCGGGCTGGTCCTCTCTGACTATGACTATGGTCTCCTTGACATCAGGGTGATGTCCGAGTATTGCCTCGACCTCCCCGATCTCGATCCTAAATCCACGTATCTTTACCTGGTGGTCGATGCGGCCCAGGAACTCAATATTGCCGTCGGGCAGATAACGGGCCAGATCTCCTGTCCTGTACAATCGTGCACCCGGTTCATCACTGAATGAATTCGGAATGAACTTTTCCGCAGTTAACTCCGGGCAGTTCAAATAACCTCTTGCCAGACCTGCTCCGCCAATACAAAGTTCACCCGCTATACCTATTGGGACTGGATTAAATCTTTTATCCAGGATATAACACTTTTTATTGGAGATAGGTTTTCCTATGGTCACTTTCTTATTACTGCATCTTGTACTTAAAGCATCTACTGTTATTTCAGTAGGGCCATAGTTGTTGTAAAGGGCATAGCCTTTTTGAAGGATCTGTTCTTTTAAGAGTTCATCCAGAGCTTCACCCCCGCAGATCACAATATTGAGACTTTCTATTTTATCCGTGTCAGCCAAGAACTCCCTTAAAGTGGTTGGAACAAACTGTGCGATATTTATCCTGTTCTCTTTGATAAAGGTCAGGAATTTATCTTTGTCTATAGTTTCTTCATTTCCCGGAAGAAAAAGACATGCGCCGCTTGTAAGAGTTACGATAATTTCTTCCACCGCTACATCAAAAGAAAAAATGGTATTTTGAATAACATTCCTGTTCTTTGATAGATCATATTTTCTATTAAACCATTCAGAAAGGTTTACTACCCCCCTGTGTTCCAGCATCACTCCCTTAGGCATTCCTGTACTTCCGGATGTGTAAATAAGATAGGCAAGGTCACATGGGGAACCTGTCATGTCCAGATTAGAGGCATCTTCTTTTATGAAGCTGTCTTTGTCTAACGCTATGCGATTTCCATCGTATGCAAGCCTGTTCATAAGATTTCCCTGTGTAAGAAGAATCCGCGCATTAGAGTCTTTCAACATATACTCTATCCTGCTGTCAGGATACTGAGGGTCTATCGGCAGATACGCTCCCCCTGCCTTTAAAATGCCAAGGAGCCCTAAAATCATGTCGATTGAACGATGTACCATAATCCCAACGATGACATCAGATCTTACGCCTTCTGTTCTTAAGCCTCTTGCTAATTGATTGGCACGTTCGTTTAAGTCACTGTAGGTTATCTTTTTATCTTTGAAGACAACGGCAATATTGTTGGGTACTCTCTCCACATGTTCCTCAAAGAGCTTATGGATGCATTTGTCTTCGGGATAGACTGCAGCAGTGTCATTCCACTCCGTCAGGATCTGATGACGCTCAGGCTCTGTCAACAACGGCAATTCCGACAACTTCCTGTCAGGATTGGCGACGACACCATCCAATATCATCTGGTAATGCCCTGCCATACGTTTAATAGTGGCTATGTCGAACAGGTCAGTGTTGTATACAAATGTTGCCTTCAGCCCCTCTTCCGTTTTCCACAACTCAACTTCCAGGTCGAATTTTGTCCTCTTCTCCTCGATCTTCATCCGGCTTGGTATCAGACCTGTCAGATTCAGAGCAGCAACCGGTATATTTTGCAGGGCGAACATCACCTGAAACAAAGGGTTGCGACTCAGGTCCCGCTCAGGCTGAAGCTCCTCCACCAACTTCTCAAAAGGCAGATCCTGATGAGTATAGGCATCAAGTGTAGTCTTTTGCACCTGCTTCAGCAATTCCCGGAACACAGGGTCCCCTGAGGTATCGGTACGCATGACCAGGGTGTTTACAAAAAAGCCGATCAAGCCTTCAGTCGCTGCACGATTCCTGTTCGCAATCGGTATGCCGATAACTATGTCGTCCTGTCCTGTGTACCGGTGCAGAAGTACCTGGAACGCTGCCAGTAGCGTCATAAACAGGGTTACACCCTCCTTAAGGCTTAGGCTCTGGAGCGCTTCGGTCGAACTTTGTGAAATCTGAATCGTATGTGTGTCACCGTGGAAGGTCTGCATCGGAGGCCTTGCATGGTCAGTGGGAAACGCAAGGGGCGAGATATCCTTTAGCTGCTCCTTCCAGAACGTGAGCTGCTTCTTCAGCCTCTCCCCTTGTAACCATGTTCTCTGCCAGACCGCAAAGTCTCCATACTGGATGGGCAGTTCAGGAAGCGGTGAAGGATTACCTTTCGAAAAGGCTTCATAAAATGCTGAAAGTTCCCTACAGAGAATTCCTATGGACCACCCGTCAGAGACGATATGGTGTACCGTCAAAAGCAGTACGTGCTCCTGTGGGGTCAGTCGTAAGAGAGTTGCCCGTAGTAACGGACCCGCTGCAATGTCAAAGGGATAGAACCCCTCTTCACTCGCAAGTTGTTGGGCTTTGGCTTCTCTCAGATCCTCCGGCGCGGCACTAAGATCCATATGTGACAGGATGAAGGCCCCGGGGGGTGCGATCCTTTGAACAGGCTGGTCATTCTCAGTGACAAACGTGGTACGCAGCACTTCGTGACGCCTCAGAATCTCTCCAAGGCTCTCTTCCAGTGCGGTTACATTTATATCCCCGGTCAGGCGCATAACAAGCGGTATATTGTATGCTGAGCTGCCCGGCTCCAATTGGTCCAGAAACCACAGACGCTCCTGGGCAAAGGAAAGTTGCAATTCTCCTTCCCGTGGCACGGGTACGATAAGCGGCGCTGACTGCTGTTCTTTTGCAATGAGGGCGGTACTGACCGTACTGACCGCCCCAGCCAAACCCGCAATGGTCGGCGTCTCAAAGAGGCGCCGAAGTGAAATTTCTACATAAAACGCATTCCTCAGCCGGGACATGACTTGGGTCGCCAACAAGCTGTCCCCACCCAGTTCAAAAAAATTGTCATGAATACCCACCTGCTCCAATCCCAAAACCTCTGCCCAGATCGCTGCCAACTCTTGTTCGACCGCAGTTCGGGGGGGTACATAGATCTTCTCCAGAAGAGGCCGGGTACGGCCTGGTATGGGAAGCGCCCGGCGATCCACTTTGCCGTTCGCCGTCAGCGGCATGACCTCGAGTGGAATAAAGACCGAGGGGATCATGTAATCGGGTAATTTATCGCCCAGAAATCGCCTCAGTTCGCTGGTTGTGGGGGCAGGCTCGAAATGGAAGACTACGTAAGCCACCAGGCGTTTTTCGCCAGGCTGGTCTTCTCTGGCTAATACGACTGTCTCCCGTACTGCCGGATGCTTTGCCAGCACCGCCTCGATTTCACCCGGTTCTATACGGAATCCACGGACCTTCACCTGATGGTCGATCCTTCCCAGGAACTCTATAGTGCCGTCAGACAAAAACCGGCCGAGGTCGCCGGTTTTATATAATCGGGCTCCGGGTCTCTTATCGAAGGGGTCCGGAATAAACTTTTCTTCGGTCAGATCGGGACGGTTCAGATACCCGTAAGCGAGGAAGTCACCGCCAATATGTATTTCTCCGGGAATACCAGCGGGGAGCAGATTTCCATACCTGTCAATAATATAGATCGTTCGGTTCGGCGAAGGACGGCCGATCGGGATCCGCTGCGGAAAAAGGCTTTCCTGGGATCTCAGGTCTACTTCAAACAAAGTTGCCGTAATAGTCGCTTCGGTAGGACCATAAACATTCAGCAATCGCACGCAGCTCATTGATGTGCGTTTCAATATCTGGGTAGTCCCGTGGCGCAATTCCTCGCCTCCGCAGATGATCATTCGCGGCTGATGCGCCGAAGAGGAGTTCGGAAATTCAACCAAGGACTGCGCCCACTCATGAAGGAACGACGGAGGCAAGCACAATATCGTTAAACCAAAATGTGCAATATTCTCCGAAAAGGCCAAGGGGGTCCAGACGTTGCTGTCACGAAGAATGACAGCGGCACCGGCGAGAAGAGTAGGAAGGATTTGTTCCATGGAACCATCGAAACTCATCGAGGCAAACTGGTATACCCGATCACTTGGGCAGAGTTCGTAGTGTTTTGCAATTTGAAAACAATGTCCCGCAATAGCTCTCTGTGTAATCAGAACACCTTTGGGTGCTCCCGTTGAGCCTGATGTGTAGATCGCATAGGCAATATGGTCGGCGCCAATACCGGAAACTGGATTGTCCTTGCTTTCACTATCAATAACTTTTCTTTCAGCATCCAGACAGACATTTATTGCATCATGCTCCGGAAGAGTTTGAAGATACTGCTTCTGAGTAACCAGCACACTTGCCCTGCTATCTTTCAGCATGAATAAGAGACGCACTCTCGGATACGCAGAATCAAGGGGCACGTACACTCCACCGGACTTAAATGTGCCCAGAAGCGCTACAACCGCTTCCGCTGAGCGCTCCAGGCAAACACCAACAAATATTCCGGGATATACGCCCCGCCTTTTCAGGTAATGAGCCAGTTGATTGGCCCTCGTGTTGAGTTCTCTGTACGTCAATTTCTGGTCTTCGAAAACCACAGCCGTCGCATCAGGAGTCTTCTCCACCTGTTCCTCAAACAGCTCATGGATGCATTTGTCCCTGGGATAATCTGTTGCGGTATTATTCCACTCGACAAGTAATTGATGTTGCTCGGCTTCTGTCAAAAGCGGCAATTCCGACAACCTTCGGTCAGAATTGGAGACAATTCCCTCCAGTATTATCTGATAATGCCCTGCCATCCGTCTGATTGTATCTGTATCGAACAGGCCTGTGTTATATACAAATTCTCCCTTCAGCCCTTCCTTTGTTTCCTGAAGATGAATTTCCAGATCGTACCTCGTCCTCGTACTATCTGTCCCGAGCCGCCTGAGCGTCAAGCCGGAAAGCTTCGGGTTAGAAACCGGTATATCCTGCAGGGAAAACATCACCTGAAAAAGGGGATTGCGGCTCAGGTCCCGCTCCGGCTGCAGTTCCTCTGCCAGTCTCTCAAAGGACAAGTCCTGATGGGCATATGCGTCAAGCGTAGTCTTTTTTATGCGTTTGAGCAATTCCCGGAAACCCGGGTCCCCCGATGCATCAGTACGTATCACCAGTGTGTTTACAAAAAAGTTGATTAATCCCTCACACTCCTCACTGTTACGGTTGGCAGCGGGTGCGCCGACCACTATGTCTTCCTGCCCCGTGTATCGATGCAGCAGACTCTGAAAGGCGGCCATGAGTGTCATGAAGAGGGTTACGTCCTCCTTACGGCTCAGCCCCCGGAGCGCTTCTGTCAAACTCTCCGGGAAATGGATCGTATGTGTCGCGCCGAGAAAGGTCTGCACCGGGGGACGACGGTGATCAGTGGGAAGCTCAAGGATGGAGATGTCCCTTAGCTGTTCCTTCCAGAACGTGAGTTGCTTCTCCAGTTTCGGCTTCTTAAGCGTGGAGGAGCCTTCCTCCGGAAGAAAGATATCGGTCCGTTCACCCTTTTCAGCAGAAAGATTAGTTATATGTTCATCAAAATTACTCATTTGCAAGAGGCCGGCTTTTCAAAGAGGCTGCTTAACTCTACCTTAACGTACTTTTCTTCCAGCTTTCTTTTAAACGGGACTCAAAACTATTATAGTCTCCCCTGGAG
Organism: Nitrospirota bacterium; assembly: GCA_016215115.1. Lineage (GTDB taxonomy): Bacteria > Nitrospirota > Thermodesulfovibrionia > UBA6902 > UBA6902 > SURF-23. The sequence continues at coordinate 12,400 of JACRLN010000053.1, forward strand.
GCAAGAATATTTTTTGCTCTTTGAAGGATGTCCTTAATATCTTGCCTTAGAGCGTGGTCAATAGTAATAACCTCATGGGCCACTTTTTTGCAGTAGTTGCATGTGTTACAATTTATGTTGCACTTGTCTCCGTTCACAAAAAAATAATCTAAAAAACCGTCAAGTTTTTTGTTGTCAACAAATATATTGAACTGTTCAATTTTTGAGATATCATCACCCATGAGATCAAAATTAACGGCCGATGTGTTGAATTTTCGGGAAAGTCCGCGAAAACTCTCCTTATCAATGATATCCCATAAGTTGCCTTCGTACACTCCTTTTGCATAAGCTTCTATACATCGCGCAAGCCATTTGGTATTCATAAAACGGCCGCTCAGTTTAAGCCATGAAATACCAAGATCTTTATAATATTTTAAATCTTCTGGTCTTATCCACGGTGATTTTATAATCTCTGAGGTATCCTGAAGTTTTTTTAGTGTACAATTCAGGAAAGGATAATCAAAAAAGAAACTGCCGGAAAGATTATCTTCTGTAGCCTGTGAACCGTGTGATACTAAATTATAGTGATAGTAACGGTTAGGGCAATCAAGGAGACAGGGATCATTTGCCAGAATCTCAAGCTCACAATCTGATGATGCGACGGCTTTGCTCATGAACTTAAATGATCTGTTTTTAAAAAAACTTAAAATAATCCGCTTGACGTTCATGTCGGCAAAGGCCCGCAATTTCTTCGCTGAATCAATATGATTGATGATTGATACGTTAACGTTAAGATCAGGATAATTTGTAGTGATGATATCGATCAAATAAGGAATTGTAACTGTCACAATATCGACATTGAGACCACTGATCCAGTCAAGATATTGAAAGATTGCCTTGCGGGAGTTTTGATCATGCTCCCTGTTCCCCAAGCATGAGGCATTAAGCAGGTAATTAAACTGGATCCCGCTTTTCTGCGCTTTCTTAATATGGGCAACAACCCCGTCATTTGACACGGCAGGGAGCACTGCAGCAGACCTGCCGGATCCAACCGGACTAACCTGAAGTGAACCGAAGATCTCTTTAACAGGATAAAGCGGATTTTGATTATTTACAGCATTGATAACATCAATTAAATCATCATCCCAGTTTGTGGCCACAGAAATTTTCATATATAACATCTCCTGTATAATAGTAATAGTAATCTTATCGTCAAAATGAGATCTTAACTTAACCACTCAAAAACAAGACCTGAACCAGTTGAATATGTTCTAAAAAACCCTGTATTTTCAGTGCCATCCATTACAGTTGTCCGTACATTACCCCTACCTCTGTAATCATGGTACAAAGAATAGCCCGGCGGTTTGGTTTGACTGATATAAAAATGTTATAACAACGCTATTCGGGACATCATGAAAAAATTATCAATTTAATGAAGATTGGTTCATATGGTAATATATATAAATAAAGCCGCTGATTTTTGCATTACAATAAAGGAGGATATGGGCATGTTAAACGTCATTGAAAAAAGAAAATATCCCCGCGTGACAATTAATGCAGATGTGACATATACGAGATCCCGCGACAACGGTCAGTACGCAGGATTCTGTAAAAATCTCAGCCATACGGGAATTCTTTTTGTCACGGAGCAGTTACTCTCTCCCGGTGATGCGGTAGTTATTACCCTGGATACGAAAAGCAGTAATTTCACGCCGTTGAAAGCCAGGATTGAAATCGTCAGGACAGAGCCTTCAGAAGACAGATACGCAGTCGCAGGGAAAATAGTCGAATATCAATAAATAAACGCAGGAGCGAGGCGCTGCCTCGCCCAAGCAATTTCATACCCAACCGTTCCTGTTAACATCCCCGATCTTTATCAGTACCTTTCTGTATTCTTCCATGGTGTCAATATCAATAATAACACCTTCATCTGTTACGGGAACAAGGCTCACTCTTTCGGGATACCTCTTTATGATGTCTCTCAGAGTGCCGCCGGAGTAAATATCTTCAAGTAAACTCTTTGGAAGCAGGACCGGGTGACCTTTCTTTGTTTCATATCGTGGAATAAAAATTCTGTCAGGCTCCTGACAATGACGGGCAGCAAGGAGTTTTATTGTCTCTGCCGAAACGAGCGGCTGGTCGGCAAGACTGCTCAACACCCCGCTTGAAGATTTGTCAACTCCCCGGAGCCCGGTCCTCAGAGATTCAGCCATGTCACTTTCCGGCATCGGATTAAACACAATATGTACGGGAAATCCGTTCACTGATCTGAAGGTATCCGAATCCCTGCTTTTCAGGACAACAACGATATCCCCTATCCCCGAGGCCAGGAGGGCGTCGAGGCTGTGCCTTATTATAGGTTTACCCTTCAGAGGAAGAAGTTGTTTTAACCGTCCCGTCCTCCGGGATGAACCTGCTGCAAGAAGAATTGCTGAGACCTGATGCGGCATTCCTCCTCCTGTGTTCTATAATCTGAGCCATGATGCTTATCGCTATCTCTTCGGGAGTAACAGAGCCGATAGGAAGACCAACCGGCGTAATGATCCTGTTTACTGTTTCTTCTGCGTATCCTTCATTGCGGAGCATTCTGAAGAGAAGCGCTTTTTTCCGCCTGCTTCCGAGCAGTCCCACATAACAGGCCTTGGTCTCCAATGCTGCCTTTATCGCTTCAAGGTCATGATTGTGTCCCCTTGTTGCAATGACAATAAACGTATTCCCGTCGACAGAGACATGCCCTAAAATACTTCCGAAATCACGAACAATAATATCATTTGCATGTGGAATGTTCTTCCTGTTTGCATATTCTTCCCTGTCATCAGCTACTGTCACAAGAAAGCCCGAAAATCTGGCTACGGTTGAAAGCGCCTTGCCCACATGCCCTGCGCCGAGGATTATGAGATGCGGTTCTGGAATGATAGGCTCAATATAAACCAGTATCTTTCCTCCGCATACAAGACCGCCGTGTTTTTCCGTGAGTTCAAAAGGAACGGTCATCGGTAAACTGTTTTTTAATACCATCAAAGACGCCTGTTTTACCTCAGCCTCAATGCATCCTCCTCCGAGTGTGCCCAGGATCGACCCGTCATCCCTGACAAGAATCTTTGCCCCTTCTCTCTGTGGTGATGAACCGATGCACTGGACAATCGTTGCAAGGGCGCACTGCCTTCCCTCATTTTTCAGCCTTACTATTTCTTCATAGATTTCCATAAGTATCAGTTAACGGTTTGAACCGTTTGAACAGCTTGAACCGTTCGAACAGTTCTTACACACTCCTAACATCTTCCGCACGTATCGGCAAACGGCGGATGCGCCTTCCTGTTACTGAAAAAATTGCGTTAGCCACTGCAGGAGCAATGGGCGGCACTCCCGGTTCTCCAACTCCTCCGGATTTCTCTTCACTCGGCATGATGTGAACTTCTACAACCGGCATATGTTTCATGCGCACGAGTTTGTAATTATGGAAATTGTTCTGCTCTACGCGCCCTTTTTTAAATGTAATCTCGCCAAAGAGCGCGGCGGAAAGTCCGAAGACAATGCCTGATTCCATCTGTGCCTCAATTGTATCCGGGTTGACGGTCCTGCCGCAATCAACAGCGCATACAACTTTGTGTACTCTCACTTCACCATCCTTGTTCACCGAGACCTCTGCAACCTGTGCTACATAACTTCCGAAAGATTTGTGCACCGCAATTCCTCGTCCTCGTCCTTTTGGCAGCGGGCTTCCCCATCCTGCCTTTTGCGCGACAAGTTCGAGCAGTACCTTGCGTCTTGGGTCTTTTGAAAGAAGGCTCCGGCGAAACTCGTAAGGGTCTTTGCCTGCAGTACGGGCAACTTCATCAATAAAAGTCTCTACAACGAATGCGGTGTGGGAATGTCCCACAGACCGCCACCACTGTACAGTTATCGGATATTTTGGTGAATGGAGATCAACAAGGATATTCGGGATATCATAGGGGATGTCCTTCGCCCCTTCCACGGATGTTTCATCAACCCCTTCTTTTACGAGCATCTTTTCAAAGGCGGTTCCCGCGATGATGGACTGCCCTACAATCGTGTGCTTCCATGCGGTAAGATTTCCGTTTTCATCGAGACCCGCGGCAATCCTGTCATACCACATCGGACGGTAATAGCCTCCCATGATATCGTCCTCCCTTGTCCACATTACCCTCACAGGTTCTTTCACTGTCTTTGCCACGTGCGCCGCCTCTGTGACAAAATCCGAATGGGGATTCGCGCGCCGTCCGAAACCGCCTCCCAGAAAAGTCGTATGGAGTTTGACCTGTTCCGGCTTGAGTCCGAGGACTTCGGCAGCGGAATTCCTGTCCACTGTCTGAAACTGTGTGCCTGTCCAGATATCACAACCGTCTTCGCGGAAATCTATTACGGCGTTCAGAGGCTCCATGGGGGCATGCGCTAAGTACGGGACTTCATATTCCGCGCTTATCTGCTTTTTTGCCTTTGTAAGCGCGGCCTCAGCGTCTCCCTCTTTTCTTGCGGCAGCTCCCGGTTTCTTTGCGAGTGCCGCATAGTCTGAGCGCTGTTTCTTAGTGTTAAACCCAGGAAGCGGTCCCTCGTCCCAGACGGTCTCAAGGACGTCGCGGCCGAGTTTGGCAGACCAGAAGTTGTCCGCAACAACCGCAACTCCTGTCGGTATCTGCACGACGGATTTTACTCCGGCGACCGCTTTAGCTTTTTTATCGCTGAAACTTTTCAGCTTGCCGCCGAATACAGGGCAGCGCGCAACAACAGCGGTGAGCATGTCCGGTACTTTGACATCAATGCCGAAAACCGCTTTTCCCATCACCTTTGAAGGGGTGTCCAGCCGTTTTGCCGGCTTGCCGATGAGTTTATATTCCTCCGGTTTTTTCAAAAGGACATCCTGCGGCACGCTCATCTGAGCCGCCTTTTCTGTTAGCTTGCCATAGGAAAGCTGTCTTTTCGTTTCCGGATGGATGACAAAGCCATTCTCAGCTTTGCATGTAAGCGGGTCCACGCCCCAGATTTCCGCTGCAGCCTGAATGAGCATCACACGCGCTGCAGCGCCTGCCTTGCGAAGCTGATCCCACGTGGTCCATGTGCTCGTGCTTCCGCCTGTTCCCTGTAAACCCCAGATGGTGTGATTGTATACGGGGTCAACTGGCGCAGGCTCAATGCGTATCTTGGACCAGTCAGCCTCAAGCTCCTCTGCCACGACCATCGGGAGCGATGTGTAAACTCCCTGTCCCATTTCCGACTTGTTGACGATTATGGTTACCGTATCGTCCGTGCCGATACGGATGAAGGCATTCGGTGCGAACGTTGTTGCCGCTGCTTCACCTGAAGCTTCGTCATAACGGGGAAATACTCCGAGCATCAGTCCTCCTCCTATCAATGCGCCGGTTTTCAAAAAATCCCTCCTGCTTATGTTAATAATCCAGTTCATAATTTCCCCCCTTCCGCCAGCATCTTTGATGCGCGGTGAATGGAACGGCGGATCCTCTGATAGGTTCCGCACCTGCACAGATTCCCGGACATGACAGTGTCGATGTCCTCGTCAGTGGGGTTGGGAGTTTCTTTCAGCAATGCAATAGCCTCCATGATCTGTCCAGGCTGGCAGTATCCGCACTGAGGGACGTCGTCAGCAATCCATGCCTGCTTCACAGGATGATCATCGGGGATTCCTTCTATCGTGGTAATCTTCTTTCCCGCAGCGTCCTTGACAGGCGTCCTGCAGGACCTCCTCGCCTTGCCGTCGATATGCACCGTGCATGCGCCGCACTGCGCCATGCCGCAGCCGAATTTCGTACCTGAAAGTCCGAGATAGTCCCGTATCACCCACAGCAGAGGCACATCGGGACTGACATCAATGTTATATATCTTCCCGTTGACATCAAAAGAAATCATAATGACCTCCAATACTTTAAAGACAATAGTGCCTGATATGTTATGATGGTTTATTTCCAGGGCGTATCCTTGAAGCAATTATCTCAAAAAAAATTCAACCCTGCAACTGGAAAAGTGCGGAAGAGCAAAAGTGCGGATGTAAGGGCAGCCATGTGTGGCTATATTGCACTTGGAGAGGGCAGGAGCGGACGAGTACTGGAAAACAGCAAGGACATCGCTCAAACGTATACAGAAGGCTTTTTCTAAAAAGGGTTTTACGCCGGATTTGTTTTTTGTTGGGCTGCTATTGAAAACAGCATGGCAGATGAAATATGGGATCAGTTGAAAAAGGGCATATTAAGCAGTGCCGCCGAGTTTAATATCACCTATTTGTCTCCTTTTATCTTTCCTCCAGACTTCATGTAATAATCAAAATATTCTTCCAAAAATTTTTGTCGATTCTCAATTGCATATTTTTCCACTGCAGCCTGAGAAATGTATGTTTGAAAATTTAGCAAGTCTCGATATCTCGGTTCAATATCAATACCCTTTTCAATTTGGCTTTTTAATCTTTTTAAGAATTCGTTTAAAAATTTCAGAAATGGTTTTATGTTTTGTTTTTTACCATCATCAATTAAGCTGTTCAGGAAGAAAAATACAGTGACACCGATCGCCCTATTTTTTAAAACGATATTACTATCTTTTAGAGAATCGTACACCGTATCGAGTTTTTCTTTTAGAAGAGTAGCCGTTTTTTTGTCTTCCGCGGTAAAGATCAAATACTTTTTGAAGAAATCTTGCAAGTCTATAAAACGAGTTCTTTCATATGGATTATTTTTTGTATTATTTTTATTGGGTGAAAAGAAATTTTAAGCGATTTGTGCTGCTGTGAGCTCTTTGGAAAACCTTCTTTTTGGAATATGAAGAAAATCAAAATATTTATGTTTCCCCAATTTCTCAAAAACAAGTTTTTTCATATCTCCTACCATCGCATTCAACTTTTCTCCGGCATTTAATGGGGCACCAAGTTGAAGCCTCAAAAACATTAAATTTAACTCTTCATCATCCTTATCAATGTCGGTAATTTCTATTACATTAAAATCATATTGGAAGAAATCCTGTTGCTGAGGTTTCGAAAACTTTTCCCAAGTTTTATTGTGGAATTTTTGTAGTAAGCTTCTTCCTAATAACTCATCATCACTTTTGAATATAAATTTATTATCATACTTTAGAAGATGATCTTCTTCTTGTTTGCCCTCATTAAGTCCGAGAAAAGAAAGGATTGCATTAATTCTCTGGCGGCCGTCGATACATTCATATATACCATCGTCGCGCTTATACAAATAAATGCTTGCGATATCAAAATTGCGCAGAATAGAATCAATTAGTTTACGTTTTTTATCGAGGTCCCAAACTGTAGGTTCACGTTGAAATTCGGGAAATTCGATAGTCTTATAATTTTTCTGAAGGTGTTCTATTGACCATCTAATATTTTTCTTTTTCATAACTTATTATAAAAATTATAGACAATGTTGTTAGGCGTCTTGATATCCATTTTGCGATCGTCACTCAAATAATCAATTTTGGCATCTAACCATTCATAAAACGGGTTTGACTTATCTTTATCGAAGAACTTTGCTTCTATTTCAGCAATTAGTTCACCAGAAGTTTTAGCTTTAGGAAATTGTTTTTTATAATAATTTAAAAATTCATGTAATTCTGTAATAGTTACAAATTTCATATACTTATAATTAGTAATAATGTTTTTTGCTGTTAAGGGATAATCAATTATTTCTATATCAATTGTTTTCCCTGTATTATTAAATCGCTGAACAGTATATAGTATTGGTATTAATCCCCAGTCATTCCGACTTAGCGAGCAGCCAATTATTCTAAGTGTATCACATTGCATTAAATTTTCTGTAGCTTGACCCCATAAAAGGTTGAATGGGTAGTTGTCTTTTCTCTTCTCTACCCCGGGGGGAATCCATAATGCATCTGAAGATTTTATTGTAGTCATACTTTTCATAGTTACAGGCCGTGTATTTTGCCAATTAAAAGAACCATGTAACTTCAAAACTTTAATATCATCGGATGTTGGGATAGAATTATCAGAATGTAATAAATAGTTAATTTTTAATCCAAATAGTGACTCTATTGTCCGTTCAAGGATATCTTCGTAATTAAGAGTGATAAAACATAGCAATTTCTCATTCAAACCAGTGACGTTTTTATGCAAGTCAATTAAGACCGAATACAAATTCTTTATGGGTGGGTTTTTTGACACATCCTTGGCTATATCAATAATAGCCTCCATATAATATTTTCTAATTTGTTCCGAAGCATGATAATGATGCTGTGATTCTAAAACAGATATCAAGTGTTCGATATCGCTTACCGATATCAGCTCACTCCATATTTTCTTATCCCAAGTTCTTGGAAAATATGTTCGACTAATTTTTTCTTGAATATCAGGCGTGAGCAGGCTAAGTCCAGGATTAATTGATTTTAGAACCGCTTGCGTTGCCCCCGCACCAAATAGGTAAACAATTTTCTTAGCAGCTTTTGATGAAGATTTTCTTTTCATTTTTTCCAAACAATCAAACTTTCTCTCGATGGTTCGCGTTTATGTCTCAACATTTGCTGAGAGCTGTTCCCTCTATATCGAAGGACATAGATATGTTGAAGATGTAACCCAACTTGCTCTCCAATTTCTGCCAGCAATTCATCAACCGGAATCATGATTCCTGCGAAGCGAACATTACTCACTACTAAGCCGATATATTTACTCGCCTTCAAAACTCCTGACATTTCTTTTAAAGATAAATACATGTCTTCAAAATATCCTTCAATGGTTGGAAGGACGTGCGTATTATTTAATTCCCGGTTATTCAATTCATTGATCTTTTCTCCAAGCAGCAAAGGCCTTACATAACCATCCCCTTCGAACTTCTTTTTTGCTTCTACATGAGACCTTAAGGTTTCATACCTAAGGTGTTTGAGTGATTGGTTATTCGATATAAAGCCAACCAGTAATTCCAGCTCGTATATTCGGGTATAATCATGCCTGTTAGGATACGGCGGTGAAGTTAATATGGCATCAAAATTTCTACTTTTTACTTCATCAGGGTATTTTCTCGCATCGCCGACAATGGCAGAAGTTGAAGCATCTGAATATTTAAATGTCCTTATATCATCCATGAGCTTTTCAGATGTTTCAATAAACATTTTTTGGACAACCTTCGGTGTAACTTTCTTATGATCCGTTATTCTGAGGAACCCCCCGGATTTTTTTGCCTTACTGACATTGTCCAATATGCTTAACAGAGAAAAAAGAAAAAAATCTTTCTCAGGAGAATTTACGGAATTGATTGAGTCTCGAAGCGAATAAATATATTTCAAAGTTAGGTCGGAAAAAGATTTCTGAAGAATAGCGACATCAGGGATTTCTACTTTGTTATTAATCTTATGAGAAATCTTGTTAAGAGCCTTCTCTAATTTGCTTGCGTCATATGTTGTAGTTAATACATTGCTGAGAAAAGTGGAAAAGGGAGAAATATCTAAACCTACCGCGTTATATCCATCTAATCTTGATTTAATAAGGGTTGTCCCCCCCCCACAAAATGGATCCAGAACAACATCCCCTTCGGATAGGTTAAACATCGAAAATATCTTTGAGACAAGCTCGCTACCGAATCTATGTTTGAATCCGTACCAGTTGAATGGAACAATATTTTTATCGGAAAGTGGAGAAACAAACTTGCCCCATTCTAATTTTTCAACTATCTTCAATTTATTTGTCGTTGACATATATGAACGGTTCAATTACGACATTATAGCAAAACCTGAAATTACTGACTACAAGAAAAAACCGGTAAATGGAAATTAGTCTCCACATTCCAATTTGTTATTATTAAATATTCAACTAAGTATTCAACCAAGCCCCCATATTCATTGCGAATATCATAAGCAATACAAGTCAGGAATTTCAAGAAGTATTTTAACCTTTGTATTTTAACCTTTCAAGCGGGTTAAGCTTCTTTCCCCTTAAATCCGATCATTGGACGCTTCTTCTCGGGTGGAGTCATGAGAGCGCATATAGCCTCGAAAACTACCCTGAACCGGGCGTCATATTTCTTTTCAAGGGATTTAACCTTGCGTGCAAGCGCAGCATTGGAGGCAAGCATATTTCGGAGACTGACAAATGCGCGCATGATCTCGATGTTCACCTGAATAGCCCGTTCGCTATTTAGAACAGTAGCCAGCATGGCAACCCCTTGTTCAGTAAAGACGAAGGGCGAATATTTTCTGTGTTGTCCGACCAAGCTTTAAGGTCACAAATTGTGACCTTAAAGCTTCATATTCGTAAGTTCTAAGTTGAAACATAAAATCGGATGGGAATCGTTTTATATTTCTTTTTACAGCTTGGTTAAATACCTTGGTGGCTACGCAAGATCAGTATCAAGCATTACTTTTTGTCCCCGAATCAGAAATATCTTTTTCTGGATTGTTTCAAGCGGAATGATTTTGTTCATATTGTCCCCTCTCTAAAAATAACGCTAAAGTTCCAAAGTCCCGTCAATATCATAAGCCACGATTGTACAAAAGCGCAACAGTTTTTCAAGTGCATAGAGCAATAGTTCAGAAGTTCAAAAGCGCGGAAGATCGGAGGCACGAAGGAGTTGTACTTATGGTGGAGACTACAACACTAAAAAATCCAAATAGTTCTTGTCTCCCCACTTACAGGCATTTAAAAGACCGAGTAAAGCGGCATTGAATTGTCTGGACATCTCTGTCAAATCATGAAACACTTTATCCTTCTCTCTATCGACTTTCTTTAAGTTGTCAAGATGGTTTCTGACACTTTTTTTGCCGATTTCCCGTAGAAAATCCGCATACAAAATGAGAATGTTTTTATAAGCCCCTGCCGCTTCCTGTTCAAGAAGAATATGTGATATTTTGTCTGCAAATGGCAACCGCAGGTTTTCTATTATATAGTCATACCTGGTACTGTTATGTTTATTTAAACTATTTAAAAGAATTACTATTCCCCCAATATAAAGCCCTTTCCTTGAAAACCGAAGCTTGATATTTCTTATAGCCCATTTTTTATTGTCCTCAGTGGTTTTAAATTCGTAATCAACACAAATGGTTCTGTAATACCGGATGATATCGCTTAACAGAAACCGTGGAGGCTTGTTGTCGGATTTCATGATATCCTTTAAATACTTTCTCAGTATTTTCCTATATGTATCATTGAAAAAAGGTTCATTGTACAAACATTCCGACTCCAGCAGAAAAAGTATCCTGTTTGTAATAGAAGGGTTTGTATCTTCATTCCCCCCAATATTTTTACACATTGCATCTATGGAAATAGATTCAAATCCTACGCTGCACTTAATCCCTGCGTTCTTGGCAGTATCCCGGATAATTTCATTGATAACTTTTCCTGTATCATCCGGCATTTTTTTGCTGTAGATAACATAAACATCTAAATCAGATTGTGCAGATGCTTCATATCTGCCGTATGAGCCTACGGCAACAATACAGCAATCACCTTCGCATTGGACAGCTTGTAATCTCTTTTTCAAAAGAGGCCTGATAGCATCTATCTTATCCGTTGAAAAAGTATGGAAGTCCGTAAGGGTAGATATTGAACGAAAAGGCAGTTTTGATTTACTATGAAATTCTGCTAAATATTTCAAAGTATTATTGTTTAAATATGGGAGAATCGAGTTTCTTTAGCTACAAGATATCTCTGATTTTTCAATACAGAGAACTTTTTATTAAAGTTAATCCTGAAGCTTCTTATGCTGGAACCAACCACGTCCCCGAATTTATTGAGTTCCTTTAATTGATTACTTATAAAACCTGTCGAAAAATCACTTTTGAAATCATTAATAAAATGACATAACCATGGAAATATATGTAGCATCTCTGAGTCTGTTAATAGAAAATAATCCTTGCTGAGGAACGACTCTTTTAAAAATAGTGCCTGAAAAAGCGATTCTGTAATTCTGGACTTTTCATCGTAGATATATGAATTATATATCCTCTCTTTGCTTTCCCAAAAAGAATCGAACAAAATAGCATGGTTTTCCCAATTCTCTTCATTACATATAATATTAAATACTTGATCACATATACGCTTTGTAGAATCTGAATTGGAGAAAAAGCTTTCCGTCCTAACAATGCCATCCAGTGTATCAAAGTTGATACTCATTTTAGTTATTACGTTGTCTCTTGGATTTGCACAACCTTCTATCGTAGCAATTAGTCTGTTTGCATCGATATTATATTTGTCCCAAATTTTTGTTAAATGTGGTGAGTAAAGAATTAAATGCTTTGTAACATCATGATGTGAAATCGAGAACTTATTTATAAAAACAGGTTCCAGGCTATGAGAAAAACTACAATGTCCAAGATCGTGGAGCAAGCCGGCTAACACAAAATAGATTTCTTCAGATTTAGGAAGTATTTTTTTCTGTGCATAAACACGGCATTTTTTTGCTACAGATATACTATGTTCATAACGCGTAGAAGGTCCATTTCCGTTCAGGCAGACATATCCCAGGATTCCCAAAAATGAAATATCTCTTAACCGCTGAAATTCAGGCGATTTTATTACTTCTGAATAGATACTGTTTTCCTCAAGTGTTTTCATTTTACTTATAATATCGGCATCATGCGATTAATTTATTAAAAATTAAACATCGTTACATCAAAGTAGTTATCATTAATTAAATTATATCGTAAATATGCAAATTGACCGGTACTAATGAAACAGATAAAAACGGAGCCATGTTGTATTTCCATCACCAGAGCCTTTGTTTACTTAAGTATCATAAGTAAATAATATCTTATTTTCAAGGGAAAAAGTGTTCCATGTTACGGAATAATCATATATAGACATTTTGTAAATATCATTAGTAGACAATCAGTAGGATAAAAGCATACGGTATGATACCCACCTGATAGAGTAAAGCCATCTTAATATCAAATAGGAGTCCAAGATGGCAAAGAA
>JACRLN010000056.1 GCA_016215115.1 Nitrospirota bacterium
GCTCCCTAAAGGGTCACTGGTTGCTGCCTGATGTTTATAACGGAAAAACGTTTGTCGATGGGGTGATAAAACAAGAATCAAAGGTGCTGGAAAGGATGGCCGCCTGATGGCTATTTACACACCTATTGACAAGACTCCGGAAGAGGAGTCACTCCGTAGAGATACCGCACGATCTTGCCCTCTGTCGAAACAACTATCAAAACTACGGGATGTGAAAAACCAGTATCTTCTTTCTTATACTGAAACCCTACCGCCTGTGTAAATTTTTGTATGCTTTCTGCTTTACCTGTCAAGAAGTTCCATGCATTGTCCGGAAACGGGATATTTGTTGCCTTAAGATAGCCGGGTTTCTTTTCAGACGCTGTTTGCGAGGTATCGTTTTCATCGAAACTTACAGCAAGAACCTGGTAATCTTTACCTGGTTTCAGTTTCGTTTTTCCGATTACATCGGCAAGCCCCAAAAGCAGGAGGGGACAAGTATTAGTACAACTTAAATATACAGGCGCTATGACAGTCGGTTTGTTGATTAAATTTTTAAGTATAACACTCTCGCCCTTCTCATCATAAAAATGGATATCAAGGGGAACATATGAACCGAGCTGTTCATTGAGGGAAATTTCCAAACCGGCATCACTTGCTTCATGTGCGTAAACATTATTCAGAAGCAATAATACTACACACAATAAAAAGAACATCCTCATCCTTCTGCCTTATTGAAGAAGTTTAGAATTTCCTGATAGTTTAAAGAAGGCGGTAAAATCTTTCAATAACAGAATATAAGAAAATGATTCCCCTCTTTGGAAAAGAGGGGTTAGGGGAGATTTTATAGAATGAATTTAAATAATCCCCCCTCACCCCCTTTTCCAAAGGGTGGGGTAATGACCACTCATAACTGAACGGTTACAAAATATATACACAAATATTTTTTTCCACAGAAAAGTATAGAGGCTTTTAATTTAAAGGTATCGGAAGTTATTGACTTTTGAAAACAGAGGTCGGTAGAAGGATTTCAATAAGTATATCAAACAATTTCTTGCTTATTTAAGCGCAAAAAAATGTCACATTGTGTCATCACTGACAATAAATATTATTCAAAATCTAACATTCCATTGCCATTTTCTGGCTTTCCATATAGTTGAATATACCATCAGGGTCACACGCTATGCATATATCAATTCCCTGAACTATCTGCATGTCCTCACATATCATGTAAGCTCTTTTTAACTCTTCATCCTTGAGCCTGCCAAGAACTAATTTTTTGGACCTTAGATAAACTTTACCGCAATTCATACATATCCAGATGAAATTATTTTTTGCGGCTTCAAGGCACTTTTCACAGACATAGATATGAATTCCCGGCATCACTTCAGCATGAAGCGATGTATACTCCTTATGGCATATCGTACATTTTTCCTGTTTATTATTAATCTCTATCACTTTTCCCTCCTTTCTTTCTTATTGTTTAGTCATATTACTTAATAGCTAAGCAATATCCATACCCTACATTAAGGTAAAGTCTTAATATACTATTCGGCTTTTTAGGAGTATTTATTAATATTGGATTAATATAAGAGCCTCTTGCAAATGTATCGAAGAGATCGCTTTTGCTGTCATACCCGCGAAGGCGGGTATCCAGAAGCCTTTGGTTTTAAAGAATACTGGATTCCCGATAAAGACCTCGGGAATGACGGATAAAGATTATTGCAGGAACCTTATAAGATGGTATTCCTCAAAACAGGAAGGATTTTTGTTTTTCTAAAGTTTGTATTGCCGCCATTTTTCTAACGCCATGCATAATCTTTGACGCTTTCCATTTGCATTTACACTCCTTGACTCTCCATTTGTTTTTGCTATACTTAAAAGATGAGAGGTACATAACAATGAAAAAATTATATCTTTTAATATTCATTAATTTATTCTTGTTCTCCTGTGCTCCTGTCCTGACAAGAGATCTGATGCAAAGAGGAATTTATACTACACGCCTTTCTGAGGTCAAACAGAATCCCGTAATGAATAAAGGGAAGCTTTTTCTCCTCGGAGGTATCATTGTTAAAACAACGGTCAAAAAAGAAGGTTCTCTCGTAGAAGCAATCTTTATCCCTGTTAACTCCATGGGCTATCTGAAAGGATATAGAGCTGCAAATGAAAGATTTCTGGCAATCTACCCGGGCAAAGAAATTTTAGACCCCCTCATTTACCGGGAAAAAAGGGAGATAACCCTTGCAGGAGAGTTTATTGAAATACGGAAAGGCACTATAGGGGAAATGGAATATGATTATCCCCTTTTTGAAATTAAAGAAATTTATCTATGGGAAGAATATAAAGAGACGGGCTATTATCCATATCCGTCGTATTATCCTCCACCTTATTATCCTGCGCCATATTATCGTTATCGATATTCTCCTTTTTATGATTATTATCCGTATTATCCCTGGTGGTATTATTAATTTACTATGTCCCTAATTCTTTCTGGCACTAATGATTCTGTAGTAATTACTTAAATTAGTGTCAGTCCATAAACTCAAACATTGAACCGTCATTCCCGCAGTCCTTAGAGCGGGAATCCAGTTATTTTAACAAGTTCTGGATGCCCGATTACAGACTTCGGGCATGACGAAATTGAAAACTTGCAATTTATACACAGACACTAATTAAAGATATACCCGGATTCACTCGAAAATCACATACTCCTTTACCTTGTCGAGTCTTTTACCTTTTATCTTTAAATCCTCAAGCCGGTTGATCCTGCTTTCAATCCGCATCTTCAGTATCCTGCTGACCGTCTCAGGGCCAAAACCCGGAACCCGCAGAAGCGCCTCTTTCTCCGATGTATTGACCCTGACAGGATAAAATTCAGGATGGCTGTCTGCCCAGACCTGTTTCGGGTCTTTGTCCAGTCTCAGATTTCCTCCTTTATCCATAAGGATATCATCGCTGTCAAAACCGTATTTGCGGACGAGAAAATCAACCTGGTACAGTCGGTGTTCGCGCATAAAAGTGACATCCGGATCTTTTATCAACTGTTTCTCACCGGGAATATCCGGATGACCGAGTCCCTTCTGGTAAGCGGAAAAATATACACGTTTGAAATGCAGACGCTTGTACAGACCGAACAGGTAATTTATGATCTCTGAATCCGTTTCATCAGAGGCGCCGACAATGAACTGCGTGGTGCATTTGACCCTTGAAAATTTGCCGCCTTTCTCCGTGAGCTTTCCCATCAGCTTTATCGGCCGGATAATGTCATTCATGTAATCTTTTTTATCCGAAAGGACGTCAAAATATTTTTTACCCGGCGTCTCGATATTCAGCGATACCCCGCTTGCAAGTTTAAGGGAATCCTCAATTGCCGCGTCGGAAGCGCCCGGAATTATCTTCAGATGAATGTACCCTTTGAAATTATGTTTGTACCTGAGGAGACGGGCAACCGCGTTGATCCTGTCCATGGTGTAGTCGGCGTTCCTGACCACAGCGGAACTCAGGAACAGGCCGAAGACTTTTTTCCTCATCACATATTCCATGAATACGCGGGCTATTTCTTCAGGCTGGAGCGTACAGCGTTGTACATTCGTTTGAGAGCGGAGCGGGCAGTATTTGCAGTCGTTTGCGCACGCATTGGAAAGGAGGGTTTTCAGAAGGACCGAATAGCCGCCTTGAGGAAGTGCAACAGGATACAGCCATTTCCCGTCCCGTCCTCTCCTGCGCCGGTCGTCATCTCGCGTACCGCAAGCGCAGGCCAGGTCGTACTGCGAGTCTTCCGACAGCACCTTCAGTTTTTCGATTGTATCCATGATAAATTTGTCTTTAGGAATTATAGCAGAACATGGCAATAAGGGTTCAAGTTAAAAATAAATGATGCGGTGTCAATTGTTGTGTTATATAATTTAATCATCACTGTTGTTTTGTTCGTTCCATTAGTTAAATTGGTTTGATTTGTTAACTAATAGAACTAATAAAACTAATTAAACCAATGAAACCAATTTAACAAAGGAGTAATTTATGAAAGCTATCTGCGTTCACGAATTCGGTAGTCCTGAAGTTATGAAAATCGAAGAAGTCTCTGACCTAAAACCTGATGCCGGGCAGATTGTAGTACGTGTTCATGCTGCAGGAGTAAACCCTGTTGATACTTACATCAGGTCGGGATTGTATCCCTTAAGACCTGAATTGCCCTATACTCCTGGTATGGATGCTGCCGGTGTTGTGGAAACCACTGGAGAGGGTGTAAGAAATTTCAAAGCCGGAGACAGGGTATACGTAGCCGGGACTCTGAGCGGTTCATATATGGTGTCACAGATCAATGGTGTCAAGTCTACATTCTTCATGAAAAATCTGTAATATGTAGACTTGACACCAATAGTTCCAATAGCATTTGTGGTGCTTGTTGAGTGCGATTCAATGTCCCGGATTCGGCCTAACAAAAAGTTCACCAGGAGCGTTACGCGATTCGGTAGAACGATAAGTTATGCAGCCTTCTATGGCCTTATCTCAACAATCGCACCATTTGGCACTAACTTTTCAATTTCCTCTATTTCTTCGTCTGTAACGGCAATACACCCTTTCGTCCAGTCAACCTCTGTGTGAAAATCACCAACCCACGAGAAACCATTCTTAATGCCGTGGATCATGATGTCTCCACCCGGAGAAACACCAAGTTCTTTTGCCCGCTTTTTGTCTTTCTCGTTTGGATAGGAAATATGAAGAGATAGGTGATAACGGCTGTCCTTGTTTCTTGAATCGATAACGTAAGTTCCTTCAGGGGTTTTGTTATCGCCTTGCCTTTCTTTTGGACCATTCGGGTTTCCCCCCAAGGCTATTTTGTAGGTCTTGAGCACCTTGCCCTTTGAGATCAACGTCAATCGTCGTTCTTGCTTTTCTATCAGAATCTTATCTGCCGGTCCCTTCTGGATTGCAAAAACCTCTTTTTGCAGTGTAATAATCTCATTCTCTTTGCTCTTAACCTCTTGTTCAAGCGCTTCAATCTTTTTTTGCAGTGTAATAATCTCATTCCCCTTACTTTTAACCTCTTGTTGGAGAGTCTCAATCTGTGTTTGCTGCGTAGCAATCGTCTTATCCTTGACAGTGACATTATTGATTTGAAATATCATCATCTCACTGTCCTTCCTGTACCCACTCCCCGGGTAATCCTTTATGAGTTTCTGAAAACATTCCAGAGATTTCTGATAATCTTTTTGCTCATTCATAGGATACGCATAAATAATACCCATCTCGAAAAGAACCCTGTCTCCCGCCGCGGGATATTTTTCAATAACCTGCTCATATTTGCTCAGAGAGGCATTGTAGCTTCCCTGGCTGAAAAGATCATTCGCTTCGTTGAAGGTTGACCTGGCCTGAAATCCCTCATTAAGGTGACTGCATCCGCATATTAGAATTGGTGTTATTATGATGCAGACAAAGAAAAAGTAAAGATGCTCACCTATCCTACTTTGCTTTTTACCCATATACGCCTTCGTGTTCGTTAATAATATGTTTGATGATCGCAGAACCATTCATCTTCCTGATATATCCAAAACATGTACCATATTATAAGTTAAATTCTGCAATTTTTTTATTATACCGTTTCAGTAGTGTCCGGTAAATCTTGTATACATATTGATTGTTCATGTTCTCGTAATTTAATGTTTATTAACCATATAAACGTCATTCCCGCTTGTCGGGAATCCTTCTTTTTATTTATCAGGAAAAGATTCCGGACAAGCCGGAATGACAACCAATTAATATTTAATTGTTTTTTTGCCGGACACTACTGATACCGTTTGAAATGTTATATGGACCGGTACGATTAGAAAACCAACATAACAAGGAAGGCATGAAACACATTGTGCTGAGAGCCTGATGCCCTGGTTTGACAGATTAAATGCTGGAATGGTACAGACAGACTTGAACGGTGGAAGCATAAGGAAGTGGCAAGGTCTCAAAACCCTGCCACTTCCTTTCCGGAGCACTAAAGGCAAAGTTAACAGCTCCCCATAAAATTGACTTACTTCTTCATTGATTTCTGGAAAATGTCGTCAGCCCTCTTCGCCTTTTCATCTGCGATCTTCGCTTTTTCATCTGCGATCTTCTCCCTTTCCTCTGCCATCTTTAGAGCATTTTCGGCGCGGGTTGCGGCAGCCTCTGCCTTTAACGTGGCCGCATCAGCTGCCGCCTTGGCAGCCTGCGCATCCTGCGCTGCCTGATCAGCTTTCGCACCAGTCAGCATTTGCTGCGACTGAACTTTCTCGAGGTCACCTTTTGTTGCACAACCTCCCACAGTAAAAGCAAGAACAAGCATCATTGAGATCACCAAAAGACTCTTCTTCATCGTCTAATCACCTCCTTTCTCTCGACTATCTCTTCTTGACAGGTTCAATCAATATACCATCTATTTCCAAATCAATTTTCAAGTGTTTGACTGCATCTTTGGCCTCTCTGATATCATTGAAAGGGCCTGCGATAACACGGTAGCTAACGTTCTTTGATAACACCCTTGCCGGGATTTGTGGACCCTGGTGGTTGATAATGGCGGCAAGCCTCACAGCATCAATCTCGTCACGCACGTCAGCAGCCAAAACAGACCACGCCTCTGTTTTCAGTTCTGGTATTTCCGGTCTGCCATATAATTCGCCTGGGTGCTTGACTTCTATGGTTTCCGCAACCCCTTTTCCACTTCCTTGCCTGATCTCGAATATGGGGACAGGAATCCCCCGGGCCTCGGCCAATACTTTCTTAACTTTGCTCCAGTCAAGCGTGCGCCCCGATTCCTTTTCAATATTTCTCAATTTTGTATATATCTTATCAAACTCAACAGCGTCCAAGTCTTCCGGGGGCGCATGAACTTCCATGTAAACTACTCCATTACGTTGACCTATGAGATATGGCTGGTTAACGATGCGTACAGGTGTATTAACCGGAGTGTTCTCATAGAGTTTCTTCACGTCTTCTGGATAGAGTCTTATGCAGCCATTGGTTGCCCTAAGACCAATGCTGGCCGGTTTATTAGTGCCATGGATCAAATAACTCGACTTACTTAAATATAGCGCGTATTCTCCCAAGGGATTGAGGGGGCCAGGCAGAACTTCAGCGGGCAGAGGATCTCCTTTTTTTCGATGATCCTCAGCAATTGAGGCAGGTACATGCCAGGTAGGCCGGGTCGTCTTGAACTCCACATACATTTGACCCATGGGCGAGGGTCGCTCTTCGGTACCGATACCGACCGGGTAGGTCGATACCTCCAGTGATTTGCTATCTCCTTTAAATTGAAAGAGCCTCATAGCAGCTAAGTTGATCACGATGCCTTTTCTAAGAGCGTCCGGCAGGATAAAGCTCAGAGGCAACACGATACGCTCTCCGTCCTCAGGCACCCATACATCTACCCCTGGATTAGCTGCACTGACTCCATTGATTCCCAGGCTGAAGTGTCTTGCAATGTCCGGTAGCGTATCCCCCTTTTCAAGCCTGATTAATGCCAACCGGCCAATGACGTCATCTTCTTTTGCAATCGAAAACTCATTTCGTTCGATCTTTTCTTCCGGATAGCCTGGCAAGGGCTGGAGTTTTTCCTGAACTATTTTCATTACAGCACATCCATGGAAAAATAAGATTAATATAAATAGAACTATAAGACGAAGCCAAATGGATAAGAGTGACAGGTCAATGATTCGGCACATGGGTCAAATAAGGTCCTTTCTGTAATGAAGAAAATTTAATAAACCATTATTCAGTAAAGCACTGGATCGTATTGAGATGCAAAAGTAATGCCTCAAAGTATAAAGCCGTGATAACCTCTTTAATATTAAGAATATCTTATTCAAACAACATGATTTAATTTTTGGGAGGAGATCAGGGTTTGTATGGTTTTCATAACAACTTTGTATAGTTTTCCCAACAACAATATTTAAGAAATTCCTACTTATTTGAGTTTTGAATATATTGTTGGTGTTATCATTAAGCCCGTCAATGAAATATCTTTTAGGCAAACTTATTATCATAATAAACCTTTTCAAATTATTCACAGCAGATTGATCGGATCAACGTCCACATCAATCTTTATATCTTTGATATCTTTCAAGGTCTCTATTATTTCTGCTGCCTTCTGACGGAGGGATTTTGAATTCTTGCCTTTCAGAATAAGATGCCATCGCCAGTAATTTCTGATTTTTTCAATGGATGCCGGCGAAGGCCCGAGAATTTCAAAATCAAATTTTGAATTTTGAGTTTTGAGTTTTGAGTTCTGGTGCCAGGTTATTTTTTTAATCCTTGCTGAAACACTCTTCATGATTTTCACGCCATCCTCTTTATTTCTGAAACTTAAAACAACCCTTATCAATTTACTGAAGGGCGGATAAGAGAGTTCCTTTCTTAATTCTATCTCCTTCTGATAGAATCCTGTGTAATCCTGATTGCGCACGTAATCAAAGACATAATATTCCGGTTCGTAAGTCTGGATATATACTGCCCCGGAGACATCGCCCCGCCCTGCCCTGCCGGCAAGTTGGGTGAATAACTGGAACGTCCTCTCTGAAGACCTGAAATCAGGAAGGTTCAACGCTACGTCCGCAAATACAACAGCGGCAACTGTAACGTCCGGGAAATCATGTCCCTTCGCTATCATCTGCGTGCCGAGCAATACATCAATCTTTTTCTCTTCCATGTCCTTTACAATCCTGTAGTGAGAAAGTTTTTTTCTTGTGGTATCCCGGTCCATCCTCTTTAAGGAAAGCTCAGGTATCAATGCATTAAGATCTTCTTCGACCCTCTGCGTTCCGAGTCCTATGTATTTTATTTTAATGCCTTTGCATTGCGGACAATCATCCTGCGGCTTAAGAAATGAATTACAGTAATGGCAATTCAGAGTCTTTGTGTCTTTGTGATATGTAAGTGTAATACTGCATGCAGGACACTTATATGTATAACCGCAGTCCATACACATGAGAAACGGCGAGTATCCCCTTCTGTTGAGCATAATGAGGGACTGATGTCCTTCTGAAAGATTCTCCTTTAAAACGTTAAGCAGTTTTTTTGAATATGAGAATGATTCCTTATCCTCTCTTGTCATGTCTATAATTTCAACACGCGGCATGGGTTTTTGCTCTATCCTTTGAGTGAGTTCAAGATAAGTAAGTTTCCCTTTTTTTGCATGATAAAAACTCTCGACGGAAGGCGTGGCCGAGCCGAGTATTATTTTAATTCCCTCAATTTTCGCCCGTGCAAGCGCAACGTCTCTTGCGCTGTATTTTAATCCCTCAAACTGTTTGTAAGATGTCTCGTGTTCTTCATCTATGATAATGAGTCCGGGATTCTTAAAAGGTGCAAAGACGGCGCTTCTCACGCCGATGGCAACCTTTACTTCACTGTTCCTGATCTTCCGCCACTGGGATATCCTTTCACCCGGAGAAAGACCGCTGTGAAAGAATGCGACTTTTTCCTGAAAACGGCTGCGGAACCTATCAACAATCTGAGTCGTGAGAGCAATTTCAGGCACAAGTACAATAGCCTCTCTTCCGCCAAGCGCTTCAATTGCTCTTATATAAATCTCTGTCTTCCCGCTGCCTGTAACGCCGTGAAGCAGAAATGCGCCTGACTGCGCTTTATTAATTTCAGATAAAGCCTTTTCTTGTTCATAAGTGAGCTTGAAAATATTTACAGGCTTTATTGCATCATCATAGGTAATCCTTCCTCTACCGCTTTTTTTATCTTCAAATATCCCTGATGGGACAGCATTCTTCAAAGCCAAACCGGAAGTTGACATATAATACTGCCCGACCCATTGAATCAGTTTCAATAAATTGTCAGGAATGAGCGGCTCCTCATCCAGAACTGATTCAATAGATTTAAGGGTTATTTCTTTGCCATTTTTTGTAGGGGCAACCTTTACGGTTGCCCTTTTATTTGTATCAATCCGGGCAGGGGCAAGCCCTGCCCCTACAAGCATGTCTGTATTTTCATTTATCCCAACAACTATCCCCACCTTTTTTCCTCTTTTAAAAGGCGCGAGCACCCGTGAACCAATCTTGACTTTTATTTCAAGTTTTTCTGGAACTAAATAGGTAAATCCTTCGGTATTTATGGGAAATAATATATTAGCTTGCATAATTTTTTAACTCTAAGAAGGGCGAGGCACCGCCTCGCCACTACTCATAACTCATAACTCATCCTCCGCTTCCACCACTTCTCAATTTCGACTGCGAAAAAAACCACAGATGACAGGACGAGTGTTAATGTCAGTTCATTCAGCGTCAACGGTTCTGTTTTAAATACAGGGTTCAATGCCGGAATATATATGGTTGCCATTTGAAGTATAAAGGTCAATACAACTGCTCCGAGAAGGTATTTGTTAGAGAATAAGCCTATCGTAAACAGAGATTTTTTTTCCGACCTTATAGCAAGGACATGACCCAGCTGTATCAGGCAGAGCACTGTAAAAACCATTGTTTGCCAATGTGCATGCCCGGTCTTGATCGACCATGCCTGAACAAAAAGAACAATGCCGCCCATTAAGAGGCCGACCCATATTGCATGAAGTCCCAACCCTTGAGCAAATATGCTTTCCTTTGGATGCCTTGGGGGCCTGCCCATAACATCCTCCTCAGCAGGTTCTACAGAAAGGGCCAGGGCCGGGAGACTGTCTGTCACCAGGTTTATCCAGAGTATATGTATCGGTAAAAGAGGAATCGGCAGTCCCACAAGCGGCGCAAGGAAGAGGGTCCATATCTCTCCTGAGTTCGTTGTAAGGAGATATTTAATAAATTTTCTTATGTTGTCATATATCTTTCTTCCTTCCCGTACCGCTTTTACTATAGTGGCAAAATTGTCATCAAGGAGAATCATATGTGCTGCCTCCTTCGAAACATCTGTCCCGGTAACGCCCATTGCAACGCCTATGTCAGCCCTCTTTAATGCAGGTGCGTCATTCACCCCGTCACCGGTCATGGCAACAAACTGTCCTCTGTCCTGAAGAGCTTTCACTATCTTCAATTTCTGCTCAGGCGCCACCCTTGCGTAAACTCTGATATGATCAACCCTTTCTTCGAATTCCTCCATGGTTAGTTTCTCAAGTTCCCTTCCTGTGATTATTCCTCTTGAGTCATCATTAATGATGCCAAGCCTCTTTGCAATTTCACTCGCGGTAACAGGATGGTCCCCTGTTATCATCACAGGTTTTATTCCAGCCGTTTTGCACATCGCTACAGCTTCTTTTGCCTCTTCTCTCGGAGGGTCCATCATACCTGTCAGACCTAAAATAGTGAGGCCTTTTTCCACATTCTGATCAGACATATCATCAGGCAGGTTGTCCCACTTTCTCATGGCTATACAAAGAACCCTCAAACCGTCAGCAGCCATCCTGTCGCTGACTCTTAAAATTTCCTCTCTGTCTATTTCCTTCAAACCATCAGCCGTCAAAATGTTATCTGACTTATCAATCAGGACATCAACTGCACCCTTGGTAAAAGATAAGAAGTTAAGAAGTTGCGAAGTTGAGAAGTTCTTATTTTCCCAGCTTCCTATCTTCCCAGCTTCTATCTTGTGAAACGTCGTCATGCACTTCCTCCCGGAATCAAAAGGGATTTCGGCAACACGGGGGAACTTTTCTTCCAACTCCTTTTTATCAAAACCCCTTTCTCTTGCGACGTTATACAGTGCAATTTCTGTCGGGTCGCCGATAATATTTCCTTCTTTATCCATAACAGCATCGTTGCTGAGAGCAAGAGCAGTAAAAAGCGCTGAAGTTGGAAAGTGCAGAAGTTCGGAAGTTTTAAGATCTGTTACTTCCGCACTTCCGGGCTTCCGCGCTTCTGATCTTACGATCTTTCCATCCACATACATCTCTTCCACAGTCATTTTATTTATAGTTAGTGTACCGGTTTTATCAGAGCAAATATATGTCACAGAGCCGAGTGTTTCCACGGCAGGGAGTTTCCTGATGAGGGCGTTCTGTTTTACCAGCTTGTTTGCACCAAGGGCAAGGGATATCGTTATTACGGCGGGAAGCGCTTCAGGGATTGCAGCAACTGCGAGGGAAATAGCTGTCAGGAGCATTAACATAGTTGGCTCCCCTCTCATTACGCCAATTCCAAACACTATGGCGCATATGGCAAGTACAGCAACGGCAAGTTTTTGACCGAAGCTTGCAAGTCGTTTCTGAAGAGGCGTCTTTACATCTTCCTCTTCCTGCAGCATGGTTGCTATTCTGCCAAGTTCCGTATCCATGCCTGTTGCCACAATAATACCTGTTCCACGTCCATAGGTCACTAACGTCCCTTTGTATGCCATATTCTTCCTGTCGCTTATCGGTAAAAGTTCGTCATGCAAGACATGCGTATGTTTTTCAACAGCGATTGATTCTCCGGTTAGTGCAGCCTCTTCTACTTTCAACTTCGCTGATTCAATCAACCTCATATCAGCCGGCACAATATTTCCTGCCTCAAGAATGACAACATCCCCGCGAACAAGCTGAGATGCTGACACAGTTTCAGGCAGGCCCTTCCTTATCGCTGTTGCTGAAGGAGCAGCCATCTTTTTTAGGGCAGTCATCGCCTTTTCCGCCCGGTATTCCTGTATGAAGCCGATAACTGCGTTAAGAACAACAATTACAATTATAGCTATAGTGTCAGACATCTCGCCTATGAACCCTGAAATAACCGCGGCGACGATAAGGACAAGGATCATGAAGTCCTTGAACTGGTCCACGAACATCATGAGCGTAGTCTTTTTCTTTTTCTCCTTAAGCTCGTTAGGGCCGTATTCTCCAAGACGCCTGACAGCTTCTTCAGAAGAAAGGCCGTTGTATGAAGATTGTAATTGCTCAATAATTTTTTTAACGTCTTTCAGATGCCAGTGCATAGCTTCCACCATTTACAGAAATATTAATACATTCATGCAGTATTTTAAACTTGTATTTTTCTTTTCCCTCATTTTTGAACTTTTGTCCTTATGTACTTCCTGACTTCCTCACTTTTGCTCTTTTGCACTTCTGCTCTACGGCACTATTGGTGCTGAAAGCTTTTACGAACCTAAGGTATAATGTACGATAATGAATAAGGCTGGAAAGTGCTCCGCATATCTTGATATCGAGACAACAGGGTTAAACCCCTATTCCAGTGAATTGACCGTAATAGGGATACACATTGAAAACGGCTGCGAAGGGGTTGTCCAGATGATCGGAGATGAAATATCTTTGTCAGGACTGATTGATGCCGTAAGGGGTGTCGGTACGCTTTATACATATAACGGGAGCCGTTTTGATCTGCCGTTCATCAGGGAAAAACTTAATGTCGATCTAACCGACTGTTGCCTGCACACGGATCTGATGTACTCCTGCTGGCAAAGGAATTTAAAGGGCGGACTTAAGGCAGTTGAAAGGCAATTGGGTATTGCAAGAAGATTGACCGATGTCGACGGCTGGGTCGCTGTCCAGTTGTGGACTGCCTACAAAGAAAATGGATGCATGAATTCCCTGAACAAATTACTTGAATACAACAAAGAGGATGTCCTGAATCTGAAAAAATTGAGAGAGATACTGAAGGTCTGAAGCCGAACTGCTGAAGCACAGAAGCGGGGAAGCGCGGAAGTACGGAAGTACGGAAGCGAAAAACGTATAAGTTTGATCTTCTGTTCTTTCAAACTTCTTTTGCTTACGAACTTTCCCGCTTACCTGCTTACGCACACATTACATTTCCAAATATTCATATTGTATAACAAGATTTTGTAACAAGATTTTTTTGTAACGTAACCATTCAGTGACGGGGGGTAATTGTAACCATTCCATTAAATAAATAGCCGCAAAGTTTGCTTATCTCTGCTTAAATTCCATTTAATCTTCCGAATCAATTAGTTGTTTTCATTTATCGTGTTTTTTATCTTGA
>JACRLN010000054.1 GCA_016215115.1 Nitrospirota bacterium
CTATCCAAGGACATTACCCTTGATCCTTCCCCCCTCTTGTTCCATAAAGATACCCCACCTCCTTAAAAAGAAGAAACCGCCCTGATTCAAAAAATAACATCTGAGGCGTGTTGCTTCCACCTTTCACTGAAGGGTTACCATAACAAAAAATAAATCTTATTTGCCATGTTTTTGAGCTGCAGCGCGTCTTGCAAGCGAATCTGCCTCTTTATTCATCTCTCTTGGGACATGACTTACGGAATAGTCTGAAAAATCTTTTAAAATATTCATTGTTTTTATCCACAAAGGTATTAATTTCGCATTCTTAACCCTGTAAATCCCTTTAATCTGTCTTACCAGCAGTTCGGAATCCATAAAAATCTTTATATTTTGTATTCCTAATGACTTTGCTGTTTCAAGCCCTTTTAGCAAGGCAGCATATTCAGCTACATTATTTGTAGCTATCCCAATATATTCCGATATCCTGTGACTCTTATGCCTTGCATCTTCCCCGGTAAGGCTTATAACAACTCCTATCCCGGAAGGTCCCGGGTTTCCGCTTGACGCCCCGTCAGAATACATCTCGGCATATCCGGCGTCAAATAAATGCTGCTGAATTTCTTTTTTTTGAATATTCCTTGTCATTTTGAGTACTGTTACTTAGGGGGATTTAATGAACCGCGGCTTTATTGCTCTTTAAAATAAAG
Organism: Nitrospirota bacterium; assembly: GCA_016215115.1. Lineage (GTDB taxonomy): Bacteria > Nitrospirota > Thermodesulfovibrionia > UBA6902 > UBA6902 > SURF-23. Next base: position 687 of record JACRLN010000054.1, read on the forward strand.
GATTCTCTTGCAATAATAGCAATTAAAAATATTATCGTTCTTTTTTATGTCATTAAATTGCTGGGGTGGTATATTTGTATTACATCCAAGACAAACTTCTTTCTTTGCAGGAACTACCGCCAGCCCTCCGGACCGTTTCAGGAGATTCATGTATTGCTCGTAAAGTTCAACTTCTATCTTCGCAACAAAATCTTTTCTTTTCGTTTTATACGTTTCCATCTCAGCATGCAATCTTGTTTTCTCTTCTTCAAAGGCTTTTTCCTGTTCCCTGAACTCTTCTTCTGTCTTCTTAACCTTTAACTCCTCTTTTTGTATATCCTTAGTAAAAGCTTCCAGATTTTCCATTATGGAAAGGATTTCATCCTCAATCTTATATTTTTCTTTCTCAAAACCTTCAATTTCTTTCAGATATGCTTCATATTCCTTATTTGTCTTAATCTCCTTGCTTTTAGTTTTAAGTTTATTTATCTTCTCCTGGAATTCCTCTGCTGCTGATTCTCTATCTTTTCTACTTTTACCAAGAGCTTCAAACTGTGTTTTCGCTTTCTGAAGTAAAATGTTCGCCTCTTTAAACGGAGCTTTAAATTTTTCTAATTTACCGGGAAGAGATTCAATCTTCTCAGCGATTGAAAGGATAGATGAATCTACTTCCTGCAGCTCGATTAAATATTTTAATTGTTCATTCAAATTCCCCTCCAACCAAATACGGTATAAAGTTAAAAGTTATGAGTTTCGGTTGGTGGGCCCACCAGGACTCGAACCTGGGACCAACCGGTTATGAGCCGGTAGCTCTACCAGCTGAGCTATGGGCCCTGCAATTAAATTTCAACATGTCATTTTATGATAAAACACAGTGAAAAGTAAACTCCGATAGAGAAGTCTTCTTTAATACAGTTGATGTTTTTTATTCTCATCCTACATAATATCTTCATGAATCCCACGTTTAAAAAAGTTCATCTGGAAATTCAAAGAGGCATGAAGCTTTCCAGATGCAGGAAATGCGGATGCATGAGGGGAACTTTGGAAAACTTGAGAGCGTCACTTCCGTTATTGAAGATGAAAGATGCAAAGGATCTGTTTCAAAGCGTTAATGAATGGCTCGAGCAGCTTGAACCTCAGGCCTATCCCTGCTTTGGATGCAAATATTGCATACCACCTGAGGCCATGACTATACTGACAACAAAATATCCGTCTCTGGCATCTTCAACTCTGTCCAGTTGCGAAATAAAAATAAGCGACAATTCCTGGCCTCCGGTTGAGGGCGAATATACGGTACTGGACCAGGCGGCGCCTGTCGCTGTTTCCACTCTTGCAAGCGTTAAACTTGAAGAGAAATTAGCAAAACTTAAACCCGCAGGTCTCTGTATTGTCGGCAAGACAGAAACTGAAAATATAGGCATTGATAAAATTGTAAAGAACATAATCTCAAACCCTGTCATAAACTTTTTGATAGTTACAGGAAAAGACACGGAAGGACACCAAAGCGGGAAAACACTTTTAGCCCTCTTGAAAAAAGGTGTGGACAAGGGTATGCGCATAATCGGTTCAAAAGGCAGGCGTCCGATTTTGAAAAATGTAACGCATCAGGATGTGAACGCTTTCCGCAAACAGATTCGGATTGAAGACATGATCGGATGTGAAGATACGAAAGCCATCACAAAAAAAATAAAGGAGCTTTCTCAAATGGCGCCCCCGGCAAAGGCTGTATCAAGCTGCGGATGCAGTTGTGAATGCGATTCTCAGCCATTGGCACAAACTTCTATCTCGATACCCATAATAAAACCCGCTGCAACAATTCCCGCGATTGCAGTAAAAAAATACGGCAAAGCGGTAAAACTGGACAAGGCCGGCTATTTTGTAATCATTCCGTCAAAGAAAGACGGGAACATACTTGTTGAGCATTATTCATACGACAACAAACTGCTGAGGAAGATTGAAAGTAAAAACAGCCGCGACATTTACTTCACGATTATTGAGAATAACTGGGTAACCGAATTAAGTCATGCCGCATATCTGGGGAAAGAACTTGCACGTGCAGAACTGTCCATTAATAAAGGCTTCAAGTTCGTTCAGGATGGAGCATAATAAAAATTTCAAATCTCAAATTTCAGATTTCAGATTTTATTTCTTATGGGTAAGATAACCGCCGTAGCCAACCAGAAGGGTGGCGTTGGAAAAACAACTACAGCTATCAACATAACAGCCTCTCTGGCTGCTGCTGAAAAACGTGTTCTGCTTATAGACACGGACCCTCAGGGAAACTCAACCAGCGGACTCGGTCTGGACAAAGACAATCTCGAAGGAAGTCTTTATGATTTATATACCGGATCAAAAACCCTGGATGAGATTATCAAAGAAACGAGCCTCCCCTTTCTTAATATTATTCCATCAAACATTGAGTTGATCGGGGCTGAGCTTGAGCTTGCCGGAAAAGACCATAGAGAGACTATACTTAAAAACGCTCTTGAACCGGTTAAATACCGGTACGATTATATTTTCATAGACTGCCCTCCGTCACTCAGCCTTTTAACGCTGAATGCCCTTGTTGCCGCCAGCAGCCTGCTTGTTCCGATGCAATGCGAATATTATGCGCTTGAAGGAATCAGTATGCTGCTGAGGACCTTCAATCTTATCAAGGATTCGTTTAATCCAGCTCTTGAGATCGAAGGGATTGTGCTTACCATGTTTGATGGAAGAAATTCGCTGGCCAATCAGGTTTCTGATGAGTTAAGAAAACACTTTGGCGATAAGGTATACAGGACGATTATACCTCGAAATATAACCCTTGCTGAGGCGCCAAGTCATGGAAAACCTGTTATACTTTATGACATCCGCTCAAAAGGCGCCCAAAGTTACCTCGAACTTGCAAAGGAGATAATGGAAAATGAAGCCCGCATTGGGTAAGGGGCTCTCTGCCTTAATACCCGAAAAAGAAAAAGGAACGGCACGTGAGATCCTCGAACTGAATATCAATATAATCATGCCGAATGAATACCAACCGAGAAGGATCTTCAATGACAATACACTGAACGAGCTTGTTGAGTCAATAAAAGAAAAAGGCATAATCCAGCCTGTTATCGTAAGGAAAACTTCAGGCAATTCATATCAGCTTATTGCCGGTGAGAGAAGATGGAGGGCTGCAAAAATCGCAGGTCTTGCCAGTATCCCCGCTATTGTTAAAGACGCTGCTCCTGAAGATGCCCTTGAACTTGCTCTTATCGAAAATATTCAGAGAGAAGACCTGAACCCGCTTGAAACAGCGGAGGCCTTTCAGAGACTGATAAATGACTTCAAACTTACACATGACGATATTTCGAAAAAAGTCGGGAAAGACCGGGCTACAGTAACAAATTATCTAAGGATTCTCAAACTCTCCTTCGAGATAAAAAAGTGGATTGCAGAAGGTACTTTAAGCATAGGCCATGCAAAGGCTCTGCTTCAGGTTGAAAACCAGAGGCTTCAGACAGAAATAGCAGGCAAAGTAATCAAACATGGTTTAAGCGTAAGAGAGACAGAGGCGTTATGCAAAAAGGGCTTTTCCCTGCAAACCTCTCCTTCCAAACTCCATAAATCCAAAGACCCCCAAATAGCTTCGCTCGAAGAAAAAATGATGCACAGCCTCGGCACCAAAGTCCGCCTCATTCACAAGTCCAACAAAAAAGGCGGGAAAATAGAGATTGAATATTATTCTCTTGAAGAACTGGACAGGCTGCTGGAAATATTGATGAGCTGAAAAAAAAGTCCTTCTCACCTTAAAGAACCGATTCCGGATAAATAATCGATAATTATTAAGGTTCTCATAATAGTCTATACATTACTATAAGCGTCATTCCCGCATGTCTTTAGCGGGAATCCAGTAGTTCTTATTTTCTGGATGCCCGATAAAAGTCCTCGGGCATGACAGACAAAGGCAGACAGTTTGTAAATACTATTTAGAAACTATTATTAATTCAAAGAATATTCCACTATGAAAAAGCAATCAGAGTGATAATTCATTGACCTGAACCTCAGCCCTTCCTGTAATGAAAGCGGGTCCAGAGGAAAAGTGTGAAAATATATAGCTCCGTTTTCAAGATTTTCCTGTATAACAACTTTATATTCCACAGTCTCTTTTTTCGTCATCGTCCTCTCCGGATATATATTCAATTGCTTCATTAAATAATTCCTTATCGGCAATAACATGACTTTTCATTAGCGGCTTTGTTTTTAGATGGTGAATTCCATTACGATGGTCGCATTTTATCGGTAAATACATACCAACCGTCATTCCCGCCCTATGGGTCGGGACTCACGGCCTATTGGCTCGTTGAGCCAACGGCTCATAGAGGTTATAGACTTGTCGGGAATCAGACGAAGGGAAGATCATGGTAGATTCTCTATGAGTCGTAGACCGGACAAGCCGGAATGACAGTTTAGTGCGATAAACATCTTTAAAGCTGATAGCTGACAGCTTAAAGCTGATAGCTAATACGCGGGAATGAGAAAGCGTTGTGAATTACTGTTATAAGCAGCACCCTTTCAATGCATCCTCTAATGCAGAGAGTTCAGCTTTTATCCTGATGGGCTGAGCGGAAACTTTAAGGGCGTTGTCAGGATCTTTTAAACCGTGACCGGTAAGGGTGCAGACAACCGTATCACCTTTTGAGAAATAATTCTGCTTTGATAATTTTATCACGCCTGATAGCGAAGCTGCAGATGCCGGCTCGCAAAAGATTCCTTCACGTGACGCAATAAACCTGTACGCATCTAAAATCTCATCATCTGTCACAGAATCTATTCTGCCTCCTGACTCATCCCTTGCTGCTACTGCGCTTTCCCAGCTTGCAGGATTGCCGATTCTTATGGCTGTGGCAATTGTCTCAGGCTTTGCAACAGGATGGCCCAACACAATAGGCGCTGCGCCTGCTGCCTGGAATCCAATCATTCTGGGAAGTGCATTAATCTTCCCCGCTGCATGATATTCTTTATAACCTTTCCAGTATGCGGTTATATTTCCTGCATTGCCGACCGGAAGGGCATGATAAACAGGGGCCTGCCCCAGATGGTCGCACACCTCAAAAGCCGCTGTCTTCTGCCCTTCAATCCTGAAGGGATTCAGGGAATTAACAAGAACAATGGGATGTTTTTGCACAAGTTCTTTAACCATTCTCAATGCATCATCGAAATTACCGTTAATCTGCAATACCATTGCGCCGTGTATCATGGCCTGGGCGAGTTTACCCATGGCTATTTTACCTTCGGGAATAATAACGATGCAGGATATATTTGCTCTTGCAGAATATGCTGATGCAGATGCAGATGTGTTGCCAGTTGATGCACAAATAACCGCCCTTGCATTTTCTTCAGCAGCCTTTGAAATGGCAAGGGTCATGCCGCGGTCTTTGAATGAACCTGTTGGATTGACTCCTTCAAACTTAAAATAGAGACTGATTTCTTCTTTGATTATTTCTTTAATATGAGAAGCCTTTATTAAAGGAGTGTTCCCTTCATTGAGAGTAATAACGGGCGTCTTCTCTGTGACAGGGAGAAAGTTTTTGTATTGATCAATAAGACCTTTCCAGGGTTGTATCATTATTCGACTATGTCGCCTTCCACAAGCTCCACATCAACACCCTGCTGCCTGAGAGATGTAATGCCTTTTTCAATATTTTCATTTTCGCCCTCAAGCTCAAGGATCATCTCACCAACATTTTCTGTCACACGCGCCCTTCTGATATTCGGCATTATGTCGTATTTCTTTGCCATGCTGAATATTACAGGTTCTCTTATAAGATGCTGCGGAAATGTCAATTTTACTCTCTTTTTCATCATAACTCCCCTTTTTGATCAGCCCTCAGCGGTCAGCAATCAGCGGTCAACCGCTGAAAGCTGACTGCTGAATGCTGACAGCTATTTTTATTCCTCCTGCGATTGCAGGGACAATAGAAACTTCATCGCCGTCCTTGACCGGGGTTTCCTCATTCTTAAGAAACCTCACATCTTCTTCATTAACATAAATATTGACAAATCTTCTTAATTTACCCCCTTCAGATATTCTCTCTCCAAGGCCGGGATACTTCTGGTCCAGGTTATTAACAAGTGATATGATGGTGCCAGGTTCACCTTCCACTTCGTCCTTCCCCTGTGTCAGTCTTTGCAGCGGGACAGGGATTTTTACTTTGACAGCCATTTGGAATTCCTCCTTATAACTTTTATCTGTGTAATCTTTATATCATCTGCGTAATCTGCGGCTTTATTTTTCATTTATTTTTTTTAATGTCTCTTCAAAGGACCTCAGGTTGGGCTGAATGTAATAAGGCTCAACCGTATGTCCGACAATAGCTTCTTTTGTCTTGAGCCCGTTGCCTGTGATACAAAGCACCGTCAGGCTATTTTCTTTAATATACCCTTCTTTTATCAGTTTTATTGCAGAAGCCAATGTCACGCCGCCGGCAGTCTCGGCAAATATTCCTTCTGCCCTTGCGAGCAGCTTAATTGCATCTATTATTTCCTGATCTGAAACATCCTCTCCAAATCCACCGCTCTCCTTTACAACTTGTGTGGCATAGTACCCGTCTGCAGGATTTCCTATAGCGAGAGATTTGGCAATCGTGTCAGGTTTTACAGGTTTTATAACATCGACTCCCTGCTTTATGGCAGCAACGATCGGAGAACAGCCGGTCGCCTGTGCTGAAAATACCTTTGTATTTAATTCATCAATCAGTCCTATCTGCTTCATCTCTTTGAAGCTCTTCCATATCTTCGTCAGCAGGGAACCGCTCGCGGAAGGGACCACAACCGCATCGGGGGCTTTCCATCCTAACTGCTCAACAATTTCATAGCCCTGTGTCTTTGAACCTTCTGCATAGAACGGCCTGATATTTATGTTTACAAAGGCCCAACGGTATTTATTTGCAACCTCACTGCACAATCTGTTGACTTCGTCATAATTGCCGTCCACGGCAATAAGATTAGGTTCATATGCAAGGGAAGCAATTATCTTGCTGCGTTCAAGACTCGCGGGAATAAAAATAAATCTTTTAAAACCTCCTGCTGCACCGTGAGCCGACACAGAATGTGCCAGGTTTCCCGTTGACGCGCAGGCAACCGTATCAAAACCAAATTCTCTTGCCTTTGAAAGCGCAACAGCAACCACCCTGTCTTTGAAAGAAAGTGTCGGATGTGTGACTGTATCGTCTTTTATGTAAAGGTTTTTCACCCCTATGATCTTTGCAAGTTTATCCGCCCTGACAAGAGGCGTAAAACCCGAATAAAGACCGCTTGTAGGTTCTCCGTCAATAGGAAGTAATTCTTTATACCGCCATAAATTCTGCGGTCTTGAAAAGATTTTTTCTTTCGTTAATATCTTCTTTATTCCTTCATAGTCATAAACAACTTCCAGAGGACCAAAGCAGAATTCGCAGACATAAACAGGGGCCACAGGATATTCTCTCCCGCATTCCCTGCATTTCAGTCCTTGTACATAACCCATTTACATAGCCTCCGTATCCTTTTTAGCTGACAGCTATAAGTAGGGGCAATTCATGAATTGCCCCTACAGTTTTATATTGAACAGTACTGCTCCGGAAAATCCGACAGTTCCTTGATCTTCGGATTTTTTCCGCATATCGGGCAGTCGTCATTTTTCGGAATTTTAACCTTCCTGAAATTCACTCCAAGAGCATCGTATATTAACAATTCACCCTTCAGGGGTTTCCCCTTGCCGAGAATTAATTTCAGAACTTCTGTTGCCTGAAGCGCCCCGATTATCCCCGGCAGCACTCCGAGCACCCCTGCTTCCTGACAGGACGGGACCAGTCCTGCCGGCGGCGGCTCTTCAAAAAGACAGCGATAGCAGGGCCCGTCACCCGGCAATATTGTAGTAACCTGACCTTCAAAACGGAGAATGGCTCCGCTGACAAGAGGTTTTTTCAGCATGACACACGCATCGTTAATAAGATAACGAGAGGGAAAATTATCAGTTCCATCAACGATAATGTCATAATCTTTTATTAAATCAAGAATATTCTTGCTATTGATTCTCTCCTTGATTGCAATTACATTGACATCAGGGTTCAACGCCTCAAAGGTCTGCTTTGCTGAATCAGCTTTATTGACGCCAAGTGTCTTCACGCTGTGTGCGATCTGTCTCTGCAGGTTACTGAGTTCAACAGTATCATTGTCGACAAGTGCAAGAGTTCCGACGCCTGCTGCTGCGAGGTAGTAGCCGACAGGACAACCAAGTCCGCCTGCTCCTGCTATAAGAACCTTTGCGTTTGATATTTTTTGCTGTCCCTTACCCCCGACTTCAGGCAGGATTATATGTCTGCTGTATCTCTTAAGCTGTTCCTCTGTGAATTCCATCAGTCCTCAACCTCTTTTCTTATCCGGATAATCCATTCTTTCGGATTTATTTTTTCCACCTTCATAACCGAATGCCCGTAATTAAGCATTGCCTTCGGAATACTGCTTGCAGCTTCTGGATAATCCAGTATGATTTCGAGGATTTGTCCCACCTCTATATTTTCAACGGCAAGTTTGGATTTTACCAAAGTATAAGGACATACTTCACCTCTTATGTCTAAATGCTTATCTACCCTTACATCTTCCATTTTAATTTTCTCCTCCCTCGACTCTCAGATACATAGTTTTCTCCGACACAATCGAGAGCCTGTCGATCCTGCTCAATGCCTGTATCATATCCTTCTCCCTCGCTTCATGCGTCATCATCACAACAGGCACCGCCTTTTCTATCTTCCTCCCCTTCTGGATCATTGATTTAATACTTATATTATAACTCCCCAGTATACCCGATATCTTAGATAAAACACCCGGTTTGTCAAGCGCAGAAAAACGCAGATAATAACACGTCTTAATATCTTCGATCTTTCTTATTCTCAGACCGGAATGTGCAGGGATATTAACTCTCTGCATCCTGTCTGCAGCTCCGGTTTTAATATTCCCTGCAATATCTGCAATATCGCTCACAACAGCGCTTCCGGTCGGCATCTCCCCTGCTCCTCTGCCATAATACAATTGAGAACCGGTCGCATCGCTTTCAATGTAAATTGCGTTGAACACGCCGTTTACTCCGGCAATCATATGGTCGTACGGCAGCATAGTCGGATGTATTCTCACATCAATATCTTTTCCAGCCTGTTTGGCAATCGCTAACAATTTAATCTTATATCCGAACTCTGATGCAAACTGAATGTCCAAAGGAGTTATCTTCGTTATACCTTCAGTGTAAATCTTCTTAAAAGAAAATGGAACTCCAAAAGCGAGGGACGCAAGAATAGTAAGCTTGTGTGCAGAATCAATGCCCTCGACATCAAAAGTAGGGTCCATCTCAGCATATCCAAGCGTCTGTGCCTCTTTTAAGGCAGATGCAAAATCAACACCTTCTTCGGTCATCTTTGTAAGTATGTAGTTTGAGGTCCCGTTGATAATTCCATAAATACTTTGAATACTGTTGCCGACAAGCGATTCCCGCACAACCTTTATAATGGGAATACTCCCTGCAACCGAGGCCTCAAAGCCTATATCCACCCTGTTTTCCCTTGCTGCCTTAAAAATTTCATGACCTTCAGTAGCAAGGAGCGCCTTGTTAGCAGTCACAACATGTTTTCCATTTCTTATGGCCTGAAGGATGAATTCCTTTGCAGGGTGTATCCCCCCCATAAGTTCAACTACAATATCAATCTCAGGGTCGTTCAATATCGCCTGTGCATTATTAATTAAAACTCCCGCAGAAAGCTTAATACCCCGGTCCCGTTTTGTATCAAGATCAGCAATATTTTTGAGGACCATGGGGAAACCAAGCTTTCTTTCAAGTTCCTTCCGTTTCCTTAAAAGAATCTTGGCCGTTCCTGCCCCGACTGTTCCAAAACCGATGATGCCGATGTTTATTGATTTCTTCTTCAATGTCACTCCAGGATTATCATAATTTCATCTGAAAAAATATTATGCTTTAAATAGTTAGATTTATTCAAGAGTTAACAAGCTAAATATAACAAAAACTAAATATAAAAAGTTGATTTTTGTTTTCACCTGTGTCATAGTAAACATGATTTTATTAAGTTTTTGACGAATAGCAGGCCGCAAAAGCTTTTGACTTTGCGGCTTTTTTTATTTGCGAAGCCTAAGTCTGTCATTCCCGTCCGGACAAGCCGGAATGACATTATGAGGGTCAATGATGAACAATATGATATTCCGAAGAATAGCTTCGGGAATTTAAAGATCAAAGTAGATCAAAAAGGAGAAAGATGTACAAAAGATTCTATAATTTTAACCTCTCCGATGAGGTGCTCAATGCAGTTTCTGAAATGGGCTTTGAACAGCCGACTCCTATACAGGAGATAGCAATCCCTCCTGCCATGGAAGGCCTTGATATTATCGGGCAGGCACAAACCGGTACAGGTAAGACCGCTGCGTTCGGTATCCCCATTATTGAAAAAGGCAGGAGGGGCAAAACTCCATATGCGATCATCCTTGCACCTACACGTGAGCTTGCAGTTCAGGTGGCGCAGGAATTAAATAAGCTTGGGAAAAACAAAGGCATACTTACAGTCCCTATTTACGGCGGACAGTCTATCGACAGACAGATAACATCTCTTAGAAAAGGAGTTGATATTGTCGTCGGCACGCCCGGTCGGGTGATAGACCATATGCGCAGGAAAACACTTGTACTTAAAAATATCAAATTCCTGATCCTTGATGAGGCTGATGAAATGCTCAACATGGGTTTTATTGACGATATTGAGAGTATTCTCAAGGAAATTCCTTCTGACCGGCAGACCATGCTGTTTTCAGCGACCATGCCAAAAGAGATAGTACGTATAGCCGCTAAATACATGAACAATCCAAAGAGGGTCTCCGTTGATGTTAACAGCATAATCTTACCAAAGATCAAACAGGTATTTTATGAAGTCAGGAACGAGGACAAAATAAAGGCCCTGACAAGGCTGCTTGATGTTGAAGAACCTACTCTCACTTTGATCTTCTGCCATACAAAGACAGAAGTAGACGAGGTATCTGTTAAACTCCAGCAGATGGGATATTATGCCGGGGCCATACACGGAGATTTTACACAGTCTCACAGGGATGAGATGATGTACAAGTTCAGAAAAGGCGACATTGATATACTTGTTGCGACTGACGTTGCGGCAAGAGGACTGGATATCACTGATGTATCGCATGTAATAAACTACAGCATTCCCCAAAACCCTGACAGTTATATCCACCGCATCGGAAGAACAGGGAGGATGGGCAAGTCCGGTATTGCAATTACTTTTGTCACTCCAAGAGAGTTCAGACAATTAAGGCAGATAGAACTGTCTGCAAAAACTAAAATTAATAAGGGGAAACTGCCTACACTGGATGATGTCAAAAAAGCACGGAAGCAGGAGATACTCAGCGAAATCGATCATGTGATCGAAAATAAAAAACATACTGAATATATCTCTCTGGTAGAAGAGCTTTCAGACAGGTATTCACTTTATGATTTAGCCGCCTCTGCCATGAGCCTTGTTTTTTCCACTATCGAAATTGACGAGATAGAAGAAATCGGCAAGCCTGATTTTTCCTCAAAAAATAATTACGCAAAGCTGTTTATGACCATTGGCAGAAATGACAAAATAAAGGTCGGAGATATTGTCAAATCCATTGCATCAGGCGCAAATATCCCCGGCAAGAAAATCGGGAATATAAAGCTGTTCGATAAATTCAGCTATGTTGAGGTGCCTTACGACCTTGCTGAAAAAGTAATTAGCTCCATTGATAATGCCGTTATCCACGGCAGGAAGATACGGATACAGTTGGCAAAGGGGAAGAAGCGGTAACCATGTGCCTGCATTTTATGGAATAATTTGAAAAATCCCCCTCTCCTTAATTGTTCATTATTAATTAGTGTCTGTCCATAAATTGCAAGTTTTCAATTTCGTCATGCCCGAAGTCTGTAATCGGGCATCCAGAACTTGTTAAAAAAACTGGATTCCCGCTCAAAGGACTGCGGGAATGACGGTTCAATGTTTGAGTTTATGGACAGACACTAATTATTCATTCATAACTTTCTCAAACATCTCCCCTGCATCCATTGAACTTCTTGTCAGCGGGGATGAGGCGACAGCGGCAAATCCCATTTCAAGCCCCTTAATCCTGTAATATTCAAATACCTCAGGTTTTATATATTCAACAACAGGCATATTATTTCTTCTCGGTTGAAGATATTGACCAACCGTCAGAAAATCACAGCCTGCATTTCTCAGATCTTTCATGACTGTTAACACCTCGGTTTCAGTTTCACCGAGTCCAAGCATAATACCTGATTTTATTTTTATATCAGGATACAGTTTCTTTGCTGTTTTTAAAACATTGATCGATGTTGCGTAATCAGCCTGGGGCCTGACAGAAGGATACAGACGTGTAACTGTTTCAATATTGTGATTAAATACGTCGGGGTGTGCATCGAGAACGACTTTCAACATATCGACCTCTCCCTTGAAGTCAGGAGTCAGGACTTCTATCTTTATTGATGAATTTATTTTTCTTACGGCGCGGACCGTCTCCGCAAAATGCCCTGCGCCCCCATCGGGCAAGTCATCTCTTGTAACAGACGTGATCACTACAAATTTCAGTCCGAGCGCCTGCGCCGCTTCTGCAACCCTTTCCGGTTCATGGGGGTCAAGTGGCAAAGGCTTTGATGATTCAACTGCACAGAAGGAACAATTCCTGGTGCATCTGTCGCCGAGTATCATGAATGTTGCGGTACTCTTGGAAAAACACTTTCCCTGGTTCGGACACTTAGCCTCTTCGCAGACAGTAGATACCCCGTGGTGTCTAAGAATTTTCTTTGTACCATGTGTACCTGTTGATCTTACTTTTATCCATTCAGGATGGCGCATGACATTCTCCAAAAAGCTGTTACATTGGTTCTATTGGTTTTATTGGTTGGTTCGAAACTAATGGAACCGGTTTGATTATTATACCTATTGGTAATGAAGTTCGGAAGCGCGGAAGGCTGGAAGCGATGAAGTAACAGATGGCTTATTAACTTCTTAACTTCCTCACTTCCCCGCTTCCTCCTTTCGCTTGACGGAAGTTATACGCTTGCTATACTTATGATTATTAACCTTGAGGAGGTGCAACATGGCAAATCCTTTTGTTCACATTGAATTGCAAACGCAGGACGTGGAAAAGTCCAGGAAGTTCTATGCAGGCATGTTCGACTGGAAGCTGGAAGAAATCCCTGGCATGGACTACACGATAATCAACGTCGGGGACGGAACCGGCGGAGGGATGATGAAGAAGCCGGTTCCTGACATGCCGGACAATTGGCTTCCCTATATCCTGGTTGATGACGTCAAGGCCTCGACAAAAAGGGCGCAGTCTCTTGGGGCCACGATATGCAAGGATATCACCGAGGTCCCGGACATGGGATGGTTCAGTGTAATAACAGACCCGACCGGCGCGACCTTTGGACTCTGGCAGACAAAAAAGGGCATGTAAGGGGGATAGATAATTCGTAGGGGCGTAGCATGCTACGCCCCTACCCTTATTTATTACCTACCGCCTTCAGTATCCCGTGCAGCAGGGCAACCGGTGTCGGCGGGCAGCCGGGGATATAAACGTCTACCGGTATGACCTTGTCTATACCACCGAGCGATGCATAACTTTCTCCGAATATGCCGCCGTTACATCCGCAATCGCCTACCGCAACAACAAGCTTCGGAGGAGGCGTTGAAATATAGGTCCTGCGAAGGGCAATCTCCATATTCCTTGTCACAGGACCTGTAACCAATAGCATATCCGCAAACCTGGGAGAAGCGGTAAAATGAATGCCGAATCTCTCACAATTGTAAATCGGATTATTTATCGCATGGATCTCAAGCTCGCAGCCGTTGCACGAGCCCGCATCGACTTGCCGGATCGTAAGGCTCCTGCTGAAACGCCTTCTAATGACGTCTTCCAATTTTGTGCCGACAGACTTTATCTCCTCTTCAACTTCCGCCGGTAGCGGTTCCGTTACAATTCCTGTCCTCAATATCTGATTAAGTATCTTCAGTTATACCTCTCCTTAAATAGAGTTTGTTTAGAAAGTTCCTTATTTTCGTCATGCCCGAAGTCTGTAATCGGGCATCCAGAACCTCTTAAAAAGACTGGATTCCCGCTCAAAAAACTGCGGGAATGACGTCTTAATATTAAGTTTATAAACAAATATAACTCCCAAACCTATACGCTAACCCATGTTTCACAAATCATGCCCCGAATAAGACTGATTAAAACTCTTATTGCAAAGCGGAAAGTCAGGCACTATATTGCCGAGCACGGCCTGCTCCAGTCCCAGCCAGTTGACGCTTGAAGGGTCCCTGACCATGCATCTGTTGATCTCACCATTGGGCCCTGACTGGAGCCAGTAAACAATCTCTCCGCGCCATCCCTCGATGGCAGAAAATCCGGATGTATCAGGTGCAGGAATGCCGCAGTCCGCGGAGATCCTTCCGCCTGGAAGCGTCTCAAGTATCTCACGTATAATCCGTATGGACTCTCTTACCTCTTTGATCCTGACATAGACCCTCGCATTTACATCGCCGTAAATAAGCACCGGCACATTCACCCCGATACGGTCATAAGGCGGAAAAGGATTTTGTGTTCGGCAATCAAGATTGAGCCCGCTACCCCTCGCGACAATTCCTACCACACACAGTTCTCTCGCCTTCTCGGGAATAAGAATACCGGTGTCCCGCACCCTGTCTTCAAGTGATGAATTCTCATCATAGATAGCCACAAGCCTGTTAAATTCCTTTAAAAGCTTTTTCAACTCCGACAATATCAATTCCTTCCCGTCTGGATCAATATCAACCGATACCCCTCCTGGGATTATCCGGTCCATCATGAACCTGTGTCCGAACAGTTTGTAATTGGTACGCAGCATTATCTCCTTGAGCCTCGACATCTGATACAGTATGAATGCAAAGGCGGCGTCATTGCAGACAGCGCCTATATCCCCAAGGTGATTTGCAATGCGCTCCCTTTCGAGAAAAAGCGCGCGCAGCCACTGAGCGCGTTCAGGCACTTTACAGCCAGTCATGGACTCCAATGCCATGCAATAAGCAAGGCTGTGCGCCACGGTTGTATCGCCGGACACACGTCCCGCGAGTCTTGAACCTTCCTGCCATGAAAGCGACTCAAACCTTTTCTCTATTCCCTTATGGACATACCCAAGCCTCTCTTCAAGATTGAGGATATCCTCTCCAACCGCCTGAAAGCGGAAATGTCCCGGTTCAATAATCCCTGCGTGGACCGGACCGACCGGTATCTCATAAACACCTTCACCCTCCGC
This sequence comes from Nitrospirota bacterium, assembly GCA_016215115.1. GTDB lineage: Bacteria > Nitrospirota > Thermodesulfovibrionia > UBA6902 > UBA6902 > SURF-23. Next base: position 16,006 of record JACRLN010000054.1, read on the forward strand.
CCTGACAAACTTGTACTCGCCTGCAACACGCGGCATTGTCTTTGACGCGTTAAAAGATTTCCTCAGCGGCCAGGCGTCTTCAGGCCAGTCTTCGAACTTTATCCAGGGCCTTGAGTCAGGATGTCCAACAGGTATAACACCCATAAGACTTTTCATCTGTCTCTCAAAGCGGTATGCAGGCAAAAACTTTTCTGTAAGGGTTGGAAAGATCGGCTCTTCAAGGGGCGCTTCTGTCTTTATAATCAGGTATTCCGACCCCCACCTGTAACATGCATAAATACCAAAGCCTCTGCCGAAAAGCGTTTCATCAGCAGCCCATTCTGCAACCAGCAGGGCATGGACCTTTTTCATAGCCTTTGCAGCTTCGACAAATTTTCCTCTCAGCATGATACAGGAAGTTATTGAAGATGGATATTGACTTACGTCATATCTGACATCCGGTCCAAGAAGCGGGGTGAGGGCGTCTACTAATACACTCATTTTAACAACTCCACGGCGGTATGAAACCAGTTATTAAGAAAAGCAGGCATATAAATACCGATTACGAGAACCAAAACCATATGCAATATCACAGGCACATGCGCTACTTTCATTGACTTCTGATAAGAAGGCGCTTCGCCTGAAACCATCGGCTGGACCCTCCGGAAAAGGGCCGCGAAAGCCACACCAAGACCCAAAAGAAGAAACGGTGTCAACAAAGGGGCGTCTTTAATCGTTGCCGTCAATATAAGAAACTCACTCGTAAAAACGCCGAACGGCGGCATGCCGGCAATAGCCATGACCCCGAACATCAGCCCCCATCCGACAAGCGGATTGCCTTTGAAGAGGCCTCTGATCCTGTCCATTTCCTGTGTCCAGTGCATCTGCGATGCATGGCCTACTGTAAAAAATATTGATGACTTTGCCAGACTGTGTACGAGCATATGCAAGAGGGCGCCGAATGTGGCTATGGGGCCGCCAAGACCGAAGGCAAAGGTCGCGATTCCCATATGTTCAATGGATGAATACGAGAACATACGTTTTATATCCTTCTGCCTCAAAAGCGAAAAAGCCGCTACCAGTATCGAGAGCAGGCCGAAGCCCATCATTATATTGCCAGCATGGTGCGAATGCGTAGAGCCGTCAACAAGCACCTTGCACCTCACCAGCGCATAAAGCGCAACGTTCAACAACAGGCCTGAAAGCACAGCGGATATGGGAGTAGGACCTTCACTGTGGGCGTCGGGAAGCCAGTTATGAAGAGGGACCAGACCTACCTTTGTGCCGTATCCTACCATAAGAAAGACAAAGGCAAGTGAAAGAACGGTAGGTTCAAGGCTTCCGCTTACCTGTCTCAGGTTGGTCCAGAGAAGTGCCTCACCACCCTCTCCAAGCACCTTTTCAGCAGCAAAGTACAGGAGCACCGTTCCAAATAGGGCCTGGGAAATACCCACTCCGCAGAGTATGAAATATTTCCATGCCGCCTCGATCGCGGTCGGCGTCCTGTATAAGGAAACAAGCAGCACTGTAGACAATGTGGCAAGTTCCATCGCGATCCAGAGTATGCCGATATTATTTGTCAAAAGACATAAAAGCATTGCAAAGATAAAAAGCTGAAACATGGCATGATAAAAGCGTATCCTAATCTGACCTATCCGCCCATGTTCCCTTTCCCTCCTCATATATCTCCTGCTGAAAATGGCTGTTGTCATGGAGACAAAGGATGTAAGGACCGCGAGATAGACATTGAAGGCGTCGACGAAGAAAAATTTTCCTCCCGCTAACATCGGCCCCTGCTCATAAACCTGCAGCGCAAGTCCCGCACCCGCGACGAATGTCGCAGCAGACCCGGCGATGTTTATCTCCGGCGCAAATTTCCTGTCCCCGACAAATGCCAGCGCCACTGCGGCAAAAAGCGGCACCACTAATAAAACGAGTAACATTATTTATACTCCTTAAAATAGCTATAAGCTATAAGCTTTAAGCTATAAGCTAAAAACTAAAAACTAAAAAAACTGCAAGCTAAGAACGCCAGTCTTTTCTCTCTGGATTCCCGCCTTCGCGGGAATGACGAAAAGCTTACCGCTTATCGCTTAAAGCTTATCGCTATTTTCAATCCTCCTCTTTCAGTCTTGCCATCTGATCCACGTCCAGGCTGTCAAAGGTAGTGTGTATATGAAAAAAGAATATCCCGAATATGAACGCCGCGATCAAAATATCAAGCGCAACTCCCAATTCCACTACAAGCGGCATTCCGTATGTTGCGCTTGTAGCGGCAAAGAACAGGCCGTTTTCCATCGCAAGAAATCCGATGATCTGCGTAACGGCATGTTTCCTTGTTATCATCATCAGGAGTCCGATCATAACAGTAGCAAGCGCGACTGCGAGGGTCGAGCGTGTCACGAGCGTGGAAAGCTGTGTGACAGGCGACATCAGGTAATAAGAGAATATAACAAGGGCTATGCCCATCAGCATTGTCATCGGGACGTTTTCAACTACTTCCACCTCTTTGTGGACTTTAAGGCGCTGGATCAGCACGTGCAATATATAAGGAAGCAGAAAGACCTTCAAAGACAATGTAAGCAGAGACGATATATAAAGATGATGTTTCCCCGCGACAAAACCGACTATGGCGGTGTTGATCGAAAGAAAGAGGCCCTGCCAGGCAAACAGGTGCACAAGTCCGTACATCCTCCTCTGCACCAGCATACCGAATGCGGTAAGCAGCACGAACGCCGCTAAAAAACTGTTCAACTGTGCAACAACGTTTATATCCATATCATATTCCGTTATAGAAAAGATAGGAAGTGGGAAAGTTTGGAAGCTCGGAAGTAAAAGGCTTCCTGACTTCCGCGCTTTCGCGCTTCCGTTCTTAATTCTCCGTGACTTATCGTCTTCGTGTTATTTAATTTTATTACTTGCAATTTAATATTTCACTCTAAAATAAAATAAGACAACATCCCGAGTGTAGCCAACAAAAATGCGGACCCGAGGAATTCGGTTAAGCGGAATATCCTCATCTTTGCAAGCCCTGTCTCTATCATTACTAGTACAATTCCGACAATTACAAGTTTCAAAACCATAAATATAAATGCCGCAGAAATCGCGACAATATCTCCTGACTCCGCAATCCCCCATGGAGCGAAAGCTGCAACACCAAGCATGACAAAAAGAAAGAGCTTCATCATGCCGGCCCATTCAATAAGCGCAAGATGCCTTCCCGAATATTCGAGTATCATGGCCTCATGAATCATCGTAAGTTCAAGGTGCGTGGCCGGATTATCCACCGGTATCCTGCCTGTTTCCGCAAGTGCAATCAATACAAAAGCAAGCAGGGCAAATACGATGGAAGGCCTTAACACGGTTTGCCCGCTGTAAATAACATGCACCATCTGCGACAATGAAGTTGACTTGCTGGCTAATGAAACGGTAAAGATCGCCATAAGCATGGCGGGTTCTGCCAAAGAAGCTATTGTCATCTCGCGGCTTGATCCCATACCGCCGAAAGCCGTTCCAATATCCATTCCCGCCAATGCGGTAAAGAAGCGCGCAATCGCAAAGAGCGCAACAAGCACAATTACGTCAGCGGTTGATGCTATCGGCAGTTCCAGCGACAGCATGGGTATGATTGCGCCTGCAAGCACTGCGGTCCCGAATACGAGATATGGTGTGAAGCGAAATATCCATGATGCGTTATCAGCTAACAACACGTCTTTTGAAAATAATTTCAGAAGGTCCCTGTAGGGCTGAAATATACCGGCTGAGGTGCGTCCCTGCGACCAGCATTTCAGCATCCGCACCCATCCCGTGAAGGCTGGCGCAACACCGAGGAGAATCGCTATTTGAAGAATTTCTATTATGAACCTGTAAAGTTTCATCTCGAAAATACCAAAAGCACTATTATCGTTATAAAAGAGTATATAAGGTACGCCTGAATGCGTCCCTGCTGAAGCAGGCCGACCTTGCGTGATACCCGGAAACTGAATTCAACAACCGGCTTGTAAAGCCAGTTCCAGAAACGGTCTCTTATACGGAGATAATAATTTAATCTTTTTGGAAAAGCTTTGTGTACGGCACGCGGAGTAAGTTTCACCTGTTCTTTGATATTGAAAAGAAAGCCGAATATTCTGCGTATCGGCATTGAAAAAGATGTTGCATTATATTGCATCCTCTGGTTAAGCTTTCCAAAACCGCAGTCCCATATAGGCGCTCTGTGTATGGCGCCGGGCCTGATGTGCAGAACAAGATAAGCCGCAACAACAACCAGCAGTATGCCCAGGAAGACAATAAGACCTGAATATGAAGCCCTCTCAGGGGCCACCGGCGTTAGCCACATCCAGTTGTATTCACCTGCTGATATCCGGAGCTTTGAACCTGCAAGCTGCTCTGGAATTATATCCATCCAGTCAATGAAAAGGGTAGGTAAAATCCCAAGTAAAAGACATGTAAGCGCCGCTAATATCATGCCTGAACGCATGAACCAGTCCGCCTCATGGACACGGGGATTACGATGGCCTCTCCAGTGTCCAAGAAAAGTAACTCCAAAGGCCTTTACAAAACAGGCGGCAGCAAGCGCGCCTGTTAAAGCCAGAAGCGCGGCGCCGAGCGGGATAAGTAATTTCAGTAAAGGGCTGGGCAGAGCAGGTGAAAGCAGAAACGCCTGAAACGTGAGCCACTCTGATACAAACCCGTTAAAAGGAGGCAATGCGGAAATGGAGACGCAACCGATAAGAAAAAGCGCTGCCGTCCACGGCATCCGGTGTATGAGACCGCCCATCTCCTCCATATTGCGCTCATCAGTAGCGTGAAGCACAGCGCCCGCGCCCATAAAGAGCAGCCCTTTGAACACGGCGTGATTCATTGTATGATAAAGCCCTGCTATGAGGGCCAGCGCCGACAGCAACGGCATATGAAATGAAGTGAATATCATTGAGAGTCCGATGCCGATGAGAATAATTCCGATATTTTCCACGGAATGATATGCAAGGAGTCTCTTCAGGTCATGCTGCATCAGTGCATAAAGCACGCCCATCACAGCGGAAATCAGTCCTAATATTAATACAATAGCACCCCACCACCAGGGGAAGACCCTGATGAGATCAAATGACACCCGCACTATACCATAGATAGCAGTCTTGAGCATCACACCGCTCATCAATGCTGAAACATTGGATGGAGCGACAGGATGCGCCTCAGGCAGCCAGACATGCAGAGGGACTACGCCTGCCTTTGCGGCAAACCCGAAAAATGCCAGCAGAAAAGCCGCGGTCGCCCATTTAAGAGGGAACTCCGCCTGCCGCATGGCGTCAAACGTATAGCCGTTGAAGCTTTCAAAACCAGTGGTAAGCCCTGCCATGATTCCGAAGGACAAAAGTATCGCAATCGCCCCTACATGCGCAACTATCATATAGAGGAATGCCGCCCTTCTGTTTTCTATGCGTTCATCTTCAAACATGACGAGGAAGTATGATGCCGCTGCCATGACTTCCCATGCAATCAAAAAAAACAGGGCGTCATCTGCGAGAACGACCATCAATATGCCTGCCAAAAAAATACAATAAAAGATAACAAGACTCGTAACCGGCCTGCGTCCGAGATATCCCTTGATATAGCCGACGGAATACAGCGACACAAAAAAAGACAGCAGGCATATAACCGTAATAAAGAAACCCGCCAGCGGATCAACCCTGAGGTGAAACGGAAGGTCAGGCAGTCCTATGGGCAGAATTAACTTATTAGTAATACCGCCGCCGACAGCCCAGACGCCTCCCGCAATGCCGAGTAGTGATGCGAGTGAAGACAGCATGAAGGATGTATTAATTAAAAGACGCTGGTTGCTCTTTAAAAGCGGCACAATTGCAACAGACAGTAAAAGCAGCAGGACCGAAGAAGAGATTATGTTAATTGGAGATAAGATCATATGAAGAGAAAACTTTCTGTATCCATTTTAAATAGAAAAACGCTTTAGTATAAATCAAAATAAATTTTTTATGTGAAAAGTGGAAAGCTCAGTGTTAACCCTTCAATTATGGGTGACAAAAAACTATTTGAATTGTCATTCCCGCGATCTGTTAAGCGGGAATCCAGAAACCAGAGAACTGGATCCCCGCTCAAAGGACTGCGGGGATGACACGCTTTGAACAATTATTGCAACCCGTAACTGAATGGTTATAAAAGCTGACAGCTATCAGCTTTCAGCCAAAAAAAGGAATAAAATCTGTTAAACTATTTTCCAAGAGGCATCCATGCAACGACTTAGAATAAAAAATATTCTATCAGAGGGGAATACCGGGCAGGCAGTCGCTGTCTGCGGGTGGGTGAGAACGAGGCGTGAATCAAAGGGCATCGCATTCATTGCATTGAGTGACGGTTCTACTCAGGAAAATTTACAGCTCGTCATTCCGGCTGAGTCTTCTGCTTCACAAAGATTACACAACTGCAATACCGGAGCAGCTATTAAAGCCACAGGCATACTGAAAGAATCTCCTGCACAGGGACAGAAATTCGAAGTGGAGGTTTCTGATATTGAAATCTTCGGCGATGCAGACCCTGTTTCATATCCGCTCCAGAAGAAGGGTCATACCCTGGAATTTCTCCGGGAGATCGGCCATCTCAGACCGAGGACCAATACCTTCGGCGCAATATTCAGGGTAAGGAATATACTTGCGGAAGCGGTGCATGAATTTTTCCAGAGCAGGGGATTTATCTGGGTCCATACGCCGATCATTACTGCAAGCGACTGTGAAGGGGCCGGAGATTTATTTACTGTGACAGCTCTTGATTTGCAAAAGCTGCCGAAAGGCGATAAAGGTGATATCGACTTCACTCAGGACTTTTTCGGCAAACACGCTTATTTGACGGTAAGCGGACAACTTGAAGCGGAGTTCCTCGCAATGTCGCTCGGTAATGTTTACACATTCGGCCCTACATTCAGGGCGGAAAATTCAAACACCTCACGGCACCTTTCTGAATTCTGGATGATCGAGCCGGAAATGGCGTTTGCAGACCTCAAAGACGACATGCAATTAGCAGAGGAATTCTTTCGCTTTTTGTGCATGAAGATATTAGAGAAAGGGGCAAGCGACATCGCCTTTCTTGAGAAGTTCTACAGGAACACTTCAATTGCTGAACTTAAAACCCTTGCCGAAAAGCCCTTTGTACATATTTCCTATACTGAAGCAATCAAAGAATTGGAAAAGTCAAAAGAGAAATTCGAATTTCCGGTGAAGTGGGGGCTGGATTTGCAGTCAGAGCATGAGCGTTATTTGACAGATAAGGTTTTTAAAGGACCGGTGATCGTGACAGATTATCCAAAAGAGATAAAGGCATTCTACATGAGACTTAATCCTGATGAAATTACAGTTGCTGCCATGGATATCCTTGTTCCCAAAATCGGTGAGATCATCGGCGGAAGCCAGCGCGAAGAGAGGCTGGAAGTACTAACTGAAAGAATGCGTCATGCAGAAATACCGTTTGAGAATATGGAATGGTATCTCGACCTCCGCAGATACGGTTCCGCGCCCCATGCGGGATTCGGTCTGGGATTTGAAAGACTGGTGCAGTATATTACCGGAATGTCCAACATCCGCGACGTCATCCCCTGCCCCAGAGCGCCGCAGACGATTAAGTTTTGAAAAGCTGTCAGCAATCAGCTTTCAGCCCTCAGCGTTCAGCGTTCAGCCCTCAGTTTTTTAATAAACGTTGCAAGCATTCGTTTAATCTCTATAACTTCGTTTGCGAGGTCGATATAATCTGATTCCTTGAGAATTTTCAGATTGTTGTTAAGCAACAGAAGGTATTCCACTTCGCTCGCTGATCCCATAGCAATTTCAAGAAAACGTGCAAGCTCCGAATCACTATTTCGTCCGCATCCCTCAGCAATATTCGTTGGAACAGAAGAAGAGGCCCGTCTAATCTGGCTTGTTAACCCATATAATTCTTCCCTCGGGGAAAAAAGAAGTGGCCTTATAAATATTTTTCGCTAACTCATGTGATTTTTTCCATACACTAAGCTCTTTAAAGTCTTTCAAAATTATTCCCCCTTTTTTTAGCTGATTGCTGACCGCTGATTGCTGATAGCTTTTTTCTCAATCCACCGGACTTCTCACAGCCAGCCCCGGCGTGTTCAGGACATGGGTATAGATCATTGTCGTTGAGACATCCGAATGTCCCAGGAGTTCCTGCACCGTGCGGATGTCATAGCCGTTTTCAAGAAGATGCGTGGCGAATGAATGACGAAGAGTGTGGCAGCTTATTCTTTTAGTAAAGCCGGTTTTAAATGCCGCCCTTTTAACAGCCCTTTGGAGAACGGTTTCATGAATGTGATGCCTTCTAACCTTCTGTGTTCGGGGATCAACTGACAGGCGATCAGCCGGAAACACATATTGCCATATCCACTCACGTGCCGCATTTGGATACTTTCGCGACAAGGACGGCCAGATATAAACTTCTCCGTAACCTTCCGACAGATCTTTTTCATGCAGTTCCTTTACACGGGCAATATGCTCTCGTAATGGATTGAGAAAGCTTTTAGGCAGCATGGTAACACGGTCTTTTTGCCCCTTGCCTTCCCGTACCAGTATCTGTTTTTGTTCGAAATCCACATCCTTGATCCTGAGACGAATACATTCCATTAACCGTAATCCGCTGCCATAAAGCAGCCCTGCCATGAGCGCATACGTGCCTGTTAAATTATTGAGCAGACGATTCACTTCATCCCGCGTCAATACAACAGGAAGGCGCTTCGGACGCTTTGCCCGTGTGAAGTCACCTATTTCACCGATCTCACGTTTCAACACCTGTTCATACAGAAATACGAGGGCATTTAATGACTGGTTCTGTGTACTGGCTGAGACCATCCGTTTTTCCGCTAAATAGTTAAGGTAACTCTTTATGTCTCCGGCTGCTATCTGCTCAGCAGACTTCATGTTATTAAATTGCAAAAAACGCCGTATCCATTGCTCATAAGTCTTTTCTGTTCGTATAGAATAATGCCGGAAGCGCATTTCGGTCCGCAGTCTGTCGAATATATTTTTATGCGCTGCATTATTTTCCAGCCGGGGTAATTCATCCTGGAACTTTGCATATTCTCCAGTGGAGACTGAATGATTTCTTTTCGAAAAGGGGTTCTTTAAATTGAGGGCCGTTATTTGTGAGCTCCATGAAACACAGAAGATATCCCGGTACACTATTAATAAGGCCTCCTTTGCCTGCTCCATCTGCCAGTCCTGTATCCTGTCTTTGCCGGAAAGATATGTAAGAAAGCGCTGAACATCTTCTAAACTGCACTCCGGAAATGCTTTCCCTTTCATGAAATCAGTATACTGCTTCACCCAGCTTGCATACCATTTCGACTTGCTTTCAGGTATGCCGCTTTTAAGTACGCAATTAAAATACTTAGTCCAGAAGTCCTTATTACCGAACGTGTTGAAACTATAGGTTTTTGAGTGTATATTCATCCTGTCCCCTTTTAAGATGAGATATAAAAAGTAAATATTGAAAGCTAAGAGCTTGTATATGTTAACAATTTTATGGTAACCATTCAGTGACGGGGGGTAATTGTAACCATTCCATTAAATAAATAGCCGCAAAGTTTGCTTATCTCTGCTTAAATTCCATTTAATCTTCCGAATCAATTAGTTGTTTTCATTTATCGTGTTTTTTATCTTGAC
>JACRLN010000057.1 GCA_016215115.1 Nitrospirota bacterium
AGACAATTTTATTGCCGTCTTTTGTAAAGAGGGCAATGGGGGAAGATTTTCACCTAATCAAACCTGTAATTCGGCGCCTCTCTGGTGATGATAACGTCATGCACGTGGCTTTCTCTCAGGCCCGAAGGAGTGATTCTTACAAAACGGGCGTTCTTGCGCAACTCCTCTATTGTCTCGCATCCGCAATAACCCATTCCCGACCGGAGCCCGCCGACAAGCTGGTATACGCTGGCTGCAATGGGCCCTTTATGCGGGACCCTTCCTTCAACACCTTCAGGCACAAGTTTTTTGGTTTCAACAATACCTTCCTGTGCATATCTGTCTTTACTTCCGGCCTCCATAGCGCCCAGAGACCCCATCCCTCTGTAGACCTTGTAAGTCCTTCCCTGATAAAGTACAAGCTCTCCAGGACTTTCATCAGTGCCTGCAAAAAGACCACCTATCATCACACAACTTGCTCCTGCTGCAATAGCCTTTGTAATATCCCCGGAATATTTGACGCCTCCGTCCGCAATTATTGGAATGCCGGAAGCATCAGCGACCTCCGAACATTCTTTTATCGCGGTCAGTTGAGGAACCCCTGCGCCTGCTACAATCCTTGTAGTGCAGATTGAGCCTGGACCAACGCCGACTTTTATTGCACTTGCGCCTGCATTGATTAAATCCTTTGTTGCATCCGCTGAAGCCACATTGCCTGCTATAATTTCTATGTCAGGGAACTTATTCCTCAATTCTCTAACCGTTGAAATAACCCTTTTTGAGTGTCCGTGTGCGGTATCAACAGCAAGGACATCAACGCCGGCCTTGATCAAAGCTGCTGCGCGGATGATAGCGTCTTTCCCGACACCCAGCGCCCCGCCTACTCTCAGCCTGCCGAGTGAATCTTTGCAGGCATTTGGATATTTCTCCTTTTTCTCGATATCTTTTATTGTGATAAGCCCAATAAGAGTAAATTTCTTATTTACAATAGGCAGCTTTTCAATCTTGTGTTTATGCAGTATCTCTTTTGCCTCGTCCAGCGTGATGCCTTCATGGGCAGTAATAAGGCCTTTTTTGGTCATGACCTCAGAGGCTTTTTTCTGCAGGTTTGTTTCAAATTTCAGATCCCTGTTTGTCAGTATGCCTACAAGTCTTTTATTTCTTGTAATGGGGACTCCTGATATTCTGTATTTTTCCATGATGGCAAGAGCCTTGTAAATCTTCTCATCAGGCCCCAAAGTAATTGGGTCCACAATCATGCCGCTTTCAGACTTTTTTACCTTGTCCACCTCTGCTGCCTGTGAATTAACAGGCATGGCCCGATGAATTATCCCTATTCCACCCTCTTGTGCAATGGCAATCGCAAGCTTTGCCTCTGTTACAGTATCCATTGCCGCACTGACAATAGGGACATTTATTTTAATGTTCTTTGTAAGCTGTGTACTTACATCAACCGCTCCGGGAAGAATATCAGACTTTGCGGGAACAAGAAGCACATCATCAAAAGTAAGTCCTATTTTAATATTGTCCTCTAACATTTTTTAACTCCTTAAAATTAAACTGAGAAATAGGAACTAAAAAGCAGGAACTGTACATAGAGTAAATAATAGTTACTTCTCAGTTCTCAGTTCTTAGTTCTTAGTTATAATTTCATCTCAATATACGCTTTTTCTTTCAGTCCCGCTTTCCATTCAAAATACTTTGATTCGAAGGCATTCTCAAAGAGAATCTCTTTTATTTTGTCCTTTACTTTATCCAATCCTTCTGCTTCAATTTTATCCTCAAGCTTTATAATATGCAGACCTGCGGAACTCCAGAACGGCTTGCTGACCTCGCCAACGTTTAATGATAAAGCAGCGTCTTCGACCTCTTTCAGTACACTGCCCCTGCTGATATATCCTAAATCACCCCCGAATTGCCTGCTCACATCCTCGGACAGTTCACCTGCAAGTTTTGAAAAATCTTCTCCTTTGTCAATCCTCCGGATTACTTCATGAGCTTTTACTTCAACAAATGGTTTTTCCGAGTTATCCTTTGGCGCAGCAAAGAATATCTGCCTGATTTTTAGTTTTTCCTTACTGCTAAGCTTATCTTTGTTAGCCTCATAATATTCCCCGATTTCCCTGTCATTAATGACAATATTAGCCTTAACTTCAAAATTAACAACCTTTGAAAGCAGAATCTGTTCTCCAAGCTTGGCCCTGTAATCTTCCAGGCTCAGGCTTTCCGCCTCTAATGAATTCATCAATTTCTCATCTGTTATGTTATATTTATTTTTAATATCTGCAATGGCGCTTTCTATCTCTGCTTTACTCACATCCAGTCCCTTTTTCCGGGCTTCCTGGAGTTGCAGTTTCATATCAATCAAACTGTTCAAAAAGTCCTTCTCAAGTTCCTTCTTTACCTCTTCTTTCTTATTTTCGGGTACTTTCTCTAAAAAACTTTTTCCTTCATGTGAAATAACGTTCCTGAGTTCACTCCAGGTTATAACTTCGTTATTAACTACCGCAACAACTCTGTCCAGCAGAACGGCAGCATGAGCATTTTGAAAAACATGAATTTGCAGGAGAAACGTTGTAATCAGAAAAACTATTGGTATGTTCTTTTTCATAAAAAAATTAATTTATAAATTTCATTTGTCTGTCATTCCGGCAGTCTCCCCGATTACTGCCTTCGGGGACAGGCTTAAGCCGGAATCCACCCTTCGGCAGGCTCAGGTCGGTACGACTCGTTCCGAGGTGACATTGCCTGTCATGGTGAGCCCTTCGATAAGTGTCACACTGAGCTTGTCGAAGGGCGACACTTACTCAGGACCAGCTCTGTCGAACCATGGATTCCTGTTTTCACGGGAACGACGAACCGGCAATTTATAAACAAACTCTAATTATAAGAGAAGTTACTCTATTCTATAGGTTGTAAATACCAACTTCAAGAAGGACTATTTTTAAAACTCGGTAATTATGACATGGTTAAAAGCACTAAAGCAAGCGGGCCAGCTTGACAAAAAAAAACAAAATAATTATGATGTTCATATCATGAACAATCATGAGGGAAACAAGCACGAAACCATAACATTAAGAATCCTCGACGAATTAAGCCGCGAATCATTAATCACACAGCGTACTATTGCAAGCAAATTGAATATAGCGCTCGGACTGGTCAACACTTATATTAAACGTCTGGCAAAAAAAGGCTATTTAAAGATTACAAAGGGCCCCATGAACAGGGTCAAATACGCCGTTACACCAAAGGGTTTTACCCACAGGGTGGGATTAACATACAATTACATGCAATCATCAATCAGCTTTTTCAAAGATGCCAGAGATAGAATAGACGGTATATACAGAAAAATGGTAACAGCCGGCGTAAAAAATATCCTCATCTGGGGAGATGGTGAAATTGCTGAACTTTGTTACATCTCACTTCGGGGACTTCCTCTCAGACTGGTTGGTGTTATAGATAGTAAAAGCAATGGAAAAGACTTCTTCGGATATAACATCTATACATATGAAGATACGCAAGGTCTTGATTATGATGCTATATTGATAGCTTCATTCAGCAATAGAGATCTGGAGCGGATAAAGTCGCTCGGCATTGATGAGAAAAAGATTTATTCACTCTGAAATCAGAGTTAAGAGTTTAGAGTCAGGAGTTTGGTTAGGTTGCAGAAATGTAACTGAAAGGGCGGAGCAGTATCTATATAATATTTTAAAATGAGCAACGATTTTGATTTAATCATAGAACCCGGCAAAGGCATAAAACAATACTGGGCCGATTTGTGGCGTTACCGGGAGCTTTTTTATTTTCTTGCCTGGAGAGATATCCTGGTGCGCTATAAGCAGACTGTCATCGGCGTTGCGTGGAGCGTTATCAGACCGGTGCTGACAATGGCCGTCTTCAGCGTTATCTTTGGCAGGCTGGCGAAGTTCCCCTCCGACGGGGTACCTTATCCTGTACTGGTTTTTGCTGCAATGCTGCCCTGGCAGTTGTTCTCGAATTCCCTGTCAGAAAGCAGCAATTCCCTGATTGCCAGCAGAAATATGATTACAAAAATTTATTTCCCCCGTCTGATTGTGCCGAGCAGTTCGGTAATTGTCTGTCTGGTGGATTTTCTGATTTCAATGGCTATCCTCGGGGTCCTGATGATCTGGTATCATTTCGTGCCCGGATGGCGGATTTTTCTGCTGCCCTTCTTTTTATTCCTGGCCCTGACAACTGCCATGGGGGTGGGATTATGGATATCTGCGCTGAACGTCAAGTACCGCGATTTCCGCTACATTATCCCCTTTGTAGTGCAGTTCGGCCTTTATATTTCACCGGTGGGTTTCAGCAGCGCCGTTGTTCCTGAAAAGTGGCGCCTGCTGTATTCAATTAATCCTATGGTGGGTGTCATTGATGGATTCCGCTGGTCAATAATCGGGGGCAATTCGCAGATTTATCTTCCGGGCTTCTTTATTTCGGTTGGACTGACACTGGTGATTTTTTTATTGGGGCTCTCCTATTTCCGCAAAACAGAACGAACATTTGCTGATGTAATTTAACCTGAAAAATGCAGTTGAAAAACCACAGAGAACACAGAGATGAGTTTTGATTTTTTAAAAGACACTAATTTTAAAAGACTTCTCCGTGTTCTCATTATTTTTAACTTTAAGAAATTTTAAACATAACTATTGCATAAAAGAGTGCACAGAGTAAAAAGAGAAATATTGTATTTTCTTTTTTATTTCAATAAATTTCTCTGTGACCTCTGTGGTTAAATGCATTATTTGGGTTAATGAATTTATGAACACGGTTATCAAGGTTGACAATTTATCAAAAAAATATATAATCGGGCATCAGTCCAAAGAGCCGTATCAAACCCTCCGTGATACTGTAGCCCGAAAAAGCAGGGAGATAAGCAAACGGCTGCTTCATCCCTTTCTCTCTTCATCAGCTCAGTCCTTTTCCGGCACTGAAGATTTCTGGGCCTTGAAAGATGTATCGTTTGAGGTGCAGGAGGGTGACCGGCTCGGTATTATAGGAAGGAACGGCGCCGGGAAATCCACTCTGTTAAAGGTTCTCAGCCGTATTACTGAACCGACGAAGGGAAGGATTCATCTAAAAGGAAGGGTGGCAAGCCTGCTCGAAGTCGGTACCGGCTTTCATCCGGAACTTACAGGCAGGGAAAATATCTTCCTCAACGGCGCTATCCTCGGAATGGGCAAGACGGAGATCAAAAAGAAATTTGATGAAATCGTGGCGTTTGCAGAAGTGGAGAAATTTCTCGATACACCGGTAAAGCATTATTCAAGCGGGATGTATGTAAGACTTGCTTTTGCTGTAGCTGCACATCTGGAGCCGGAGATACTTATTATTGATGAAGTGCTCGCAGTCGGCGACGCACAGTTTCAGAAGAAATGTATGGGGAAAATGGAGGAGGTTGGAAGGGAAGGCAGGACGGTACTATTTGTAAGCCATAATATGACGGCGGTAAAGAGTCTGTGCGAGAAGGTTATCTGGCTGGAATCAGGGCACATCATGAGCATAGGGAATTCTGACATGATCGTTTCTGAATATTTTCAGAGTGGCACCAATGAGTTACGGGAACAAACATGGGAAAATCCGGAGATAGCACCGGGAAATGATAAAGTGCGTTTGCATTATATCCGATTGACCCCTGATGCAGAAAACCATAAAGGGCAGATCAGCCTGGAAACACCACTCAAAATAGAAATAGGGTTCTGGAATTTTATACCTGAAGCACAACTTAATTTCAGCCTGCATTTATTCACCATGGAAGGGTCATATGTTCTCGCGACGGTTTCAAACGTGTTTGCTGCAGAGATAGGTATTGTGAAAGGCGCATGCTACATACCAGGTAATTTTCTGAACAACGGAACTTATCGTGTGATGATTAAGATCGTCCAAGATTCAAAAATTTCTGTCTTTAATTTGAAAGAGGCGCTATATTTCGAGGTCATCGAGGATAGAAGAAATTCCGACTGGTACGGCAAGTGGCCGGGTGTGGTAAGACCAAAATTTAAATGGAACGTTACGTAACACAATCGGTGCAATAATGCCATTCTTCGCTGCTCTTACAAAAGAGGTACTCTCAAATCTTCGCAACAATTATGCTGACAACTTCGACTTCTACAGGTTCGACGGCGAACATGCCAGAAAAGCATCCTCAAAAAAAGGATTATCTCAACTGCGTAGTCATATCGGCTTTTTTCGCAGATTGTACCCTCTCCTTGCCGATCAACGGTCGAAAAATCTTCTGGTAAAGTTGTTGGCGTACAGAACATTAGGTTACAAAAAAGTAAAATTGCCTCTTAATAATGAGCATTTCTGGGGGAAAATTAAAGAAATAGACCGGATTGCAGAACGTCAGGATTATATTCCTATCGCCTCTAAAAACTGGAACCTTTATAGATTCTCCCTTAATCGCATCGGTGTGCCCCTTGATCTGTATTATACGACCATGGGGGTGTACGTAGACTTCATCATAAAACAATATGAATACCATTCGCCCGATTCCGAGATTCTGGCGAAGGAAGGCGATATTATAATTGATGCGGGTGGATGCTGGGGTGATACCGCACTCTATTTTGCCAATGAGGTTGGCGAGGGGGGGCGAGTATACAGTTTTGAGTTTATTCCAAGCAATCTTGAAATAATGAAAAAGAATATCGGTCTGAATGATACTATTAAAAATAGTATTTACATTGTTGAGCGACCATTATGGAGTGAATCAGATAAAATAATGAATTACAGAGATCGGGGACCGGGAAGCTCAATGAGTTTTACAGAGAGTGATTTAACCGCAGGAAAGGTAACCACCCTCACAATTGACGATTTTGTGGAACGAAATAATATTCAGAAAATTGATTTCATTAAAATGGATATCGAGGGTGCTGAGTTTGCTGCACTGAAAGGCGCTGAAAAGACACTACGGCGGAACAAACCCAAACTGGCGATTTCTGTATATCATCAACCGAGCGACTTTTATACAATTCCGCACTTCATTGCTTCTCTTGAATTGGGATATAAGTTCTACCTCGGTCATGCCACGATTCATGATGAAGAAACTGTCCTTTTTGCAATATCTCAATTATAGCTGTAAGGCTTTTGGGGAGGGTCGACGGAATGTATGATTTGCTCCAGGAAAATAAGTATGTATTTTAAATACAGATTCACCTTAAAAGCATTGTTACAACCATTTAACTATCTATTGTAAAATGTGAGGAGAAGATTATGGATAATCAGGCTTATAAACTTAGTTTTAAACATATTGGACAAGATGTAATTATTTGGCCAAAAGCTAAGATTGTGTTTCCTGAGGTGATATCAATAGGTGATTCAGTTATAATAGATGACTTTGTTTTTCTTACAGGGGGTAAGGAAACCCATATAAAAAATTTTGTGCATATCGCTTCTTTTTCTTCTATTACGGGTGGGGGAGAATTTATTATGGAAGATTTCTCCGGCCTGTCTGGCGGGGTCAAAATATATACTGGCAATGAAGATTATTCAGGTAGTTGTTTGACTAATCCTACGGTACCATTTCCTTACCGTCAACCTATTCGTTCTTTCGTTCATATTAAAAAACACGCAATAATCGGTGCGAACTCAGTAATCCTTCCAGGAGTTGTCATAAATGAAGGAGCAGTTGTAGGGGCTAACTCGCTGATTACTAAAGACTGTGAACCATGGAAGGTTTATTTTGGGTCACCCGCAAGAATTGTTAATTCTCGCCCAAGTGAGAAAATCTTTGAGCTTGAGACTCAACTTCGAAAGAAACTTTATGATAATAAAGGGAACTATATCCCTAAAGATAAAAGTAGCACTCCATAATTTTTTCCACCCGAGGTGAAAACTGATAAATATACTCTTTCCAAAATAAGTTATGGATTATTAGCCGTAACATCAAATGATAAATAAAGATGTAACACAAATGAAAATAGAAGCTCTTGCTTTCTTAGGCGGGGAGCCCGCATTTGAAAAAAAGCTTCACGTTGGCAGGCCGAATATAGGAAACCGGAACCGACTTTTGGAGCGTATCAATGATATCCTTGATCGTCGCTGGCTGACGAATTACGGTTTTTATGTCAGCGAGTTTGAGAAAAAAATTGCCGACCTCACCGGTACAAAACATTGTATCGCAATTTGTAATGGGACAATTGCATTGGAAATCACCATACGTGCACTTGGATTGAATGGAGAAGTAATCGTCCCTGCTATGACATTCATTGCTACAGCTCATTCACTTCAATGGCAGGAGATCACACCAGTTTTCTGTGATATAAATCCTAAAACACATAATATTGATCCCAAATGTATTGAGAAGATGATCACTCCCCGTACTACCGGTATCATCGGTGTGCATTTGTGGGGAAGACCGTGTGAAGTGGAAGCACTGGAAGATATTGCAATGCGTTATAACTTAAAACTTATCTTCGATGCCGCCCATGCGTTTGGCTGCTCTTATAAGGGGAAAATGATAGGCACTTTTGGAGATGCAGAGGTCTTCAGCTTTCATGCCACCAAATTTTTAAATACCTTCGAAGGAGGAGCCGTTGTTACTAATAATGATGAGCTGGCAAAGAAAATACGACTGATGAAAAACTTCGGTTTTGCCGGCTATGACAGGGTCATTTATATTGGAACAAACGGAAAAATGAATGAGGTCTCTGCGGCAATGGGACTGACACAACTTGAAAGTATTGAAGAGTTTATAGCCGTTAATAACAGGAGTTACAAAAAATATGTTCGGGAATTATCAAATGTCCCCGGCATCAAGATCATTACCTATGAAAAGACGGAAAAAAATAATTACCAGTATATTGTCCTCGAAATAGATGAGAGCACCACCTGCATCAGCCGTGATCTGTTAGTTGAAATTCTTCATGCAGAGAATATCTTGGCCAGACGCTACTTTTATCCTGGGTGTCATAATATGGAACCCTATAGCTCATATTTTCCACACGCCCGGTTACTATTACCGGTAACAGAAGATCTGTCCAAAAGGCTGCTCATCCTGCCGAACGGAACATCCGTTGATGAACAGGATATAAATAAAATATGCCAGATTATTAGATTTGTTATAGCAAATGCCGCTACAATAAAAAAACAGATTGCGCCATAATTCATTTGTCAATGAATAAAATACTCTCTAATCCAAAGATCAGTGTAGTAATATTTTCATATAATTTTGAGAAGTATATCGGGGAATGTATAGAGAGCGTACTCAGCCAGACCCTCCAGCCGTTTGAAATTATTATCTGCGATGATCATTCAACAGATAATACACACAGTATATTGACCGAATATGCGAGAAAGTATCCTGAGCTGATTAAGGTGCATATACATGAAAAAAATATCGGCATTGCCTTGAATGGAGATTTCGGGATCAGACAGCCACACGGTGATTTACTTTCCTGGATGGACGGCGATGACCGGTGGCTTCCCCGGAAACTCGAACTTGAATGGAAAGCGCTTTGTGAAAATCCGGAGGCGAGAGTCGCCTATTCCAATATTTTCAGGATAGATTCATTGGGAAACCGGATTGGGATTTTTCATGATAGTGGGGGATATTTACCCCCAAGCGGGGATGTCTTTTTTCCTGTCTTTTCAAGAAATTTTTTTCAAAATACAAGCAGCATATTTCGAAATCACCTTATCTATCGCTCGTGTTATGATGAGATAGGCTACCTTGACACAAGCCTTGAAAGCCTGTGGGATTGGGATGAAAAGATACGATTGGCTGCAAGATATCCCGTCGTATATTCCGGTCAGGCTCTGGTAGAGTATCGAAGCCATCCCGGGGGCTTTAGCAAACAAAATCATGAAAAACACCTGAGTGCCTTTATAAAAATATACGAGAAATATGTCAACTTTCTGGAAAGGTATGCGCAAGAAGATAGGGTACGAGTTAAGTGCAGGCTTGAGAGTATGATAGCGATCAAGCTACCGGCTTCGAGCTACAATGAGAAATATTCCTGTCTTAATGTTTTCTGCAGAATTCAGAGCAGGTTTAAATATCTTACTAATGAAGCTTGTCAAAGCATAACACAAGAAAACAAGAATTTATTAGAAGCAGTTGAGCGCAAGGCAGTTGAGGAATTTATCTCTGTAAGCTCAAAACGTATTGTCCTGAAAAATTTGCTAAAAAATATGATGTTGGAGAATAAAAAGTTTAATCTTAAGCATATAGTTAAATCATTTATTCCTGACTGGTTACATGCCTCTATAAATTTTTTTGTAAAAAAATAGGATAAATATTTTTTGCCCCGTCTTTTCTGAGGCGATAAAAGGAAGTTATGGGGCTTGTATTCATTAACCTGATATCGTACAGGAAATCTGACGGAGATCGGGGAGGGAGAAGATGGTTTTAATTAGTGGGGGAATGCCGAAATCCGGCAGTGCTTATATTTTCAATTTATTGAATGATCTATTTATATTGTCGGGGGATAGCGACGTCCGTCAAATAAAACGGAAATACAAACTGGATAAGACATTACGCGATTATAATTGCAATATAGGGAAACTGACACCCTTAAAGTTACTCTTGCTTATTTTATTAAGTAAACGTGAAGGACCGTTTGTTGTCAAAACACACATTCAACCGACAAAATTTGTTGAGACTTTAATTAAACTGGATTTTATAAAAGCTATATATATCTATCGTGACCCTCGCGATGCCCTATTGTCAGCAGTCGACCATGGTAAGAGAATACTACAGAAAGGAGAAAACCATACCTTCGCTGGCATGGTAGATTTTGAAAATGCTTTTGAAGCTGTTCAGGACTGGATAAAAGTATGGGAAAAATGGAATGGATGCAGAGGCGTTTATTTGCTGCGCTATGAGAATTTAGTAAATAATCCGGTAGAACAAATGAAATTGATTGCAAACTATTTAAACTATAAAGTGAGCTCCGATCATATCAACACAATGTTGAAAAAATACAATAAAAACAATCTTGACGAATTTAAAGAGAGCTATCTGCATTTCAATAAGGGTGTATCAAACCGATACAGGCAAGACATGTCAGATGAGCATAAGATGATATTCAAAGAAAAGCTTGGAGAGAAACTGATTCAGATGGGTTACCACACAGACTAACAAAGCATCGTTGATTATCTTTGCCGCGTAATGGTATTTGTTTGAATAAAAATTATGGATACATCAAGTGAACATTTAATTTTCTTAATCTCTCAGCCTCGCTCCGGTTCAACACTATTACAGCGGATTTTAGGAGGCCATCCCGAAATTCATACGACAGCAGAGCCATGGATAATGTTACATCCATTCAGCGCGTTACGGAAGGACGTCTGCAAGGCTGAGTACGATGCGTCAATAGCACATAATGCGTTAGTGAACTTTTTTGATACCCTCCCAAAAGGAGAAGATACTTATTTCGAAGGAATTCGAATGATGTTTACCTATCTCTATGGCGAAAGTGTACAGAAAACGGGCAAGAAATACTTCCTTGACAAGACCCCGCGTTACTATTCGATCATACCTGAGCTGAATCGCACTTTCCCCTCAAGCAGATTTATAATTCTGCTCAGAAATCCTTTAGCAGTTTTATGCTCGATAATGAAAACCTATGTAAAAGGACTATGGGAAAACCTGTACCACTACAGGCATGATCTGATAGACGCTCCCGGACTTTTGATTGACGGTATCAGTCAATTAAATGATAGGGCTATATTAGTACATTACGAGAACCTCCTCTTGAATCCGGAAACGGAAATAAAAAGAATTTGCGACAAGATTGGAATTGAGTTTACTCCTGACATAATCCACTACGGAGATCAGAGCCTGCCTTTCTGGAAGTACGGTGATAAGAAAACTGTTTACCAGAAAAACATGCCTGATCCCGGCAATATTGCCCGTTGGGTCACGGAGCTGCAGCACCCTCAAATCTGGCGTATTCTCAAAGATTATCTTTATATTCTTGGTCCCGAAATGATGAAGAACATGAATTATTCTTTTGAACAATCCGAACGTATGTTGCAAGAGAAAAGACCCAAATTCTATCAGTTATGGAATACATTCCCACTCCATGTTTTACTATGTAATCCAAAGCCTAAAACTATATTAAGCAGACTAACCCGGAAAATGCATTATTCGGGTTGATGCATATATGACCTCGATATCGAACAAACTTGTTTACATGTCCCTCTGACCATTATGGATGAAAAGATATTCATACTCCTGCCTGTCCATAGCCGCCGGCAAACTACAGAAGATTTCATTCAATGCCTAAAGTCTCAGGTGTACAATAATTATCATCTTGTCCTTATTGACGACGGCTCAACTGACGGAACTGCTGAAACAGTGCGCAATCATATAAAAAACCTCACGGTGCTGATAGGGAAAGGCGACTGGTGGTGGGCAGGCAGTTTGCAGCAGGGAATAAACTGGCTGAAAAAAGTTAAGCCGGATAAACGTGATATTGTATTGTTCATTAATGATGATGTAACATTCGACTCTCATTTTCTGAAAAACGCGCTGGAAATACTACGAAAAAAGCCTAATACGCTTCTCTTGCCACAGTCACTCGATATGCAAACCGGTCACCCGGTAGAATCTGGAATTGAAGCGGATCTTACAAAGCTGACGTTCAGAAAAGCCCTGGCGCCGGAAAAGATCAATTGCCTCTCAACACGGGGACTCTTTGTCAGATGGAGCGATCTGCTGAAAATCGGAGATTTCCGCCCGTTTATCCTGCCTCACTACCTCTCCGATTATGAGTTTACTATTCGTGCGCATAAAAAAAGATTTGCCTTGTGTACGCATCCCGAACTGATCCTGCTTTCTCAAGGTCATACCAGCGGGTACAGGGAGTTTAAAAAAATGAGATTCGGAGAATTTATTAGAAGCTATTTCTCAAAGCAGTCTGCTGTCAATCCGCTCTACTGGACGGTTTTTACTATTCTTGTTTCTCCCAAAACTGCAATTCTAATGAACATAGTACGGATATGGAAATCTGCACTTGGCACGTTGTTGAAGCATCTGCTGCCGGTACATGCCGATAATCAGGCGAACTCATGAAAAAACCTGCTTCCGAAGCAATCATAAAAGGGACAGTTATTAAGATAAGGCGCAAGCTTATTTCTGGGACAAATATAAACGCAAAAAACTTGCCGAAGATTATCAAATACAAGGAAAATAGAAGAGGAATATATCTGTACCACATTAGAAAGACTGGCAGCACGAGTCTGAATCAGATGTTCCTTTCATTAGGAGGAAAGGATGGACGTGCGGTCTAAAGGGGCAGCGAGATACGCGGTCTCAGCAATAAGGGACAGGAGGGGGGAATGAATTTAGCCCCAATCGTTCTCTTTGTTTATAATCGGCCTGGCCATATACAGAGAACAGTCGAGGCGTTACAGAAAAACGAGGTTGCAATGGAGAGCGATCTCTTTATATACTCCGATGGGCCGGGAAATCAGGAAGAGGAGGAACATGTATCTGCGGTCAGAGACTATATTAAAACCGTGAAGGGATTCAGGACAGTTCGCATTGTGGAAAGGGAAAGAAATCTCGGCCTCGCTTCCTCGATAGTATCAGGCGTCACTGAAATCATCGGGGAATACGGAAAGATAATCGTAATGGAAGACGACCTTATCAGCCATACGAAGTTTTTGGCCTATATGAACGCGGCCCTCGAAAAATATGAGGACAGGAAAGAGGTCTTTTCCATTACCGGATATTCTCACCTATCAGATATAGAGGGCAACCTTTCCGACAGCACGTACTTCCTGAAACTGACAAGTTCATGGTCATGGGCCACCTGGAGCAACAAATGGAGATATTTCGATAAAAATGTTGACGGATGGGAAGAATTATTAAGAGACAGGAAAAAGAAAAGACTCTTTAACTATGACAACTCTTACGATTACCTTGGTTTGCTGCAAAAACAAAAACAGGGTGCGATAGACTCCTGGGCAATATGTTGGTACTGGTCCGTTTTCAAAGTTGGCGGGTTAACGCTGTATCCCCGAAAGTCGCTTGTTAAAAACGTGGGATTTGATGGAAGCGGCACTCATTGCAGCGAAACAACGCATGACCAGGTACTCTCAGGAGATGTGTTCCCTATTGAGTTGACAGATGAAATCTATGAGAAGAAAAAGATGAGGGAGGCAGTGGCCTGTGCTTTAAAAAACCTTTATCCGGATGCGAAAAACAGATTGCTTAATAAGATAAGAAGGAATTCGGACAGATGCTCGCAACTCTGAGACAAAAACTGTTACGTTATATAATACGTGATGTGAACTGTGTGAAAGGAAGTAATACCGTTGTGCATGCAAGCGCCCATATTATTAATACTCTCAATAAAAAAGAAAATATTTCGATTGGGAATTGGTGTCACATAAAAGGGGAATTATTACTTTTCGGTCATGGAGGAAAGATCATAATGGGTGATTATTGTTATGTCGGAGAAAATACCCGAATCTGGTCTGCAAAGGAGATCCGGATCGGCAACAGGGTTCTCATATCACATAATTGCAACATATTTGATAATGATACCCATCCACTTGATCCGGGTGAACGACATATGCAATTTAAGCAGATAATCTCAACGGGTCACCCCAAAAAAATCGACCTGAAAGAAAAAGCTGTGCTGATAAAAGATGATGTGCTTATAGGCGCGAGCTCCATAATACTGAAAGGGGTAACCTTGGGCGAAGCATCAGTGGTTGCCGCAGGAAGCGTAGTCACCCGTGATGTCCCTCCTTATGTTGTTGTTGCCGGAAATCCGGCGCGTGTTATAAAAAAAATAAATGTTTGAGCCCAATCCTGTATTAAAAAAGATGCGTCTCATGATTGAGAAATTGGCGCATATCGCGGCTAACATGCACATAAGGTATAGAAAATATAATTATGTCAGAACAGGCCGGATTCCCTGGGCAAGAGGTTATACTGAATATAAGTATGATTTCATTGGGAATATTATTAATAGCGACGACCTTACCTGCTTTAGCTCCGGAAAATTACCCCCTGGGTACGGCTACAGACTTGACGAGCGGGCAGTGGAATACCCATGGTTCTTTTCTAGACTGAGAAACGACGAGATCTGCATCCTGGATGCTGGATCAGCTTTGAACTTCAAGGAAGTGCTGACTTCAAACAAAATGTCCGGCCGGAAAATATTTATTGTTACACTTTCCCATGAGCAGGACCTTGACGTCGGATTCTATCCTTCTTATATATATGAGGACCTGCGGGATCTTTGTTTCAAAGCTGATTTTTTTGATGCCATTTGTTCCCTCTCGACAATCGAACATATCGGCCTTGACAATACCATGCTCTATACTCATGACGCCTCAAAAAGAGAAAACGACAAATATGCTCATCTTCAAGCAGTTCGCGAGTTTTGCAGGGTATTGAAAAAAGGAGGCACCCTGTACCTTTCAGTCCCCTTCGGAAAGCATAAAAATCATGGATGGTTCCAAATCTTCGATGCGGAGATGATCAATAGAGTTATTGAGACCTTTTGTCCTGCTGAGGTCGAAAAAACCTTCTTTAAATATGAAGATGAGCAATGGAATTTCTCGGATGAACTGAATTGCCGCAACAGCGGCTATTTCGATATACACAAAGAAAAAACTTTCGAGAAAGATTACCTGGCTGCTTCCCGTTCTGTTTGCTGTGTCAGAATGATAAAATAAATAACGTATGGGCAATACATACCATTCATGGGAAAGTGCAGTGATATGGATGAAATCTCAAAAGGATATGCAGGACATTGTAAGAGCCTGCTTTTATGATGATCCGCTAAAGGAAAGCGCTGAAAGGTATCACCGGTCTTCAGAATGGAAAGAAACAAGGGACATGCTTTCAGGCATTGCAAAAGGGACAGCACTGGATATCGGCGCGGGCAGGGGCATCAGCTCGTATGCGCTTGCTCAGGACGGCTGGAATGTGACTGCCCTTGAGCCCGACCTCAGCGATGTAGTCGGAGCAGGTGCCATCAGGAAGCTTTTCCGTGAAGCAAATCTCCCTGTCACGATACATGAACAATCCGGCGAAAATCTCCCCTTCCCCGAAAACAGCTTTGATCTTGTATACGCAAGACAGGTCCTGCATCATGCAAGGGACTTGAAGAAATTATGCAGAGAGATCCGCAGAGTTTTAAGACGTAACGGCATATTTTTGCTGACGCGAGAGCATGTTATCAATAGTGAAAAGGATCTTAAGACCTTCCTCAATAACCACCCACTGCATCGATTGTACGGCAGAGAACATGCGTATACCCTGAGCGAGTACAAGAATGCACTCAAAGGGAGCGGCCTGAAGATAGACAGGGTATTGGCTCCATACGCTTCCGACATCAATCTTTTCCCCGATACGCAGGTTCGGTTACGGATGGAGCTTTCCGTGAAACTGAGGTTTTCCATCCCGAACTTTCTGTTCAGGTCCATAGTAACATTTCTTAATGTCTGGACAACAACGCCAGGCAGACTCTATTCCTTTTCAGGTCATAAACTTTGAGAAAAGTCCTCATAACAGGTACCCACGGTTTTCTCGGCAGGCATACCGCTTCCACATTCAAAAAACTCGGCTACAACGTCACCGGCGTTGGACACGGCAAATGGGAAAATGAACATTTCAGAGATTACGGGATAGACGCATGGTTTGAAGCGGACATTACCTTTGATTCCCTTAAGACGGCAAATAGCAACTTCGACATTATCGTTCACTGTGCCGGCAGCGGTTCGGTCGGGGACTCCATAAAAAACCCTGCCCTGGACTTTCAGAAAACAGTGGACACCAGTCTGGCGGTTCTTGAATATATGAGAATTAGTAATCCGGAAGCTCTGCTTATTTACCCTTCCAGCTCCGGAGTGTATGGTGAAAAAGACGACCGGCCGATTTCCGAAACAGAGGATCTCGCACCTGCTTCACCTTACGGCTCTAATAAAAAAACAACCGAAGAATTATGCAGATATTATTCAAACAACTTCGGGCTGCGGATTTCCATAATCAGGTTTTTCTCGCTCTATGGAAATGGTCTCAAAAAACAGTTGTTATGGGATGCGTGTAAAAAATTATCCAAAGGCGAAAACACGTTCTATGGCACTGGTGAGGAGACAAGGGATTTTCTTCATATAGACGATGCAACAGAACTCATCTACAGACTTGCTGAAACCAACGGTGCATTCGAAATCTTCAATGGCGCGGCCGGCAGGAGATTAACGATCAAAACGATATTGAACATGGTCGCCTCGGAACTTGGCAAAAACACTAAAGTGGTCTTCGACGGAAAATGCCGTAAGGGAGACCCTCGATATTATCATGCCGATATTTCGAAAGCATTGAAGCTCGGATGGTGTCCCAACGTAACGATTGAAAATGGAATAAAAGCGTATATAGACTGGTATAAAAGGAATGATGATTAGAGTAGCTTTTTTAGACCTGAGCACAAAAAATTGGATGGGGGGATTAAACTATTTATGGAATCTCTTATATGCGGTATCCGAAATAAAAGATAAAAAAATAGAGCCCGTCCTGTTTATAGGTAAAAATACCGACAGCAGATTAGCAAATAGATTTAAACCATATGCGGAAATAATATCCACAAAACTTTTTGACCGTGGAAGCATTTACTGGTTTATTTATAAAACAACGTACAGACTTACCGGTTCTCTTTTTCTTATCAGCAGGTTGTTGAAGAAACATGATATTCATGTCGTTTCTCATTCTGCGATTGCCGGCAGACATATCCCTTATAAAAATATAAACTGGATCCCTGATTTCCAGCACGTCCATCTTCCATACATGTTTCATAAAAAGGAATTAAAGGCCCGAAACAAAAATTTTATGAGGATGGGAAGGTTCAGTGATGTTATCATTCTCAGCAGTTATAATAGTCTGAATGACTATAATAATTTTTTACCGGACTATGCTGATAAGGCAAAAGTGATGCATTTTGTTTCGAAGCCGGACCCCGCAGTTTATGAAATGGCAGTAACAACTGAGATAGAATTGAGATATGACTTTAAAGGAAAGTTCTTCTACTTGCCGAACCAGTTCTGGAAGCATAAAAATCATAAGGTTCTTTTCGACGCAGTTAACTTACTTAAAAAAAGGGGCAAAGACATATTAGTGCTTTGCAGCGGCCCGATGGATGATTACAGAAATTCTGAACACATTGAATATCTAAAAAACTACATCGCCGAGCATGGTCTTGAAAAGAATATCAAGCTGCTGGGAGTCATTGATTATAAAGACGTCTTATGTCTTATGAGAAACTGTATATCAATAATCAATCCGTCTTTGTTTGAAGGCTGGAGCTCAACCGTCGAGGAAGCAAAAAGCATAGGAAAAAACCTGATATTATCAAACATAGAAGTTCACAGGGAGCAAAACCCTCCGAATAGCATTTATTTTGATCCAGGAAGCGCATTGGAAATGGCTGAAATATTGATCCGGAAATGGGAAAATTCCCAGGGCGGCCCCGATTCTGAATTAGAAGAAAATGCAAAGAGACACATGGAAAACAGGTTCCATGAGTTTGGATTAGAATATCAAAACATTGTATTTGAATGTATAAGCCGTTCCGAAAAATCTTTACATAGAATTTCCTGCAACCACAAGAAATAATTAATCGATTCTTAAACCTAACAAACTAATAAAAACATCCACATCCTGCTATTGAAAAGTATATGAATAAGCCAGATCATCCCGATAAAATCAGCGGAGGTGGGCGTATGCGTGGAGAGTTCCGCAAAAAAACAGGACCGGAACGTCCGTTGGTCAGCATAATAACAATAGTCCGTAATGGAGAGAAAACTCTGGAGAAAACTATCCAGAGCGTCCTGAACCAAACATACGACAACATTGAATACATAGTCATAGACGGAGGATCTCTTGACAGGACACTTGATATTATCCACAGGTATGAAGACAGGATTGCTTACTGGGCAAGCGAACTGGACAACGGCATTTATGATGCAATGAATAAAGGAATTGATTTAGCTGCAGGGGAATGGATAAATTTCATGAATGCAGGTGATGAATTTTACGAACCCGATACCATCAGGAATATCTTCATTAGAAACCTGGAAGATACAGATTTAATATACGGGCATACGCAGGTTATTTACACTAATGGATTTACACGGATACAACAAGCAGAGGAATTAAAAAAAATATGGAAGAAAATGATATTTTCCCATCAAAGTGCTTTTTTTAAAACAGAAGTACTAAAAAAATATAAATTCAAAAACAGCAACAAACATGCTGCTGACTTTGAGGTTATATATACCCTGTATACGAACGGATATAACTTTTATAATTCTGGAGCAATTATTTGCAAATATTTGACCGGTGGTTTCTCTGATGCACAAAGATTACAAGGTGTGTATGCAAGGTTTTTGACTGTAAGAAAATCTTCAAAATTCCCTGGAGTTATTCTCAATTATGTCTATCAGCTTGTTGATCAACTCATAAAAGATACAATAAAAAAGGTATTGCCCGATAGCGCAGTAAATATGATTATCAGGGCCAAATATAAACTGATCAAGATATATGAAATTTTTTCTCTAAATAGGCACGGGCTGTAATAATACGTATTTTTATAATATAGCTCTGCAATAATGAAAAATTTACTGTTTATAACAGCGCATTATCCTTCATTTTCTGTGCCTCAGGCGGGCCAGAAGATTACGCAAAATATTTTAGAGGGATATGCAAAACACTACAACATCTATTTAGTTGCCTTTTACAATGAAGCCGAAGAAAAATTTATAAATGAGGACAACGCCGGGTTATGCAAATATATCTATTTGTCAAGAATATCCAGTTTCAGGAGGATTGTTTCAATAATATCGCATATTGTATTACCCATTAAGGCATCAGTAAGGGCCAGTTCAAAAGTCAAGAAAATACTGCAGGAATTACAGCGAGAAGTAAAATTTGACCTCGCACATTTTGAATTCACATCCGCTGCTTACTATATGAAATGGATTAAAAATGACGTCAAAAAAGTGATCACAGAGCATGATGTTACATACCAGGCACTGGAGAGAAAGACAAAACAGGCCTCTAAACTTGCCAGAGTTTTTTATAATCTCGAATACATAAGACAGAAAAAGTGGGAATTAAATGTGTTGAAAAAAGTGGATGAAATAATCGTATTAAATGAAAAAGACAAACTATTGCTCGTAAACGATGGAATACCGCCACATAAAATAAAAATTATTCTTCCAGACATCAATCCGGTTTTTAAAAATATTCAAAGAAACTGCATTGAAAAATATTCAATTTTATTCTGGGGAGCAATGAACAGAAAAGAGAATATCGATGGCATTGAATGGTTCATTAACAAGATATTTCCTATAGTTCTGCAGCAATGCAGTGAATCAAAATTATACATCGTTGGGGCCCATCCATCTGTCAAAATAAAAAAACTGGAATCAAAGAATATTATCGTTACAGGTTTTGTGGAAAATCCGGCGCCTTACTTTGAAAAATGTCAAATTGCCATTGCCCCGTTAAGGATAGGTGCCGGCATAAAAATAAAGGTCCTTGAATATCTGGAAGCAGGAATGCCTGTCATAACTACATCTGTCGGCGCAGAAGGAATAAGCCGTGGGAACCTTTTTCTTGCCGACAATAAAGATGATTTTGCAAATATGATTCTTTATCAATTTGCTTCATGATTAACCTCTTGCAAGTTTAATTTTTTATGTCTCAGTTTAATTTGAATACTTTTATAAAAAAATTGCGCACGCGGGTTTTTCCAAATCTGTCATATCTGCCACAGACCAGAATTCGCTACTGCAAATGCTGCATGATGCTGTCTGTATTTATAAGCCTCAGCGAAGGAGATGAGTATAAATTATGTATAAGATGCAGGGCCAATACAAGGTATGAATTGATTGCAGCATATCTTCGGTCTACCTGCCAGGACTTAAGCAATCTTGTTTTGGTTGAACTTGATAATCGATCGCCATTAAGAAGATATCTGTCTAACTCAAAAGAATATATTCGGACTTATTATACTGTTGATGCCTCCCCCGGCTCAACGAGTGAAAACGGTTCACGCTGTGAAGACATAACCCATTTAACATTTCGGGATAGCAGTATAGATGTAATAATTTCCAGTGATGTTTTAGAACACGTGCCGAATTTATCTAAAGCCTTCCAGGAAACATACCGGGTGCTCAAGCCGGGAGGCTTCCATTTGTTCACTGTCCCCGTATGCAGCAAAACAGAAAAAAGAGCAGAAATAGTTAATTCCGAACTTATACATATAAAAGAGCCTGTATATCACAGTGATCCTTTAAATCCGGATGGAATTCTTGCTTTTTGGGACTGCGGCCCAGATCTGGGTGAGATCTTTTCTACAGATGATTTAAAGATAACCATCGTTGATGGGCCTCTTGGTAAAGATCGACGCATTTTGTGGAAGGCTGAGAAAATAGTTTGAATCCCATCCGAAATGGTATGTTCATTATTAAAAAAAATTCTGAATAATCGATGGTAATTCCGAGGTAATATTTGAATATAATAAGTATAATTATCCCCACGTTAAACGCCTCGAAATTTTTACCGGACCTGTTAACAAAGCTGGTACTTCAGACCGTTAAAGACAAAGAGATAATGGTAATAGATTCATCTTCAAGAGATGACACTGTTGAGATAGCAAAATCTTTTAATGCCAAAGTTGTCTTCATCCCTAAAGAGGAATTTGATCATGGCGGAACGCGGAATTTAGGCGGAATAGAGTCTAAAGGTGATATTCTCGTATACATGACCCAGGATACCATACCGGCCAATGAGTACTCGTTGGAAAACCTCATAAAACCTCTTCACAACAATAATGAGATAGCTGCAATTTTCGGGCGTCAACTGCCAAATGCCGATGCTTCTGCATTCAGTGCGCATTTAAGATTGTTCAATTACCCGGATACTTCATGTGTGCGTTGCCTGGAGGACAGAAGTGTTTACGGAATAAAAACCGTTTTTTTTTCAAACTCGTTTTCTGCTTACAGAAGGAGCGCCCTGGAGGAAATCGGCTGGTTCAAGAAAGGGCTGATATTCGGAGAAGATACCCATGCAGTTGCTAAATTGTTATTTGCAGGATATAGAGTTGCCTACGCTGCTGACGCTCTTGTCTATCACTCACACAACTATACGGCTTTCCATGAGTTTAAAAGATATTTTGATATAGGAGTTCTGCACAGGACTGAAAATGGGATACTGAAAGAATTCGGAAAGACAAAAGGGGAGGGTAAAAAATATATCAGGTCTGAAGTCCACTATCTCATGGAGCATAAAAAATACAGCCTTTTCCCCGCATTTATTTTAAGAAATGCGCTGAAATACCTCGGATATCATTTAGGTCTTAAATATTCTCATATCCCTAAAAACCTTGCGTGCAAGATGAGTATGAATAAAAACTGGTGGGAAAACAGACCCTGATTCACACACCGACCAGATCTTCAAGCGCTTTCAATTGTTTTGTCTCCCCCATTGCAACAAGTGTATCGCCTTTTTTTATTATGCTTGTTGACGTCGGATTGAATTCCATTGCTCCTGATTCCCTCTTTATCGCAACGATTATTATACCGAGCTCCTTTCTTATCCCGCATTCATCAAGAGCCTTGTTTACTATGTGGGAAGATTCTTTGACCTTTATTTCTTCCATCTGCAATTCTATGTTTCCGCTTTTTGTTGCAAATTCAATAAAATCAACAACTGCAGGCTTTAAGATTGTATGCGCTATTCGCAACCCTCCTATGAAATAAGGGGAGACAACATTGTCTGCGCCTGCCCTGAATAGTTTTTGTTCCACTCCTTCATCACTGGCCCTTGCCACTATCCTGAGTTTTGGATTTAAGCCTCTTGCAGACAATACAACATAAAGATTGTCTGCATCAGTTGACAGCACCGAGATCAGTCCTTTCGCCTTTTCAATTCCTGCTTCTTTTAATACAGCATCCTGTGTTGCGTCACCCTGAAGTGAAAGAAGCTCCTTATCAATGGAAGCAAACACTTCCGAATTTTTTTCAGTTATTACAAAGGGCGCGCCATGTTGTATCATTTCCCTGCAAATTATCTTTCCCATTCTTCCATAACCGCATATTATGTAATGATTTTCAAGCTTCTCTATTTTTTTGCTCAATTTTCTCCTCCCGAATATTTCTCTTAACTCCCCCTCAAGGAGTAGCTTTGCTCCAACACCCAATGAGTATAGCATGGTCCCGACACCGGCAAGTATCAGAACAATAGTAAAAACCCTTCCCGGATGTGATAGGCCATGAACTTCTTGATACCCTACAGTCGTCAGAGTAATAACTGTCATGTAAAGGGAATCGAAAAGGTTCCATCCTTCGACCACCGAGTATCCGATTGTCCCAAATAAGATAACACCGCTTATAAGAATAACCAGGAATAGTATTCGCTGTTTTGGATTCACTTTTTATTATAAAATATTAATTTCACAGATTGTTATTAGATTACACAGATGTGAATACATTTTACAATGTCCAGAAGCCATCTAAAAATTCAACAACTTTTTTGCAAGCTCAAGCGCCTCTTCACGGCTGGTAATTTTTCCTTCATCCTGGGCGCTTCTGACCTCCGCAAGTATCCTTCCGATTTCAGGTCCCGGTTCCATGCCAAAAGTGATCAGGTCTTTACCGGTGATAAGGTCCGGGCTCTCTATTTGCACCTTTATCCTTTCGTAGAAATCCCTCACACTCTGTTTTGACCAGTTGATATGGCGTTCTCTGTATTCTTCTGTTGCGTCAGGCCCCAGAATGCCCATTGTATCAGCCATACTCAGGATAATCGCCGGAACCGAATCATCGCCTATCTTGCGGAACCATTTCATCTTCGTAGTTGCTTTAACATCCCCGGAGACAAGATTAAGCGCATGGAGATGTTCCCCTACGAGGAGAACCATGAAATCCCTGTGCCGGTTAGACATCTTCAATCTTCCCGCGATCAGGTCAATAAGTCTTGCGCCTTCTTTATCATGATGATAAAAAGTGATTCGTCCTGTGTCCGGATTTACCACGCTGGTTGCCGGTTTACCCACATCGTGGAGCAGGGCAGATAACTTCAAAAGAGAAAGGCGGTTATCACTTTCAAGATTATTTGCTATATCAATGCCGCGTTCTCCGAAATAATCGGAGAGCTTATTGATAATGTGCTCAGTATGTTCCATGACAAGCAAAGAATGTTCCCATACATCCATATGGTGATATCCGTTCTGGGGGCAGCCTTTCATCGCTTTTATTTCCGGAAAGATTATATCAAGAATCCCAAGTTCATCCATGTGCCTGAAATAGAAAGAGCTGCGTGGATTTTTCAGTATGAGCAGCAATTCTGCTGTCATTCGTTCGGCGGAGATGCCCTTCAGCAGGGCAGCCCTGTGTTTCATCTCTCCGAGTGTTGATTCGTCAATAATAAAGTTCAGTGAAGCGGCAAGGCGGACTGCGCGCAATATTCTCAAAGGATCCGAAATAATGGATTTATCATTGACCATTTTGATTGTTCTTTTTGCAATATCATCAGTTCCTTTCATAGGATCGATAATCTTTCCTAAAGAACCGTCTTCTTTTATCTCGATAGCAATTGCATCTATTGTAAAGTCCCTCCGGTCAAGGTCCTCGTATATATTATCCCCCCGCATCTCTGCTATGTCTAAAAAATTATCGCTCTTGTCCCTGTCAACCACCCGGTAGCAGGGCTCATCAGGTTTTTTCTCCATGGGAACAAAAGCAGCATTTTTGCATCCGGCAAGACTGCCGGCAAACGCCCCGGCATCTATGCAGACAAGATCAAAGTCTTTGGGAGAAGCATTAAGCAATAAATCCCGGACCGTCCCCCCGACGAGATACAATTGCGGAATTTTAATGTCTTTACAGCTTAACCAATTCTTAAGTGATGTTAAGCACAGGCTGTTATTTTCCATACTGATACACCGCTGTCAAAAAAGACTATTTAGTGTTTGTCCATAAATTGCTATTTTTTATTTTTGTCATGCCCGAAGCCTGCCCTCGAATGTCGTAATCGGGGGTCTTTAATCGGGCATCCAGAACTTATTAAAAAGACTGGATTCCCGCTCAACAGACTGCGGGAATGACGCCTCCAAGAATGTACAGACTATTATGAAACCCTTATTAATCAATTCAACCAATATAACTAATAAAGCAACTACAATTATTATAATGCAGAAATCACAAGAAAAAGATTAAAATTAATATTACCTTGATTTTAAATTATTATTTTTATTTATACCTTGGATACACAAGAAAAGATTAAAGGGAAAATGAGCCCCAAGATCTTCTGGCTCACCATCTTCGGAATTGCAATGGCATTTGTTGAATCAGCCGTTGTTGTCTACCTTCGTGCGATATTCTATCCAGAAGGGTTTAAAGTCCCCCTGAGAACAATCACAGATTATAAAATTATTATTGAGGTCTTCCGGGAAATTGCAACCATCTTCATGCTTTTATCTGTTGCCTTTCTTTCCGGTAAGACCCGATGGGAAAGGTTTACTTATTTTATGCTGTCCTTTGGTATATGGGATATTTTCTACTATATTTGGCTCAAGGCATTAATAAATTGGCCGGCATCAATATTTGACTGGGATATTTTGTTTCTTATCCCCCTTCCATGGATAAGCCCTGTAATTGCCCCGGTGTCTGTTTCGTTGTTGATGATAATTTTCAGCATCCTCATCGCTCATTCAATTCAGAAAGGTTATGACTTCAAACCAGCAT
Organism: Nitrospirota bacterium; assembly: GCA_016215115.1. Taxonomy (GTDB): domain Bacteria; phylum Nitrospirota; class Thermodesulfovibrionia; order UBA6902; family UBA6902; genus SURF-23. The sequence continues at coordinate 25,711 of JACRLN010000057.1, forward strand.
TATTACCACGCATTCTTGCATTAGTAGGGATAGTATTGATACTCTACTCTTTCATGCATGATATTAATGCAACATTGCATCAGCAGATACCAAAGCCGTATCGTTATGAGCTTCTGGTAATCGGGGATGGCTTGTTTATTGCAGCATTCTGGGTTTCATATTTAAGATCAAGACGCGGCTAATCTTGATAAATTCTTGTACTGAATTACCTTGCCAAGAATCCTGTGAAAGTGGTTAAATAGTCTGGACTCTATGAAAGATAAATCAGACTCAAACATCACCGGGCCTGTACGAGGCGAATTCATTGCACCGCCGGAATTGAGCACCGAAGAAGAGTTTACCGATGCGTTACCGCCTCAGGAAGATTTCTGGCGACCGCCGGTAAGGTTTGGGAGCGCTCCTGTTGAGAAGGAGCCTCTCGGCTGGGATCGCAGGCGAGGGTTCAGAAAACTTTTCCCTGTAGTCTCTCTGCCGACGCATGTTGATGAGCGGGTCTCTTTCAGTCGTGAAAGAAGTGGAGAAATTTAGAGTAGGCTAAGAGAAACTCCTGGGCTTCTTGTCGGACAGATTATGAAGATGACAAAGGGCAAGGCCAATCCTAAGATCGTGAATGAGATATTGAACAACAATGAATGAAGTCGATATTATTAAATGCTCTGAAGAAGAGAAGTACTTTTATAATCGAATTATCTCTCAAACATTAAAAGAAACCAGTTATAAGAATGTATATCCTCAACATATTTTTATTGAAAGTACAGGGCGACAAAGAAAAATAGATTTCGCAATAATTACCAATAATACAAAGATTGCTATTGAACTTGATGGATATACTTATCATGCCAGAGAGAAAGTCGGTCGAGATAAATTCGATGATGATTTACAAAGACAAAATGAATTAATTTTAGATAATTGGAAAGTTATTAGATTTTCTTGGGATCAAGTACAGAAAAATCCCGAAACTTGCAAGGATTATTTAAGAAGATTAATTGTTTCTGATCCAGAACTGCATCCTTCCTTAAATTGCGTTATTTTTGAACCTCATATTTTACAGATCGAAGCTTTAAACCTTCTTCAAGAAAGCAGAGAGAAAGGAAATAAAAAAGGATTAATTGTTATGGCAACGGGGCTTGGGAAAACTTATTTATCAGCATTTGACTCCAATAGATTTGAAGGGAGAGTATTATTTATAGTTCATAATAATTCGATACTTGAACAGGCAAGAGAGTCTTTTTTAAAAGTAGCCCCTCAAAGATTATCGGGCTTTTTCAATGGATATGAAAAACAACCAGAGAAAAATTTACTTTTTGCGAATATCAATACATTGGGTAATGACAACTATTTAGCAAAATTTAATAATGATGAATTTGATTATATAATTATCGATGAATTCCATCATAGTGCTACTCAACGTTATAAGAAGGCAATTGATTACTTTAGACCGAAGTTCTTGTTGGGAATGACGGCAACCCCTAATCGAACTGACAAGAAATCCATTCTGTATTTAGTGGACAATAATTTAGTTTATCAAGTGACTCAACTTGAAGCTATTGAAAGAGGATTTTTAACACCATTTTATTACTATGCACTCAAAGATAACGTTGATTATTCAAATATCAGGCATAATGGATACCGGTATAATTTGTACGACTTGAATAAAGCTTTGATAATAAAAAAGCGCGATGAAGAAATTATAAAAAAATACAAAGAGATGACTAATTGTGCAAAAGCAATAGCTTTTTGTGTAACGATTGATCATGCAAAAAGAGCTGCAGAACATTTCAACGAAGCCGGTATTCCTTCTATTGCAATACATTCAGGTCTGAGCAATGAAGAAAGGATAAATCATATATCAGACTTCAGGCAGAATAAATACAAAGTTGTTTTTGTTCGAGATATTTTCAACGAAGGGATTGATTTCCCCGATGTTGAAGCTCTATTGTTTATGAGACCCACTGAATCTAAAATAATATTTACCCAACAACTTGGCAGAGGATTAAGGTTAAGCAATTCAAAATCGGCTGTTAAAATCCTTGACTACATTGGGAACTATGTGAATGCGGATAAGATTGTTGAATATCTCTCTTCTTACGGCAAGACGTTAACCTTAAATGATCTTAAGATGAAACCACTGTTTTATTTTGACAATGGTTGCAGGGTAGAGTTTGAACAATCGTCTATCGATATGCTTACTGCATTAAATATTAATATCCCTTCTGAAGATTCCCTGCTTAAAGCTTTTTTTGAGCTTTGTATTAAATTGAGAAGAACTCCAACTATGCCAGAGATACAATCTCAATGCAAATATAAAATTAAAAACTATTTAGAAAAATATATTACCTGGAATAACTTCATAGAAAGAATAAGAACTTTAAATTCTGAAATAGATACTACGAATTTGCAAGTAACCAGAGAATTGTCTTTAGAAAAAGCTGAAGAATATGCAGAACTCTTAGATCATGATTTTGCCGAGTTTAAAGAAGAAATCATTCAATGTTTAGATGCTGTAAATTCAGTTAAAGATAAATTTATAAATATCGGGCATAATCTAACACAAAATGAGAGTAGAGATTCTTTGCAGGGCATACTTGAAGTCATAGATAACCCTATCATTAGATTAAAAGAGATAACTTTGATTCTTAGTCTCAGATTTGAGAAGCCCGATAAAATATTATTAGGCGAACCTGATATTGGGGAAGACAAAAACAAATTACTTCTTGAATCGCTTGAATTTGATAATAAGGCAATATCGGATTATAGCGAGTTAGTCGCAATAAATTTACGGTCTTTCTGTAATTCGTCACTGGCATATACTTTCCCGAGAGGTTTTATACGTATTATTCATCTTGCTCAGCAGTATTCTTTTTTAATTAAACAAATAGATGAAAATGAATGTGACGTTTTGAGCAATTTATATATGATTGCGATACAAATGTTACGACTCCTTGTTGAAGCAAAATCTGATATTGATAAGATGTTGGAACTAAGTTGTTAATAATTTTCGTATGATGTACAGCATAAAACGCAAGGCTGCCGAGATGTGGTGTAAGCAGAGAGGAATGGAGTATTTTATTGCGACGATTTGATAATGCGGTATAAAGCGGGTAGGAATTAGTCTGAGGAAAATATGAGAGAAAGATGAGTGTTATCGCGGGGTGTTCTCTATTTAACGGAGTTATTCTTTTAGCTGACTGTAGGGTTACTATAAAAAGATTCGGTAAGCCGGACGTATTATGTGATAATGCCCAAAAATTATTTCCTTTAACTAACACAACAGCAGTTGGGTTTGTAGGCGACTTAAATGCAGCTTCACAGATAATCAGAGAACTTTTCAGACAGATAACTTTCTCATATAAGAGAGGCAAAACAAACGGGCTCCATTCATTAAGTATATCTAAATGGTTGCCTCGTTATTTTCGTTTTTATTATAGACAATTGTCGAAAAAGCAAAGTGTAAGTCGTATAGATTTTATGGTAGGCTCTGTTATTTTGGATCGTCAGAATATAATTGAACGATCAAAAGTAGTTGAGATTATGGAAAGATTCAGATTAGGGAAATTATCCATTCAGAGAAATTGGATACCAAACATTCTTGTTAATATTCTCAAGGCTAATAATTCTCATATTATCTTGTCTGATGTCCCAGCCAACTTGCTTTATTATATGCAGTCTCCAGACTTTATCCCACAGCATCTTGTTCCTTTAGAATTTGCTGCTATTGGTTCAGGACAGGACACCATAATTGAAATTGACAGAAATGCAGACTGGATTTTTGCCGGAGATGTAGGCAATTCTTTTATGGAAGCAAGTGCCTTTCGCCAAACTGTCAGTTCATTTATCGAAAAAAAATTCAATCTTGTCGGTCGGTGGTATGTATCCAGTCATAAAAATTCATAGCAAAGGGTTAGAACTTCTTGGCCAAAGTGCTCAAATCCCTATCGGGGGCACAACATTTGAATTGAAGATAGATTCTAACGGAAAATGGATACAGAGAAACAGCACAACAGGAAAAGAAATTAAATTATTGTTGCCATGGGAAATCGATCCTCATAAATTTCATAAGGATGAAAGATTTGATGACCTTAAAGATGCTTTAAATAAATTTCGGATGTCATAGTGATATGTATAATTATCAATTACGACATCAAATATCGCATGAGGTGGGGGGGGTGAGGAGGAATAAGTTTGTCCTTTGAAATAAAAGCCAACTTTGCAAATCTAAAATTGAAATTTTTACAATGGCGAACTGCATCCTTTGTAAGAATCGGTAAGACTTGGAGTCATATCAGTTTTTACAGTATTACCATTTTAAGCATACTTATGGCTTCTATACTTTATCTGCCATCTGCTCAAAAGGCTATTGCTCAATTTAATAATGTTGATACCTTATTAATAGCTATTGGCGGGATGCTTGGGACAATGATTGCTCTTGTCTTTACCCTCTCGGTTATCCCGATTCAGCGGGCAGTTGAAACCTTCAGCCCCTCTGTTACATGGATGTATAGAAATGACCGCATAACACAATTTATTTATTTTGTTTTAGCTCTATTTTGCTTATTGCAATTTATGTTTGCAATCGAAAATGTCATTCAAGTGAGTAAAGTTTTGCTATTACCTGTTGGAATTTTCATGTTGGGAGCATCTTTTGATTTGCTTCGCTGGCATTATCGGAGAATAAGCCAAATGCTTGATCCAGGAGAGGCGATTAAGCGGTTGACAGCGGAGATTGAGAACTACATAAGACGGACCCAACAAAGACTATCTCGTTTAGCTCAAATTCAGTGGGATATGATGACAGAGAAACAAAAAAAGGAACAGCATAGAATACAGATTGAATCAGCCTATTATTTGAGTTTAAAAGGCTACAATAACCAAATTAATCGATGGACTGGTGAACTGGCGGAGATTTCATATAAAGCAGTTGGTAAGAGTGAAATTTATTCTTCTGAAATTGCAATTGCTGCATTAGTGAGAATCGCCTGTTATTATTTAGATACCCGGAAAGATAACATGATTGTTTATTCTTCTCCTGACGAATATTTTCTGTCTTCAGAAAGTGACGTTAATGCTGTGCTGACATCAATATATGAGCACATGAAGAATATAAACCGAAGTGCGGTCACTCTCAAGGCTGAAACATCATGTATTCATATTGTAAGAGCGCTTGGCAGAATTGCCAGCCACACAGCGAGCCTTCAGTCTCCAGCTTTCCGGGAATACTCTGTGCCCATTACGAATTTGCCACTCGGATATTTGGAAGAATGCATATTGTCCGCTCAAAGAAATTGTCTGGACGATGTTGTATTACAGGGAAGCAGAGATGTGCTGCATGTTACAAAAAGTGTACCCCATAACGTGCAGATTACCGATGTCTACTTGTCTGCAATAAAGGCGTGGAATAGTATGATACTTACTTTTCTTGTAACGGGAAAGGGTGTATTTGCGAACGAGATTACAAAGGATTTAATGGCGTTTTTATTCCATTTGCTTAAACAAAAACATTATCAATTTAATAAAACTCTTGGAGAAGTTCTTGAGAAAATTGAGGGCTTGTTGCCATATGCAATAGCGCATGAAAAAATGTTCGGTTCACCATATGTTGGCTTGCCGCTTTCGGTCCCATATGATCTTTTAACTTCCTTATCTATTGCTGATCTGGTTGCACAAGTTGAAGTACAAACAAAAGAGGAAGATGACAAAGAATGGGTGAATCCATATCATGATTTTATAGAAATAAACGAGACAATATATCGCCATTTTCGTAGCATTGCAGAAAATGTTGATTTTGGTTCAAGCTTTCTGCTATGGCATATCATGCAGGCGATTAAACAAATTGCCAAGGTTTATTTACACCATCTGGACGATCCAGTAACTGAAGATATCGGACATCAAGCGAAGCTTGCTAACCAAGTATCCTGGTACTTATCATTTTTCTGGGTTACTTTTTCAAAAGCATCTACATTTAATTATCTTCGTGCTCGTGAAGCATGTGATATCATTGCGTGGACTGGCTTATCTTTTCATAAATATCGAATGCTTTATCTTGCAGGATTATCCTCTAATATTACAGAATCATGTATCAGTAATATTTCATCAATTGTGGAATCATATTGCAGATTAACTAAAAATGTTGATCCATATCAAATAGCAGAGCTTTTAGGTTATCTCTGCTATATTCGAATGCTTGCCGAAAAAGAAAACGATAAATCACTGTTGAAAAAAACTGATGAAATAATTAAAAAACCAAAATCGCTTTCAGACGAAAAGTGGGCAGAGGTAATAGAATCATTAGAGGATCAAAAGGAACACCTTCAGAACGAACTTACAAAAGATAGAGATTACAGTTTGATGGATAATGTAATGACTCTGCTACAAAAGCTTTTACGGCAGAGGGATAATCAGGAGAAGCATTGACTCTGGAAGAACTCAAAAAGCTATTAGATGAATTAAGAAGATTGCCTTCTGAAACCGAGTGGATTGAATTTAAAGAGGCAAAGCATACTTTTCACTTTAATGAAATAGGAAAATATTTCTCTGCTCTAAGCAATGAAGCAAATCTCAAAAACAAGGAATGCGGCTGGTTAATTTTTGGTATAGAACATAAAAGCAGAAAGATTATCAATACACGATTCCGGTCAAACAGAACTGACCTCGACAGTTTAAAATCGGAAGTCGCTAATAAAACATCAAACCGTATTACTTTTATCGAAATCTATGAACTTCATCTCCCCGAAGGGCGTGTAATCATGTTTCAGATACCAGCAGCGCCTAAAGGCATTCCTGTCGCATGGAATGGTCATTACTACGGCAGGGATGGCGAGTCTTTAGTAGCCCTGAACCTTCAGGAGATTGAACAAATCCGCAATCAGGGACAGCAATATGATTGGTCAGCCCAAATTTGCGAAGGCGCAACCATAGATGATTTAGATGTTGCTGCAGTTGTAAAAGCCAGGGAAAAATACAGAGAGAAGTTTTCTGCCAAAACCGATGAAGTAGACAGTTGGGATAACATCACTTTCCTGAACAAAGCAAAAGTTACTATTCAAGGGAAAATTACCAGAACCGCAATTATCCTTCTCGGTAAAAACGAATCAGAGCACTTTCTGAGCCCCTCGGTTGCCCGAATCTCGTGGATATTAAAAGACGAGCACAACGTTGAGAAAGATTATGAACATTTCGGCCCACCGTTTTTGTTGAATATCGAAGCGGTATATGCCAAAATCCGAAATCTGAAATATCGCTATCTTCTTGATAATACCCTTTTCCCTACCGAAGTAACGAAGTACGAGCCCTACGTTATCCGCGAAGCATTGAATAATTGCATTGCTCATCAGGATTATGAACTTCACGGCAGAATTGCTGTTGTCGAGGGACCGGATGACCTTCTGTTTACAAATCTTGGAAGTTTTTTGCCTGAATCCGTTGAAAAAGTTATAGAGCAGGACTCGCCGCAGGAATATTACCGCAATGCTTTCCTTGCACAGGCAATGGTAAATCTCAACCTGATTGATACTCAGGGTGGCGGTATTAAGAAAATGTTCTCCCTGCAAATGAGCCGCTGTTTCCCTTTACCTGATTATGACCTCTCGGATCCCAGTAAGGTAAAAGTGCGGATTACCGGAAAAGTGATTGACGAAAAATATACGCGGCTGCTTATCCGAAAGACCGACCTTGATCTCAAGACCATCATATTACTCGACCGCGTACAGAAGAAAGGAATCATCGCAAGAGAAGACGCATCCCGTCTGAAAAAAATGAAGATGATAGAAGGACGATATCCTACTCTTTACGTAGCGGCTCCTATTGCATCGGCTACCAATAAGCGGGCCGAATATATACGCAACCGTTCTTTTGATGCTGAACATTATAAAAAAATGGTCGTTGCATTTATTAAAAAATACGACTCTGCAAGCAGACCGGATATCGACAAGCTATTAATGGATAAGTTGTCGGATGTATTGAATGAAAATCAAAAGTCAAATAAGATACATAATTTATTATATGAAATGTCTAGAAGAGATAAGACTATCAAAAATATAGGAAGCAGGAAAAGACCTGAATGGGTTTTGACTTTTAAAAATTAGCAATAAAAAGCTATAAAATTAGCAATAAAAAGCATAGTTCTTCTTATAACGTATTGAGAAATAAGCAATCAACAAATCTTGCTATTAGCTATAAATAGCCAGATTTCTATATTTACATTAGCGATAGAAAATTGAACTTATGCTATTGATGAGGACAACTTGATTTTATGAATACATATCTTATCTTAATTATTGCCGCCTACTTTCTCGTAGTCATCTTCGGCTACTGGCTTGACTATTTAAATCTTTCACATTTAAAAAAATATGGTCCGATTATCCCTCCTGAATTTGAAGGGTATATTGACCAGGCCTTGCTGAGCAAGACACAGGCTTATAATATTGAACATACAAAGTTTGATTTTATCTCATCTATATTTAACAATGTCGTATTCCTGATATTTATATTTATCTTCCTGAATATCTACAATTCATGGATTGTTTCACTCAATCTTTCCTTTATATTGTCCGGACTCGTTTTCTTTCTGCTTTTGACATATGCCGAAACTATAATATCAATACCATTCAATACCATTCAGTCTCTACAGTACATTTAAGATAGAGAACAGGTACGGGTTCAACACAATGACATTTAAACTATGGATAAGCGATACGATAAAATCCCTCTTAATCTCGACTGTCCTGATGGGTTTAGTCATAACCATCGGACTTCTTATTATTCAAAAAAATCCTGACATATGGTGGCTATGGGTGTGGTGTTTCTTCCTTGGGTTCGGAGTCTTCATGATGTACATTTCACCGTATGTAATAGAACCGCTTTTTCACAAGTTCACACCAATTGAAAACGAAGAACTTGAAAGCGGAATCCGCAATCTCATGCAAATAGCCGGAATAAAAGTGAGCAGGGTTTTCAAGATGGATGCGTCAAAAAGGACCAAACATACGAATGCATACTTTACCGGTATCGGAAAGGTTAAAAGGATCGTGCTTTATGATACACTTATTGAGAAAATGAATAAAGATGAAGTCCTCGCAGTCCTGGCCCATGAAGCCGGCCACTGGAAGAAAAAACATCTTTTGAAACATTTAATTGCTACAGAGGCTATTGCGCTTATTGTTATGTTTGTTTCATATCAAATCCTTCAAAGTAATTTTCTTTTAGCTCTTTTTCACATTGAAAACAGCTCTTTTTTTGCAAAGATCGTTATTCTGGGATTCATCGGTTCGATTGTCTCCTTTCCTTTCAGTCCCGCATTTAATTATTTTTCAAGACGGCATGAAAATGAGGCTGATAAGTATTCTTATGAAATGACAGGAAATAAAGAGAGCATGATAAGCGGGCTTGTTAAACTTTCAAAGGACAATCTCTCCAACCTGCATCCCCATCCCCTGTACGCCCTGTTCCACTATTCCCACCCGCCTGTGCTGAAAAGAATACGAACGATACGTGAACTGGTGAAGTAAATTGACAGCTTAATTGAAAGGCAACTATAATCTTCTGATATGAAAGGATTTGTCATTAAATCTTTACTCCTTCTTTTCGTCCTCGTTACCGGTGTGTTAACAGGCGGTTATCTTGCTCTTGTCAGGGGAGTGCCCCAAATAGAAGAGATTAAAGGTTATATGCCGGCAAATGGAACAAAAGTTTACGCAGATGATGATACATTTGTCGGTGAATTCAAGATTGAGAAAGGCATACATGTTCCTATCAGCAAAATTCCTGAAAATTTAATAAGAGCTGTAGTGGCTGTTGAAGATTCAAGGTTCTGGCAGCATAAGGGTGTAGATTTTATTGCAATTGTAAGGGCGATGTTAAAAGATGTTATCGCCCGCAGAATAAAAGAAGGGGCAAGTACAATTACTCAGCAGCTTGCAAAAGTAATTTTTCTTTCTCCTGAAAAGACAGTAGCAAGGAAATTGAAAGAAGCTATTCTGGCGTTCAGATTGGAAAAAAATCTGACCAAGGAAGAAATCCTTGAGCTTTATCTTAATAAGGTATATTTCGGGCATGGCGCATACGGAGTTGAGATGGCAGCCCGCGCATATTTCGGCAAATCCGTTTCTGATTTAAACCTTGCAGAGGCAGCCCTGCTAAGCGGTCTTGTCAAGGCTCCAAGCAAATTTTCGCCCTACAGCAACCTTGATAAGGCGAAGGAAAGACAGTATGTTGTTCTTAAGAGGATGCAGGAGGAGGGATATATAACCAAAGAAGATGCGGGAAAAGCTTATAAACAGCCGCTTCATCTTTCAAGCACAAGATACGAGCTTTATACACAAAATTATTTTCTTGAATATGTCAGAAAATATCTCGAAGACAAATACGGCGTTGATACAGTCTATAAAGGGGGACTAAAAGTATATACGGCTTTAAACATGAAAATGCAGGCCGCAGCGGTAAACGCCCTGCAGAACGGGCTCAGAGAACTGGATAAAAGGCAGGGTTACAGAGGCGCCATCGGCCATAAGGATATTGATTTAAAGGAAGAACTAAGTGGAGAAAAGCAGTTTGGAAAAGTTGTCATGCAACAGGGTGATATCATGACAGCGACTGTAATCACGGTGTCTGATTCTCAGGCAAGAGTAAAGGCAAGCGGAATTTCGGGGAGTATATTTCTTAAGGACATACTGTGGGCCAGGAAGCTTATTGATTCAAAGGAAAAGGTGATCAAAGATTATAACAATCTCAGACTCTACAATATCCTGAAATCGGGCGATATTATCAGGGTGAAGGTAAAGGACATGATCGGCAGCGAACCTGTTTTCACGCTTGAACAGGAGCCTCTTGCGCAGGGAGCAGTGGTTGTCGTGGAGCCGTCAACAGGTTATATTAAGGCCATAGTGGGCGGGTACGATTTCAATAAAAGTGAATTTAACAGGGCTGTATTTGCAAAGCGGCAGGCAGGTTCGGCATTTAAGCCGATAATTTATGCCACTGCAATGGACAACGGCTTTACTCCGGCAAGCACCATAATGGACGAGCCTGTAAGTTATTCAACAGAACAATTCGGGGAGTGGAAACCGGAAAATTATGACAGGAAATTTCACGGGCCTACAAGACTGCGGGAGGCGCTTGCATATTCAAGGAATATTGTTACCATTAAACTCCTTGAAAAAGTAGGCGTTGACAGGGTTATTAAATTTGCCAATTCACTCGGCATTCCCAACCCCCTCCCTTACAACCTGTCTCTTGCGCTCGGAAGTTTAAGTGTGACCCCTCTTGAACTGACGTCCGCCTTTTGTGTGTTTGCACAGAGTGGCACAAAAATGGATCCCATTGCAATTAAATATATTATTGACCCGGACAAGAACGTCCTTGAAAATAATCAGCCTGGGGGGAGTAATGTTATAAGCCCCCAGACAGCATTTCTCGCTACATCAATGCTTGAAGATGTCGTAAAATACGGGACTGGTAAGCGTGCAAGAGCGTTCGGAAGACCTGTCGCCGGGAAAACGGGCACAACAAACGATTACAAGGATGCATGGTTTATAGGCTACACTTCTGAATTAGCAGCAGGGGTATGGGTAGGTTTTGATAATATGCGCTCATTGGGAACAAAAGAGACAGGTGCAAAAGCGGCATTGCCGGTATGGGTTGATTTTATGAAACAGATGTTTCCTGAAGCTGTTTCATCTGAAAACGGCGACGTTGATAAAGGATCATTTCCAGTCCCCAATGGCATTGTTACCGCCGTGATCGATCCGTTGACCGGGCTTCTTGCTACCAATGAGACCGAAAAAATGGTAGAATTCTTTAAAGAAGGAACGGTTCCAAGGGCCTACTCGACAAAGGCTCAAAGAGACTATGTAAAAAAGAGGAAGGCGGAATACGGGGCACCTGAAGAAGCAGAGCATGAGGTTGATTAATTTGAATGAGTAATGAACAATTAATAATTATCAATTAAGGAACAGGTTATGTCATTCTCGCGAAGGTCTATGACCCGTGGGTCACGACCCATAGGTCGGGAATCCAGATTAAGGACGTATCGCAATACGCCACTACAGATTCCGGACAAGCCGGAATGACAAAGGGAGGAAGAATGAAAATTATCAGTATGATTTTAGTGATCCTGATTTTGTCTTTTTCGATGTGTTGGGCGCAGAAGACCCCGATGGAAAAGGCATATGGTCTGTATTTTCAGGGTAAAATGAAAGAAGCGATTAAGATAATGGAAGAACAGGGTAAAGAAAACCCCAACCCACAGACTTACTATTTTATCGGCTACGCCTACTACAAAATGAAAAAAATGGATATGGCAAAAGAGTATTTTGACAAGGCGTATCAGTTGGAGTCGTTCTATAAGCCCGTAGTAAAGAAATAAGGTCCTTCGTTAAGAGCCCTTCTTATTGTCATTCTCCGGCTTGATCGGAGAATCCAGTTCTTTCCCCTGGATTCTTGCTTCCTCACTATTGCACTTTTGCACTTTTGTACTTCTACGCTTCCGCACTTCCCCCTTGCCCGTTTAACGTCATTTCGATTAGAATTAGGCGAGTGATTTTTGAGGGAGAAAGGGTAAGGGCTAAAATTTTACGACATATCGGTGCCAATTGCAATAAATGTTAAAGAAATATTTAAAAAATATATTTGAGGTCAGCAAACGAGGGGACGCAACTGAATCAAGTTACTACTCCTGCATCGATGAGCTTTTTAAGAATTATGCTGAATCAATAAACAAGAAGCAAGTTCATGTTACGACTATCCCTCAAAAGACCGATGCCGGAAACCCGGATTTCAGGGTATGGGATGGGAAACAGCATATCATTGGGTATATTGAAGCTAAAGCTCCAACCGTTAAATATCTGGATCAAATAGAAGACACTGAGCAGTTAAAACGCTATCTGCATACCTTCCCGAATTTGATATTAACCAACTTCTTTGAATTCAGACTTTATCGGGATGGTCGAATGATTGATAGTGTGCAGATTGCCAGACCTTTTTTAATACAAAAACTAAACACAATTCCACCCGTTGAAAAAGAGCAGGAGTTTTTGAAGCTCCTTGAAGGTTTCTTTTCTTTTTCACTGCCAAAAGCATATACGGCAAAGACCCTCGCTGTAGAGCTTGCAAAAAGGACAAGGTTTTTAAAAGAGCAGGTCATAATTGAGGAATTGAAAGAGGAAGAGAAAAAGGGCAAAGGATTTATCCTCGGCTTTTATGAGGCGTTTCAGAAGTATCTTATACACGGCCTTTCAAAAGAAGATTTTGCAGACCTGTACAGTCAGACAATAGCCTATGGACTTTTTGCGGCAAGGACACGCGCTGAGAACGGTTTTAACAGAAAGCTTGCATTCGACTATATACCGAGGACCATCGGGATATTAAGAGATGTTTTTAAGTTTATCTCCCTTGAAGATTTACCTCCTCAGATGGAATGGGTTGTTGACGACATATCCGAAGTCCTTTCAGTTGCCGATGTAAAACAGATACTTCATAAATTTTATCATGAAGGCAAAGGGAGCGACCCGATCATTCATTTCTATGAGACATTCCTCGCGGAATACGACCCGAAGGAAAGGGAAAAGCGAGGAGTCTATTACACACCTGAACCTGTTGTCTCTTATATTGTCCGTTCTTTGCACAATATTCTAAAGAACTATTTTGATAAGGGAGACGGCTTTGCATCAGGCTCCGTAACCGTGTTGGACCCTGCGGCTGGAACGCTTACATTCCTTGCTGAGGCGGCCAAATTGTCGGTTGATGAATGCACTTCCAAATACGGCGAAGGAACCAGAACACCCCTTATAAAGGAATATATCCTTCAAAATTTCTATGCCTTTGAATTAATGATGGCGCCTTATGCTATCGGTCATTTGAAAATGTCTTTTATGCTTGAAGAGCTCGGATATAAACTTCAGAAGGACGAGAGATTTAATCTCTATCTCACAAATACCCTTGAAATGGATGAGCTTGAGCAGACCTCACTGCCGGGGATGGCGTCACTTTCAGAGGAATCGCATCTTGCGGGAATTGTTAAAAAGGAAAAACCCATACTCGTAATACTTGGCAATCCACCTTATTCAGGCCATTCAACCAATATCGGAGACTGGATATCAAAAGAGATAAAGGCATATTATCATGTTGACGGCAAGCCTCTCGGTGAAAAAAATCCCAAATGGCTTCAGGACGATTACGTGAAATTCATACGTTTTGCGCAGTGGAAGATAGATCGGGCAGGTGAGGGAGTTTTAGGCTTTATCACAAACCACAGCTACCTTGATAATCCGACATTCAGGGGAATGCGGCATTCATTGATGCAAAGTTTTGACGAGATTTATCTGCTCGACCTTCACGGCAACAGCCTTAAGAAAGAGAAGAGCCCCGGCAGCTCAAAAGATGAGAATGTATTTGATATTCAGCAGGGCGTTGCCATTTCACTGTTCATTAAAAAAGGGGAAAAGAAAAAAGAGCCGTTCTATCCAACGCCGGAGCCTTCACCCCAGATGGATATTTTTACGGAGGAAGAAAAGGAGGTTGAAGAAAAGCCCAAAAGGCACAAATGCAAGGTTTACCATTCGGAAATATGGGGACTCAGGGAGCATAAATATGACTGGCTCAGTAAGAACGACATAACAACAACGAAATGGAAAAAGTTAAAACCCAAATCCGAATTCCATTTCTTTGTGCCGAGAGATGAAAAACTGTTGAAGCAGTATGAGTCATATCCGAAGATAACAGATATCTTCCCTGTTAACAGCGTGGGAATCGTTACTTCAAGAGATGGCTTTGTTATAGACGATGATAAAACGATTCTTAAGCGCCGTATCCGTATGTTCATAGATAAAAAAATGACGGATGATATTATAAGGCAGACCTTTTCGTTGCCCGACACCTCAAAATTCAATTTAGAAAAAGCTCGTGAAGCTGTCAAAGACGATATAAATTGGGAAGACAAGATAACGAAGATTCTATACAGACCTTTTGATGAGCAGTGGATTTTTTATCATGATGCCGTTATCGAACGTTCACGCAGAGATGTTATGCAACATATGATGCAAGAGAACGTGTCTATTTGTTTTATGAGACAAGTTTCTTTAGAAGAAAGCTACACTCATTTTATTGCAACTGAACACATAGTTGATAACAGGACATTTTTAAGCAGTAAAGGGATTATTCAGCAAGCACCCCTCTATCTTTACAAGCCAAAAGAAAAACCTAAAAAGCGTTCCTTAAACAGCGTCATGATGCTATTTGAACCGGAGGCAGAGTATTTTGTGAGAAAGCCGAACATTGCTCCGGCAGTGTTTGAAAACCTGGAAAAGGCTTTTAAGAAAAGACCGGAATCCGAACAAATCTTCTTTTACATTTACGCCGTGCTTCATTCAAACATCTACCGCACAAAATATGCCGAGTTCCTGAAAACAGACTTTCCAAGAGTCCCTTTTACGAGAGACCGTAAGTTTTTTATGATAATGGCTGAGTACGGCAACTCCCTTGTCGAGCTTCACCTGATGAAGGCTAAGGAGCTGGATAAAACCAAAGTAAAATTTCGGAGCGGCAGGAATAAGATAGAGAAGCTAACATATGATTCCGAATCAGAACGTCTTTACATAAACGAAGATCAGTATTTTGAGGGAATAGTGAATGAAGTATGGGTGTACCGGGTAGGTGGTTATCAGGTTTGTGAGAAATGGCTGAAAGACCGAAAAGGAAAAACATTATCTCTTGAGGACATAAAACATTACTGCAAAGTTGTGACCGCTTTGCAAAAGACAATAGAGATTCAACACTTAATTGATAAAATTTACCCTGAAGTTGAGAAGGAAGTTGTTTAAGAAAACGTCAATCAATCCAGGTTACCGTCTGATCTTTTCTGCAGGCAGTATGTTTCTGCCAGTTGTCGCCTTTTGACTTGCAATCGGAACGGTAGTGGGCCCCGACACTGCCTTTTCTTGCAAGCGCAGCGTCAGTAATAAGTTGTGCAACGGTCAGCATGTTCTTCAATTCAAACCCCCTCCGGTTTTGAAAAGACATATCCAGAATAGCATTTTTCTTATCGAGCCACTTTTTTGCAATGGACAGAGATTCTCCACATCTTATGATTCCAACCTTGTTCCACATTACCTGCCTCAGGGTGCTCCTTGTTTTTTCAACATCAAGAGCGGACATTGAAGACGCTTTGTCAGAGAACCCTTCAGGATATGATTCAATGCCGGCAATATCTATATTTTCCTTATCGATATAGTGTGCCGCCTGTTTTCCCGTCCTCGCTCCATATACAAGTCCCTCGAGGAGGCTGTTTGATGCAAGACGATTTGCGCCGTGGACCCCTGTGCTGGCAACTTCCCCAGCAGCGAAAAGCCCCTTGATACTGGTTTCCCCATAGATATTTGTGTAAACACCGCCCATAATGTAATGGGCAGCCGGAGAAACAGGTATCAGATCTTCAGTGATGTCAATGTTGTACTGAAGGCATGTAGCGTAAATGAGGGGAAATCGTTTTTTTGTAAATTCTTTATCTAAATGAGTAAGGTCCAGATAAACATGCCTTGAGTTCGTCTTGACCATTTCAGAAACGATGGCCCTTGTTACAGCATCCCTTGGAGCAAGCTCTGACATTTCATGATACTCAGGCATAAACCTTTTTCGTTGAGTGTTTTTTAATACAGCGCCTTCGCCTCTCATCGCTTCACTTAACAGGAAAGGCGGCGCCGCCGGAAAATAAAGTGTAGTTGGATGGAACTGTATAAACTCCATATCAGAAATTAAAGCACCTGCCCTGCAGGCAATTGCTATCCCGTCACCGGTTGCGATCATCGGGTTTGTGGTCCTTGAGAAAACCTGCCCAGCTCCCCCGGTTGCTAAAATCACTGCTTTTGCAAAAATATTAAAAACTGTGTCGTGTCTGAGAACAGTAGCGCCGACGCACCTGTCATTCTCCAAAATCAAATCAAGTGTAAAGGCAAAATCAAATCTTGAAATAGAAGGAAAGGAACGTGCTTTGTTGATAAGGACCCTCTCAATTTCTTTCCCGGTAGCGTCACCACGGGAATGAAGGATTCTTTTCCTGGAGTGAGCCGCTTCCATTGTAAAAGAGAGCTTACTTCCTTCCTTGTCAAATTCAGCGCCCCATGATATTAATTCAAGTATGAGACCCGGCCCTTCTTCAACCAGTATCCTGACGGCATCTTCCCTGCAAAGCCCATCGCCGGCCTTTATGGTATCATCATAATGGATGCCAACTTCATCTTCATCGCTCAAGGCAACGGCGATACCACCTTGAGCATATTCTGTACTGCTTTCCGTAGGTTTGTCTTTTGTAAGTACAAGTACACTGCCTTTTGGGGCCAGTTCAATAGCCGCTCTCAGCCCGGCAACTCCTCCTCCGATTACAAGAAAATCCACAGTCTTTATGGAAGGTTTCATGATGGAAAAATAATAAGGTATTTAAGGGGGCAAGTCAAATCATATTTCAGGAAAGGTGCAACTTCACACTTTCTTCAAAGTTTTTATATATCCTATAAACAAGGATGCTGACTCTGATGTTAAAGGTTATTTCCTGCCTAAGCTAAAAGCCCGATACTTTAACTTCAGCCATGTCCCCTCATGGGTCAGCATCCTTTTTATCTTATCGGCTAAATCTGCAAAATATATTAATTGCTGTAGTGCGGCCAACGCTTCTTTACATATATTTCGAGAGTTTTGAGCCGTCATTCCCGCAGTCCTTAGGCGGGAATCCAGAGTTCTTTGTTTCTTAAAGACACTGGATTCCCGATTACTACCTCGGGAATGACAATAATTGCCGTGGTTTTTTTTAGTTAAATCAGTTACAAATATAAAATTCTTATGGTATAACTAAAAGTAATGGCTGTGATTAAACATCGAAGGAGATAGTATTATGAAATACCAGACAGGGAAACCAGGGAGAATAATTGTTGCGAGATTTGAGGACCATGAGGATGTACTTGAGAATCTTGTCAGCATCGCAAAAAAAGAGGCTATCAGGGCAGGGGTCTTTTTTCTTGTAGGCGGAATGCGTGAAGGTCGAATTGTTGTTGGCCCGGAAACAGATTCATTTCCTCCTGAACCGGTATGGAAAACACTTGGTCAAAGCCATGAAGTACTTGGTAATGGAACAATCTTCTGGCAAAATGATGAACCCAAAATTCATTTTCACGGAGCCTTCGGTAAGAAAGATATGGTAAAAGTAGGATGTCTCAGGGAACAGTCAGAGACGTTTCTTGTACTTGAAGCTGTTCTCATTGAAATTGAAGGCATTACTGCAACAAGAGAGCTTGACCCTGTTTCCGGGATGGTGCTGTTGAAATTGTAAATCCGCCGCCGAAATTTATAAAAATTTTTGATTGATAATTCTTATTTGCTCATTGCATTCAATACCCTTTCATATTCACGTGCCTTTTCTTCAGGCACCTTGCCGCTTATTAAAAGCAGGATGTTGTCTTTTCTGAATATCCACCATGCAGGGGATTTGGGATCTTTATTCATTATTGAATAGTATGTTACGGATTCCCTGAGCTTATCCTCTGAATCATAACTGGATACGGTTCCACCAATGTCATTACCATAAGAAGGAATTAGAAAGACTGTACTCTCCTTTGCGCCTGCAGCACCTATAGTAAGTCCATACTTCACATCTACAATCTCCAGGGCGTTATCTTTTAGGGCCTTTACAACATCTTTACTCTCCCATTTGTAAAAAGACGATTTCTCCCGAAATTGTTGAGGGGGTTGTTGGAATGGCTGAATAACCGGGGGGTGAACCTGGCGGATAACTTTTGCTGATGAGATATCAAAAAATACAAATAAAATCGCGCAGATAATAAAGCAGGGGAACACCCCCCTAACCCCCCTTGATAGAGGGGAACAATATCTCATACCTTTTGCTTCCATTAGTTGTTATAATTATGATTTAGTAACACTTACTAAGCAGTTCATTAGGATGAAGACACGTTTGTCATGCCCGCAGGTAGTAAGCGGGCATCCTGTGCCTTTCCGGATTCCCGCTCAACAGACTGCGGGAATGACGCTTATGTATTCTTACTTATGAACTAGTTAGTAAGTGTAATAACAATGTTAATTTATATATTATAGAATTCAAAAATGATAATTCACAGGACAATATTCAAAGAACTCTTTATAAATTTAGTCGTTATTATTTTTTCCCTTTCCATTATTCTTTTTATGGAAAAATTTGTCAAGATTACCAGGCTTCTTATGGGGAAAGGGACTGATATTAATGATATATTTAAAATATTTATTTATCTGCAGCCATCCATTTTATTGCTCTCCATCCCTATGGCGATACTAATCGCCATATTTATCACTTACGGGAGAATGTCCACTGACAGTGAAATAGTCGTGTTGAAAGGATGCGGCCTGAGTTTTTTGGGGATGTCCAGAGCGGCTCTTATACTATCAGCAGTTTTTTTCGCGGCCCTTTTATTCGTCAGCCTTTATTTGTTGCCGCGGGGTATGGTTTCCTTTAAAAAGACCTTGTATGAAACTATAATAAGGAAGGCCTCCATGACATTTGAGGAAGAGGCTTTTTCTGATGTGTTTAAGGGCAATGTCATATATGTTAAAGAATTATCGTCTATGAATCATTTTAAGGGGATTTTTGTTTACAGGGAAACAGCGAAAACAGATAATGAGCCCAAAATGCCTATGGTGATTGTCGCTGAAGGTGGGATGATGAGTTCTAACCCGGAAGAAGGATTAATAAATTTGACTATGAATAACGGATTTATTCATACATTTAATAAAAACACGTCATCTGAAATCGCTTTCTCTAAATATGATCTGGTGCTTACTACAGGGATAGACCAGGAGAAGATAAAGCCTGAAGATATTAAAACCATTAAGCTATGGAAGGGCAGCAATAAAATAATTCCATGGGCGATAGAATTACACAGGAGATTGGCTTTGCCCTTTGCCTGTATTATTTTTGGTATTCTCGGGCCGGCGCTTTCTAACAGAATGGGGAAAATAGGAAGGCTTGGCGGCCTTTCTCTGAGCCTGTCAATCCTTATATTCTATTATTTGCTTCTTATTATTGGAGAGTCTCTTGCAAGGACCGGAAAGATACCGGCCTTTTGGGGAGGCTGGACTCCGAATTTATTTTTTGGCGTTCTTGCCGGGGTATTTTTTTACAGGGCCTATAAAGATAAACCAATTAAAAGATTTTAAATTATCATGAAGATTCTCAGAAAATATTTTTTAAAAGAGTTCATCAAATATTTGTTTATTTTCCTTTTCGGTTTTACAACGATCTCAATTGTAGCGGAGTTTTTTGACAAGGCAAACGAGTTTTACAGTCATGACGCCCCTTTGTTTATTGTAGTTCAATACTTTTTATTACAGGCTCCAGGCGTTATGTTGTATGCATTGCCATTTGCAATATTGTTTTCCATACTCATCATTATCGGGATAGCTTCAAAATGGAAAGAAATAATAATTATCAAGGCATCCGGCGGCAGCACAAAAAGGCTTTTTACAAATTTCCTTTTGCTTGGAGTTGGTTTTACCCTCTTTGCCCTGATATTGGGAGAAACTGTTGTACCGGACTTAACGAGAAAGGCTGCATGGATAAGAAAGGTAAAGATACTAAAGGAAGAGCCTAAAATCATATACAGAGAAGAAGCCTTATGGCTGAAAGGACTTGATAAAAGCCTCATCCGTATCGATGGTTTTATAGCAGATGAAAATAAGGTACTGAAAACAAGCATTTTTAATTTCAGCCCTTCTTTCGGATTGGAAAAAAGAATAGAAGCAGATGAAGCTGTATGGATAAACGGGGTCTGGAAACTCAAAAATGTTACAGTTTTTGATTTCAGCAACAACACTACAAAAAGATATAATTCTCTCATTTCTGCTGCCATAGAAGAACCAAAAATATTCAGAGAGGAAATGAAAAAGCCTCAAGAGATGAATTTTGCCGAACTTTATACATATTACAGTCGTCTTGAGAAAGCTGGATTTAAAAACCTTAAATATGTTGTCCGCTTATATGAAAAACTTTCTTACCCGACGATAAATTTTATTATGGCTCTTTTTGGCATCTCACTTGCATTAAATTCAAGATGGGGCGGCGGTATTAAGGCCGCGGGTTTTGGAGTTATTGTCAGTGTAATCTATTGGCTTATTTACTCAACTGGTATCTCGCTTGGTAATATAGGTATTCTCCCTCCGTGGTTCTCTCCATGGATTTGTCCGGTTGTCTTCGGCTTCACAGGGGGATTAATGTACTTCAATATTAAAGAATAAACCTAAAAAAGCATTTCAGCCACGAATTTTCACAAATTATCTCGAATAACAGGGAGCTTGTGACTGTTCAATTTGTCACCATTTTGGTTAAAGATAAAATCTGTCTTCAAGTTTATTTCATTCGTGTTCATTCGTGGCAACAGCCGTATTTAGAATAAAGGGAGCAAGTAATCAAACAATGTAAATATAAATACAGTGATGCTGATATAACCATTCATATTAAAAAAGGCAATATTGAGTTTACTCAGGTCAGTAGGCTTGACCAGGGCATGTTCATACAGCAAAAGCCCTGATGCTATTAGAACTCCGAGGAGATAAATACCACTTAAATTAAACTGGGGGATAAGGCTCAAAAGCAACCCGATGGTGATTATATGAAATATTCTCGCTGTCCAGAGTGAGGCCTTTATGCCGAAGATGCTCGGGATAGAATAAATACCATGTCTTTTATCGAAATCCATATCCTGCAGGCCGTAAAGGGCGTCAAAGCCCGCTACCCAGAACATTACCGCAAAGCAGAGCGGCAGAATTTTATAATCAAATGCTCCTTGTACGGCAATCCATGCGCCGAGTGGAGCGAGTGAAAGCGCAATTCCAAGTACGATATGACAAAGCCATGTAAACCTTTTCGTATACGAATAAGTAAGCAGTACCAGGACAAACAAAGGTGAGATTTGTAAACAAAGCGGGTTGAGCTTGTAAGCAGCAAGCAATAATAATGCAAAAGCAATAACAGTGAAAATAAACGCTTCCCACGTTTTTATAACACCTTTCGGAATTTCTCTGTTCTCCGTCCTTGGGTTTAATGCATCAATTTTCCTGTCTATGATCCTGTTCATACCCATCGCACCTGATCGGCCGCAAACCATAGCTACTGTTATCCAGAAGGTCTGATAAAGTGATGGAATTCCATTAGCTGCAATAAGCGCTGATGTAAATGCAAAAGGAAGTGCAAAAATGGAATGTGAGAATTTGATGAGTCTTAAATAGTCTATGATTTTCTTAAAGATAACAGTCATAAATCTTCAGGTAGAGTAAATCTTTGATAAGCTTTATTGTAATTTTTAGGAAAGCTAAAAGCAACCGTAGGTTTATTTACTTCGCGGTCATTTATAAAAACTTAGCGCCAAATCTACTAATATGGAAATTATTGAGAGGAGAAAAATGATCAAATAATTAGTATCCTCATGGGATTTTTTTAATGATGAAAGAAGAAATGTTACTACCTCTCTTTCTTCTTCCGAAAGGCAGGCGTTGGCCCTGACCTTTTCAATCAGTTCGAAATCTCTAATTACATTCTTTCTTTTTCTTGCAATAGCATAGCGATACATAAAGAAACCGATATACCCCAAAACCCCTATATACCAGACCGGTCTTACCCATTCGGGCTCGATCCGCTGAAAAACGATAATTATTCTAAAGGCAATGGCTGAAACGATGCCAAGTAAAAAAAAGCTGAAGCTTATATATCCCGGAACGGTATGCGGAAGTTTCTTTTTGGTCAACTTCTTTCTTCCAATCCATATTTTTTTATCTTATACCCTATCTGACGCGGCGTAATTCCAAGCAGTTTTGCCGCCTTGGCCTGAACCCATCCCGACTTTTCGAGGGCGTCGCGGATATTTGTTTTTTCAATCTCCGAGATATTAGTTATTAATGAAACGGATTTATTCAAACCCTTTAACCGGCGCACACTTAGTGAATCAGGCAAATCTGAGGGGGCAATTATATCGGAAGTTGACATGATTACCAACCGCTCTATGGTATTTTCCAGCTCCCGCACATTACCGGGCCAATCGTAGTTCATAAGAATTTGCAGGGCATTTTTATCAAGATGCACAGAACGGTTATGTTCGTTATTGAATTTTGCCAGAAAATATTCTATCAGCGCAGTGATATCCTCGCTTCTTTCCCTGAGGGGCGGCAGAAAAACAGGGATAACGTTTAACCGGTAATACAGGTCTTCCCTGAATTTCCCCTGTGATACGAGGTATTCGAGATCCCTGCTTGTTGCAGTAATTATCCTTACATCTACCTTGATGGTCTTTTCACTGCCGACCGGCTCAAATTCTCTTTCCTGTAAAACCCTCAGGATTTTCGGCTGAAGCGTCAAGGGCAGGTCGCCGACTTCATCGAGAAAAATCGTTCCTTTGTTTGCGAGCTCGAATCTGCCTTTTCTCGAAAATATGGCGCCGGTAAATGCGCCTTTTTCATGGCCAAAGAGCTCTGATTCCAGAAGTCCTTCCGGTATTGAAGCGCAGTTAAATTTAATGAAGGGCCTCTTGCTCCTGGGACTCATATAATGGAGGGCCCTGGCAATCAGCTCTTTGCCCGTGCCGCTTTCTCCCCGTAAAATTACCGATGCCTTTGTGGGGGCTACGCGATGCACAGCCGCAAAGACTTCCTGCATCCTGTCTGATTGCCCTATAATTTTATCTATGCTGTATCTTTCCTTTAATTCCCTCTTTAAATTCTCCTTCTCTTTTTCTATCTTTTCATAGCTTTCCCAGAGCCTTACAAACTGTGCAATCAAGGAAGCGACAATTGTCAAAACCCTCAGGTCATCATCTACATTTCCATGCTTTTTTGAATAAATCCTGTCTACGCTTAATACGCCTAATCCTTCATTTTTAAATTCTATTGGTACACTCAGAAAAGAGATTCCGTCTTTTTCAGGACGGGAACCTGTCTTGTTTAAAAAAAGCGGTTCTTTCCCGATGTTGGGAATCACCATTGGTGTTCTTTTTTCAAGGACACGGCCTACAATTCCTTCTCCAATACGGTATTTACCCTTTTCGATATTCTGCTTTGTAAGTCCGTGAGCAGCAGCGATGCGAAGCTCCTGTGATAGCGGGTCCAGGAGGAATACGCATCCCCTCTGCATCTCGAGGAGATTGCCGAGGGTTGCCATTGCTGATGATAGATTCTTTTCGAGGTCAAAAGACGCCGTGAGAACCTTGCTGACCTCAAGGATGGCGGCAAGCTCCCGGTTTTTATGAACTATCAACTCTGTTTTCTGGTTCTTATCGGTCATCAGTAAATTTTACATGAATTGAGCACTTTTTGTAGCCGAAACCTTCAGGTTGCGAATTCTGAATAAGCTTTGTAATTATACCTGTACATAGCGTCATAAATAATTGCGCATAAATCGTCATTCCCGCAGTTCTTAAGCGGGAATCCAGAAGCAGTTGATTTGAAAGAATACTGGATTCGTCCCCGAAGGTCTTTATCGGGGATAAAAAACTTCGGGAATGACAACGGGCTAAAGCCTGTGACAGGATTTTACCTGTATACCTGAATTTAAATTACTTCCCAATACAAAAATTGCTGAATATCTTGTTTAGAATATCATCGGGGGTTGTAATCCCGATAATTTCACCAATTGCATCAAGGGCGTCTCTTAATTCAACAGACAGGAATTCAGGAGAGGTTTTATTCGTGACCGCAGTGAGGAAAGAATTAATTGATACAAGGGCTTTTTCAAGAGCATGTACATGTCTGATATTGGTAACGACATCTGTGTTGCTTTCAATATGGCCGTGTAAGACAGTGTCTACTATCCTGGTTTTCAGTTTCTCAATCCCGGATCCTTTTTTGGCGGAGATCCGGACTATTTTTTGCTTCAAAAATATCTCCGCTGCGTCATTCCGGGCTTGACCTAAAATCTCGTAGGGGCAACCCTTGTGGTTGCCATTCATGGGGGCAGGTACAAGACCTGCCCCTACATTCCAATCTATCTTTTGTGGAAGGTCGGTTTTGTTTATGACTAAGATAGTATTCTTTGAAAGCGATTTCTCGATCAGTTCAATGTCTGTTTTCTGCAAAGCGCTGCTTCCATCGAGGATGAGGAGCACCATATCCGCATCTTCCATTGCATTGAGACTCCTTTTTACTCCTTCTTTTTCAGCAATGTTTTCAACATTTCTTATGCCTGCGGTATCCATAATTTTTACCGGAAGTCCCTTAATGTTTAAATATTCCTCAATAACATCCCTTGTGGTCCCAGGCATCTCTGTCACAATAGCCCTGTCATGTTCGAGCAGTGCATTGAGTAAAGACGACTTGCCGACATTCGGCCTGCCTATAATTGCGGTTTTCAGCCCTTCACGCAGTATCATGCCGTAGCGTGAACTGTCTATGAGATTCCTTAAGGATTGCTGAATTTTTAATGCCTTGTTTTTCATGTCTTTTAATGACAGAGACGCTATATCTTCTTCCGGGAAATCAATGTATGCCTCAACAAATGCGGTCAGTTCGATAAGTTCTTCCCTTATTGCTTCCAGTTTTTTTGAAAGTCCTCCTCTGAGCTGCGCTATTGCGCTCTTTTGGCTTTGCTCTGTCAGTGCGTTTATAACATCAAGCACTGCCTCTGCCTGTGCAAGATCGATTCTGCCATTGATAAATGCTCTTTGTGTAAATTCTCCAGGTTCTGCAAGTCTTGCCCCGTTATTTAGAACTTGTTCTAATACTTTTTTCAGAGGAAAGACGCCTCCGTGACAATTTATTTCAACAATATCTTCTTTTGTATAAGTATTCGGCGCTTTCATTACTGACACAAGTACCTCGTCTACAACGTCTTTATTCAAAGGATCTATGATATGTCCGAAGAGGATTCGGTGGGTTGGCGTTTGTTTGATCTTTTTCTTTTTGGGAGAGATGAAAATCTTCTCAACTATCTTTATTGCGTCTTTGCCGCTGAGCCTCACAATGCCGATGCCGCCGCGGCCTAACGGAGTGGATATGGCGGCTATTGTGTCTTCGGTATGCATGAGTTTCTCAAATGGCCCTCTCTACAGCAAGACAGAAATACGGTTATCTTCAAGCTATAGGAAATATCAAATTTATGCTGCTTTTTTATTCACAAAGTACTGCTGGGTAATTCCAAGTATATTATTTACAAGCCAGTAGAGAACCAGACCGGAGGGGAAGGTCAGAAACATAAAGGTAAATATAATCGGCATGAACATCATTATCTTTGCCTGTGCAGGGTCCATGGTTGAGGGTGTCATTTTCTGCTGAATCACCATTGTAACGCCCATGGTGATAGGAAGTATGTAATAAGGATCTTTTGCGGCGAGGTCGGTTATCCAAAATGCGAACGGCGCGCCTCGCAACTCAATTGCCTTATTGAGAACATTATAAAGAGCAATAAAAACAGGTATCTGCAGTAACATCGGCAGGCACCCGCCAACAGGGTTTACCTTGTGTTTTTTATAAAGCGCCATCATTTCTTTCTGCATTTTTTGCGGGTCTTTTGAATATTTTTCCTTTATCTCAGCCATCATGGGCTGGATTTTTTGCATCTTCTTCATTGACTGCTGGCTTTTGTTCAGGATGGGAATAAATGGTATTCTTACGACTATTGTTAAAAGAATTATTGTCCAGCCGTAGTTCCCCAAAAACTTATGAAAGAATTTCAATACCCAGAAGAGGGGCATCGCAACAACTGTAAACCATCCAAAATCAACTATATGTTCGAGTCCCTTGTTTAAGTTTTTAAGCCTGTCGTATTCCTTGGGCCCTGCATAGAAGATGAAATCCTGTTTAGGTTGCGTCACTTTAAATGCAATTTCCGGCGAAGCGCCTTCTTTCCAGACGTTTGCGCCTTCAGTTTGAGCAAGAGGTACCAGAGCTGCGGTAAAATATTTATCCTCCTGGGCAATCCAGAGGATGTTGCCTGTAAAATTCAATTTTTCTTTCAGCTTCTCATCAAATTCCTTTCTGTCTGAATCGATCAGGAGGACCGGCCCTTTATGCTCCTTTTGCTGTTTATCAAAGACGCCGAAGTCTGTTCCTACAGGAAGGATGTATGATGGGGTGTTAACTGTTTCTATAGAAAGATCGACCTTGAAATCATTATTGTAGAAAACGAATTTTTTCTTGACGGACATAACATTGTTGCTGAAAGTAAATATCAATTCCCCCTGTGTGTTCCCTTTAGACAGCATGAGTTGTTTAATATTGGGTTCATAAATTAGTTTTAACGGCAGGGTGCGGTTTGCATCTTCAAAAATTATTCCAAGAGGCGGAATAGAGCCGGGTTCATTCAGGAGAACAACAGGCATTTTGTGACTGTCCATATAAGTTTTTAGTTCCCATGATTTAATTATCGCCCCTTCAGTAGAAAAGACCGCTTTGTACAGGTCTGTCTCAACTATAATATCGTTTGCCAGGGTTTCTTTTGTTCCTGGATATTCGATGGAGGGCTGCGAGGAAGGTTGTGTTGTTTCTGTTTTGACCGCCGGCTCTGTTTTCAGGGGGGCCTGTTCAGAAGGACGGGTCTTTTGCGGAGCATATTTTTTGGGAAAAAAATAGGACCAGCCTAACAATATAAAAAGCGACAATATGACGGCTAACAGTGTGCGTTTTTCCATTATTTTCCTTTAAAGAAACATTTAACAGGCGTTGTCCAGATGTTCTACAGGATCATATC
The DNA here is from genome assembly GCA_016215115.1 of Nitrospirota bacterium. Taxonomy (GTDB): domain Bacteria; phylum Nitrospirota; class Thermodesulfovibrionia; order UBA6902; family UBA6902; genus SURF-23. The sequence continues at coordinate 53,402 of JACRLN010000057.1, forward strand.
CACCCGGGTGCAGAGGATGACATTTTGTGATCCGTTTAGCTGAAAGCCACATCCCCTTTAATAAACCATATTGACTTATTGCCTCAATGCTATAACTGGAACACGACGGATAAAATCTGCAGGTGTGAGGCAGGAACGGTGAAATGTATTTTTTATAATGCGTTATAATAAATATTGCTGATGATTTCATTCTCTCGTTATTTAAATTATATTGTCCGGATGTCGAGGTTGCTGTGCTGGACCTTTGAATCTTGGTGATATCAATTATACGGCTAATTTTTTCCGACCCTTTGCGCGCCTTCTTTTAATTACATTCCGGCCGCCTTGTGTACTCATTCTTTCAAGAAAACCATGAGTCCTTTTGCGTTTCTTATTATGTGGACGGTAAGTTGTATATGTCATAATAATCTCCTTATGGGAATAACAAGGAACTTCAAACAGAGAGAAGTCCTGAATTTATGAACTGGTATTTTACCTTTACCCTTTCAAAAAAATCAATGAACGCTGCATTTGACAGGAAAGGTTTATGGTTCAAGCAAAGACGCTGGAGGACACTGAGGATAAAAAATCTGGTTCTTCCGGGAAGAGTGTGGATAAGCTATACGCTGTCATTCCCGCAGTCTCCCCGATTACTACCTTCGGGGACCGGCTTAAGCGGGAATCCAGAAGCAGTTGATTTAAAAGAATACTGGATTCCCGATAAAAAACTTCGGGAATGACGAGACGACACTTTGCATATATCTTGATTGATATAAAAAGGTTATACCCACAGAAATGTCGGACGAACGAAAAATCTATTTCAAATTTTTAAAAAAGTGCAGGTAATAAACAAGGCTTGACAGTATCATGGCTCCGCCGAAACCTATGTATATGATCGCAAGATAAGGTTTTGGTATCGGCGAATGCCTCAGGATTATCCCCAATAAAATCATAACAACAACAATTAAATAACTTTTCCATGTCTGAAAGGCAAAAATACACACCTTTCCTTCTTTTGACAGGATGCGGTCGGTATTCTTAGAAACTAATTTTAGAAAACCGAAACGATATATCAGAAACGCGAGGATAAATCCTGCCAATCCCGGCCATATAGCATTTTGCCGGCTGGCCTGAGATAACCAGTAAACAGCAAGCCTGCAGAGCATTATCCCGACAACACTCCATAAAATCCCGGAAAATAAAATCAGGAACCTTTTATCGACTGCAGGGTCATATTTTTTTATTTTAGAGTGCATGATTTTTTCAGGTACTTTTATTTTGTTTATGAAAATATTTTAAAGAGCAAAAATGTTACAGCTATGCCAAGCAGTGCGCCAAGGAGCACCTCAAGTGGTTTATGAACACCTGTGCTGACTCTGCCTTGCGCAATAAGAATAGCCATGATAAATACAAGCAAAGAAGGTATAAAACTCTCACTGATAAAGGTGATCACAACCCATATTGAAAAGGAAACTGCTGCATGACCGCTGGGCATTCCGCCCCTTAAAGGTTCCCCTTTTCCAAAAAACGATTTTGTTAACACTACAAGGATGAGCACAACAATGAGTGCAACAACGGCAACATCGGATTCTGCATGTTTTGCAATATACAGGCCGTTGTAAAAGAAATTTTTTACCGGTTCGTAGAGGATAATAAAGCCTATAACCGCAGCCCCTACGGCAGTTATAAGTACGGCCCCGGCAGCCATGTCTTTAATCCTTTTGGCCCTTTCGTCATATTCTCTGAATAGTATGTCTGTAATCGTTTCAAGAGCTGAGTTGAGCATTTCAACAGATAGAACAATAATTGACAGTGTTATTAAGATTACAACTTCCGACCAGCTTATGCCGATGGAAAAACTTATAATGAGTATCAATATTGATGCATAAAAATGGTAACGCATGTGCCGCTGTGTTTTTGCGGCATGAAGGATACCTTCTATCGCATGATTAGTGCTTTGAATCCATTTTCTTAACGGCATTAAATACCTCCAGTTCTTTTTTTCTCATCATCCTTGCTTTGTAGACTGATTTTTCATGATCATACCCCAGCAGATGCAGCGTTCCATGAATCAGGAGACGTAGAAGTTCGTCGTAAAAACTCCACCCGTAAATCTTCGCCTGGTATTCCGCATGTGGTATATTTATTACTATATCTCCGAGTAAGAATTGGGAAGTAAGAAGTGGGAAATGGGAAGAAGAAGATAGCATGTTTTTGTCTTTCTCAAATTTCTTAGTTCTTACTTCCAAGTTCCTATTTATTTGTGGAAAGGAAAGTACATCCGTGCTTTTATTTATTCCCCTGTAATCGGCATTGAGCTGTGATATTTTTCTATCTCCTACGAAGAGGATGCTTAATTCAGCCATTGGCTTTTCCAAAAGGGAGAGTATCTTGCGGGTTGCTTTTGCTATCTTTGTTTTATTTAAAGCTCTGTGCTTTTGCTGGTTTTTTATAAGTATTTTCATTCTCTATTTCGAAACCCGGGTAATTGATACGCTTATGATACATGCTGCTCAGTAGATATACAAAGTTGGTTTTAATTTCCCGAATGTCTTTAAAGGTTAGCTCACAATTGTCAAGTTGTCCGTCGATAAAACAGTGATTGATTATTTTTTCAACAAGGAGTGAAACTCTCGCCGGCGAGGTATCTGAAAGAACTCTCGATGCTGCTTCAACCGCATCAGCCATAAGCACTAAAGCCGCGACGCGGTTCTGGGGCTTTGGGCCCGGGTACCTGAAATCTTCTTCTGTAATAGGAGTAAGGCTGTCATGCTGTTCCCTGGCTTTTTGATAAAAAAAGGTCTGTATAGAGGTTCCGTGGTGCTGTTGGATTATATCTATTACTATCTGCGGAAGTTTATGTTTTTTTGCAAGTTCAACCCCTTCTTTCACATGAGACAATAAAATCATACTGCTCATGCGGGGAGTAAGTTTTTCGTGTTTGTTTACAGAAGTTATCTGATTCTCGACAAAATAGTCAGGCATTTTAATCTTGCCGATATCATGATAATATGCGCTTACTCTTGCAAGTAAAGGATTAACCCCTACTGCTTCTGCTGCACCCTCGGCCAAACTGCCTACTATAATGCTGTGATGGTATGTTCCGGGAGCTTCGACCAGCAGTTCACGCATAAGAGGCTGGTTGAGGTCCAGGAGTTCAAGGAGGCTGATATCTGTCGTTAATTTAAACAAGTACTCAAAAAGCGGCAAGAGGGCTGAAACCAGGGTGGCAACTATAATACCGTTAGCAAAAGCAGAACCTGCTACTAACATGCTGTTAATTGTAAATAATTGTTCTTTGAAAAGAGATATAACCAGCGCCGTATATATACTGACAAGACTGACATAAAAACCTGCTCTCCAGATCGCCGAACGCTTTTTGCATCTTATGACACCAAATGCACCGGTAAGCCCTGATGCAAAAATGAATATGGAATAAAGCGGGTCATGGAGCCATAATCCCGCGAGAAGACTTGTTATTACTGTAAAAACTATTGCTGTATGGATATCGATTAACAGGGCAGCAAGCATTGACCCTATTGCAAGCGGAACTGCGTAAATGGTGAGATAAGGGTCAAAAGTGCCAAGGAATTTTGTAAAACCCTGTAGTACATAGAAAAGGGTGCGCCCTATAATCAGGTTGCCGGATAATAGGGTACCAATAAGGATAAGGAGCTTGTAATCATGCTTTATTTGAGGGCTATATCTTATGAAATCTTTGTAAAGGATAAGCAAAAGCAACGCAGTGATAAGAAAAGCGCCGGCTATTGATTCATGATGAATTGTTTGTCCCCAGACTAATGAAACATTCAAAACAGCGGCAAATACTAAAAGCAAAGATATCTTCAGCAGGATATTCTTATCGAACAGGAAAAACTGTTTTTTCTGATCTGGCAGTTTACCGTTTTTCATATAAATTTCTTCGTCAGGCCCGTATCTCGAAGCGGATCGATTCAGACTTGCCTGAGGGTATTACTTTAGTTCAAGACTTGGTATCATTACGGCTTTTTTCAAATTTTTCATAAGCCTTTACAATCTCCTGAACAAGTTTATGTCTTACCACATCTTTTTCAGAAAAGTAAACAAAACGCACTTCTTTTATATGTTTCAATATTTTCGCAGCCTCGACAAGCCCTGAAGTCTTTCCATAAGGCAAATCAATCTGGGTTATGTCCCCGTTAATAACTGTCTTTGAATTAAATCCAAGCCTTGTGAGGTACATCTTCATCTGCTCCGAGGTGGTATTCTGTGCTTCATCAAGTATTATAAAAGAATCATTCAAGGTCCGGCCCCTCATGAAAGCGAGAGGCGCTATTTCAATAACTCCTTTTTCTATCAACTGGTATGCTTTTTCAGTCTCCATCATATCAAAAAGAGCATCATAGAGGGGTCTCAGGTAAGGATTAACTTTTTCATATAAATCACCCGGTAGAAAACCGAGTTTCTCGCCGGCCTCGACAGCAGGTCTTGCAAGGATAATCCTGCTTACCTGCTTATTAAGAAGAGCATTTATTGCCATCGCCATAGCGAGATAGGTTTTTCCGGTACCGGCTGGACCTATACCGATCACCATGTCGGATTCTTTAATCGCCTCAATATATATTTTCTGCGCCTCGGATCTTGGCACTATGAATTTCTTTTTTGATGCAACTGGTATATTGCTCAGGAAAAACTCTTTAAGTGAAGGGGAAGGAGATTCTTGAGGAGATGTTGTGGCATCATCCCGGTCTGCAAGGTCTTTGAGTTCTGTATCCTCCATGGCGTTTAAGGCAAATTTTATATCTTCAGGACTTATACTATAGCCGTTGGAATTTATTAAATAGAATTCCCTGATAAACTTCTCTGCCTTGTTTACAGACTTTTTATCACCATGGAGAAAGACTTTATTTCCCCTTATCGAAGCTTTAATTCCAAGCGCCGCTTCCATGATTCTGAGGGCGCTGTCAAGCCTTCCATATATAGATGAAAGGTCTTTTTCCTCGCCAAAATCTAATTCAAGTTTAACCGTAAGTTTTCTCCTCTTATCTCTTCTCTTATCTTATAAGCAAGTATACCATGAAAATACATGGTAAGGCACATAGCGGCAAGGGCACAGAGGTACAAAGTATTTTTCTGCTTTGTGCCTTTGATCCTTTGTGCTTCTGAACCTTATAAAATCAGCATCGCATCTCCATATGAGAAAAACCTGTATCCTGCTTTCTGTGCTTCGGAATACCCCTGTTTCAAAGTATTAAGTCCTGCAAATGCAGAGGTCAGCATCATCGGAGTTGATTTAGGCAGATGGAAGTTCGTAACAAGGGCATCAATTATTTTAAATCTATATCCGGGACAGATGAAAATCGATGCCTTACCTGGCCCGGGGGTTATTTGGTATTGCGCTGGTTGAGAAAATCCCCCCTTGCCCCCCTTTGAAAAAGGGGGGAGTTCGTTAAGTCCCTCTTTGGCAAAGAGGGATTTATGGAGATTTTCCCAATAAGTTCTATTTACAGATGACTCGAGTGCCCTGGTGACGGTGGTGCCTACTGCGATAACCTTCCTGTCTTCTGCTTTTGCACGAGTGATTGCATGAGCTGCAGCTTCAGGGATTTCATAGTATTCTTCATCCATTTTGTGTTCCCTTATATCATTCACTTTAACGGGCTTAAAAGTGCCATACCCGACATGGAGAGTGATTGTTTCAACCGATACCCCCTTCTCCTTTATAATGTTAAGAAGTCGCTCTGTAAAATGCAGTCCTGCCGTGGGCGCAGCTATAGCCCCTTCCTTGTTTGCGTAAACAGTTTGATATTGTTCTGAATCTGAAAGAACGGCTTCTCTTTTAATGTAAGGCGGCAGGGGGATAACGCCGATTTTGTGTAAAAAATATTTAATATCAGGAAAGGTTTGCTCAGAAAATTCCCCTCTCCCGAACCCTCTCCCGCAAGGGGAGAGGGGACTGTTATCTCCCCTCCCTTGACGGGAGGGGATGAAGGGGAGGGTGACAAATTCAAATGTTACTCTCGCCGAAGCTTCATTTAATCGCGACACATGTGCCATAATATCCCTGCTCAATATGACTTTCCCCTCACGCAATCCTTTTACAAGAGCTTCCCATGTATTATTGCTTAGTTCTTTTAACAGCATGATTTCAACCTTTCCACCTGAAGACTTTACACCGAACAAGCGGGCAGGGAGGACTCTTGTATCATTAAGAACAAGAACATCTCCAGGGTTAAAATAGCTGACAATATCTCTGAAAATCCTGTGTTCGAATCTGTTTGAACTCTTATGAGTTACCAGCAGTTTAGAAGAATCCCTTTCTGTCAGGGGAAATTGTGCTATCTGTTCTTGTGATATCTGATAATCAAAATATGAGAGTTTCATGGTTTATTACCACAGAGGGAGTAAGGGATAAGTAGTAAGCAGTAGGCAGTAAGCAGTATAAAATAAACCCCATTTACTCCTTACTACATACCCCTTACCCCATACTCCATACCGCTTACTCCTAAGGACTTAAATTCCGGGAATGTATCTCCCCATTATATTTCATTATTGCCGTCCCCGGGTAAAAATGTGCGAGGATTTCTTTGTAAGTTTTTCCCTTTCTCGCCATTTCAAGTGCACCCCACTGGCTCAGACCAACGCCATGACCGTAGCCTTTACCGTTAAAAATTATTTCTGTATCATTTTTTGTGATTGAAAAATGGGTGCTGGGCAATTCCCTGTATCCGAGCAGTTTGCGCAGATCAGTTGCCTTGATTTCAATCTCTGATGTTTCTGTAACTATTTTGAGCGTCTTAGACCGGCCTGTTGAAGTATAAGAGGCAATATATATATCCTTAATTCCATTTATTCCCAGCGCCTTGCTGATTTGCTCAAAGGTAAATTTTTTCTGCCAGCTTTCGTATGGGGCATTTACTCCGTTGCATTCAACTGACTTCATGTAAGGATAACTTTCTACCCATACTTCCTCCGGGAGTTCTGTTTTTCCTTCACAAGTTGCATGATATAGAGCATTTATCGGGTTGCCTTCATATGTCAATATCTCTCCTTTTGTTCCCTCAACAGCCTGAGTTATGAAGGGATCGGTATTATCACCTTTATACACTTGATGGAGCACACTGGATGTAAGATGGAACATATTCTCTGTATTAAGATTTTTATTGAAAATCGCATAAGTTCTTGCAATTACTGCCTGCGCCTTCAAGGCCTCTATTTCCCAGTCTTTTCCCACTTCAGATGCAACAACGCCTTCAATATATTTTTCAAAAGGGAGGTTGTTGATAACATAAAGTCCGTTTTCATCCTTCATAATATCAAAAGAACCCGAATAAGATTGCCCTTTAAAAAAGACTTTGCCAGTTAAACGTTCAACCTTCTCTGCCTGCTCGGCTGGCAGTGGTTCACGGGGTGATTCAAGCATCAGGATTCTTACGGTATCGTCAGGGAACGTAGGTTTTACGATTATAAGAGGTATAAATAGAATGACTAAAAAATTTACTGGGATGAACTTCTTACTTCTTTTCTCAAAAATATTTGACATAATATTTTATTTCCTTCCTAAAAAATAAAAGATTAAGCTCAATAGAATGCTTATCAGAATACTTGTTACGACAGGGAAATAGAAGGTGAAGTTCTTTCTCTGTATTATAATATCTCCGGGCAATTTTCCTAAAAATGGGATGCCATTTTTAAAAAAAAGCAAACATGCGCCGGTTGCTGCGATGACAATACCAATTATTAATAAATATTTTCCTAATTCAGCCATAAAAACTAAAAGTAGATTGTTCCGGTTATTAACTGAGTCATGTCTGATGATTTGATGGTAAAGTATTTTTCTTACGTGCCTTTAATATTTCTTCTGATTTAACCGCATTTTCCCGTTCAAGCTTACTAAAAAGGCATCCGCAGTATTTTTGCCTGTAGAGGCCGAGTTCTTTGGCAAAAGACATTGCGTCTCTGAAATAGGGTCTGAAATCTTTCATATAAAAATGAAGATTATATTTATTGGCAAGTTTTTTGCCTGTAACAGTAATCTGCTCAAAATCCTGATAAGGACTTATAAGCAGAGTTGTTGAGAATGCTTCAAAACCCTCATCGCGTGCTTTTGCAGCGGCTTTTTCAAGCCTTAAGGTATAACAGAATTTGCATCTTTCCGGTGCAGGTTGAGAAAATCCGTTTACACTTTTAAGAAATTCTTCAGGCCTGTATTGTTCATCATAAAAGATATCGATATGCCATTCATCCGACAATTTTTTTAATGAGGCAAGCCTTAATCGATATTCATCAACTGGTTGAATATTCGGATTGTACCAGATGCCGGTAAAATCGTGTCCTTCAGCCCTTAATAATTTGACAGGATAAAGGGCACAGTTACTGCAGCATATGTGGAAAAGGATTTTCATGGTTATCAAACAGTTATAACACCACAGAGTCACTGAGACACAGAGAAAATAAACTTAGAAGTAGGAACTAAGAAATAAGAAGTAAAAGACCTCTTTCTTAGTTATCAGTTCTTAGCTTTTAGTTCTCAGTTTTCCTCTCCGTGTCTCTGTGTTTAATGATTAAAACAATTCCTCTGTCTTTTTCCTGCCGAAATGTTCATACGCCCTTTTTGTTGCTACTCTGCCCCTCGGGGTTCTTTCTACGAAACCTTCCTGCAAGAGGTATGGTTCATATACATCCTCGATGGTATCTTTTTCTTCCCTGATTGATGCTGCAAGAGTTTCAAGGCCTACAGGGCCTCCGCTATATTTTTCTATTATTGCGAGAAGCAGCTTTCTGTCCATTTCGTCAAAACCCATATTGTCAACATCCATAGCATGAAGCGCTTCTTTTGTTATTTCCATTTCAATTACTCCTGTGCCCTTCACCTGTGCAAAATCCCTCGTGCGCCTCAGTAACCTGTTTGCTATTCTTGGCGTTCCCCTGGACCTCCCGGCAAGCTCTGCAGCCGCATCTTCTTTTATTTCCGAATTTAAAATACGTGCTGAACGGAGAAGTATCTTTTCAAGGTTTTTAGGTGTATAAAAATCCAGTCTGTTAATTATTCCAAAACGGTCTCTCAATGGAGAAGTAAGCAAACCTGTTCTTGTTGTTGCGCCAATAAGTGTGAAACGGGGCAAAGTTAATTTAAGCGACCTGGCGCCGGGGCCCTGTCCTATAATGATATCGAGCTGATAATCCTCCATTGCAGGGTAGAGGATTTCTTCTGCAATTCTCGGCAGCCTGTGTATTTCGTCGATGAAGAGGATATCTTTTTCGCCAAGATTCGTTAGTATAGCTGCAAGGTCGCCCGGCCTTTCAAGCACAGGGCCGGAAGTTACTTTTATGTCCGCTCCGAGTTCTGATGCGACTATATGGGCGAGCGTTGTTTTTCCAAGGCCAGGAGGACCGCAGAAAAGGACGTGGTCCAGGGCTTCATTCCTCTGTTTTGCAGCCTGTATAAAGATTTTCAGATTTTCCTTGATCTTTTCCTGCCCAACAAATTCTTCAAAGGTCCCCGGCCTGACGCTCAGCTCGAAGTTGAGGTCGTCCGGTACGACTTCAGGGGTAATGTTTCTTTGCGGGATGTCTTTCATAATTTGGTTATTTTAAGAATCCCCCCTTCATCCCCCTTTGCCAAAGGGGGACTCTAAATACCCCTCTTTGAAAAAGAGGGGCAAGGGGAGATTTTGCAAAAACTTCTACTTCTCCGTTAAATATTTTAGTGCCTCTCTGATTATATGTTCAATAGTTTTTGCTCCGTTTTTAACGGATATTTCAACTGCCTTCTCAGATAATGGTCTTTTGTAACCAAAATTTACAAGCGCTGATACAGCGTCTTCCGCGACAGTCCCTTCTTTAAAAAAAGTCGTTCCTCCAATGTCAATGGAAGGCAGCTTCCCTTTGAGTTCGAGAATAAGCCTTGCTGAAGTCTTTTTACCGAGTCCGGGGATGGTGGATAACAAAGAGACATCTTCACTATTGATTGCTTCAACAAATCGCTGCACTCGCATTCCTGAAAGGATGGCAAGCCCGAGTTTGGGGCCTATCCCATTGATTCCAAGAAGGGTTATAAAAACTTTTCTTTCTTCTTCTGAAAGGAACCCGAACAATTGCAGGGCATCTTCCCTGACATGCGTATATGTATGCAGAAAAACAGTTCCGCCTGTTTCCGGCATATCTCCGAGACTGCACAGAGGTATATTAACATGGTAGCCGATACCGTTAACATCTACAATTACGCCTTCAGGTTTCTTGCTTAAGACGATGCCTTTAATGGATGCAATCAAAGTGGGTTCTCCAATCTGTGTTCTTAATAGAATATCAGAAGTCAAAGTTTAAATGTCAAATGCTGTTCCAGTCGTCATTCCCACGAAAGTGGGAATCCAGAGACCATCACTGCGAAAGTAGGGAACTGTGTAAAGGAACTGGATTCCCGTTTTCACGGGAATGACGGATTCCGTCTCATGTGCGGAATGACTGAGGTCCCGAATGTATATGGCATATACATAATGCAAGCGCATCGGTACTGTCTTCACTAAGATTTGAGGCATTGAGGTTGAGGAGGATTTTTACCATTTGCTGCACCTGCCTTTTCTCCGCCCTTCCGTAGCCGGTGAGAGCCATTTTTAGTTCAGTGGAGTTGTATTCAAAAACAGGGAGATCATTTTCAGCGGCAAGGAGAAGGATGATGCCGCGCGTGGAGCCAAGTGCAAGGGCAGACCGGATGCTTTTGTGATAAAATATTTTCTCGATGCATAGATGTGATGGCTTGTATTCGTACATAACAGTTTTGAGAGAATTATAAAGCAGTTTTAATCGTTCAGGCAGGGGGTCATGTTTATTCATTCGTATCTCGCCGGATGTGACATGAATGAGTTTAGAGGAAGGCTTGAAGTTGAGAAGTTGAGAAGTTGAGAAGTTAGGATTTCCTATCTTCCCATCTTCATATCTTCCCATCTTCTGTCTTCTGTCTTCTGTTCTCTGCCCTCTTTCCACAATCCCATACCCGCAGCAGACAGTTCCGGGATCAACACCGATTATACGCATTATTCTGCCTTCGTCATTATTTCATCGGGGATATCAAAATTCGCATATACGTTCTGGACGTCGTCATGGTCTTCAAGCGTATCCATTAATTTCAGCATTTTTTCAGCGTCACGGGCCTCGAGCTTTATATAATTTTTAGGGATTAAAGTTATTTCAGACAGGTTGAGAGGGACATTCTTTGATACAAGAAAATCTTTGATCTTGTTCAAATCCTCAGGCGCTGTTATAATTTCATAATTTTCTTCTGCTGGATCGTTTTTAAAATCCTCTGCCCCGGCGTCAAGTGCATTTGACATCAGGGTATCTTCGTCAAGCGCCTTCTTGTTTACAAGGATATAGCCTTTTTTGTCAAAAATCCATGATACAGATCCCGTCTCCCCCATATTGCCGCCGTGTTTGGACAAAACGTGTCTGATTTCAGAGACAGTCCTTGTTTTATTGTCTGTCATGGTATCGATCATTAAGGCCACTCCTCCCGGGCCATATCCTTCATACATTATCTCTTCATAATGTGTGCCGGGGAGTTCTCCCGTGCCTTTCTTTATGGCCCGCTTGATGTTATCAGCGGGCATATTTACTTCCCTGGCTTTTTCTATAACGAGCCTTAGACGGGAATTCATATCTGCATTCCCGCCGCCGATCCTTGCAGCAACGCTTATTTCTTTGGAAAGTTTTGAGAAGACTTTACCCTTCTTTGAGTCAGTAGCAGCTTTCTTGTGTTTGATTTGCGACCATTTTGAATGTCCGGACATATAGTGTGACTCTCTCCTTCTGAAGAATTGATTTAGGAAGGTACAAAGTGGCAGAGGCGCAAAGTTTTTCTTTAAGTATTTGTCCCTGTGCGCTTTATGTCTTTTTTATTCTGTGCCTTTGAACCTGTTTTTACATAAAAATTATAAGTCATAATATATGGAAAGGCAATAGGATGAGGATACTTTCTATCAGTTTATTGATTCGTCATTTTCTGTAAATTTTTTTCTGTAATCCAGAAATAGAAATGTCCGCTTTTACCGAAATAGAAATGTCCTATTCCAAGTGATGCTATACTGCCTCTTTTTAAAAAAGGAGGCGGGATGGCAGGAAAGGACATTATCATGTTGCATCAAAGAGAACTAAG
>JACRLN010000003.1 GCA_016215115.1 Nitrospirota bacterium
AAGTCAAGATAAAAAACACGATAAATGAAAACAACTAATTGATTCGGAAGATTAAATGGAATTTAAGCAGAGATAAGCAAACTTTGCGGCTATTTATTTAATGGAATGGTTACAATTACCCCCCGTCACTGAATGGTTACTAAAAAAGGGCTTGAAATAACCAAGCCCTTTTTTAATTGACATTTGATAAAACCTTACTTTTTTCTTTTAAAATACCGCTGGCCCGCCAATACCGCACCACCAACAATAAAGAGAAGAGAGCTTACTGGTTCAGGAACAACCGGAGGATTTCCTCCACCATCGGGACGAACTATAAAATCAAGTTTGCTGTTACTGTTAAAACCCTCAATCTCGAGTGCATTGTTATAGGCATATACCCATTTCCCTTTATCCTTACCGCTTTTGGCATAGAAGTTTCCCCATACAGGGTCGTTAGCTGTAGTAAAGGAGTAAGTAACAGGATTTCCTCCCACATCAAATTTTATCCCATAAATCTTAGCTGCAGAAGGATAACCAGTATTGCCCGGATGTGCTCCCCAGAATTTTGGCGCTTTAATATTTTTCTTAAAAGTCGCACGTTTTCCATTTATAGACAAATTTGTAAAATCATCTTTTGTAGCGCCGTTGGTGACCTCCAATATAAAATGGGAAACGTTCTTTCGTGTAGCAGAAAGAGTATATTCATAAGTCCATAACATTGTGTTAGCGTCCTGAGTTACATTCCACGCAATTGCGAATGAATATGGCCAATATCCGCTCAGTCCACCCTCAGAAGAGGAGGGACTATAATAAGGAGATGCGAAAGTTCGTTGATCATTCAGATCAGCGGTATCTACACCCTCGCCCCATAAACTTGCATTAGCAGAGGATGTTAAAATAAATAAGATTACTGTTATCAGGAAGAATATTTTTTTAGTTTCCAATTGAGACTCCCTTATGCGTAATAAATTTAATTTTATAAATGTCACATGTTTCAAAATTTTTATTACAGTAATAAACTGCTTTCTCTATATCCTGACTACCCAATTTAGAGCAATAACAATCACCTGAGGGTTCTTGAACTAAAGGACAGATTTTTTTTGTAGTAATTGTAGTAAGTTGCAATAACACTTTGCCTCCTGTAGTCTGTTTTATTAACATAGTCGCCTAATTATTGTAAATATTATTATCAATTTTCATGCCTAATTGACTTAAAGATAAAATATTTCTTATTTTGTCTTTAATAATAAGTAGTTAGACTATCAAGGGGTTTAATAAGTTGCTTAATAAAGTGCCAAAAAATGACTTTGCACAGTGACAATAATGTGACATGAGTGTGCCATGTCACAGTTTTTGGAAGGTATATTTACAGAACCTGTGTTTTATCCTATAAACGGCAATTAACCACAGAGTACACTGAGAACACAGAGATAAAAGAATTCATATTCAAAAACTTACTCACAATATTTGCATCTGTTTTGCTCTCACCCGAAAGGTGAAATGACTTTATGTCTTAACATATTTTCTTTCAAGTCTTTCTCTGTGATCTCTGTGGCTCAACTGCTTTTTTTAGGTTTATCAGAAAATGAAGCTTGATCCTTTTTGGGCACAAGTTTCATCAAAAGCAGTATCCCGGGGATTGCGATTAAGGTACATATGATGAAAAAACTTGCCCAACCAAAATGCTTGGCAAGATAACCGGTTGGGGCAGATGCCAATACTCTTGGTATTCCCATAAGGCTGCTCAAGAGGGCATATTGAGTTGCGGTAAACTTCTTATTTGTAATACTTCCCATGAAGGCAACATAGGCAGCAGTGCCCATACCGCCGCTTAAATTCTCAAATGCAATTACTCCGGCAAGAGCAGGGATATTGTGTCCGATCATTGCCAGCAGTGCAAAGCCGGCAGTTGATATCGCCTGGAGAAAACCGAATATCCAGAGCGAACGGTTGATCCCCAGACGCAGCATAAGAACACCGCCTATGAGACTTCCAATGACGGTTGCCCAGAAACCGAAAAGTTTCACTACAGCGCCAATCTCTGTCTTTGAAAAACCTATATCAAGATAAAATGGCGTGGTCATTGCGCTTGCCATGGTATCGCCAATTTTATAAAGAAGTATAAAAGCAAGGATCCAGAGAGCCCCTTGTCGTGAAAAATATTCGATAAGTGGATTCACTACCGCTTCTTTCAAGCTTCCCGGTGTTCCGGCGGGAACCACGGGTTCAGGAGTGAACAACGTGGTCAGAACACCAGGCAACATGCATACAGCCATTATCAGATAAACCATTGAAAAGGATATGTGGTCAGCCATGATAAGTCCGCCTCCTGAAGCAAGAAGCATCCCTACACGATAACCGTTTACATATAACGAAGATCCCAACCCCAATTCGCTATCAGCAAGGTCCTCCCGCCGGTAGGCATCAACTACAATATCCTGCGATGCGCTGAAGAAGGTCACCAGAAAAGCTGCAACGGCGATCATCCACGGGTTTTTTGGATTAGCAAAACCAAGACCTGCAATGGAAATAATCAGGGCAATTTGAGCCATAAGAAGCCATCCCCTGCGTCGTCCCAGAAAAGGAAGTGTGAACCTGTCCATAATAGGCGCCCAGAGAAATTTCACAGTATATGGAAGTCCTACGAGTGACATGAATCCGATGACAGTCAGGTCCACCCCCTCTTCCTTCATCCATGCCTGTAAAACGGTTATGGTCAGAAGGAGAGGTAACCCGCATGCAAATCCCATGATAAAGGAGACCAGCATGCGGCGACTGAAGATGGTTTTAAGCAATAAATGTTGCATGTTGTTTTATAAAAAAATCCCCCTTCATCCCCCTTTTTCAAAGGGGGACTTATTTATTCCCCTCTTTGCCAAAGAGGCTGGGCTCCCGTTGCTGCTTAGCATTGCAACGGGAAGCGGGGAGATTTTATGAAAATTCCTTCGGCCTCAACACAATAATACCGGGCTTGTCGGATATATATTTCAGGAAATCCTCATCAACAACCTTCGTACTATTTATTGAGGCGTGTCTGAGAAAAATATTATCTTCAACTTTGATTACAATTCCAACATGTGATACGTCCAACCCTGGCTTCTCCGAATATATTCCGATGTAATCGCCTGTTTTCAGCTTTTCAATTACTACATTATCAACGTCACCTGAATGAATGTATACAATTTTTCTTTCCCTGCACGGAATGCCGGGAAGGAAGCATGTTCCATCATTGTTCTGATTCAATATTTTTTTTACCTGATGACTTTTCCCTGCACAGACATATTCCGTTGCTTCTTCAACTAAATCCGAATTAAATTCTATCCAGTCTGCAAAAAAATGATTTCTGTTTTCATAGACAACATTCCCTGACTGATATCTTACTTTCTTGAGGTTTTCCTTAAATTCAGCAAAGGACTTTGATATCCTCATCGCTTCGGTGTAATCAAGGAAGGTGAAGCAGTCAACTCCTTTAAGATTGATGACGAATATCTCCGGTGTATTTATATCACCAATTAATGTTGATTCCCTGTATTCAAGGCCAAGAAATTTTCCGGAAAGAAAGTCTATCCTCTTGCCGGCATCATTTATTGACGAGGATTCTTTCAGGAGATCATCCAGTTTCTCCCTGGTCCATTTGCCTAAAATTATCTGCTCTCTCATTTTAATTTTAGAAGCTCAATCTTATGCACAGAAAAGTTTATCTTAAAAAATCATAGGTAATCAAGGGAAATTGATGAGAGGCTTCTGGGCGCCGTTTATTCTCATAGGAGATTGGAAATGACCTACACCGGAATCTCAAGCAAAATCTTGTCATAATTAACCATCGGCGTTGTCTTTTCCCTTCCGTCTTTTGTCTTCTTCAGTTCAATAAGCCCTGCTTGTGCAAGAAACTGAACATCGTCAAAGGTGTTTTTGGTGTCCCTGTGGAGAATCTTTGCAAGTTCGTAAATTGATTGAGGATGACTTTTCCTGATTGTTTTCAGTATCCTTAAACGACCTTCCGTCAGAACCTTTCTCATTGCTTCAAAGCTCTCAAATGAAATGCCTTCGTGTTTTTTTACTTTTTTCCCTTTCTCAAGCTTATCCCAGACATTTTTAACTTCATTAAAAAGCTCTTCATCAGACTTTATTGATATTTTTATATTTCTAACTCTCATCTTCTGCCTCCCTAACCCGTTTGATATCTTTGATAAAATCCTTCCAGAGTTGTTTTATGCCATGGAATTTATAGGGATACTCTTTATCACTGTAATGTTTATGATCTCCCTTACCCTCTGCATTGTCGTAACAAACAATCCTTTCATTATTCACAATATATGCAAAAGAGTATTTGAATCCATGAGGCTTATCCTTACTCTCAGGCACCTTCCATATCTTAATCTCCTGAAAAGATGTCTCATTGAAATACCTTCTCTCATGAAAAATAAGTTCGCCCCTCATATTGGTTTAAAATTACCATATATTGTTATATCCCGTCAAGCTTGCTGGTTAATTTCCTCAAAAAAACACTGCTATATTTTAACTCCATGGTTGTCTTTTATATCAAAACTTGTAACTTTAAATGGAAGACTGCTCGCCTATGTTTATTTAGAAGACGGAACGTTTGTGCTATCATATCACCGTGAAAACTATAGACATTCATACTCATGGAATGGGAGGCTTTGACACACAGACTACCTCCCAGGACGACATCCTGCATATTGCAGAAATACATGGAAGCCGCGGTGTGTCGGAAATTGTTTTAACCGTTTATCCTTCCGCAATTAAGACGATGCGTGAAAATATGCTCGCCATTAAAAAGGCGATGGATAGGCAGTCAGCGGTCAGCAGTCAGCGGTCAGCAGTCAAAAAGAAAAAGCTGCAGGCAAAAATTATCGGCGTACACCTTGAGGGACCGTTTTTAAATTCAACAAAGTGCGGCGCGCTTGATTCGCAATCATTTCTTAAACCTGACGAATATAGCTTGAAACAACTTATTGACGGATTTGAGGACATCATAAGAATAATAACCATCGCACCTGAGATTGAAGGAGCAGTAAAACTGATAAAAAAAATATCCGGTATGGGGATCATTGCAAGCATGGGTCATTCAGACGCCACATATTCAGAAGCTGAAGCAGGTTTTCATGCAGGGGCCAGGGGCCTTACTCACATTTTTAACGCAATGAGAGGGATTCATCACAGAGAGCCTGGAATTGCAGGGTTCGGGCTTATGAATAAAGATATTTATATTGAAGTCATTGCAGATTTTTTTCATCTTGATAAAATAATGCTTGAGTTTATTTTTTCAGTGAAGAATCCGGACAGAATTATTATTGTTTCAGATACTGTGAAAGGTGCAAAAAAAGGATCTAATTCTCATGGCATAAAAAATGAGCAGGGTAAACTTCTTGGAGGATGTATGACTGTTCAGGAATCATCTGAGAAATTAATTCAGATGGGGATTAATAAAGAAACGATTTTCAAATCGATATCTGAAAATCCTGCAAGGTATTTACAGGCAAGTTAATTCCCCCGTTCTTCTGCTACTGCTCCCATCATTCTGAATTTATTGTATCGCTCTTCAAGAAGGGTATCTACAGGCTTTTTTAATAATTCTGTGAGATGCTGTTTGAGTACTTTTTCAACAGCTTTTGCAGTTTCCTGGTAATCCCTGTGAGCTCCTCCAACAGGTTCAGGAATTATTTCATCAATAATCCCGAAGCCGTAAAGGTCCTGGGCGGTTAATTTAAGCGTTTCAGAGGCTTTTTCATATTCTTCCTGACCCATCTCAGCGCCATTCTTTTTCCATAAGATTGCAGCACATCCTTCCGGTGAGATTACAGAATAAACTGAATGTTCGAGCATAAGAACAACATCTCCGACAGCAAGGGCCAGGGCTCCGCCGCTCCCTCCTTCTCCAATTACCGTTGCAATAATCGGTGTTTTAATTTTAAACATGTCCAGAAGGTTGCTTGCGATCGCCTCTGCCTGCCCTCTTTCTTCAGCGCCTATGCCCGGATAAGCTCCAGGTGTATCAATAAAAGTAAAAATAGGGTTGCCGAATCTTTCCGCAAGCTTCATAATCCTCAATGCTTTTCTGTATCCTTCAGGGTGGGGCTGGCCAAAGTTTCTCTCTATTCTGCCTTTTGTTGTCTTGCCTTTCTGGTGACCGATAACCGCTACATTTATTCCCTGAAATTTCGCGAATCCGGCAACAATTGAAAGGTCGTCGCCGAACCTCCTGTCTCCGTGCAGTTCAACAAAATCTTCCATCAGGAGCTTTATATAATCAAGTGTGTACGGCCTTTCCGGATGGCGCGCAATAAGGGTCTTCTGCCAGGGAGTTATTTTGGAAAATATGTCTGCACGTAAATCCCTTGCCTTTTTTTCGAGCTTTTTCAACTCTGCGGTTATGTTCATATCCTTGCCGTCTGCAAGGCGTTTCAGTTCTTCTATTTTATTCTCCAGTTCCGCAACCGGACGTTCGAAATCAAGATAATAATGCATGTAAGCTCCGTAACATTGTCGTTCCCGCTTGTCGGGAATCCTTCTTCAAACAAGGAAAAGATTCCTGACAAGCCGGAATGACATCATTTACCAAATAATTTATTAACTCATAACTCAGAACTCATAACTCTCAATTTAAAGTCGCCGTTCCTTTTCCCAGAATATTTTCTGCTTCCAGGATCAATTCTTTTGACGGTATTACGTGTCTTTCTGTTTTCAAAACAGTTTCCCAGTTCTGTGGAGATACTATTTTCAGGTAAACTGGACAATCACCTGTATATTTTGAAAATATTTCATTAAGTTTTGGAAGAGTTCCGGGCTGGGCCGTATTATGTATTGTTAAAACAATGGATTTATATTGAGAAGATGTAAGGTTGCCGGAACCGGCTGCCGGACCGTTCTTCGGCCTGTTATATTTATGTTGCAAATTATCGCCGGTTTTCAATTCTTTGCTCAGGTTGTCTTCGTCAATCAGAAAGATTTTTCTGGCGATTATTTTCAATCCTTTGTCAGTCTTGTCCGTATAACCTGAAATAATGACTGGCGAGTCTTGAGTGATGATTTCCTGGCATTCCCTGTATACATCCGGGAAGACAATAACCTCGATTGTTCCGTAAAGGTCTTCTATTGTAACGTATGCCATCAGATCGCCTTTGTTTTTTGTCTGTATCTGTTTCAGGTCTCTTATGAGGCCGCCGATATTGACGTCGCGTTTCTCATCCAGTTCCTGAAGTTCATGCGTTGGGGTTATGGAGAGCTCGGCAAATCTTTCCCTGTATTTGTTGAGCGGATGCCCTGTTATATAAAAGCCGAGCGCCTCTTTTTCCATCATAAGACGTTTTGATTCATCCCACTCTTCTACATCTGTCATTCTGGGAGTAGCGGGCTGGTGTATCGTGCCGAACATGCTCTCCTGTCCCGAATCTCTTTCTTTTTGAAAACGCATTGCAGCTTCCATAACAGAAGCGAGATTGAGCATCAACTGCGCACGTTTTCCAATAGAATCCATCGCACCTGCCTTGATAAGGCTTTCAATAACTTTTTTATTCACACGCCGTGAATCCATTCTTGAACAAAAGTCATAGAATGAATCAAAACTTTTACTGTTTCTTGCTTCAATGATAGAATCTATAGCCGAGCTGCCGACTCCTTTCACCGCCTCCAGCCCGAAACGTATTGAGTTGCCGATAACCTTGAACTCTCTTGTACTTTCATTAAGGTCCGGAGGGAGGATTTCGATCCCCATCTCCTTGCATTCTCCGATATAGGTCACTACTTTTGCAGTGTTGTCCATATCTGCGCTTAGGGATGCTGCCATGAATTCAACAGGATAATGCTCCTTCAGGTAAGCAGTCTGGTATGCAATCAGCGCGTAGGCAGCTGAGTGAGATTTGTTAAAGCCATACTGCGCAAATTGCAGTATCAGGTTGTAAAGCATCTCAGCCTTTTTCTCAGACACTTTATTTACCTTCAGGCCATCGATAAATGTATTCTTCATTTTTTCCATTTCTTCAGGATTTTTGCCGCCCATTGCTTTTCTCAGGATATCCGCCTGTGCAAGGCTGAAGTTCGCAAGTTTGTGGGCGATCTCCATGACCTGTTCCTGATAAAGAATAATCCCGTGTGTTTCCTTCAGGATATCATTCAGTTTCGGGATATTAAGTTTGGCTATTGAGCCGCCGGGCTGCTTTTTGTTGTCCGTCAAGCCGCCGCTCCTTTTCCCCTGAATGAATTCATCTACCATACCGCTGCCGAGAGGGCCGGGTCTGTAAAGCGCCACAAGGGCGATCAGGTCCTCAAATACATCAGGCCTCAGTTTTGTGAGCAGGTCTCTCATTCCCGAACTTTCAAGCTGGAAAATGCCTGCTGTTCTTCCGGCGCTTAAAAGTTCATATGTCGCTGTATCGTCAAGGGGAATACCTTTTATTGAAAATTGCTGACTTTTTACTTCTGACTTCTGACTTCTGACTTCTGACTTCTGCCCGGACCGGTTTATAATCTTCTCTGCCTTATCAATGATTGTCAGTGTCTTCAGCCCCAGGAAGTCAAATTTTAAAAGCCCGAGATCTTTTATTGCATTCATATCAAATTGTGTAGTTATCGCCTCTTCATTGGGAGCCTTGAACAGCGGAAGGAAGTCGGTCAGTGGTTCCGGAGATATAACAATGCCTGCAGCATGTGTTGAGGCGTGCCTGGAAAGTCCTTCAAGCGTCTGTGCAATATCAATCAGCTCTTTTATCTCGGGTCTGGACTGATACACTTCTTTCAGTTTCGGTTCCATCTCGATTGCAGTTTTTAAATTGATTTTGGCAACCATTGGGACCAGCTTTGCAACTTTATCCACTTCTGAATAAGGAATGTTCATAGCCCTGCCGACATCTCTTATCACTGCGCGTGCCTGCATGGTCCCAAACGTTATAATTTGCGCTACATGATCTTTCCCATAGCGGGTTGCCACATAATCAATGACTTCAGAGCGCCGGTCCATACAAAAGTCAACATCAATATCCGGCATACTGACCCTTTCAGGGTTTAAGAATCTCTCAAACAGAAGCCCGTATTTGATCGGGTCTATATCTGTTATATCAAGACCATATGCCACCAGACTGCCTGCTGCAGAGCCCCTGCCGGGGCCTACCGGGATATCTTTGCTCTTTGCATAATTGATAAAATCCCACACGATCAGAAAATAAGAGGAAAATCCCATCTTCTCAATCATTGCAAGTTCATTTTCCAGTCTTTCTGAATAATTGCCGGGGATGTTGCAGTTGAGCTTTTTCCTGAGGCCGTTTTCTGCAAGTTTTTGCAGATAACCGTTTATCTTCTCCCCTTTGGGGACAATGCATTTCGGGAGTTTAAATTCATTAAATTTAAAATCGAGATTACATTTTTCAGCAATCAGCTTCGTATTCTCAATGGCTTCAGGCACATCTTTAAAGGCGTTTTTCATTTCCTGCGGACTTTTAAAATAAAATGTATCTTTTGAAAATTTCATCCTGTCTGCGTCATTCAGCGTTTTTCCTGTCTGGATACACAAAAGGACTTCATGCGCTTTTGCATCCTGCCTTTTTAAATAGTGACAGTCATTGGTTGCCACAAGAGGTATATGCAGGTCCCTGCTTAATTCCATAAGCAGTTTGTTTACTTCTTCCTGTTCAGGCAGCTCATTTGACTGAATTTCCAGATAAAAATTTTCGGAGCCAAGAACTTTTTTGTATTCCAGTGCGGCTTCACGTGCCCTGTCGACCTGACCCGCTGCAAGATAACGGGGGATTTCGCCTTTCAGACACGAAGAAAGCCCTATAAGGCCTCCGCTGTATTGTGACAGAAGGTCCATGTCTATTCTCGGCTTGTAATAAAACCCTTCGAGATACGCCTTGCTGATGAGGCGGGAGAGATTCTTGTAACCATTCATGTCTTTACATAAAAGTATGAGGTGGAAAGATGACTCGGAGGCTTCATTTGACGCACCTTTATCAAAACGGCTTTTTGGAGCGATATACACTTCACAGCCTATTATGGGTTTTAACCCTGCCTTCGATACCTTTTTGTAAAATTCTATTGCGCCAAACAGATTCCCATGGTCGGTTATGGCGAGTGCGGCAAGATTATACTCCTTCGCCTTTACTATCAGGTCATCTATTTTTATTGCTCCATCGAGTAAACTGTACTCGGTGTGGAGATGAAGCGGGACATACTCGGAATGCATGACAAAATTTTAGAACATTGCAGACAGGTTAGTCAAACGCTCCCCTGTGCAAAAAATGACCCTAACAACTGCAGTTGCCACGAATGAACACGAATAAACACGAATGAAATAAAGCTTGAAGACAGATTTTATCATTAACCAAAATGGTGACAAATGGAACAGTCACAACTTCCCTGTTATTCGAGATAATTCGTGAATATTCGTGGCTGAAAAGTTTTTTTAAGTTTTATAGGGTTATAATAAATAATGAGGAAAAGGTTATATCTGAAAGTAGGTGACAAGGTAAATCATCTCAAATATTCTGTCTGGGGCACTGGAGAAGTTATCGAAGAAAGACACTCACAGCTTTCAGGTGGATTCTGTCTTGTAAGAATCATGTTTGAAGACGGCAGTGAGAGATCTTTTATCAATGACCTTGACAGTGCTCTCTGCTGTTACTACGCCGGGGTGAGGATCATTTATTGAATCTCTCCTTTACAAACTGTATCTCTTCCTCACGGCTTTTAACCTGTCTTTCGAGCCTTGCATCAACGATTACAGTAAATATTTTTTTGAAAAGCGGCCCCGGCGTATATCCCATTTCCTGCAAGTCTTCCCCTTTAAGCTCAGGTCTGATTTTTCTTAATGTTGTCAGGTAGAGTGAAACAGCTTTTTTCTGCTCCTTAAATTGTGCTTTTGCCATAGTAAAGAGAATGGTTTGAATATTGAGAGGATAAAGAATATAGTAAATATCTTTTTGTGAAGCACCCTGCAATCTTAAAAGCGCTGTTTGTGAGCGCTCAATTCCATCCAGAATTTCCCTGCTTGCTTTTGGAGGGACCTGGAGTCTCTGCAATGCTTCTTTTCTTTCGTGCAATGTCAGTTCTTCAATGAGAGACATAAGAAAAAGATGGGATTTATTCACCTCTTCCTCAAAGAAAAGCAGTTTGAACCACGCAAATGTTTCCTGTATGGCTTCAAATGTTTCTTCAAGGGTTTTTGTCACCTTCAGATGCGGGTGAATAAATTTCAGCAGGCTGAGTTCTTCCAGCCTTTTGAGCGCCCTGATTGGTTCTGTCTCGAGAAAGAGGAGATTGAGTTCATCGTACATTCTTGTGCCTGAAAGCCTGTCAAAGAGATTTATCCGTACAGCAGTCTTTATTAAGTTTATTGTGTGTTTACTTATTTTAAAGCCGAACCGTTCCGAAAACCTTATGGCCCTGAAAGCCCTGGTGGGGTCTTCTATAAAACTGAGGTTGTGGAGTATCCTTATGGTTTTTTCCTTGATGTCTCTCTGTCCGCCGAAAAAGTCAAACAACTGTCCGAATTTATCAGGATTCAGTTTTATTGCCATTGTGTTTATTGTGAAGTCCCTTCTGTACAGGTCTTTTTTTATTGAAGAGGTTTCCACTGTCGGTAATGCGGCAGGGGATTCGTAATATTCGGTCCTTGAGGTTGCAACGTCAAATTTAAAATTGTCTTTCACCACAACTGCGGTGCCGAATCTTTTATGGCTTTTTACCCTTGCGCGGAGTTTTTTCCCAAGGACCTGTGCAAATGCGATCCCGTCTCCTTCAATGACAATGTCTATATCAAGATTTGCTTCACCCTGCAGGAGATCACGTACAGAGCCACCAACTATATATGCTGAAAAACCGAATTTATCAGCGACCTCGCCGGCAAGTTTAAGCAGGCTGAATATCTCCGGAGGAAATTTTGATTTCATAACAGATGACAGATTTTTGCCTATCGAGGGCTTCTCGGTCAATTTTTCATGTGTAATAATCCTGTCTTTCCTGAGAAGGCTTTCATACATCGACCTCAGGAGGTCTGTCCTCGTTATTGCACCCACAATCTGACTGTTTTCAAGCACAGGCATAAACCTCTGGTTTTGTTCTATCATCGATGATTCAATCATGCTCACCGGCGTCGAAGGCGTTGCCTTTAAGGCATCTGTTGTACAGAACTCTATAACC
This sequence comes from Nitrospirota bacterium, assembly GCA_016215115.1. GTDB lineage: Bacteria > Nitrospirota > Thermodesulfovibrionia > UBA6902 > UBA6902 > SURF-23. The sequence continues at coordinate 12,133 of JACRLN010000003.1, forward strand.
CTGCTTTTGCCAAAACCATGAAACAGGGCCTTTTCCACTTCTTCTCTGGATATAAGTCCATAATAGGCATTTTGTTTGAGGACCGGCAGGACATTTACTTCATATCTTGTCATGGATTTTTCTGCCGTTGATATTGTACTGTTCCATGTAATGGTCTTCACCGGACTTGTCATTATGTCCTTTGCCGTTCTTGTAGGATGTATCTTCTTTTTTAAAACACTTATGAGTTCGTTTTCGGTTTCTTCAAGCGACATACTCCTGACGGTTGCGGAAGACGCCTGGGGATGTCCGCCGCCTCCGAATACGTTCAGTATTTCTGAAACATCAACCTCCGGTATGTGGCTTCGTGCAATTACCTGTACCCTGTCCTCCATTGATACGAGGAGAAAAACTACATCTACATCCTCCATGTCACGAATTTTATGAGCTAAAAAGGCAATATCCCCTATATAAGCATCCCTTGAAGCCCTGGCGATCTTGACCCTTACATCATGAATGACGAAATAATTTGAGGAATGTACCAATTCATTGAGAAGATCAATCTCTTCCGGATTAAGCTCTTTTGTTATGAAGCTTGAAACTATGTTCAGGTTTGCGCCTTTTTTCAGAAGATATGCGGCTGCTGTTATGTCCCGCACTGTTGTGGACGGAAAAATGAGAGAGCCGGTCTCTTCATAAATTCCCAGCATCAGTATTGTAGCTTCAATAGGTGAAATAACTATCTGGTCCTTCCGCAGCATTTCCGTAAATATTGTAGTTGTCGCTCCTGCTGTCTCTATAACTTCTTTCTGCCCCCTGATATCTTTTTTAGAAAACGGATGATGATCGTATATATGAATTGTCAATCCCGCTTTATTCAATATTTCAGAAAACTTTCCGATCCTGTCGGGACTCTTGACGTCAACAAGTATTAAGTGTGTGATGTCCTGAAAGTTTAAGTCCTTAATTTTTTTGAACTCCAAAGTTATGTGCGACGTAGACAGAAAGTCACGCACGTTTTTCTCCTGCGAACCGGGGAATACAAGGACTGCCTCAGGATAATATTTCTTCGCCGCAACCATTGACGCAAGCGCATCAAAATCAGCGTTTAAATGAGTTGTGATTACATCCATTCTGTATTAATTATAAGGTTCATTACGAAAGGGTGCAAGGGAAAGAATTGGTAAGTTCATTTTTCGGGTTAATACAGAGAAACATATATGATCTGAGTCATACCATTATTCTTCGTCTTCTGTAAAAATTAAAGAACTTCATTTTTCTTATTTAATCTAAGATCTAAGAAAAAAGTTATTAACTAAAAAGGAGGTAATAATTAATAAAATTTCCAGAGCAGGACAGATTTCTTTAAATTAAACACAAGGAGGGAAAGGTATGAAATACCTGAAAATTGCATTGCCAACTATTTTTATCTTATTGCTCAGCAGTATGGCATTTGCATCCGGTTCCAAGAGTGCATGCATTGAATGCCATAAAAAAGTAACACCCGGTGTGGTACGGCAGCACCTTGAAGGCGCTATGTCGAAGAAAGGCGTTGATTGCTCGTCCTGTCACGGCACAGAACATCAAAAGATGGATGATTCAAAACTGGCAAAGATGCCGACCCCTGAAACCTGTGCAGGATGCCACAAAAACCGGGTAGAACAGTTTAAGGAGGGAAAACATCACCTGGCATGGATTGCGTCAAGCGCAATGCCCATGTGGGCTCATCAGCCCAAAGCTGTTGTCGGCGAGGGATATAAGGGGTGTTCAAGCTGTCACAAGGTAGGCGTTAAATCTGATACAGAAAAGGCACAGTACCGCTACGGTAATGCCCAATGCGATGCATGTCATACGAGGCACTCATTTAAAAAATCTGAGGCGCAGGACCCAAGGGCTTGCCAAACGTGCCACATGGGTTTTGACCATCCGCAGTGGGAGATGTGGTCCACATCAAAGCATGGAACCATATGGCAGATTGAAGGCAAGGGTTCAAAAAGGGCTCCGACATGCCAGACCTGCCATATGTCAGGCGGAGATCATAATGTAATGACCTCATGGGGCTTCCTTGCAGTGAGACTCCCGGAAGATGACAAGGATTGGCTGAATGACAGGGTAGCGATCCTGCAGGCGCTTGGGGTGCTTGATGAAAAAGGCAATCCTACGGCAAGACTTGATATTGTGAAAGCCGGGAAAGTTGCCAGGCTGTCAAAAGAGGATTTTCAGAAAGAAAGGGATAAGATGGTTAAGGTATGCGCAGACTGTCACGGTGCGTCTTATGCCAAAAGTCAGCTTGATGCAGCAGATATGACGATAAAGGAAGTGGATAAAATATTAGCAGAGGCCATCAGGATTGTTCAGGGACTCTATCAGGACGGTATCCTCCAGAAACCTTCAGACTGGGCCTTTGCCCCTGATCTTCTGCAGTTCTATGAGGCAAAAAGTTCCGTTGAACAGGACCTTTATGTCATGTTCCTTGAATACAGGATGAGGGCTTTTGAGGGTGCATTCCATATGAATCCAGATTATATGCACTGGTATGGATGGGCGCCCATGAAGGAGACTTTACAGAAAATAAAAGATGAAGCTGCAAAGTTGCGGGCTGAAAAAGCCGTAATGAAGCATTAATCAGAAAAGAGGGGAGGCTCAATGCCTCCCCTTCTTTTATATATAGTACGCTTATAATTGCCCTTTAGTTAATATTTCAATATCCTGTTATCCCAGAGTTCATAGAGAAATTCACGCCACGGCATTATCTCTATTTTGCCGTGAATCCTTTTCTCTTTTTCATTACAGACAACAATGCTTCTTCCTGGAGAGTAAGTATCCATAAAAGCGAATAAACCCTTTAAATCCCTCACATCAACATTATCCGTACCTTTTACCTCTATGGCTGTCTCGCCGTCCCCGATAACATAATCCACCTCGAGGCCGGATTTAGTCCGCCAGAAATTTATCCTGAAATCGTTACCGTTATAAGATCGGTATGCAACCATTTCCATGAGTATAAAATGCTCAAAAGCCTTGCCGAACTCAGTCCCCTTTTCTTCAGACAAATTCCGTTTAATAAGGCAGCCGGCTACGCCTGCATCAAAGAGATAATATTTTACCGCTTTGGTTATAACCTGCCGGGACTGCCTTTTCTTGAACGGCTCTATTCTAACTGCCATAAGCGTATCTACAAGTATCTGATAATATTCCTTGACAGTCTTTGAATCTACACCGCAATCACGGGCAATATTGGAATAATTGGTAAGTTCCCCGTGCGAATAACCAAAGGCATCAAAAAATCTTGAAAATGCAGGAACATTACGGATCAATCCTTCGGCAAAGACTTCTTCTTTTAAATAATCCTGAACATAGGCATTTAACGACTTCTTTGCATTCTCACTGCTTTGGAGATAATGCGATGGTATCAGTCCCTGATTAAGTGCCCTGAGCAGGTTAAAATTATCTATTTCCGCTGTAACCAGAGGAAACATTTCATAACGCCATGCCCTGCCTCCCAGAAGGTTGGCATGTCCTCGCTTTAGTTTTCTGGCGCTTGAACCGCAGAGGACAAACCTTAAGCCTTTATTTTCTATCAGCCAATGTACCTCATCCAGCACATGGGGAACCTTCTGAACCTCATATAATATTATCGGATACTTAAGCAAGGCTTTGTCTTTAGCTAAAAGCAATTCCCGTAACAGGGCTGGATTCTTAGAAATCTTAAAATATAAATCGGTTTTAAGAAAATCAAATACAATACTATCGGGAAAGCAGTTTTTCAAATATGTGCTTTTACCTGTTTTCCTTGCGCCCCATAAAAAAGCAGACTGTTTATCCGGCAGTTTGATATTCAGAATTCTTTTAAATTCTTTCATTCTGGAATAAACTCCATTTTAGTTTAACTAATTTGGAGTATATCTCATTTTAGTAAGCGTGTCAAGGCCGGGCGAATTTTCCGACGAGCGAATTCAAGGGCGGTAAAACTAAAACGTAGTTATAGGATATTCCTCCCATAACTCCTGTATGATCAACTCAGTAAATTGCTTGCTGAGATGTGACTAAATCACACCCTCTCAAGAAAGAGTTTAAGGGACTCGCTTCTTGCGGGATGTCTCAACTTTCTGAGGGCTTTTCCCTCTAACTGCCGTATTCTCTCCCTTGTAACTCTAAACTGTTTGCCCACTTCTTCAAGTGTCTGTGAGACGCCGTCTCCGATACCAAAACGTTTTTCTATGATTTCGGCTTCTTTTTGAGTAAGGGTGCTTATTACTTTTCTGACCTGCTCCTTCAATTCCTGCTGAATCACGCTGTCCAGCGGGATTAGAGAAGCCTTGTCCTCTATGAAATCTTCCAGATGGCTGTCTTCGTCGCTCCCGATAGGAGTCTCCAGCGAGATCGGCTCTTTGCATATCTTCATGACTTCCCGAACCTTGTCCAACGGCAGCTTCATTCTCTTTGCTATCTCTTCAGCCCTCGGCTCTCTGCCAAGTTCCTGTACAAGATGTTTGGAAACATGTGTCAGTCTGTTGATGGTTTCTATCATATGGACAGGAAGCCTTATGGTCCTGGCCTGATCTGCAAGGGCCCGTGTTATGGCCTGCCTAATCCACCAGGTTGCATATGTGCTGAATTTATATCCTCTCTTATAATCAAATTTTTCAACAGCCCTCATTAAGCCGATATTGCCTTCCTGGATAAGATCAAGCATGCTAAGACCCCTGCCTATGTATTTTCTTGCAACGCTGATTACGAGTCTCAGATTTGCTTCGGTAAGACTCTTCTTTGCCTTAATAAGCCGGTTTTCATTTTCCTGAAAAAGGATCAAAGCCCTCTTTACATCTTCTCCCTTAAGCCCCAGTTCTGATTCTATCGTCATCATTTCCGCTTTAAGTCTCTTATACGTATTGTATAGAGCTTTCATATCCTCATGCTTCATGCAAGAGGCGGCAAGGGCAAAAAATGCATTCTTGTTTTTCAATTTGTACTCAGATGTTTCAAGTGTTAATAAGATATTATTTATCTCGCCGCTTATGTTTTCATGAAGAGATGCCAATCTTTCAAACTGGGCACAAAAATTTTTCATGATCTCTTCCCTGAGATGAAGACTGTTTAACTTATCAGTTATTTTCAGTTTTATGTCCGATACCTTTGACCTGATTGACTCTTTTTCTTTCCTGCTCAGCTTGTTACCGTCAAGTGTTACCGGATATGAGTTCAGTTTCTGGAAAAGAGACTTTAATAATCTGATATTGCCGAGAAAATTTTCAAGAAAATGTTTTTTTACTGTATCCGTTACATCCTTTTCAATTGCACAGATATTGTTTACGGTTATTTTATTTTCCTTTAAAAGGGAAGGCAGATACAATATTTGTTTTATTGTGAAAGGGGTGGTAAAAACAATCCGTGACATTCTCATTTTCCCCTCTTCGATTTTCTTTGCAAGCTCGACCTCCCCCTGTTTGGTAAGCAGGGAGAGCGCTTCTATTTCCCGGAGATAAATTTTTATCGGATCATCCTGGGTGTAATGTATGGATGAAGAAAAAACTCTGGTCTCTTGTGCAATATTGTCTAATTCTTCTGTTACTGCTTCAGGGTACTTGCTATCCTGACGCTCAATGTACTCTAAAGTTCCTTCCATTGCTCTTCCCTCCTATAAAATGCAAGACTTTAAATTGTTTCATGGTATCCAACCCGGCAATTTCTGAACAAATTTTAAACCCGGCCCCGCTGAAAAATTCCCTGGTCTCTTTATTGTATTCAGGAGTCCAGATATCCTCCAGCGATTGAAGAATAATCGCCTCTGCCAGGTTCGTTATGCCTTTCAGGTTTTTTACCTGTTTCATACTTATTGCATGTGACTTTTTCTGATTCATTTTGATATATAAAATGTCATGCTACATATTCAGAATTTAATTTTTTAGCAGAATGCCTTTCTTTAGCCGAAATATTTTTCTTGTATATTTCACATGCGGTGAAATGATTGCCGCAGTAATATATTGCCGGCTCAATATATCTGCTGCTCAGGTTGAAACAATAACAATCGTGAAAAGGGATTTGTACAAAGGGGCAAATTTCTTTTTTTCTTATAACAGACATTTTCATTCACCTCGTTTTATCCATTTTTATCAAATGAATTAAACCTTATATTGATTGTATATTTCTTTCCTGACAGGACAATTACATAGATAGGAATATCCGAATCCCATTCTGTAGTCGCATATTTCCGTTGCATTTCCAGGTATTATAAAATGTATCTTCTCTCCTGCAAAATCTTCTATTTCGCATAGACAACCATTTTCCCCTGATAAACAGGAAAAATTACTCCTGCATTTAGTCGCATTTTTTATAATATCTTCACCTATTGCAAATTTCATGTTTTACCCATATCTCCGTTTAAACTTTTTACAGCAGGTGTAAAATTATCCAGCTTTACAGAATAATGGCATTTGTTATAGGTTTTAGTTTTGCAGTAAAATTGAAGGTCAGAAAGATCAGGCACATAAGTGCTATCGCCTTTATTGCACATTAATATAACACGGTCTGACCATTCCACCAGGTGTGGGCATTTATTATCAATGTTAGCTGCCATCTTAATAAGAGCCTCCTTAAGACATAGAAGTTTAGCATTTAAAAATTTATTGAAAAGAATATATAAAGCGTATTCGCAAGTCAGTACACATATTAATTAACAAGAAACATGCCAGAAGAAAAGTAATGGTGAAGCGTAGAGAAAGTTTAATTTTTATGAATTTTCAGCGTCTCACGATTAATAAAAACAATGACATGTCACATTTTCATGACAGACATGATTGTATGACATGTCATGGTTATTTCAAATTGTTCCGAATTCCACGCTTAGAATTTCGAATTTAGAATTTATCTCTGAGTCGCTATGGTTTATTAAAAAGCAGGGAGTTTACTTCTATTTTATTTTTTCTGTAGAGATGTTAAATTTTTCGAGCTTCCTGTAAATCGTTCTTACATTTACCCCGAGGAGGCGTGCTGCTTTGGATTTGTTCCAGCCGGTTTTTTCCAGCGCTTTTAGAACAGCCTGCTGTCCGATCTCGCCTTCATCTGAAGTTACAGGGGTTTTCTCATTATAAAAGTCCCTTAAACTTTGCGGCAAATGATCTATTGTTATAGTGTTTTGATGGCAGACAATAAAGGCATGTTCAAGTGTATTTTCCAATTCCCTGATATTTCCCGGCCATGGGTAATCCATAAAGATTTTCTGCACATCTTCTGATACGGCATCTATGTTCTTATTTAATTTTTTGTTGAATTTCTGAAGGCAATGGTTTAACAGAAAAGGTATGTCATCCTTTCTTTCTCTGAGGGGGGGCAGAGCCAATTCCATAACTTTAAGCCGGTAATACAGATCTTCCCTGAATTGGCCCCGTTTAACTTTTTTTAGAAGGTCCTGATTGGTGGCTGCGATGATGCGAACGTCCACTTTTATAGGTGTTGAATCACCTACACGTTCAATCACTTTTTCCTGAAGCACTCTGAGGAGCCTCAGTTGCATGTTCAGGGAAACATCTCCGATCTCGTCAAGGAAAATAGTCCCCCCATCCGACCTCTGAAAGCGTCCTGTCTTGTCCCTGTCAGCTCCTGTAAAGGCCCCTTTTATATGTCCGAAAAGTTCACTTTCAAGTAAGGTTTCGGACAATGCCGAACAATTGACTTTCACGAGAGGCTTATTGCTTCGCTTTCCTTTATAATGGATCGCCTCGGCAACAAGTTCCTTGCCGGTTCCGCTTTCACCTGTAATTAATACTGTAGTCTCAACATCAGCAAGGTCTTCAATAAGTGCATAGATTTTTTGCATACTGTTGCTTTGCCCGACGATGTTGTGTAAATGCTGACGTTCTCTGAGATTACGTTCAAGATTGTTTAAACGGGTCTCATCTCTTACCACCATCACCGCACCTGAAAATTCACCATTTCTTCCTGTAAGAGGAGAAATGTTTATTGTGACAACCTGTCTTGAATGTCTGTTATGCTTACACTCCATACGCTGCAATTCAACACCCTTCTTTAAAGTGATGGTGTTTTTAAGCGCATCAAGGCATTTCCCCGTGCAATTGGCTGGTAAAATACTAAACGACTTGCCTATCAAATCACGATTAATGCCGCAAATGTTCTGTGCCGCATAATTGACTTCAACCACCAACAGGTCCTTATCCACAGTAATAATGGCATCCTTTACACTCCTGAAGATCGCTTCAAGATTCAGGCGGTATTTTTCGTTTTCATCACGGATAAGTTTGTGCTGAAACGCCAAATGTGCAACATGGATAAGCGCTGATTGCCGCACCGGCTTTGGAATATAGTCAAAGGCGCCCATTCTAACAGCTTCAGATGCTGTTTCAACATTAGGATAGCCGGTAATCATTATTACCGGGCAGTTATTTTTAATTTTCCTTATTTCTTTGAGAATATCGATTCCTGTCTTGTTTCCCAAAATTATATCTGTAAAAACAACATCAAAATCAGCTTCAGAAATCCTCGATATGGCTTCATTATAATCCTTGGCCGTAGATACAAAATACCCCTCATTGGAAAGGAAATTTTCGAATGTAAACCGGATGCTCTCTTCGTCATCAATTACAAGTATATTTGCTTTCATGATGTAAAAGTATTTATTGCATTATCTATAATCCTCTGTTTCATTTAAGTTTCCCCTTGACCGGAAGTTCAATAATTACCATGGTAAATTCTCCTTTTACGCTGTTAATCATTATCTTACCCTCATGATTGGTGACAATTCCATGACTGATGCTCAGACCAAGACCTGTCCTGATATTAGCCGGTTTGGTAGAGAAGAAGGGGTTCATCACCTTATTTATGTTCTCAGGAGATATTCCTGACCCTTGGTCAAAGAAAGTTATTCGAACATAAGGTAATTCTTCAACCTTTACCTGTTCTCCAGTTATTTTAAGTATTTTATCTTCATGTGTCCCGGGATATTTTTCATTAAGTGCATAACGCGCATTACTTATAATATTCAGGAATACCTGCTCAATCTGTCCCGGTATGACTGTAATTGCGGGTAAATCCGCCGGAATGTTTATTTGCAGATTTATGGTATCTTTTGTCAATTGCGTGCTTGTCAGTGCGAGTGAATCAGACATAATTTCATTAATGTGCACAGGGCGCATCTCTTCCTTGTTGTCCCGGGCAAATGAAAGAAGGTTGCCGACAATGGCAGCAATGCGTTCGCTCTCCTTTATAATACGGTTTGCGATATTATATTCTTTACTTTCCGGCTGGTTTTTATTTGCAATTATTTGTGCATAATTAATAATACCGTTGATTGGGTTATTTATTTCATGGGCCACTCCTGCCGCCAACTCGCCAAGAGAAGCAAGGTGTCCTGCCCGGATAGCCTCGGTCTCGGCCAGCTTTCGATCCGTAATATCCTCAACTACTTCCATAAAGCTTGTAATCTCTCCGGTTTCATCAATTTCAGGGATAGTTGTAACCCTGATAAATTTATTATTTAAAGGTCGTTCTATAATAGTAGTTTTTTTATTCTTGAAACATATGTCCTTCTTGCAAAAACTGCAGATTTTTTCATGTCCTTTTCTTGTAAAATCATTTACGTATTCCCCAACCGTTTCATAACAAAACTTTCCTGCAAGATCCATTTCACTTATGCCAACAAAATCACTGAAATATTTATTCATGCGGATAATTTTAAAATCCTTGTCGAGGTATACAATACCAACAGGAAAATTTTCAAAGATGGTTTTTAATTCTTTAAGAAGTTTTATCTCTCTCTCCTGCAGTTTCTTAATGTCAGTTATATCCCTTGCACTGGCCCTGATTGTAAATATTTCCCCTTTACTGTCAAATTCAGCATATACATTTATAATAGCAGGGAATGTAGTCCCATCTTTTCTCACAAACACCCTATCTATATTCCTCAGGACCTTTTCTTTTATTAACCGGGGGAAATCTTTTTCAATCAGTTTCCTGGATTCTTCCGTGAAAAAATCTGTAAGGGGTCTTCCAATTATTTCTTCTTTTGTATAACCGAGCATTCTCGCTTCGGTCTCATTACAGTCTATAATTATTTTGTTCTTATTTAAAGAATGATACATATCAGGCGCATTGTTATATAGACTGCGATATTTATGTTCTGATATCTTGAGAGCATGTTCTGCCAGCTTTCTGTCTAATATTTCCTGTCTGAGAAATTCGTTTGAGTGGTTCAGTTCCTCTGTGCGGTCTTCCACAAGTTTCATTAGCTCGGTGCGGTGTTTATCTAATTCTTCTTCAAGCAGCTTGTGTCTGGTAATATCCCTGAATATATGAATTAATCCGGTCTGATTATCGTTGATGTCAAATTGTGGTATCGCATGGATTTCAACGAATATATTTAAATGCGGTTCGAATCTTTCCACGACAACAGGTTTACCTGTTTTTATACAGTTACAGCTTGGACATTCTGCTGGCGGGCAGTCTTCTCCATGATAATACTTATAGCATTTTAATTTTTTGCCGTTTAAAGAGGGTAAACCAAGGACTCTCTTGGCGGCTTCGTTTGCATATATTATATTGAAGTCGCGGTCATGAATTGTGATTAAATCACTTAACCTGTTAATAATGTTTTCCCTGTTATCTTTTTGCAGGGAAGCCGGCTTTTTTACCTTTTTATGTTTGGCTGGCATATTCATCACATCCTTAATTGTGCATATTATATATTTGGCAGCTTATTACTATTATTATACTTAAATAATAAAACTTGTATTGTTAAAAGTCCAAAATATTTTTTACCCGAATAATGCAATTAACCACTGAGAACACAGAGTAACATATTGTTGCAAAAAGAAAAATATTGTTTTTTACTGCTGTTCTACCGATTTAGAAATGTCCTATTCTTACTGATTTAGAAATGTCCGCTTTTTGTATTTTACCTGATCTGCCCTCATAACTGACATTTTTTAAAAAATCGGCTTCGCAAAATGCGTTATAATCGCTTATGTCGACGT